>NZ_CP083760.1:2612868-3266086 GCF_020149915.1 Candidatus Sulfidibacterium hydrothermale
ACGAAGAACGACTCCCCCTACTGGCAGAGTTCCTGCATAAGGAAATTCAACGCCTGTTATAGCCTGTTCCGGAAAAAAAAGAAAAATTTAGAGCGAGAATAAATTAAAAAAACAGGTTTTTATTATTTTTTCCGTTCTTTTTCATACCGGTTAAAAAACAGGTTTACAATTTATTACGCATGCGTAATAAATTGAATTATCAATCCTATTTAAATGTATTACAAATAATTGATTAGGCTAACATTATGATAGAAGTTTAATAGATTTGCAGCATATTCCAGAAAAGAAATAACCTATGAAAAAGTTTTTCGAAATTATCCTGATTATAATTGTCCCCTGGATTGTAATCTTTTGGATTGTTTTTACCTATAACAGCGATAAGGACAGGGACTATTATTCCGAGAAGAAGATCGAGATCAAACGCGACTCGATTCCGGTAGACCACTCGAAGTTTGCTGTATTGCAGCAAAAGTTTAAAACACCGCAAGACATGACCAAAGCTTGTTTAAGCTGTCATAATGGACGCGGTAAAGAGTTCATGAAAACTCCGCACTGGCTTTGGTTGCAAAAGGACACCATTCCGGGAAGAGGTGTTTTTGAACTGGGGAAAAGGAACCTGATGAACGATTTTTGTATCGGCATCAACTCTAACGAGAACCTCTGTTCCATGTGTCATGCCGGTTACGGTTATTCCAACAAGAATTTCGACTTCCACAACCAAAATAATATTGACTGTGTGGTTTGTCACGATAACACGGGAACCTACCACAAATCCAATCCCTGTAAAGGAGCCAATAATCCGAAAGCGGGTTTGCCGGCACTGGGAGTAGATTTGAATTACGTAGCCCAACATGTAGGCCCGCCACACAAACGCAATTGTGGTCAGTGTCACTTTGTTGGTGGTGGTGGCAATAATGTAAAACACGGCGACTTGGAAATGGGGCTGTTGCATTGTACCCGTAATGTAGATGTACACATGGCCTCCAAAGGAAAAGATGCCGAAAATTTACGTTGCCAGGATTGTCATAAAACGGAAAACCATAATATTACCGGACATTTATATACGGTAGCATCGTCGGCACACAACCGGGCTACCTGTGTAGAATGTCACACTTCTCATCCGCACAAAAGCAAACTGTTAAATAACCACTTCAAAACCGTTGCTTGCCAGACCTGTCATATTCCTGAATACGCCAAAATGGCTCCGACCAAAATTATCTGGGACTGGTCAACAGCAACCAAAATGAACAAAAACGGAAAACCGATTTTTGATAAAGTCTTGCATAAAGACACCACCTATACTTATGACGGAAGAGTTTACAAACACGTGGAAATTCAGTTCGACTCCCGTCACGGAACCGCTGTCTTTAAAAAAGATGTAAAACCTGAATATGTGTGGTTCAATGGAACTGCTAACCATCACTTGTTGCATGACAAAATTAAAGACACTACAAAAGTATTGGTTCTTAACCCATTATTCGGATCTTATCAGGATAATGTGAATCCGGCTGACCCGAAACATCCTTCAAAAATATGGCCGGTAAAAATCATGCGCGGAAAACAACCGTTTGATCCGGTGAACGATATTCTGATTCAACCCATGCTGGCTAGCCGTATTAAAGGAAGCGGAGCGCTTTGGGCCGATTTCAACTGGAACGAATCTGCCGCTCATGGTATGAAATATATCGGACTTCCTTACAGCGGACATTATTCATTCCTGAAAACAGAAACCATGTGGCCTCTGAACCACGAAGTTTCTCCGGAAGACAAAGCCCTGCAGTGCACCGATTGCCACAATGCGCAGGACAGCCGTCTGAAAAATCTGACCGGTTTTTATCTCCCGGGAAGAGATCATAACTCACTGCTCGACCATGCTGGTATGATCTTTATCATCCTGGTACTTATTGGCGTAAGCGTTCACGGCTTCTTAAGGATTGTTAGCAACAAAAAAAATAATTAAAAAATCTTTGACTTATGAAAAGGGTATTAATTTATAAACGATACGAACGGTTTTGGCACTGGACACAGGCTGCATTGATTTTGTTGCTCGCTTTAACAGGTTTTGAAGTTCATGGTGTTTATCACCTCTTCGGATACGAACAAGCCGTGCTTTTTCACCGCAACCTTGCCTGGGCTTTCATTATCCTGATTGTCTTTACCCAATTTTGGAATCTGACCACCGGCGAATGGCGGCAGTATATTCCTTCTACCAAAATGTTGAAAGCGCAAATTGAATATTATATCACCGGTATTTTCCGGCATGCGCCTCACCCCACACGAAAAACAGTATACAACAAATTTAATCCGTTACAACGTCTGACTTATCTCGGGCTTCGCATTCTGATTATTCCGGTTGTCGTTTTTAGTGGTTTGCTATACATGTACTATGTTTATATTGTTAACCACGGCGCCATACATGATTTAGGCCCCATTGCCTATCTGCACACTGCCGGAGCTTTTCTGTTGCTCGGTTTTGTGATCGGCCATGTTTATCTGACCACCACAGGTCACCGGCCGTTATCAGCTATCAAGGCGATGATCACCGGTTGGGAAGAAATGTCGGATGAAGACGCCGAAATTGCACTGGAAGAAAATCTGAAAGTAGCTCTGATCGAAAGCCGTAAAGGAATTAGCGGACGCGGTTCTATTGAAAAAGAAGGAATGTTTGAACATGCTTTCGAAGATGTAGTGGAAAAACTGGGAATCGATACCGAATCAACCCGGTTACGCGAAAAACTGCTGAAATCGAATGTGGGTTACTTCCGTATTAACAAAGACGGAAACTACGAAGAAGTAAACGATGTATGGCTGAACCTGTACAAATGTGTAGATAAAAACAGCGTAATCGGTTCACATGTAACAAAAGACAGAACCCCGGAAGGAAAAGAGAAAATCATGAAACTGGTGAACCGCGTACTATCCGGCGAAACCATTACCGGCGAACGGGTAGAACGTGTTTGTAAAGATGGTTCTATCGGATACCATACCGTTTCAGCAGCTCCTTATTACGATAAAGACGGAAATATTATCGGAGTGGAAGGCTTTATTATGGATATTACCGCTCAGGTAGAAGCCGAAAAAGCCCTCGAAAAGAAAATCGCCTCCGGAGATAAAAACGATGACTTTTACAAAATGATGAAATCGTCAAAAGAAGTAGGCTATTACCGGATCGACAAAGACGGTTTTTATCAGGATGTAAATGACACTTATGTCAAATTGTATAAATACGATTCAAAAGATGAAATTATCGGGAAACATTATTCTCTGAGCCGGACTAAAGAGGATTTTGAAGCCCTGAAAAAATCATTTGAACGGGTACTCAAAGGGGAAACCATTCCGTTTGGTATCACCCGCCGGTATTGTAAAGATGGTTCTATCGGCTATCACCATATCACCATGACTCCGGTTTACGAAAATGGTAAAATCGTAGGCGTGGAAGGCTTTATTGTAGATAAAACCGATAAAAAACTTGCCGAAGAAGAACTTAAAGCAAGTGGACAGGTTTAATTCCTGTATAAAACATAATTTCTGAAAAAAGGAGATCCATAACGGGTCTCCTTTTTTATTTTACCACATTGTAATCTGTTTGCGGGCAGTAAGCCAAACAAAAAGGGATAAGCCGTAAAAATTCTTTGCCACGCCAAAAAAGTAATCCGGTATTAAACTTTGTTAAAAAAATATTACTCTTAAGCAAAAGGGAATAATTTTTAATTACTTTTGCATTGTTAATTATTTAACAATTTAAATCTGTTCAAAATGAAAAAGTACGATGTAATTATCATAGGTGCCGGGCCTTCCGGAATTGTAACCGGAGTAACCGTAAAAAAATATTTTCCGGAAAAATCAGTCCTGATGTTAACCAAAGAAGAAAAGGGATTGGTTCCCTGCGGAATTCCTTATATCTTTAACAAACTGAACTCGGTTGAGGCCGATGCCATGGGGCCAAAACCCTTACTCGATCTGGGCGGTGAAGTAATTGTCGATGCCGTAACCGATGTGAACCTGAAAGAAAAATATGTTGTTGGCCAATCGGAAACGCGCTACGGATATGACAAACTGGTTTTTGCCACCGGCTCGATCCCGATAAAAGCCACTTTTATCAAAGGACACGATCTGGAAAATGTCTTTTACGTCAAAAAAAGCTACCAGTATATCAGCGAACTTTTTGAAAAATTACAACAGAAAAAAAGAATTGTAATTGTCGGAGGAGGATTTATTGGAGCTGAGGTGGCAGAACAACTGGCAGCATATCCCGACAAGGAGATTACCCTTATTGAAAGCGAATCGCAATGTTTTTCCAAAGCATTTTCTGTCAAACTGAGCAAAATTGCCACAGAACAGTTGCGGAAAACCCGCGTAAATGTTCTCACCGCATCGTTGGTAAAAGAAATTGCCGGAAGCAACGGTAAAGTGGAAAAAGTTATTCTGAGTAACGGGAAAGAAATTCCGGCAGAAGCGGTTATCCTTTCTGTTGGATACAAACCCAACACCGACCTGGCCGTTAAAGTAGGCTTACCGCTCAACGTCATGGGAGCCATTAAAGTGGACAGCTACGAAAGAACTTCCATAAAGGATGTTTGTGCCGTCGGCGATTGCTCCCAGACTATCGGATTTCTGACAGGCCGCAGCGACCATATCATGCTGGCTTCCACCGCTACTGCCGAAGCACGGGTACTTGGCTACAACCTGTTTGGGATCCGTATCCGAAAACATTTCAAAGGAACCATTGCGGTATTTTCCACTAAAATTAACGGACTGACCATGGCTTCCGCCGGGATCAATGAAAACACGGGCAAAGATGCCCACGTTGATTTTCTGACGGCCGAATTCACAGATGTGGACCGGCACCCGGGAACCTTACCTGATGCATCCCCCCTCACAGTGCGATTGAACTTTTCTCCCTGCGACGGAGCCATTCTGGGTGCAGAAGTTTGGGGAGGACCATCTGCCGCAGAGATCATCAACACACTAAGCCTGGCCATTCAAAAGTACATCACGGTGTACGAACTGATCTCATTCCAAATCGGCACCCATCCATTACTTACCGGCGCACCTACCAAACCGGTAATTATTAAAGCGGCGGAAAAAGCCATTATGATGTTACGAAAAAGAGAAGATTAACCGGAAAAATACAAAGGCCGTCAAGAAGTTGACGGCCTTTTTTTTAATCTGATATTTTACATTAATTGTCCACAAAATCTTTATCTCCAAAAACAGCCAGGCCGCCCAGCGAAGTTTCTTTATAAAGACTAGGCAAATCTTTTCCGGTCTGTTTCATCACACGGGTAACCGTGTCAAAACTGATAAAATGCCTGCCATCAGACAGAATAGAATAGCGGGCTGCATCAAAAGCACGAACTGCTGCATGCACATTTCGCTCAATACAAGGGATTTGTACCAGGCCATTTACCGGATCACAAGTAAGACCAAGGTGATGTTCCAGTCCCATTTCGGCAGCATATTCAATTTGTGCCGGAGTTCCGCCGCCTATCTGCGTAGCGGCAGCCGCAGCCATGGCACAGGCCGTCCCTACTTCGCCCTGGCATCCTACTTCAGCTCCTGAAATCGAAGCATTGTGTTTTACGATATTTCCAATCAATCCGGCCGTGGCTAACGCCCGGATAACTTTCTCGTCACTGATCTTAAAATGTTCCTGACTCATTTTTAAAACAGCCGGCAAGATACCGGCAGAACCACAAGTCGGAGCCGTAACCACCTCTCCGCCCGAAGCATTTTCTTCTGCCACGGCAAGTGCATAGGAAAAGATCCGGCTGGTTACACGCGCATAATCTTTCAATCCCAACGATTTAGCATAATATGATGCCGCTTTTCGTTGCAATTTCAATCCGCCGGGCAATAATCCTTCGTGTTTCAATCCTTTTTCGATAGCACTTTTCATCACCTCCCAAACCTGTGCAAGATATGAGCGGATAGGATCTCCTTCCGTTTCAAAAACCAGTTCCCAAAAAGTTTTTCCGGTTTTTTTATAATAATCCAGTACATCTTGCATATTCTCCTGTGAATAAACATGTACGGCCTGCTGGTCTTTGGTTTGTTCATCCACAATCTTACCGCCCCCCACGCTATAAACCAGCCAAAGGTCGGCAGGCTGACCGGCATCGGCTACTTCAAAGGTCAAGGCATTGGGATGAAACGGTTTGGATTCGTTCTTTTTCCAGACAATCTCCACATGAGCCGGTTCCAATTCACGCATGACCGAAACATCGGTTAAATGTCCTTTTCCGGTCAAGGCCAGACTACCGTAAAGCGTTACGCGGAACGAACGGGCTTCCGGATGCCGTTTTCTGTATCTTTTGGCAGCCCGCACCGGTCCCATGGTGTGGCTGCTGGAAGGCCCGCGGCCAATCCTGAATATTTCTTTAATTGATTCCATTGTTTTCTCTTAAAATCGCTTTTTACAGAAACCAAAAGTAACGAAAATGCAAAAGCAGGATTACCCTTTCCGTTAATATTAACAATATTGATATATTTGCATAAATTTGTTCGTCTGGCAACCTTTTTTTGGAAAACCTGACTAAAAAACAATTAAAAACTTCACAAAAAACAGCAAACCAAAGTTACATTATCAAAGAATAAAGTCCCTGCACATGAAAAAAATTTTACTCCTTTTTGGTATTCTTTCCATTGTAATCACCGGTAACTTATACGGTCAGGTGAAGGACTCCGTTCCAACAAAACGTGTTCGTCCTAAAGTGGGATTGGTTTTAAGTGGCGGAGGGGCTAAAGGTTTTGCATACATTGGTTTATTAAAGGTTTTACAGGAAGTAAATCTTCATATTGACTATATTGGCGGAACCAGCATTGGAAGCATCATTGGCTCTTTATATGCCGTAGGCTATGCTCCTGACACCATTGCAAAGATCATTCGTGAACAGGACTGGGACGCCCTGCTTACAGACAAAATTGAGCGGCGATACATCAATTTTGAAGACAAAGAATATGCAGAGAATTACATTATCAGCTTACCGCTAAAGAAAAAATCCGTTGCTCTGAAAGAAGCCCTCTACGAAGGTCAGGATGTGAACCTGATGCTGAATCACACCCTTAACGTGGCTTATAAAACCCGGGATTTTAATAACCTCCCCATTCCGTTTTTATGTATGGGAACCGATTTGTTAACCGGAAAAGCCATTGAGCTCCGGTCGGGTTATCTGCCCATGGCAGTCAGGGCCAGCATGTCTATTCCCGGCTATTTTACCCCAACCTATTATCAGGGACATTATCTTGTAGATGGTGGCGTAGTCAATAATTTTCCGGTGATTAACGTAAAAAAAGCCGGAGCACAATTCATCATCGGAGGAAATGTGCAACAAGGACTCACCAAAGACATCAAGAAACTGGATACTTTTACCAAGATCCTTGATCAGGTTATCTCTTTCAACCGGGTGGCAGCCAACGAACAAGCCTATAAAAACACCGATCTTTTAATCAATATCAAAATGAACTATGGCATGATGGATTTCACCAAATACGATTCCATTATGGCCATTGGAGAAAGAGTAGCCCGGCAACATTATCAGCAGCTTAAAAGGCTGGCCGATTCGCTCAATGCAATTCAATTTATTCCGGCCAACAAATGCGATGCCCGTCCGCTGGATTCCATTTACATCAACGATATTCAGATTAACGGATTAAAACAGTTAAAGCCCCAGTTTGTTGGACATTATTTCAAAGATATTATTCATAAAAAAATCAGCTTAAAGAAATTAGAAGACAGAATCAATTACACTTACGGAACCAATTATTTCGACCATGTTTTTTATGAACTTCAGGGAGACAATGACAGTGTAAGGCTTATCCTGAATTTAAAAGAAAAAAGTCTGGGAACTATCCGCGCTTCGGTACATTACGACAACGATTATTCAGGAAGCATTCTGGTAGGGGCTACTTTCCGGAATCTGGTACGCGGCACTAAGCTTTATACCGATGCTGTACTGGGTCCCAATCCACGATTGCGCACCTTGTTCCTGGTCGAAAATGGCCGGTCACCCGGATTGGGAATTACTACAAATTTTTATGAATTTGATTTTGATACCTATAAAAACGATGTAAAAACCGATGAAGTAAGTTTCACCAACTTTTCGGGTGCCGTTTTTATGAATGCCACGGTAAAAAATATTTACAACTTCAGAGCAGGATTTCAATATGAATATTTCCGCTTCCGAATGCAATACGACACTACTTACGAATCGGATTTGGTTTCCAGCTTTAACAGTTACGGAAATCTTTTCCTCTCTTTTCGTTCTGATACTTACGACAACAAACTTTATCCGCGAAGAGGATTCCAGTCTACCTTAATGGCGAAATACGTTATGCCGCTGTCGAACAGCTGGATAAAAGATGTTTTTGGAAATGCATTAATTGTCTATTTTAAATACAACCAGGCTCTTCCTATAGGACAAAAATTTTCATTACGGCCCGGTATTTTTCTGGGAGCCACAGTACGGGGCGATAAACTACCACCGATACAAAACTTTTTTACTTTCGGCGGGCTGAACACTTCCAACTACATTGAAAACTATCAGGATTTTACCGGGGTAAAATTTAGCCAGCAAGGAGGTCTTTATGCCGCTATATTCAAAGCCAAACTGCAATATCAGTTTGCCAAAAAACATTACATAATTGCCCGTTGTGACCTGGGGAACAATGCCATGTCACTCGACGACCTATTTACCTCCGAAACATTCATGATCGGTTATGGAGTAACTTACAGTTATGATAGTTTTATTGGTCCGCTGGAATTAACAATCATGAGCTCCAACCAGTGGAAAAGGTTGCAAGCTTTTATCAACATTGGTTTTTGGTTCTAACCGTTTTCTTTTATTTTCTGCAATCGCGAACGGTCCAGAATGCGAATATGCTTTCCGTGAACCGTGATAATCCCTTCTTTGGATAGCGTATTTAAAAGCCGGCTGATGGTTTCACGCGAAGTACAAACCAAATCGGCCATATCATTCCGGCTCAGAGGCAAATCATACTCATCCGAATTATAGATTTCCTCAGATAAATAGAGTAAAGTACCCGCCAGCCGGCCATATATTTGACTTTGTACCAAATGCAAACAACGATGAAACTGCTCCAGTTCATTTTTGCATACCCCCATCAAAATCTCATACGAGAATTCAGGATTAACATTCAACAACTTTTTAAAGATGTGTATATCAATGAAACAAGCCGAAGACGGCTCTAAAGCTATTGCCGAGTAATGGTTGATCTTATCACCCATAGTGGTAGGAAGCCCCAGATAGCAGGGTGCTTTTTTCAGGCGCAGGATTTGCGTTCGTTGGGGCCCTTCCATGGTCAATTTCACCAAACCCGTTTGTAAGTATATGATATTGGAAGAGAGCGCATTTTGCTTGAAAATCGTTTCTCCTTTTTTAAAAGCGGCTTCCACACAACTGCTTCCTAACATATTCAATTCGGGAATATCCAGATTCTTCACGGCTTCCGACTTCAGCAGGCACACCGAACAACTAACTGACTTCATAAATTTTTTTTACAAATGTAAGACATATTGTGACATAAATCACAATTTATTGCAACCAACATCACGCGGGTTTTCTTGTTTCCCCCTCTTGCGCCCTGTAATTTTGCATTGTTAAAAAAATAACTAATTAAAAAGAGGAGGACACAAAAATGGCAAACAAAAAAATGACCTTGGCACTCTTCTCAGGAAGTGTGGACAAACTGACTGCCGCAGGAGTAATTCTTGGCGGAGCCGCTGCTGAAGATATGGATGTGGAAATTTTCGTTCTGCTTCAGGCAGCCTTTGCATTTAAAAAAGAAAATGCACAAGTCAACGACCGGGTAGCGGAAATCACGGACAAAAAAGATGAATTTCTGGCTTCACTCAAGCGGCTGAATGCTCCCCACTGGACGGAAGCTTTCCGTACAGCCAAAGAAATGACCAATGTAAAAATTCACATTTGCGGTTTTGCTGGCAAGGTATGGCACGGTGAAAAAATAGATGATTTCATCGATCTCGCCGACGACATTGTAGGCATTGGCGAATACATCACCGCCGCCGAAGAATCAGATGTTAACTTGTTTATTTAACCCCAAAAATATAAAACCATGAATGTAGAAGAATTAAAAAGCATTAAAATTGACAAATCGGTAGATGCACGCGGAACATCCTGCCCCGGCCCACTGCTGGCAGCAAAAAAAGCCATCGGACAAATTGAAAAAGGTCAGGTTATGGAAGTACTTTCTGCTGACGAAGGAACCAAAAGGGACATCCCCAAATGGTGCAACAAAAAAGGATTCGAATATCTCGGAACCATTGAAGAATCAGGCTTTTACAGAATCTTGTTAAGAAAATAAAATGGATAGAGAAAAAGTATCGGCAGCTCCGAAGATTCTGGTTTTTTCCACGGAAAAAATCTCCGATCCCGCCATTGACATGGCCGGGCTGCTCAAACTTCACTATCCGCCAACAGTTTACACCATTCCCGTTCCCTGTTCAAGCGCCATCAAATCCCGTTGGATACTGCACGCCCTTGAACAGGGATTCGACGGGGTTTTTATCGCTGCTGACGGTACCGATTGCCCTTACGGGGAAAGCTGCACGGAAAAAACCGGTGAAATCGTCCGGAAAACCATGGAACAGATGAAAGAAAAAGGCATTGATCCTGCCCGGCTGAAAATGGCCGCCATCTGCTCGGTGTGCAGCGAACCTTTTGTAAAACACATCAAAAGCTTTTCAGCTTACTTGTCGGAAAGTGCAAAAAAACAACCATGATGAATCAGGAAAAACAACTGGAATACGATGTGCTGGTAGTGGGCGGCGGAATTGCCGGCGGCGAAGCTGCCCTGAACCTCGCCAACCTCGGATACAAAATCCTGCTGATAGAAAAAGAACTTTCCATCGGCGGAAAAATGATACTGCTGAGCAAAGTCTTTCCTACCCTCGACTGTGCAGCCTGTATCACCACTCCTAAGGTTTCCGAAATTGCCCGCCACCCGAACATCGACATTTTTACCAGTACCGAAGCAAAAAGTATTACCAAAAAAGGCGAACATGATTTTGAAGCACGTATTTTAAAAAAGCCCCGGTATGTTATCATGGAAGACTGCACCGGATGCCAGTTGTGCGAAGAAGCCTGTCCGGTAAGTGTTACCGATGAATACCAGTACGGACTCACCGGACGCAAAGCCGCTTACATCCCCTTCAGCATCGCCAGCCCGCGTGTGGCCGCCATCGACATGGACAACTGCATTTTGTGCGGTGCCTGCGAACGGGCGTGTCCTACCAAGTGCATCGACTTCACCCAAACCGAAGAAAACCTTCTCGTGAAAGTCAAAGCCGTGGTGATTGCCACCGGTTTCAACCTGTTCGATCCCTTAAAAATCCCGCGTTACGGTTACGGAAAATACAAAAACGTGATCACTTCCATGCAAATGGAACGCGAGCTGGCTCCTACCCGCCCGTTCAACACCATTTTGCGTCCCGGCGACGGAAAAATCCCCGACAACATTGCTTACGTTTTATGTACCGGCTCGCGCGACCACAGCGTCGGAAACCCCATCTGCTCACAGGTGTGCTGCATGTATTCCATCAAACAGGCCCAATTGCTTATGGGTGCATTACCCATGGCCGACATCACGCTTTATTACCTGAACATCCGGGCTTTCGGAAAAGGATTTAACGAGTTCTATGCACAGGCACAAGACATGGGCGTGGAGTTTGTAAAAGGAAAAGTAGCCCGTATTAAAGAAAAAGAAAACGGAAACCTGATTTTACGTTACGAAGATATTGTGGACGGAAAAGTGAAAGAAGCCGAACACGACCTCGTGGTACTTTCCGTAGGCGTTCTTCCTAACGAAGGCATTTCCGACAAATTCGAAAACGAAGAACTTCGGCTTGACGAATTTCATTTTATCAAACAGAAAGACCTGTTGGCCAGTCCGGCAAAAACCAGTATCGACGGCGTTTTTGTGGCCGGAACTGCTTCGGGGCCCATGGACATCCCCGATTCCATTTTATCCGGAGGCTCCGCTTCGGCACAAACAACAAGCTATTTAAGGAGGGCTGTCTCATGAAAAAGAAAATAGGTGTTTATATCTGTCACTGCGGCGGAAACATTTCCGACTATGTGGATGTGGAAAAAGTCAGAAAAGCCGTAGAAAAAGAAGAAGGTGTTTTTCTTGCCAAAACCACCATGTTTGCCTGCGCCGATTCCAACCAGAAAGAAATGGTGGAAGACATCAAAGAAAACCAGCTCGACGGCGTAGTGGTAGCTTCCTGTTCGCCCAAGCTGCATCTGCTTACTTTCCGTGCGGCAGTCGAACGTGCCGGCATGAACAAGTACAACTACGTTCACGCCAACATCCGCGAACAGGTTTCGTGGGCCCATTCCGACAACAAAGCCGGTGCTACCGAAAAAGCGGTTAAAGTGGTAAAAGCAGCCATTGCCAAGGTGCGTTATGCCCACTCGCTCGAACCGGTGAAGGTCGAAGCGGTGAATGCCGTGGCAGTTATCGGTGCCGGAGTAGCCGGCATGCGGGCCGCCATCGAATTTGCCGAAGCCGGCACCGACGTGTATCTTATCGAACGCGAACATTTTGTGGGCGGCCGTGTTTCACAATGGGACAACCTCTGTACTACCGAAGAAACCGGAAAAGAGCTGGTAACCCGGTTGTACGACGAAGTGATGAAACTCGATAAAGTAACTCTGTTTACCGGGGCCGAAGTCATCGAAAATTCAGGCAGTGTCGGAAATTTCACCCTGAAAGTGAAAATCACCCCCCGCTACATCAAAAAACACTGCAACAAAGGCCAGCTTCAAAAAGCCATTGAAGTATGTCCGGTGGTCGTACCCGACGAATTTAACTTCAACATCACCAACCGGAAAGCCATTTACCACAATTACCCGAGTGAATATCCGCACTTACCGGTTATCGACATAAAAAACTGTACCCGCTGCGGTGCCTGCGAAGCCGTTTGCGAAAGCATCGACTTCAGCCAGAAAGCCGAAACGCTGACGCTTCGCGTGGGTTCTATCCTGCTGGCCACCGGTTTCGACCCATACGAGCCCAAAAAAGGTGAATTCGGCTACGGCGAAATCGACAATGTGGTCACTTTTCCGCAGTTTAAACGGATTGTCCATATCTGCGATAAAGAATTGATATACAAAGACAAAAAAATAAAAAACGTCGCTTATATTTATTGTGTCGGCAGTCGCCAGGTGGACGGTGAAAACAAATACTGCTCGCGTTACTGCTGTACTTCGGTAATTCACACGGCCAACACCGTTAAAAAGAAATACAACGAAGTTTACAATTATCATTTTACGCGAGGAATACGAACCTACGGAAAACAGGAACTCATCTACGAAGAATCGTGTAAAAACGGCGACATTTACCTGCAGTCGTTCGAATACGATCCGCCCAAAGTGGAGAAAAAAGGCGACAAAACCATCGTCACCATCGAAGACGTGCTTACCGGTAAAAAAGAGCTGTCGGTAGAAGCCGACCTCGTGGTTCTTGTTACCGGCATGGTGCCGCGCAAAGACAATTCCATCGGCAATCTGCTGAAGATTCCCCGCGGACGTGACAAATTTTTCAACGAAATCCACATGAAACTGCGTCCGGTGGAAACGGTAATCGACGGAGTAACCATTGCCGGAGCCAGCCAGGGCCCAAAAAATATCATGGAATCCATGAATTCGGCCCTGTCGGCAGCATCCAAGAGCTTTTCACTCATCAGTTCCGGCGAACTCGACCTGGAACCCACCATTGCCACCGTGGACACCACCCTTTGCGAATGGTGCGGAAAATGCGCGGAAGCCTGTCCTTTCGATGCTTTCGAAAAAGTGGAAATCGACGGCAAAACCGTAGCAAAAGTAAATCCTGCCGTTTGTAAAGGATGCGGTATGTGCCTGCCGGTATGTCCTTCCAATGCACTGAACCTTGTCGGATTGTCCGACGAAGAAGTGGAAAGCATGATTGATGTTTTGTTAACACACGATTAAAAATTGACATCATGGAAATTATCAAGGGAAAAACCATCAAATACATCAAAGAAAAGCGCACGGTACCCCAAAGCGTTAAAGAAAACCTGAAATATTTCAACCAGATGAAAAAAGCGCTGTTGAATGCTTTGCGCGAAAGTCCAAAAACAGTGCCCCAGCTGGCGGAAGTTCTTCAAAAGCCGACAGACGAAGTCTTGTTTTACCTGATGAGTTTATTGAAATACGGCTTTGTGGAAGCCGGTGAACCGGATGATAACGAAGAATATTTTTATTATAAAATAAAAGACAATGGCTAAGATAGATCCGACATTCGCCAAAGAACTGCAAAAATACGGAACGGCAGATTTTCAGGCATGCTACAGTTGCGGTAACTGTACAGCCGTCTGCAACCTGACGGATGAAAACGCCAATTTCCCGAGGATGTACATTCGTTACGGCATGCTCGGATTAAAAGATGAAATACTCGACAGCAAAGACCTGTGGATGTGCTACGCCTGTGGCGACTGCACCGCCCACTGTCCGCGCGAGGCCATCCCCGGTGACTATATGGCCACCCTGCGACGCTATGCCATCGCCCATTACGAGCCTACCGGCATTACCCGGCTGATTTTTAAAAACAATCCCTGGTACATTGCAATCATTATTTTGCTGGCCGTAATTTTGGGCTTTTTCCTGCTCACACTCAAACCCGATATGACCATCTCGCGCTGGATATTCCAGTACATGCCTTTCGAAATCATTCACAACACCGGTGAAGTGGTTTTTGCCCTGACCGGACTGTTTATGCTTATCGGTTTCTGGAATATGTTCCGGCATCTGTCCCGAAACTACCGGCACGAAAAAAAGGAAAAACCCAAATCGTCGCCACTTGCTTCTTTAAAATATGTCATCAACGAGCTGACTACCATGAAACGTTACCAGACCTGCGACAGCGAAGAAGACGGCTTTTGGTATAAAAAACCGGCCGTTGTCCGCCCCTGGTTTATTCACTGGTCTATCATGTGGGGTTTCATCGGATTGCTGTTAGCCACCATTCTCGACTTTTTACTGAAAAATCCGGCTACTACCGTCTGGTGGCCGTCACGCATTCTCGGAACCGTTTCCGGATTGTTTATGATGTACGGCGCAACCATGGCATTGTACTACCGTTTTAGCAAAATTACCGATGCTTACGCCCATTCCAAACTGGCCGACTGGGTTTTCCTGTGGTCGTTGTGGATAACAGGCTTTACCGGATTCTGGATGGAAACCGCTGTTTTTCTCGGCGGAAATGACATGCTCGACCAAATCATTTTTATCATCCACACCATTATGGCTATGGAGCTGGTTTTGTTATTTGCTTTTTCAAAATTTGCCCATGCCTTATATCGGCCGGTGGCACTGTACATGTATCACCGTATGGCCCTGACAAATTAGCTCTCCCTTTCTCAACAACTGTATAAATCTGTCACGAACAGGCTTGTCGGACTTCCCCGGTCCACAGCCTGTTTTTTTTGTGCTTTTTTCTCCATTGCCCAGAACTATCCATCATTATTTCATTCCTGTTTTTGATGGTTACATCCCCCAATTTTTAAACGGTTATCCCGATAAGGCATTTTTCAGATGAAAATTCCTGATAATTTATTCTTGTTATAAATTAATCACACAATTAATTGCATAACAACTTATTACAATTACATCTTTTTCACCCCATAAAACCACCAAAACAATAAACAACACATTATCAATATTTAAGCTATTTGTTTAGAACAGATTCAAATAAACTGTTTTTTCAAAATTAGATAATATATTTGTCTATGCATATATATCTATAGTCATATTTATATTGAATTCTGTTTAATATGTCAACAGATAAGAAACAGAGTTTCAGATCTTTTATAAGAAAACAAAAGAAAAACACATGATCATTTAAAATATTCCGGATGAAAACAAGACGTCAATTTATCAAAATCACAACAGCAGGTGCCGGCGCTGCAGCTCTCGGATTACATTCCATAAAAGTAAAAGGGCTCAGTCTGTTTGATTCTGCCGAACAGGAACCGGTCAGCGATGAAAACATGACCGCTACGCCTACCTATTGCGAGGTTTGTTTCTGGAAATGTGCCGGCTGGACTTATGTGGACAAAAAAGGCCGGGTCAGAAAAGTTATCGGGAACAAAGAAGATCCGCACTGTAACGGACGACTTTGCCCGAGAGGCACCGGCGGTGTCGGAATGTACAACGATGAAGACCGGTTAAAAACACCACTCATTCGCGAAATTGACAAAAACGGATACCAGTATTTCCGTAAAGCCAGCTGGAAAGAAGCACTGGACCTGGTGGCATCAAAAATGGACAAGTTGCGGATGGAACACGGTCCTGAATGCTTGGCTCTGTTTAGCCACGGCACCGGCGGAAAACTTTTTTCCCACCTGGTAAAAGCATACGGCACACCGAACATTACCGCCCCGTCCTTTGCCCAGTGTCGCGGACCACGCGAAGTGGGTTTTACCGCTACTTATGGCGAAGGAGTCCTTTCACCGGAAAGAACGGATATCCGTGATACCAAATGTCTGGTTCTGATTGGCTCGCACATCGGAGAAAACATGCACAACGGGCAAATACAGGAAATGTCGCAGGCACTTGATAATGGCGCTACCATTATTACTGTTGACCCGCGGTTTTCCACGGCAGCATCTCACTCCAAATATTGGCTCCCCATTAAACCGGCTACCGATATAGCCCTGTTGCTGGCCTGGATGAATGTGATTATTGAAGAAGAATTATATGATAAAGCGTATGTAAAAAAATACACCTACGGCTTTGACGATCTTAAAAAACATGTGGCCGACAAAACTCCCGAATGGGCTTATGGCATTACTACCATTGAGCCGGAAGTAATCCGTCGTACAGCAAGAGAAATGGCGGCTGCCGCACCTTCGGTAATTGTCCACCCGGGACGCCATGTAACCTGGTACGGAGATGATACCCAACGCTCCCGGGCTATTGCTATTTTGAATGCCCTGCTGGGATCGTGGGGACGAAGAGGCGGATTTTACAATCCTGAAAAAGTGCATCTGCCCAATTATCCTCACCCGCCCTATCCCAAACCCAAACGGTCGTGGCGCGATGCTTTCCCGAAAAACAAATACAAACTGGTTACCGAAGTACTTTCCACCGGGATTTGCGATGCTACCATTCCGAATCCCGATTTAGACTGCCACTTGCGCGGATGGATCGTTTACGGAACCAACCTGATGGCTTCGTTACCCGACCAGAAAAAAACGCTGGAAGCTATTCATCACCTGGATTTTCTGGTGGTCATTGACACCATGCCCATGGATATTACAGGATATGCCGATGTGGTACTTCCCGAATGTACTTATCTGGAACGCTACGATCCGCTGAGAACATCGCCCCATCGCGAGCCTTATCTTGCTTTGCGCATGCCGGCAGTAAAACCGAAATATGACACCAAACCCGGCTGGTGGATCGCCAAACAACTGGCTCACCGTCTCGGACTGGATGACTATTTTAAATGGAATAATATCGAAGAACTCCTTGACTGGCAGCTCAAAAAAGTAGGATCATCCCTTGAAGAGATGAAACGTGTCGGGGTAAAGAAATTCCCGCGTGAGTATCAGGATTTATATAATCTGCAGGATTTACCGGATTACGAATTCAACACCAATACCGGAAAAATTGAATTGTATGCCACCGAGCTGGCTGCCGAAGGCTTTGATCCGTTCCCCAACTACACTCATCATCCGGAACCGCCACAAGGCTACTACCGGTTAAACTACGGCCGTGCCCCCATGCATACTTTTAGCCGTACGATCAACAACCACAATCTTTGGGACTTAAAAAAGGAAAACAAAGTTTGGGTAAATCCAAAAGTAGCTGATCTGTGGGAATTAAAAGACGGACAGGAAGTTTGGTTAAAAAATCAGGACGGAATTATCTCATCATTTCCTGTTAAAGTAAGAGTTACTGAACGTATCCGGTGGGATTCGGTTTATCTGGTCCATGGTTTTGGACAAACCGATAAAAAACTGACCCGTGCTTTTGGCCGTGGAGCCAGTGACTCTGAGCTGGTATCCAAAATTTACGAAGATCCCATTATGGGAGGTACCGGCATGAGAAGCAATTTTGTTACTTTTTTAAAAGAAAATCCCAGAAAAAACAGAGAGGAGGTTAAAGCATGAGATACGCCATGGCCATTGACACTAAAAAATGTGTCGGCTGCAGCGACTGCGTTGTTGCCTGCCAAACAGAAAATAATGTTCCTCACGGTTATTGCCGCGACTGGATTGTGGAAAGTGTAAGCGGAACTTATCCCGTTGTAGAACTGGAGTTTCGCTCAGAGCGCTGTAATCACTGCGACAATGCACCCTGTGTAAGATGTTGCCCGACAGGGGCAAGCCACATCGCCGAAGGCGGAATTGTACTGGTTACACACGATGAGTGCATCGGATGTGGCGCTTGTATTGAATCTTGTCCTTACGAAGCCCGTTATCCGCATCCGGACGGTTACGTGGATAAATGTACTTTTTGTATTCACCGGGTAGAAAAAGGGCAAAACCCTGCCTGTGTGGATGTTTGCCCTACTCATTGCCTGCATTTTGGCGATCTGGACGATCCCAACAGCGATGTTTCCGTTGCCATGCGCGACCGCAAATGGAAAGTTCTGGCTCCTGAAGCCGGTACCAAACCACAATTGTATTTTCTTATGTAACCTGCTAAAATCCAATTAAAATGAAAGAAGAATTATTTGCCAGCGGACGTCATATTCCACATATCGATCCTTACCTGAACATCTGGCACTGGCCCATTGCCCTTTATCTGTTTTTAGGCGGACTGGCAGCCGGAATCCTATTTTTTGCAGGCTATTTTGTGGTAAAAGGAAAAGAAAAAGAGATGCCCGCCACGGTAAAATGGGCAACCATTATCGCCCCCCTGGCACTCGTCATCGGATTATCCGCTCTCTTTTACGATTTGCACCACAAACTCTACTTCTGGCGGCTTTACACCACCATCCGGCTTTCATCGCCCATGTCATGGGGAGCCTGGACCCTCATGGTCATTACCCCGTTATCTTTTGTCTGGGTAGCCAGTTACATGAAAGAGATGTTTCCCAAGTGGGACTGGAAACTGGAAATTCTCAACAAATTCGAAAGATGGGTTATCAAAAACCGGGTTCCTTTTGCCTGGATTATGATGATCCTGTCCATTATTCTCGGGGTTTACACCGGAATTTTACTTTCCGCTTTTAATGCAAGGCCGTTGTGGAACACTTCCATTCTGGGTCCGTTGTTTCTCACTTCTGGACTTTCAACCGGACTGGCTGCCATTATGTGGATTTCCAAAAGTGAACAGGAAAGAAAAGTCATCAGCCGGATTGACCTGATCCTCATCCTGGTCGAACTTTTCTTAATCATCCACCTTTTTATGGGATTTTTAGCCGGAACAGCCGTAAAACAGGAAGCAGCTGCGCTGTTTCTCGGTGGAGAGTTTACCGTTACTTTCTGGGTATTTGTCGTCATTCTCGGACTGGCTTTCCCCGCCACGCTCGAAGCGCTGGAATTGCGCGGTTATCATGTTCCGAAATGGCTTCCTCCTTTTCTCATTCTGTTTGGCGGACTGGCTTTCCGTTTTATTATGGTGGAAGCCGGACAAATTACACGATTTTTATACTAAACCGAAAATAAAAACTCAATAAAATGGATACAAATCATAACAGACCCCATTACATCAATCCTTATCTCGGCGGAGTATTGCTGGGATTATTGGTCCTGTTAACGGTGTATATTACCGGACGCGGGCTGGGTGCCAGCGGAGCAGTAAAAAGCACAGTGGTCACCACCGCCAAGATAATTACCCCGGCCAAAGCCGAGCACAATGCCTACATGAAAAAATTCATCAGTCCGGATCATTCTCCCATGTACAATTGGCTGATTTTTGAATCACTCGGGATTTTCTTCGGCGGACTTCTTTCCGGGATTCTTTTCGGAAGGGTTAAAAAATTCAGGATTGAAAAAAGCCCGAAAATCACGAACAAAACCCGGTTATTAGCCGCTTTAGCCGGTGGAATTCTCTTCGGTATCGGCAGCCAGTTCGGACGTGGATGTACCAGCGGGGCCGCGCTGAGCGGAAGTGCTACTTTTGCTTTTGGCGGTGTACTGGTTATGCTTGCCATCTTCGGTACCGGTTACATTCTAGCCTGGTTTTTCAGAAAATTATGGATTTAAAAACTTAAAAACAATTCAAAATGGGACCATTAATACCTAACGGAATCATCAACGGGGACTGGAGTTTTGTTATAGCATTACTCATCGGTATCGCTTTTGGATTTCTCCTTGAAGCATCCGGTTTTTCCTCTTCACGCAATATCACCGGCGTTTTTTACGGTTACAATTTTGTTGTACTACGCGTCTTTTTTACTGCTGTAATTGTTGCCATGGTCGGACTGCTTTATTTCGATTATTTCGGATGGCTTGACCTGAGCAAGATTTTTATCCTGCCCACGTTTCTGAAGCCTATGTTGCTGGGCGGAGTTATCATGGGACTGGGATTCATCATCGGCGGTTTCTGCCCGGGAACCAGTTACACAGCTATCGCTATCGGTAAACTGGACGGTTTATTTTTTGCTATCGGCCTTTTCATCGGAATTTACATTTTCGCCCTGGCTTTCCCGCTGTTCAAAGATTTTTATTACAGCGACAACATGGGACATGTCACGCTGACCGATGTAACCGGCATTCCGGCGCCCTGGTTTGCTGCCGGGTTTACCGTAATTGCTCTCGCGGCTTTCTGGATTACCATGGTCATTGAAAAACGCGTCAGGAAAAATTTTACAGAATATAAATTTTAACATTATGAACCGAAATTATATTTTCCTTACCCTGCTTATGCTGGCACTGGCATTGGGCACACTTTTTATAAAAAAGGAGCCTGCACTGCCTGAAACGCCGCCCGAGACATTATTACCCGAGACATTATTATGGGAAATCATACAGCCTACCCGGTACGTTTCAACGGATCAGGTGGCCAAAATGATCATCCAGAAAGATCCGTCATTAGAGATCGTGGATGTTCGCTCACCCAAAGCTTTTTCCCGGTTTACCCTGCCTGGTGCTGTAAACGTGCCACCCGACAGTCTGCTCTCTCCTTCCGGTTCTGATTATTTTGGAATCCCGGGAATAAAAGTCGTTTTTATTTCGGACGACGGAATTTTGGCTGACCAGATGTGGGTTTTAGCAAAAAGATTGGGATATAAAGACTTATATGTTATGAAAGGTGGGCTTAACCGTTGGATGGAAACCATTATCCAACCTAAAGAACCCGGTGAAGGTGAACCTTATACCGCCTTTGAGAAATATGAATTCCGCCAAGGCGCCCGGCTCTATTTTACCGGCGCCAAAGTAAAAACGACCAAAGCCACAAAAACCAAAGTTGTTGTACGGCGAAAAAAGAAAGCTACCGTCGCTTCCGGCGGA
Source organism: Candidatus Sulfidibacterium hydrothermale (assembly GCF_020149915.1). GTDB lineage: Bacteria > Bacteroidota > Bacteroidia > Bacteroidales > F082 > Sulfidibacterium > Sulfidibacterium hydrothermale. Next base: position 2,634,338 of record NZ_CP083760.1, read on the forward strand.
TGTTAATCGTTTTATCAAAAAGTAAAAACCATGCACGAACACGAACATAATCCCAAAAAGACCCTGATCACCGTCATCATTTTTGTGCTCATTATTATTGTCGGATTTCTGACGCTGCACAAACCCCGTTTCCGGTACCAACTTACCATTAACGAGACGGTAAAAATGTTAAAAGATAAAAACAATGCTTTTTATCCTTATCAGCTTACCGATGTCATCGACCAGGTAAATACCAAAGTCGTTCTGATCGATATCCGCAATAAGTTTGCTTTTAGCCGCGGACATATCCCTGGAGCTGAAAATATTTCGGCATACGACCTAACCCAAAAGAAAAACATCAAACACCTGGAAGCATTGGCAGATAAAGGAATTACTGTTGTCCTTTACGGTAATGATCAACTACAGGCCAATGGCCCGTGGATGTGGTTCAGGATGACCGGCTTTAACAACGTAAAATACCTTCTTGGAGGATATAATTACTATCAGAAACATAAAAACAACCTGGCACAAACGCAAAAAGACAAAAGCTATCTTACCGGCATTCCACGGTATGACTATGCTAAGCTTGCCAGCAGTCCGGCACAAACAACTGTTTCAAAAACGAAAGTGAAAAAACCGGTAATCATCCGCAGAAAGAAAAAAGCTACCGTGGCTTCCGGTGGATGCTAATTTAAAGGACAAAAATCTTTTTAAAAAGCTGTTTCTGAAAGGGACAGCTTTTTTTATACCGATTGAAAATCAAAATGCGCTTTTGGTTCATTTCAATCCCAAAAGCGCTTTGATTTAGTATCGGCATTTACAATGGTATTATTTGAAAAAAACCCGGGTTATTCCTGCCCCTCCCAATTCCACCGGAGCATCCCCAAAACGTTCAATTTCTTTCACCGACTGCAAATATTCGCGGATAATCTCCCGCAGAATACCATAACCTTTTCCATGTAAGATACTTACTTCTTTTATACCGAGTAGCAGGGCATCATCGATATAACGGGTCAAAAGCGCCATAGCCTCATCAGCCCGTTTGCCACGCAGATCAAGCGTCAGTTCAAAGTGAGCGGCTTTTTGATTGATCTCACGCATTACACCCGAATGACTGACTTTTGGTGATTTTGTTACCGGCTTTTTATCTGTTCTCTGCAATTTGTCCCGGGCAATCTTCAGACGGATATTATTGACATTGACATAACAGTCTTTACCTTCAACGGAAACCACTTCGCCTACAGTATTGCTGTCTTTTACCAAAACAAAATCGCCCGGACGCAAAGGTCTATCCGGTAAAATTTCCACTTTTTCCGGCTGCTCTTTCCTGTTTTTCGATTTACGGGAATTCTCTTTTTTATACTTTGTTTTGGGTGAAGCTGTTAATGATTTCTCTAATTGACTTTTATGTTTTTCGAGTTGCTTACGCAATTTTTGTGTGGTTTCCTTTTCAGCCTGTACTTCCCTGATTTGCCGGATGGTATTTTCGATCATACGGTTCGACTGCCGGACAATTTCCAATGCTTCTTCTTTTGCCTGCTGAAGAATCTGTTTTTTTTCTTTTTCGAGTTGTTCGGTCAAATGCCGGTATTTTTCAATCTGTTGCGAAAGTGTGACATCGGCTTCAGCAAGTTCTTTTTCTTTTTGCGAAAGATTAATTTTATCCGCTTCAAGTTGTTGAAGCTGGGTATCAAAACGCAAGTGCTTTCCGCCACTTTTTTTGCGGGCACGATTCAGCACATCCTGCGGAAATCCTATTTTCCGTGCTATCTCAAAGGCAAAAGAGCTGCCCGGCTTCCCCGTTTTCAACCGATACAACGGTTTTAAAGCTTCCACATCAAAAAGCATGGCTCCGTTTTGTGCGCCATCAAGCCGGTCGGCAGCCAATTTCAGGCTGGTGTAATGCGTTGTGAGCACACCAAAAGTCTGTTTATGCACCAACTGCTCCAAAACGGCTTCAGCAATAGCAGATCCCAGTTGCGGTTCGGTACCCGTACCAAATTCGTCAATTAAAACCAGGCTCCGGCTGTTGGCATGCTGTAAAAAATATTTCATGTTCAGCAGATGCGAGCTGTAAGTACTCAGGTCATTCTCCAGCGACTGTTCGTCTCCTATGTCTATGAAAATATTTTCAAAAACAGGAAACTTACTGTCAGGCGAAACCGGAACCGGCAACCCACATTGCAACATGTATTGTAATAATCCCACCGTCATCAAACAAACCGATTTCCCCCCTGCATTGGGTCCGGAAATCAACAACAAGCGATTTTCTTTGGTAAGTTCCATATCAAGAGGTACCACTGTTTTTCCCGAATCTTTATGAGCAAGAAACAGCAAAGGATGAACTGCTTTTTTCAGATAAAGATGACGTTCATGAGTCAACATGGGCAAAGAAGCCTCGATTTTTTTCGAGAACAATGCCTTGGCACGAATAAAATCAAAAAGTCCCAACACCCGGTATGACTTTATCAGCGAATCGATATACGGCCGCAGCCGGTCGCTGAAACGGGTCAGTATGGCAATGATCTCCCGGCGTTCTTCACTTTCAAGTTCCAGAATCTCGTTAGAGACTTCGAAGCTGTTTAACGGCTCAATAAAAACCGTTTGTCCGGTGGCCGACTCATCAATAATAATTCCTTTCAATGCCCTTTTATCCGCCGCTTTAACAGGAATCACCGCCCGTCCGTTGCGCAGCGTGATTTCGGCATTTTCGGGAAGCCATCCCGACTTCTTTGCCTGTGAAAAAGCCTTGCGTACTTCCTGCATCACCTGCCGTTGCTTGCGTGACAGTTTCACCCGGATAGCAGCCAGTTTTTCAGAAGCAGTATCTTTTATTTCCCCCTTGTCATCAATAATACGGCCGGCATGCAGCAAAATTTCCCCGGGAACAGTAATCAGAAACATAAAAACAACCTGGCACAAACGCAAAAAGACAAAAGCTATCTTACCGGCATTCCACGGTATGACTATGCTAAGCTTGCCAGCAGTCCGGCACAAACAACTGTTTCAAAAACGAAAGTGAAAAAACCGGTAATCATCCGCAGAAAGAAAAAAGCTACCGTGGCTTCCGGTGGATGCTAATTTAAAGGACAAAAATCTTTTTAAAAAGCTGTTTCTGAAAGGGACAGCTTTTTTTATACCGATTGAAAATCAAAATGCGCTTTTGGTTCATTTCAATCCCAAAAGCGCTTTGATTTAGTATCGGCATTTACAATGGTATTATTTGAAAAAAACCCGGGTTATTCCTGCCCCTCCCAATTCCACCGGAGCATCCCCAAAACGTTCAATTTCTTTCACCGACTGCAAATATTCGCGGATAATCTCCCGCAGAATACCATAACCTTTTCCATGTAAGATACTTACTTCTTTTATACCGAGTAGCAGGGCATCATCGATATAACGGGTCAAAAGCGCCATAGCCTCATCAGCCCGTTTGCCACGCAGATCAAGCGTCAGTTCAAAGTGAGCGGCTTTTTGATTGATCTCACGCATTACACCCGAATGACTGACTTTTGGTGATTTTGTTACCGGCTTTTTATCTGTTCTCTGCAATTTGTCCCGGGCAATCTTCAGACGGATATTATTGACATTGACATAACAGTCTTTACCTTCAACGGAAACCACTTCGCCTACAGTATTGCTGTCTTTTACCAAAACAAAATCGCCCGGACGCAAAGGTCTATCCGGTAAAATTTCCACTTTTTCCGGCTGCTCTTTCCTGTTTTTCGATTTACGGGAATTCTCTTTTTTATACTTTGTTTTGGGTGAAGCTGTTAATGATTTCTCTAATTGACTTTTATGTTTTTCGAGTTGCTTACGCAATTTTTGTGTGGTTTCCTTTTCAGCCTGTACTTCCCTGATTTGCCGGATGGTATTTTCGATCATACGGTTCGACTGCCGGACAATTTCCAATGCTTCTTCTTTTGCCTGCTGAAGAATCTGTTTTTTTTCTTTTTCGAGTTGTTCGGTCAAATGCCGGTATTTTTCAATCTGTTGCGAAAGTGTGACATCGGCTTCAGCAAGTTCTTTTTCTTTTTGCGAAAGATTAATTTTATCCGCTTCAAGTTGTTGAAGCTGGGTATCAAAACGCAAGTGCTTTCCGCCACTTTTTTTGCGGGCACGATTCAGCACATCCTGCGGAAATCCTATTTTCCGTGCTATCTCAAAGGCAAAAGAGCTGCCCGGCTTCCCCGTTTTCAACCGATACAACGGTTTTAAAGCTTCCACATCAAAAAGCATGGCTCCGTTTTGTGCGCCATCAAGCCGGTCGGCAGCCAATTTCAGGCTGGTGTAATGCGTTGTGAGCACACCAAAAGTCTGTTTATGCACCAACTGCTCCAAAACGGCTTCAGCAATAGCAGATCCCAGTTGCGGTTCGGTACCCGTACCAAATTCGTCAATTAAAACCAGGCTCCGGCTGTTGGCATGCTGTAAAAAATATTTCATGTTCAGCAGATGCGAGCTGTAAGTACTCAGGTCATTCTCCAGCGACTGTTCGTCTCCTATGTCTATGAAAATATTTTCAAAAACAGGAAACTTACTGTCAGGCGAAACCGGAACCGGCAACCCACATTGCAACATGTATTGTAATAATCCCACCGTCATCAAACAAACCGATTTCCCCCCTGCATTGGGTCCGGAAATCAACAACAAGCGATTTTCTTTGGTAAGTTCCATATCAAGAGGTACCACTGTTTTTCCCGAATCTTTATGAGCAAGAAACAGCAAAGGATGAACTGCTTTTTTCAGATAAAGATGACGTTCATGAGTCAACATGGGCAAAGAAGCCTCGATTTTTTTCGAGAACAATGCCTTGGCACGAATAAAATCAAAAAGTCCCAACACCCGGTATGACTTTATCAGCGAATCGATATACGGCCGCAGCCGGTCGCTGAAACGGGTCAGTATGGCAATGATCTCCCGGCGTTCTTCACTTTCAAGTTCCAGAATCTCGTTAGAGACTTCGAAGCTGTTTAACGGCTCAATAAAAACCGTTTGTCCGGTGGCCGACTCATCAATAATAATTCCTTTCAATGCCCTTTTATCCGCCGCTTTAACAGGAATCACCGCCCGTCCGTTGCGCAGCGTGATTTCGGCATTTTCGGGAAGCCATCCCGACTTCTTTGCCTGTGAAAAAGCCTTGCGTACTTCCTGCATCACCTGCCGTTGCTTGCGTGACAGTTTCACCCGGATAGCAGCCAGTTTTTCAGAAGCAGTATCTTTTATTTCCCCCTTGTCATCAATAATACGGCCGGCATGCAGCAAAATTTCCCCGGGAACAGTAATCAGAAACATAAAAACAACCTGGCACAAACGCAAAAAGACAAAAGCTATCTTACCGGCATTCCACGGTATGACTATGCTAAGCTTGCCAGCAGTCCGGCACAAACAACTGTTTCAAAAACGAAAGTGAAAAAACCGGTAATCATCCGCAGAAAGAAAAAAGCTACCGTGGCTTCCGGTGGATGCTAATTTAAAGGACAAAAATCTTTTTAAAAAGCTGTTTCTGAAAGGGACAGCTTTTTTTATACCGATTGAAAATCAAAATGCGCTTTTGGTTCATTTCAATCCCAAAAGCGCTTTGATTTAGTATCGGCATTTACAATGGTATTATTTGAAAAAAACCCGGGTTATTCCTGCCCCTCCCAATTCCACCGGAGCATCCCCAAAACGTTCAATTTCTTTCACCGACTGCAAATATTCGCGGATAATCTCCCGCAGAATACCATAACCTTTTCCATGTAAGATACTTACTTCTTTTATACCGAGTAGCAGGGCATCATCGATATAACGGGTCAAAAGCGCCATAGCCTCATCAGCCCGTTTGCCACGCAGATCAAGCGTCAGTTCAAAGTGAGCGGCTTTTTGATTGATCTCACGCATTACACCCGAATGACTGACTTTTGGTGATTTTGTTACCGGCTTTTTATCTGTTCTCTGCAATTTGTCCCGGGCAATCTTCAGACGGATATTATTGACATTGACATAACAGTCTTTACCTTCAACGGAAACCACTTCGCCTACAGTATTGCTGTCTTTTACCAAAACAAAATCGCCCGGACGCAAAGGTCTATCCGGTAAAATTTCCACTTTTTCCGGCTGCTCTTTCCTGTTTTTCGATTTACGGGAATTCTCTTTTTTATACTTTGTTTTGGGTGAAGCTGTTAATGATTTCTCTAATTGACTTTTATGTTTTTCGAGTTGCTTACGCAATTTTTGTGTGGTTTCCTTTTCAGCCTGTACTTCCCTGATTTGCCGGATGGTATTTTCGATCATACGGTTCGACTGCCGGACAATTTCCAATGCTTCTTCTTTTGCCTGCTGAAGAATCTGTTTTTTTTCTTTTTCGAGTTGTTCGGTCAAATGCCGGTATTTTTCAATCTGTTGCGAAAGTGTGACATCGGCTTCAGCAAGTTCTTTTTCTTTTTGCGAAAGATTAATTTTATCCGCTTCAAGTTGTTGAAGCTGGGTATCAAAACGCAAGTGCTTTCCGCCACTTTTTTTGCGGGCACGATTCAGCACATCCTGCGGAAATCCTATTTTCCGTGCTATCTCAAAGGCAAAAGAGCTGCCCGGCTTCCCCGTTTTCAACCGATACAACGGTTTTAAAGCTTCCACATCAAAAAGCATGGCTCCGTTTTGTGCGCCATCAAGCCGGTCGGCAGCCAATTTCAGGCTGGTGTAATGCGTTGTGAGCACACCAAAAGTCTGTTTATGCACCAACTGCTCCAAAACGGCTTCAGCAATAGCAGATCCCAGTTGCGGTTCGGTACCCGTACCAAATTCGTCAATTAAAACCAGGCTCCGGCTGTTGGCATGCTGTAAAAAATATTTCATGTTCAGCAGATGCGAGCTGTAAGTACTCAGGTCATTCTCCAGCGACTGTTCGTCTCCTATGTCTATGAAAATATTTTCAAAAACAGGAAACTTACTGTCAGGCGAAACCGGAACCGGCAACCCACATTGCAACATGTATTGTAATAATCCCACCGTCATCAAACAAACCGATTTCCCCCCTGCATTGGGTCCGGAAATCAACAACAAGCGATTTTCTTTGGTAAGTTCCATATCAAGAGGTACCACTGTTTTTCCCGAATCTTTATGAGCAAGAAACAGCAAAGGATGAACTGCTTTTTTCAGATAAAGATGACGTTCATGAGTCAACATGGGCAAAGAAGCCTCGATTTTTTTCGAGAACAATGCCTTGGCACGAATAAAATCAAAAAGTCCCAACACCCGGTATGACTTTATCAGCGAATCGATATACGGCCGCAGCCGGTCGCTGAAACGGGTCAGTATGGCAATGATCTCCCGGCGTTCTTCACTTTCAAGTTCCAGAATCTCGTTAGAGACTTCGAAGCTGTTTAACGGCTCAATAAAAACCGTTTGTCCGGTGGCCGACTCATCAATAATAATTCCTTTCAATGCCCTTTTATCCGCCGCTTTAACAGGAATCACCGCCCGTCCGTTGCGCAGCGTGATTTCGGCATTTTCGGGAAGCCATCCCGACTTCTTTGCCTGTGAAAAAGCCTTGCGTACTTCCTGCATCACCTGCCGTTGCTTGCGTGACAGTTTCACCCGGATAGCAGCCAGTTTTTCAGAAGCAGTATCTTTTATTTCCCCCTTGTCATCAATAATACGGCCGGCATGCAGCAAAATTTCCCCGGGAACAGTAATCTCAGCTGCCGGAAGTTTCAATTGCGGAAAGGCATCTTCTTCAGTATGCTGAAAAAATTCCTGAATATCCTGAAGTGTTTGCAAAGAACCTTTCAGATCAAACAGCATTTCCTGTGAAAGATAAGAACCGGGAACTTTCAGCTGTTCCAGTCCGCTTCGCAGATCAAAATAATTTTGTGCAGGAAAATGTTTCCCGGTTTCGATGATCTGGATAAACTCACCGGTTTGCAGCAGCATCTTCTCAATTAACGGCAAACGAGACGAAAACCGCATTTTATCCACATATTCCCGCCCGATTTCGCTGATGCAATTTTCGGCAAGCAGCAAACGAAGAGTATCAAAACCGATTTTATGTTCAAAATTTTCCGGATAAATCATCGCGACAAAGGTAGCGAAAATCAACAGCCTGAAGGATAAAACAAGTGCAACTGTTTACTTTTCCTTGATCTTCATTTCCGTTGTCTGCTGGCAGCATCTGTTTTTCTTCATCAAAAAAATTCATTACTTGACAAAACATGAAAAACAGTTCTTTCTGATACTTTTAAACCGGCAACGTTGATAATTTTTCAAAAACTGTGACCCGCTTTTCCCCATTGGTTCACGAAAAAATCGTTTCTTTGTGCTTTCAAATTCAGCAGCGTATCATCATGGATCAAAATGTTAAATACATCTTCGTTACCGGAGGTGTTTCTTCCTCGTTGGGGAAAGGGATTATTTCTTCTTCTTTGGCTAAATTACTGCAGGCAAGAGGATTCTCGGTTACCATTCAAAAATTAGATCCGTACATTAACATTGACCCCGGAACACTAAATCCGTACGAACACGGCGAATGCTATGTTACTGACGACGGAGCGGAAACGGATCTTGATCTCGGACATTACGAACGTTTTTCGAATACCCCCACTTCACAAGCCAACAACGTAACCACCGGCCGGATTTACCAAAATGTGATTAACAAAGAACGCCGGGGAGAATACCTCGGCACCACAGTACAGGTAATTCCGCATATTACTGACGAAATCAAACGCAGTGTACGCTTGCTGGGACAAACCGGAAAATATGATTTTGTCATTACTGAAATCGGCGGTACTGTTGGTGATATCGAGTCATTCCCGTTTGTGGAAACCGTTCGTCAGATGAAATGGGAACTGGAAAACCGCTGCGTTGTCATTCATTTAACACTGGTACCTTATTTGCGGGCAGCTGGTGAGCTGAAATCAAAACCTACCCAACACTCAGTAAAAAAATTACTGGAACAGGGAGTACAGCCGGATATTATCGTCTGCCGAACCGAAAAACCACTTTACGAAGGCATTAAACATAAAATTGCCCAGTTTTGTAATATTCGTCCTTCTTCGGTCATTGAATCGCTCGATGCAGAAACCATTTATGATGTCCCGCTGATGATGCTGGAAGAAAAGCTGGATGTGGAAGTATTGAAAAAAACCAACACTCCGATACCGGAAAAAGTGGATTTAGACAACTGGAAACGCTTTTTAAACAACCTGAAAAATCCAAAATACGAAGTCAATATCGGATTGGTAGGAAAATACATTGAGCTGAAAGATGCGTATAAATCCATTAACGAAGCTTTTGTTCATGGTGGAGCCATGAACCAGACCAAAGTAAATATCCGGCGGATTCAGTCGGAAAATATTACCGCTGACAATGCCAGAGAACTTCTGAAAGGACTGGACGGAATTCTTGTAGCACCCGGATTTGGCAACCGGGGAATTGAAGGGAAAATTGAAGCCATCCGTTATGCACGCGAAAATAAAATTCCTTTTTTGGGTATTTGTCTTGGCATGCAATGTGCCGTTATCGAGTTTTCGCGAAATGTACTGCATTTAAAAGGCGCCCATTCTACCGAGATGGATCCCGACACACCCTATCCGGTGATTGATATCATGGAAAACCAGAAAAAGATCAAGAATCTCGGCGGCACCATGCGTCTCGGAGCTTATAATTGCAAGCTCAACCGGGAATCAAAAAGTTATGCCGCTTATGGTAAAGAAATGATCCGTGAACGTCACCGCCACCGCTATGAATTTAATAATGCTTACCGCGACGCTTTTGAAAAAAACGGAGTACGGCTGGCCGGAATTAATCCGGAAGAAGACCTGGTGGAAATTATTGAAATAAAAGACCATCCGTGGTTTATAGGGGTACAATTCCACCCGGAATACCGCAGTACAGTAAAACAACCCCATCCGCTTTTTGTCCATTTTGTAAAAGCAGCACTGGAGCACAAAGGAAAAAAGTAAACCATCATTCCTTTCAAGGTTGACATTTACAATTTGTTTTCTATATCAAATTTTATTCTGACATAATTGTCTATTTGTGAGTTGACTTGCGCATTTCCTTTAATTATATCGCGTGATCTAACGTATTAGTGCTTGAACCTGCGGTGAAACAAAAATCTTAATTGTTTTTCTTGACATCTTTTTCAAATATTTATATATTTGAAAGCACGTAACCAACTGTTTAAATGAAGATTGTGTGCTGCAATACCGGTATGCGCTTTTGGTTCATTTCAATCCAAAAGCACTTTGATTTATAAGTATATTTTTTATTAAAAAAGGAGGTACTATGAAAAAATATCTACAAAAGTATTTTGCAGTAATATTCTTTCTTATAACCATCTCATACAGTTATTCCCAAAATTTCCAGTTTCAATCGCTAAAAAATTTATACGGAGGCACCGTAAATACCATTGCCAACGTGGGAACAGTCACTCTATATGCAGGAACCAATACTGGCATTTACTGCTCATCAGATCACGGAAAACACTGGGAGAAAGAACTGGACGGGTTAACAGTCAATAAAATTGTAGCCTATTCCAAAGATCAGATTTATGCAGGTACCAGCAATGGCCTTTACGAAAGAAGGGCCGACCATTGGAACAAAATCACAGGATTTACTGATGGCGTTGTAAATGATATTGGCATTTTATCATCCGGAGTAATTTTTGTCAGTGTACAAGGCGAAGGTCTTTTCAAGGGCAAAGCCGGTGACACTATTTTTTCTGAAGTTACTACATTAGGTTATTCTTCTTATAAATATCACATTACCTGTAATAATGAGACGGTTTTTGTAGACCGCATGATGTCTAATGACGGAGGGGAAACCTGGGAAAAACTGGAAAATGGCTGGCCCGAATTCCGAAGTCTTAACACTATTGGAGCAAATATGACCGACAGCCTGATCATTGCCGGAAGTGACAACGGAGTTTTTCGATATAACTTAAAAGACCAAACCTGGGAAAATTTGAATCTTTATCAATCTTGCCTTGATATTACCATTGACGATGGTGGTCATATTTTTCTCGGCTCAGCCGGCGGCGTTTATTACTCTTCTAACCGCGGCGATAACTGGCAACAAATTAACACTGGCCTGCTCGGAGCTTATGTTCCTGCAGTATGTATCATGGCGGATTCCGTTTATGCTGCTACTCTTTACGGGATAAATGCCTGTGAAATCGGACAAACATCTTGGGGAACAGCGAATACAGGTATTACTGAAGTACCGGTTTATGCTGTATTACCACTGGAAAATTATCTACTCATCAGCTCGGGAAGAGGAGTCATACGCACTAAAGACGACGGAATTTCGTGGGAACCTACTCTCCGTATGGATGTAGGTATTGATTTTGAAGATCGCGTTTCAAAATTCTTGCAAACAACCGACGGAAAAATCTACGCAGGAACAATGACCGGACTTTACTACTCTAACGATCAGGGTCATACATGGTTTATTAACCGAGAATATTCAGGACAACAAATTTATGATTTTGTTTTTGACAAAAACGGAGACCTGCTAAAAGCAACTGCCGATGGAATTTACCGGTCAGCGGATAATGGGCTGACGTGGACAAAGCTTAACGAAGACAATGATCTTGGCACCATAACCTGCATTACGACTGACGATAATGACAATATTTATGCCGGAACCTACCAAGGTATTTATGCTTCAAACGATGGAGGAAAAACATGGACAGATATTGCACAAGACTCTTTGAAAAATTTCCGTTTTGTTCGCTTAATTCAACATGGAAATTATGTTTATGCCGCCACTTCCAACGGAATCTTTACCTATGATATCTTTTACAACAACTGGTCAGAAAGTCAGACCGGGATGGGCGAAAAGTATGTTACCGATCTGATTCGTACAACAGATAATAAATATTATGCGTCCACGCTTTCCGGAATCTATTTTTCATCTGACAGTTGTGCCAGTTGGCAAGCTATCGACATGGGCAGCGCGAACAAGAATGTTCAGTGCATGGCATTCGATTCCAAAGGAAATTTTTATTACGGAACAACCAATAACGGTGTTTATACTTCTAAGACATCACTAACCGGAATATCAGAACCAACAAAACAAAAAGATTTTGCTTTATCAAACGCCCCCAACCCTTTCCAAAATCGGACGACCATTACCTACATATTACCCGAAAGCAAAACAAAAATACCGGTAACGCTTACGGTTTTGAATATGTTGGGACAAAAAGTAGCTGTTTTGTACCATGGCGAACAATTTCCGGGAGAACATCAAATAACTTTCACCCCAAAAAATCAAAAACCAGGAATCTATTTTGTTGTACTTAAAGTGGGAGAAAAACAGATCTTAAAAAAGATGCTGCTAAATAATACCGATTGAAAATCAAAATGCGCTAAAAGAACATTTTAAAATACAATTGGTATAAATAGACAAACCCAACCTCTTAAAACATCAAGACTTCCAATAAAAAAATCCCCTTCCGGTAAGAAGGGGATTTTTTATGACGAAAAGAATAATGATTATTTATTTTTCTTTTCTTCTTTTTCAAGGTCTGACTTCAGATTAGCCAAAACGTCCAAATCGCCGAGTGTGGTTTTTTCCAGTTTCTCGTTCAATTTTTTCACCGCACGTTTTGTACTCTTCACATCTTCTTTGCCTGAACCTTTCCGTTTTTCCGGTTCCTGATAGGTTTCCAGATGCGACAAAATGATTTTCTTATTGTCTTTGGAAAACTCAATGACTTTGAAATCCACTTTGTCGTCTACTTTCAGGGAAGTACCGTCGGCTTTTTTCATATGACGGGTAGGAACAAAGCCTTCCACACCATAAGGCAAAGCAACCACAGCACCCCGGTCTAAAACATTAATGACAGTACCTTCATGAACCGATCCTGGAGTAAAGACGGTTTCGAAAACATCCCACGGATTTTCTTCGAGTTGTTTGTGTCCCAGGCTCAGACGACGGTTTTCTTCGTCTACATCCAAAACTACCACATCTATTTTTTCACCGATTTTGGTAAATTCGGCCGGATGTTTGATTTTTTTCGACCAGGAAAGGTCGCTGATGTGAATTAAACCATCCACACCTTCTTCAATCTCAACAAAAATGCCGAAGTTGGTGAAATTACGAACAGTAGCAGTATGTTTGGAACCTACCGGATAACGGTCGCGAATATTTTTCCACGGATCCGGAATCAGCTGACGCATACCCAACGACATTTTACGCTCTTCGCGGTCGAGTGTTAAAATCACAGCTTCCACTTCGTCGCCTACTTTCAGGAAATCCTGAGCAGTACGCAGATGCTGCGACCATGACATTTCCGAAACATGGATCAGTCCTTCCACTCCGGGAGAAATTTCGATGAAAGCACCGTAATCGGCAATCACCACTACTTTTCCTTTTACTTTGTCGCCTACTTTCAGGTTCGGATCCAGCGAATCCCACGGATGCGGGGTTAACTGTTTCAGACCAAGGGCAATCCGTTTTTTGTTTTCGTCAAAGTCAAGAATAACCACCTTCAGTTTCTGGTCAAGTTCTACTACTTCAGAAGGATGATTAATCCGGCCCCATGAAAGGTCAGTAATATGGATCAAACCGTCCACACCACCCAGGTCAATAAATACACCGTAAGAGGTAATGTTTTTGACAGTTCCTTCCAGAACCTGTCCTTTTTCGAGCTTGGCAATAATTTCTACTTTCTGAGCTTCCAGTTCTTCTTCGATCAATGCTTTGTGCGAAACCACCACATTCTTGTACTCCTGATTGATTTTCACCACTTTGAATTCCATGGTTTTATTCACGAACACATCGTAATCGCGGATGGGTTTCACATCAATCTGTGAACCGGGGAGGAAAGCTTCAATGCCAAATACATCAACAATCAAACCACCTTTGGTACGGCTTTTTACATAACCGTTAATAATCTCTTCTTTTTCGTATGCTTCGTTAATACGTTCCCACGATTTCAGGATACGGGCTTTTTTATGAGAAAGAATCATCTGGCCAGAGGCATCTTCCTGATTCTCAACATAAATTTCTACCGTATCACCCACTTTTAAATCGGGGTTGTAACGAAATTCGTTATAAGGAAGCACACCATCCGATTTATAGCCAATGTTAACGACTACTTCACGGGAATTGATAGAAACCACTTTTCCTTCAATCACCTCGTGTTCGGTAATCGAGCTGAGTGTTTTGGAATAAACTTCTTCCAACTTAGCCCGTTCTTCTTTGGAATAGCTGTCTTGTTTGGTGTTCAGCGCATCCCAGTCGAACTCTTCCGGTTCGGCGGTTTTTTCCGCTTTTTCTTCCGTTTTTGCTTCTTCGGCCGGAGCTTCTTTTACTTCTGCTTCCGGTTGTGCAACGGGTTCAGCTTTAGGCTCTTCGGCTTTTTCTGCTGCCGTTTCTTCTGCGGCAACTTCTTCTTTTTGGGGTTCTTCAGCAGTTACTTCTTCTTTTTTTACTTCTGCTGCTTTAGTTTCATCTACGGGAGCTTCCTTTTCGGGAGTTTCGTTGATGTTTTTTTCGTTATCTGACATTAAAAATAACTTGTGTTTCATTTCAACCGTCCGATACTTGTGAAAATGAAACGGGTTAAACCATACTTTTTACTTGTTTTAAAAAATTGACGAATAAAACTTTACGCCAACCTCGGACCTTTTAAAACAAGGCTGCAAAATTAGGAATTTTTCTTTTAAATTTTAAGCCGGATTCCATTTTTTATTTTTACGGACATACCCGACAAAAACAAACTGACAATCAAATAATTATCGTTAAAAACCAAATTCCAGATCCAGCTTATCTTTTAACTGGTTTAACACAGGATATTCTTTGGAAAGCTTCTCAAAACGTTCACGATCAGTATAAGCTTCTTTTTTTACCATCTGCGTATCCACAATGGCATCAAGCGTAATTTGGTTATTGTTGAGTTCTTTTTTCAAAAAATCAAGCAGAACATTGACATTGAGCTTGTCTTCTTTGATTACAATATTGGGGACATGATATTCAATCCGGAAATTCTCTTTTACCACCGGATTTCCCTTTGAAAGCGTAAGTGCAAAACTGGGCGACCGGCTTTTGTAACTTTCAACAAATTGTTGCCATACCGTTTCCAGTTTTTCCTGCGAAAAAGGCGTGGCAATTACCGGTTCGTCTCCTTCTTTTTTCCCATTCTCTTTTGCTCTCAAAGCCTGAAGGGTTTCTTTAATTGAGATATTACGCATACTGCTGCGTTTTGCCCCTACAGAAGCCCCATTTTCTGTTGCCGGCTTGGTCGTTTTTTGGGTTGTCGGAGGCGTAAAAGTTTTCTCCTGAGGAGCGGGTTCCGGAGTTTTTTTGTCCTTTTCAACAGACACTTGGGGAGGAACTGTTTTTTCAACAGGCGGCTCTTCTTTAGGTTCAGACAAATCGGAAGAAACCGGTTGTTTTTCCTGTGGCATGACCGGTTTTTCTTCTTTTCCGGCAACAGGAACTTTTTCCGGAGACGGCGTAACCGTTTTTTCATAAACCGGCGGCTTCTCAGTGGAAACAGAAACCGTCTGTTCTTCGGTTACCGATGGCATTCCTTTGGCCAGTGTACTCAGGCGGGTAAGCGCAATCTCCACATGCAACCGCTTATTGTTACTTGATTTATAATCCAAATCGTATTGATTACAAATGTCAAGTGCCTGAAAAAGCAAGGCTGTACTACAGCGAGCGGCTTGCTCTTCGTAATGTTTCCGGAGTGCCGGACTGGTTTGCAGTAATTTGGCGGTTGTTTTATTCTTTGCAACCAGCAGATTCCGAAAATGGTCATTTAACCCGCTTAAAAAATCCTGTCCGTCAAAACCGTTTTGCAGGATTTCATCCAAAATAAGTAAAAGCGCGGTGAATTCTCCTTTTAGCAATGCATCGGTAACCCGGAAATAATATTCATAATCCAGGATATTCAGATTCTCGATAACATCTTTGTACGTAATTTTTTTCCCGCTGTAACTTACAATCTGATCGAAGGTCGAAAGGGCATCGCGCAAAGCGCCGTCCACTTTTTGGGCAATAACATGCAACGCTTCTTCCTCCGCTTCAATTCCCTCATTGCGGGCAACAAAAGCCAAATGATTGGCAATGTCTTCCACCTGAATACGGCGAAAATCAAAAATCTGACAACGCGAAAGAATAGTGGGTATAATTTTATGTTTTTCGGTGGTCGCCAGAATAAATTTAGCATATGACGGAGGCTCCTCCAGCGTTTTTAAAAAAGCATTAAAAGCCGCAGTAGAGAGCATGTGTACCTCATCAATAATGTACACTTTGTATTTTCCTGATTGAGGCGGAATACGTACCTGATTGACCAGATTCCGGATATCATCTACTGAGTTATTGGAAGCGGCATCCAGTTCATGAATATTAAAAGAGGCATTTTCATTAAACGCACGGCACGATTCACATTCGTTACACGGCTCACCGTCAGGGGTTGGATTCAGACAGTTAATGGTTTTTGCCATGATGCGGGCACAGGTTGTTTTTCCCACTCCACGCGGACCGGTAAAAAGAAAAGCCTGTGCCAAATGTCCGGTAACAATGGCATTTTTCAAGGTAGAAGTAATGGCATCCTGCCCTACAACCTGCGCAAAAGTAGACGGACGATATTTTCGTGCTGAAACAATATAGTTCTCCATAAACAATCCGGATTTGGGAAGTCAAAAGTAAGAAATTAAACTTTGTACCAAAAGATAATCCAAACAAAACCCGATGATTTTTCTTGCTGTGGAAAACCAGCATTCATCTTTTATGCACGGGCAAAGCAACTGGGTAAAAACAAAAAATCCGGGCATTGGTTAATACCCGGATTCCTATTATGGTAACAGATTTTTTCTTTTAGGCCAATTTATTCACATGTTTGGTAATCTTTGATTTCAGATTGCCCGCTTTGTTCTTATGAATAATTTTTTTCTTTGCCAGTTTGTCAATCATTGCATACAGTCTGGGCATCTGCTCGGCAGCTTCTTTTGGGTCGGTCAGTGCTCTGAATTTCTTCACTGCATTACGTACTGTTTTGGCATAGTAACGATTATGCACTCTTCTCTTTTCGTTTTGTCTGATTCTTTTGAGAGCTGATTTATGATTAGCCATAATTCTAATTATTGTTTTTATAATTCCTTTTGGGGCTGCAAAATTAAATAAACTTTTAATATAAAAAAGACTTTCTATCTTTTTTTCATATTTATTCTGTTTTTATCTCTCCGGTCAACACCGGTTCGTCCAACAAAACGACACCGGTAAGCCTTACCCGGTAAAACCGATTGTGTTCCAACCCCTTTTGCTGGATAAGAACCGGAATATAATGTTCACCATAACCCAAAGCAAAACCTTCTTCATTGAATTGTTCGATAAGTACAGTCTGTTCTTTGCCAATCCATGATTTCCGGTAACGCAGTTTCATTTCATCCGACAGGCTGCGAATAATTGCAGAACGACGGTTTTTTTCTTTTTCCGGAATCTGATCGGGCATACGTTCTGCACGGGTTCCTTTCCGTATGCTGTATTTAAACGTATGGATATGTCCAAACTGTAATCGTTTGGCCATGGCTACACTTTCCTGAAAATCGGCTTCCGTTTCACCCGGAAATCCGACAATAATGTCAGTGGTCAAATGGAAATCAGGATAGCGCCGGCGGATTTCAGCCACCATTTCTTCAAACAATTGTGCGGTGTACATGCGTCGCATCCGTTTTAAAATCGTTTCCGAACCACTTTGCAAACACAAATGCAAATGCGGAGCAAGTTTGGGATGAGAAAACAAACGGAAAAAACTCTCGGTAAAGCCGTCCGGCTCCATGGAAGAAATTCGCAACCGGAAATCACCCGGAAGCTCCAGGATCTTTTCCACCAATTGTTCAAAATCAGTATCTCCATCTTGATACCGGCCAATATTCACTCCGGTCAGCACCACTTCTTTAAACCCAAATTCCACGACCTGACGGATGTTTTCAAGCACATCAGCTACCGGCCGACTGGTTGCCCGGCCACGAACTTTAGGAATAATACAATACGTGCAGAAATTATTACAGCCATCCTGAATCTTAATCAGGCTACGCGTGTGTAACGTGGTCTTTGCCGCTTCATAACCAAAAAGATCTTTTTCAAAACGGTCGGGTGTCACCACTTCACCCTGTGTCCAGGCTTCCACCAAAGAAGGAATGGCCGATTTATGGTCATTATCCACAACAAAATCGACTTTTTCCCCCTCTTCCAGGCTCTCCTTGTAATTGGTAGCCATACAGCCTGTTACAATCTTTAACGCTTCCGGATGTTTCCGGAAAACCTGATTCATCACCTGTTTTGACTTCCGGTCACTTTGGTTGGTTACCGTGCAGGTATTTACCACATACACATCGGCATCTTCCGAAAAGTCAACGACTTCGTAGTCCATTTGGGTGAATTCTGAAATCAGTGCATCCGTTTCAAATAAATTTAACCGGCACCCCAGTGTTTTAAAAGCAATTTTTTTCTTCATCATCTTCTGTTTACCGGTTCCGATTTTTCAACAGCAACCAAGTCTCCTTCCATCGAAAAAGAAGCAGCACTATGTATTTTCACCTGTACAAACTGTCCGATGAGTTTTTCATCATCCGAAGCAAAACGCACAATCAGTTTCCCTTCGGTCAATGCCGACAGGTAACCGTTTTTCCGGTCTTTCCCACGCACCAAAACGGTCATCGTTTTTCCGATTAAACTTTGATTATAAGCCAGCGAATGCTTCATCAGTTCTTCAGTAAGCATATGATAACGGGCTTTTTTCACTTCTTTTGGGATATCATCGGCCCAACGCGAACTCACTGCGCCCGGTCGGGGTGAATATTGTGCGATATAAGCCATGTTGTATTGAAATTCTTCCATCGCCCGACGGGTATTTTCAATCTGTTCTTCCGTTTCGCCGGTAAAACCGACAATAATATCGGTAAACAGCGTCGCTTCAGGAATCAACCGGCGAATGGTTTGCACAATATGACGGTACCGTTCCACCGTATGTTTCCGGTTCATCCGTACCAACATGGCATCATCACCCGATTGTATGGGCAAATGAATTTGTTTGGCCAGACAAGGATACCGGGCAATTACTTCAATTACTTCATCGGTCATATCCCGCGGATGCGGCGAAGTAAAATAGACCCAAAATTTCTCTTTTCTCTGGTTTCCAAACTCGCCAATCATTTGCAAAAGCTCGGCAAAAGAGACTTCTTCTCCTTTTTTATCCAGTCCGTAAGAATTGACATTCTGCCCCAGCAGGGTAATGCTTTTATATCCATTTTCCACCAAATGGCGCAATTCGTCCATAATTTCACCGGAAGGACGCGATACTTCACGTCCCCGGGTATAAGGAACCGCACAATACGTACAAAATTTATTACATCCGTTTTGGATAGGAATATACGCTTCCCATCCCGAACCATATTTTGGGGTGATGTGCCAGAATTCTTCAATGCCCTTCTCGGGATGTTTTTCTTTTTCCGTTTCCACGGGCAAAGCCGCTTTTTTCATCCGAAAAGCCGCTTCATTCCGGCTTTCTTTTTCGGGCCATTCCATTTCCTGCAGCCCTTTATCCATCGCCTGCATTCCGGCGGGTGTTACGATACCATACTGATGAATCATGGTGGGCAATTCGGGCAATTCATTCATGGTAAATACCAAATCGAACTGCTTCAGGAATTTTTCACGGTCAGCCGGCAAAACGCAACCGGTAACAAAGGTGATCAGGTTTTTTTTATTTTTCCACCGGTTCCATTTCTGAATACGGGAATACACTTTATCGATGGCTTTTTGCCGCACCGAACAGGCAATAACCCCCAACAAATTGGCTTCCTCTTCCCTATCGGTTGGCTCAAAACCCATTTCATCCAGCACCCGCTGTACTCTTTCGCCATCCGAAATGTTCATCTGGCATCCCAACTGTAAAATAAAATATTTCATGTTTCTTTCTTGTGCTATTCCCGTCAAAATGATTCCGTTATACCGGCCAATATTCAAATTTTTCAAACCTTGTTCTACCGGTTATTCAGAAATCCGTTTGGGGAGTGCAAAAGTACATATTATACCTGAATTACCCTTTAGAAAGCAAATTACAAACTGAATCAAAGTCTCTTGATGATTAATCCGTTTCAAAACCGCTATACAAACTTAAAATTCTTCCTTATCACAGAAGCAATAGATAACACGTTTAACCGTTGAAATAGGAGAATGGAATACTTGAAATATGATGCATTCTGCCGGACAATAAAAAAATACCATCCGACAAATCACAATCGTGAATTTTTCACAATTTTCTTCATTTCAAATAAATTTAATATGCACTATGTTTCATTTATCCATATCTTAGCACAAAAAATTTATCATTAATATCATTAATCTTATGGAAAGATCAGCGTTAAACCAATACGGAATTCATGATGTAAAAGAAATTTTACATAATCCGTCTTATGAAACACTTTTTGAAGAAGAAACCAAACCCGGTTTAGAGGGGTATGAAAAAGGGCAGGTTACCGAACTGGGAGCCGTCAATGTAATGACCGGCATTTTTACGGGACGGTCACCAAAAGACAAATACATTGTCATGGATGACGTTACCCGGGATACCATCTGGTGGAACAATCCGATTTCACCCAATGATAACAAGCCCATTTCACCTGAAATCTGGAAAGACCTGAAAGAAACCTCAGCACGTCAGCTCTCGGGAAAAAGACTTTTTGTAATGGATAGTTTTTGCGGTGCAGATAAAGCATCGCGGATGAAAGTCCGTTTTATCACCGAAGTAGCCTGGCAGGCCCATTTTGTAAAAAATATGTTTATCCGGCCTACGGAAGAAGAACTGGAAAATTACGGTGAACCTGATTTTGTAGTCCTGAATGCATCGAAAACGGTCAATAAAAAATGGAAGGAACACGGCCTGAATTCAGAAGTCTATACGGCATTTAATCTGACCGAAAGAATGCAGGTTATCGGCGGAACCTGGTATGGCGGTGAAATGAAAAAAGGCATTTTTGCCATGATGAACTACTATCTGCCGTTAAAAGGAATGGCTTCGATGCACTGTTCGGCCAACATGGGAAAAAAAGGCGATGTCGCCATCTTTTTCGGCTTATCCGGCACCGGAAAAACCACCCTTTCCACCGACCCGAAACGGTTGCTCATCGGTGATGACGAACACGGATGGGATGACAACGGAGTATTTAATTTCGAAGGCGGTTGTTATGCCAAGGTAATCCATCTCGACAAAGAAGCAGAACCCGATATTTATAATGCCATCAAACGCAATGCTTTACTTGAAAATGTTACGGTGGATGAAAATGGAAAAATTGATTTTGATGACGATTCGGTTACCCAAAACACACGGGTTTCTTATCCGATTTACCACATCAAAAACATTGTAAAACCGGTTTCACGCGGCGGACACGCCGAAAAGGTTATTTTCCTGAGTGCAGATGCTTTTGGTGTTTTACCTCCGGTTTCCAAGCTGACCAAAGAGCAGACAAAATACCACTTCTTATCCGGATTTACCGCCAAACTGGCCGGTACCGAGCGGGGAGTTACCAGTCCGCAACCGACTTTCTCGGCCTGTTTTGGAGAGGCTTTCCTGTCGCTTCACCCCACAAAATACGGTGAAGAGCTGGTAAAAAAGATGGAGCAAAATAATACGAAAGCTTATCTTGTAAATACGGGCTGGAACGGAACCGGCAAACGAATCTCCATCAAAGACACCCGCGCCATCATTGATGCCATTCTGGATGGTTCCATTGAAAAAGCAGAAACCAAAACCATTCCCATTTTTAACCTTGAAGTGCCCACGGCCCTTCCTAATGTCGATCCGGATATTCTTGATCCGCGCGATACTTACAGCAATCCTTCGGAATGGGAAGAAAAAGCCAAAGACCTGGCTTCACGGTTTATTGAGAACTTTAAAAAGTATACCGATACCGAAGAGGGACAACGTCTGGTGGCCGCCGGACCACAACTCCCCTAACAACCTTTCCTGGTCACAAAACAAAAGGCTGCCTTGTAGGCAGCCTTTTGTTTTATAATAAACTCAATGCCTAAGCATCAATATTGGCATATTTTGCATTGGCTTCAATGAAAGCTCTCCGTGGCGGCACATCATCTCCCATCAACATGGAAAAGACATGATCGGCTTCCGAACCGTTTTCGATGGTAACCTGCCGCAAAGTACGGCGGGCCGGATCCATCGTTGTGGCCCAAAGCTGTTCGGCGTTCATTTCACCAAGACCTTTGTATCGCTGAATATGAATTCCCTTATCCGTTCCGTCGGTAGAAAGCTCACTCACAATCTGGGCTCTTTCTTCCTCGGTCCAGCAATAACGTTCTGTTTTTCCTTTCCGGATCAAATAAAGCGGCGGTGTGGCAATGTAAACATACCCGCGCTCAATCAATTCGCGCATGTAACGGAAAAAGAAAGTCAAAATCAGCGTAGCAATATGGCTACCATCCACATCAGCATCGGTCATGATGATAATTTTATGGTAACGCAGTTTCTCGATATTCAATGCTTTGCTGTCTTCTTCTGTTCCCAAATGCACCCCAAGAGCGGTATAAATATTTTTTATCTCTTCACTTTCAAAAATCCGGTGAGGCAATGCTTTTTCCACGTTCAGAATTTTTCCCCGCAAGGGAAGAATCGCCTGAAAACGTCTGTCACGCCCCTGTTTAGCGGTTCCACCGGCCGAATCACCCTCCACAAGGTAAATTTCGGATACTTGCGGGTCGCGTTCGGAACAATCTGACAACTTACCGGGCAAACCGGAGCCTGTCAATACATTTTTCCGCTGTACCAATTCCCGGGCTTTCCGTGCAGCATGACGGGCCGTAGCGGCCAAAATCACTTTTTGTACAATGGTTTTGGCTTCCTTGGGATGTTCTTCCAGATAAATGGCCAAATGTTCGCTCAACATCTGATCCACAGCACCCATTACTTCAGAGTTTCCCAGTTTTGTTTTGGTTTGTCCTTCAAACTGCGGTTCCGCCACTTTTACCGAAATCACCGCGGTTAATCCTTCGCGGAAATCATCGCCATTGATATCATACTTTAACTTGGCCAGCATCCCCGACTTTTCAGCATAACTTTTTAACGTCCGGGTAAGCGCCCTGCGAAATCCGGAAAGGTGCGTTCCGCCCTCATGCGTATTGATATTATTTACATACGAATGGAGATTCTCGGTAAACGATGTATTGTATTTCATGGCGACTTCAATGGGAATCCCATTTTTCACGCCTTCCATGGAAATAACTTCCGGGATCAGTGCTTCGCGATTTTCATCCAGATACTCAATAAAATCGACCAACCCGTTTTCCGAGTAAAAAACCTGCTGAAGAGGATTTCCGTTCTCATCTGTTTGCCGTTCGTCGGTAAGTGTAAGACGAATACCTTTATTCAGGAAAGCCAGCTCGCGCAAACGGGTAGAAAGCACATCAAAGCTGTACGTTGTGGCCGTAAAAATGGTATTATCCGGAATAAAATGAATTTCTGTTCCGGTTTTATCCGTTTCGCCAATTACTTTTACCGGTTCCAGCGGTTTTCCTCTTTCGTATTCCTGATGGAATATTTTCCCTTCGCGATAGATGGTAGCAATCATCCGGGTAGAAAGCGCATTCACACAGCTTACCCCTACGCCATGCAATCCGCCGGAAACTTTATAAGAACCTTTGTCAAACTTTCCACCGGCATGCAATACGGTCATTACAACTTCAAGAGCCGAACGGTTTTCCTTTTCGTGTATGCCGGTAGGAATTCCACGTCCGTTATCAGAAACCGTAATGGAATTGTCTTTATGAATGGTAACAAAAATTTCATCGCAATAACCGGCCATGGCTTCATCAATGGAATTATCCACCACTTCGTAAACCAGGTGATGAAGTCCTCTTTCACTGATATCGCCAATATACATCGCCGGACGTTTTCGTACGGCTTCCAAGCCCTCCAGTACCGTAATATTACTGGCATCATACTGATTAGCTGCGTTTTTCTGTTCGTCTGTCATAATTTTCTATCCTTTGGAAAAATTCTCCCTTTAAACAGGCAAAAGTACGAAAAAACCCGTTTTAATTTACGTTTTTCATCCAGCCAAAGCCTAAAGTTATCAACCGTTAACGCAAATAAAAAGCGTTAAAACCGGTATCGGATTCCTGCCATAACTTCCAAGCCAACTACCGGATATCCATCATAACGAAAATATTGTTTATTCAGCAGGTTGGTTACCCGGATAAAAGCGGACAGTTGTTTGTCGATAAGATAATCGGCTCCGATGTTTACATCCAAATAACGCGATAAACGGTAATAAGGATCTTCCGGATAATAGATATTCCACTGATAGGTTTCGGCCCAGCGCTCGGCCATATAATTCACTTCAAACCAGGGTTTTATTTTTTTCAACTCATAAGACACTCCCATTTGCATCTCAAATAACGGCTTATATAACGGATGTTCCGTATCGTCAAGCGAATATTGATGATACGTTCCTTTCAGCCACACATCCAAACCCGGAACATTTCCATAAGTCAGACTACCGCTCAAATCCAGCACATGTCCGGAAGTATAATAAACCATATAAGCATTTTTAAACGCAATATATTCCCCGTTGCTGTTGGTGTAAAAAAGCGGGCCAATATTCAGGGAAATATCATGATTGAAATAGGCCATATCGGAAAACGAACGATATCCGGTACGGAATTCAAAACCAAAACGCCGGGCAATATTGCCGCGGAAGCCGCCAAAGGCTTCAAATTTGGTATTCTCCCACCGGAAATCTTTCTGCATGGAAGAAAGAAACGGATTCTCCCGGCTCATTTTGTCCAGCGAATTTTTGTTTAGCCCACCGTCCACACCGGCGAAAAAAGAAAATACCCCCGGTGCTACATTCACATTAACATGCAAATAAGGATAGAAATGTAACTTGTCACTCTGCTGCTTAAGCCACTGGAAATTAAACCCGGCTTTAAAAGAAAACATTCCGTAACGGGCATCAAAATAGGGCATGAAACGGGCAAAATAATCTTCCTCCGAGCGGTAACCTTCCGGTAATTCATCCGCTTCGTTTTGATAATAACAGAACCCACCTTCCGTACCCAGTTGCTGATGATTAAAAATGTTGGTTACTTTAAAACTTTTGTGCAAATCGAACTGAAAACCGGCATAGGTTTCTGACATGCCGTGCTTATCAGAAAGATAATACGCATCTGCCCGGAAAAAATGATGTAACTTATAGTTGGTGCGATAAGCACTGGCAAACTGCACCCCAAAAGAAGCTTTCTGATAATACTGTTTTAGGTTCGGATCTTTGGTATCGTAATCCAAAGTATCACCAGCCGTATTGTATCCGTAATAGCGGTTAGACCGGATTTGATATCCGCCGGAAAAAGACAAAATATGATACCGGAAAAAACGGTCGTACCAGATTCCGGCTTTCGAATCCGTATAAGGAGAAGGCAAATAATCTTTAATATTCAAAAAGGACGAGTGGTGCCGTAAATCTACCGTTAACCGGTACCGTTTTGCTTTCCCTCCGGAATAGTAATATTCCATCAGCGGACTGATACGGCTTCCCAACCCCAGCGTCAATAAGTTATTCCAAACAGATAATTTTTCAGCTACCGGTATATGTGTCAGCGGTTTTACCGGCTGAAGCTGCAAAACAGTAGGCACTTTTTTATCAAAAAAGGAAGAAGAAACTGGACTTGACGGAAAAGCAAGGGAAGGAACCTCGGGTTTTCTTTCCACTTTCAGAGCAGTACCTGTCCGCGGACGACTACTTCCGTAAATCACCACACTTTCGTTGTGTTTTTGTCTTAATGTATCCGCATGGTTCTGGGCCCGGGCCGAAGAAGCTACAAAAAACAGAAGCCCCAGCACCGGCATCAAAATATTTCGATTTTGAAAAACACTTACCGTCATTATTTTTTGTTTTTGTTTTGTTTTGTAGAGCCTGTTGATTTCACGGCAGGCAAAGCAGCCAGTTTTTTACGGGCTACTTGTTTCAAATCGTTCCCCGGATAATTGGCAATAATACTTTTTAGCGTTTCCCTGGCCTGGAAAATATTTCCCCGGGCCACATATACATCAGCCAACAAAATAAAACCTTTAGCCACCCAGTAAACTTCTCCGGGATATTGATCAGACAAAGCATAAATTAATTTCTCGGCGGCATCGTAATTTTTGTTTTTATACTGAAGAAGAGCGAGATAATATTTTGATTCTGCTCCGCGATAATCTTTGCTCAGCTTATCGGTAATGGCAAATTCACGTTGGGCCGTCTTCCATTTTCCACTTTTCCAGGCCGCTTTAGCCAACACAAAATGAGCATAAATCGTTTGATCTTCACTCACTTCGGGCATCCGTAATATTTCAGCGGCTGCTTTTGCTGCAAGCGTTTCATTGCCCGAGAGATAAGCAGCCCGCATTTGTCCGTCTACCGCTTCCAGTTTCAACGACGGATCTTCTGCCATCTTCTGCACCTTCCGGTAATTTTCCGCGGCCTTTTTAAAATCTTTCCGGGCATATTCCATCCGGGCTGCTTTTACCAGCGCAGGCAAAGTAAAATCATTAACCGGCCATTGAATAATCTTATCAAAATATTTCAAAGCCATTACCGTATCTTTCTGACGGGCATAACATTGCCCAAGATAATGCCAGGCTTTAACTTTAAATCCGCCCTGCGGGAATTGTTTCAGATAATTCTCCAATGCTTTTTCAGCTTTCGGACAATTTCCTGAAAGAAAAGCATCTTCTCCTACCGAAAACGTCAGCGAATCTTCCTGGCTTTTGGATATCTGGACAAAACTCAGCGTACGGGCATAGGCAAAATAAGCCGCCGGATCGCCTTTGTCTTTATAAATGCTCTCGAGTGTACTGAGTGCCACACGCGCTTCACCCGAAGCCGGATAAGCTGCAATAACCGCCTTTAATTGCCGGATCGCCTTATCATACTGGTTGTTTTTATAATAAAGCAATCCCATTTTCACCCGGGCCATCCGGGCATAAGAGCTGGCGGGTCTTTCTTTGACAATACGTTGAAAGTAGACAATTCCCTGACGGGGACGATTCAATGAACTGGCATAAGTGGTAGCCAAATCGTAAAGTGCCCGTGCATAATAAGGCGATCGGGGATAGCGCTGCACCAGCTGCTGCAAGACTTGTACTTTTTTGGAAAACGCTCCCTCTGCCCCATAACAAAACGCTTCTTCGTACAAAGCATAATCTGCATTACGCGCTCCGGCACTCACCACTTTACGATACCACGGAATCGCTTGCTTGTAATTTTCCAATAGCGTATAACTATCCGCAATTCGCAATTTGGCATCTGCCCGCATGGTCGGATTATCATAAGGCTGGCTTAAAAACCTTTTGAACCAAACGATCGCCTGCGAATAATTTTTTTGTTTGAAATAGGCATAAGCCAAATCGTAATAAGCCGGAATATACAACGAAGACGAAACAGCTCCCCGCGATGTCAAAAAGTATTTATACATACGAATAGCGGTGCCATATTGCCCGAGATTGTAATAACAGGAAGCCTGCCAGTAAAGACTGCGCCGTTTTATATCGGCATCACTGTTGTAGCGAGCCGCTTTTTTAAAATAAACCAATGCCTTTGAAAACTGTCGCTGGGTATAAAAATCAACGGCCTGGGTAAAAGCCAGTTTTTGATAAGCAATCTGCAGGCTTTTCTGTTTTACTCCCGATTTTTCGATCGAAGAAAGCGCCGCCATGTTATTATGTGTATTCACAAAAAGCCGGGCCAATAAAGCTGCCGCTTCGGACCTGCGATTTTCCGGCACTTCCGGATTGTTCACAAATTGTTGTACCAATGCAATGGCGTCATGATTCTGATCACCTTTATTCCGTATGGTAAGCCGGGCATAAGCCAACAACGCTTCGGCACCTGTTTCATTAGCCGGATTGGCCTGAAAAGCCGAAACAAAAGCATTCTGGGCAGCTTGTATTTGTGCGGTCTTCTGATAACAAATCCCCAGATGATACCAGGCATTCTGGGCGATTTCGCCTCCGGCATCTACCGCCCGCTGAAAATAATAAAGTGCTTCGGCATATTTTCCGTTTTCATAAAAAGTAATTCCTATCCGATAGGATTCTTCCGGCGCAATAGTACTTCGCGCTTCTTTAACATATTGGGTATAATAAGGCAATGCTTCGGCATAACGATTCAATTTATAATAACTGTTGGCAATCAAACGATTTACCATAGCCTTTTGGTTATACCGGGCATGAGGCAACAACTGCTGTCCCACAGAAATTACTTTTTTATATTCCTT
The DNA here is from genome assembly GCF_020149915.1 of Candidatus Sulfidibacterium hydrothermale. Taxonomy (GTDB): domain Bacteria; phylum Bacteroidota; class Bacteroidia; order Bacteroidales; family F082; genus Sulfidibacterium; species Sulfidibacterium hydrothermale. The sequence continues at coordinate 2,662,583 of NZ_CP083760.1, forward strand.
TTGCTGATAATATAACTGCATCAAATATAACGGAACCGTTTTCCGAAAACGCGGATCATCTTTGATCAGCAAAAAAGCCTGAAGCGCCTGACTATTATTTTTCATTTCCAACTGAGCATAACCATAGTAATATGCTGCCGGGGCAGCAAACGGACTTTGGGTATGCATCACCTTACGAAACAGCCGAAGTGCTTCATCCGTTTTGTTCCGCTTTAACAAACAATAACCTTTCAAATAATCGTAATGATATTGTTGTTGCTTATTCAGCTTGTTATATGAAATCTGCTGAAGGACTTTCAGTGTTTGACTATATCGGCGATTACGAAAATACGCCACGGCCATGGAAAATTTCACCGAAGGCATCCAGACACTTTCCGGATATTGGCTGATGAAACGGCTTAAACGTACCATCGCATCATTTTCCTGTAGTTTCACGGCACAATCTGCTGCATAATAAGCTGCATTTTCGGCTTTCAGGTTTTGTTTCTCAGGCAACCGGCTCACATACCAATCAAACATCTTTTCGGCAGCTCCGTAATTGGCTTGCCGGTACAACTCCACCGCTTTACGGTAAATATCAGCCGGAGCACGGTAAAAATCGGTTTCCTGCGCCCGGATACCCTGCAAAATCCCGGTAAGAAACAAAAAGAAAACAACGGCTTTTCGAAGATTACGATTCATTCGGATAGTACTAAATTTTGAATAAAAGTAAGGAGAAGTCGTTTTCGTCTCCTCAATGCATGCACAACTTATCAACATGCATTAGTGAAACGTTTGAAGCGCTAAAATGTTATCCTGCAAGAGGAAGAAATATTGGCCTAACCGATTAAATTTACTGAAAATTAATGCCCTGCTTGTTGTTGGTGTATTTTTCAAGCAGTTCAAATCGCAATGCGGTATAAAGGTCAAAAATCTCATCCGTCACTTTTGCCGAATAACGGGTAAGATATTCCCGTGCTTTTTTCGGATGTTTTTTATACAAAGCCAAAGCTTCTTTTTCAACTGCCGGTTGGTCGGCAAAAATTTTATTTTCGAGCGGAGTACGGGCTTTTACCACATCGCGATAAGCATCCTGCCAACGAAGATAAAGCAGGTTATCCACAAAATCGATAGCCCATTTCAGTGATTGCGGGCTGTATTTATCCGGATTATAGGTTTTCAGTTTCGGATTTACCGATGTAATCCCACAATACAACGGCACATACATTCCGGTATGCTGGTTATCTTCATAAACCCAATACACCCCGCCAATGGCATCGGGCAACCACGACCGCAGCTGGGCAATCATGCCGTATCCGCCTTTGGCCACATTACGACGATTGTTGATCTTCAGCAATTTCCGCATAGCGGTTGTCGGAAAAGGAGTCGCCAGCGGACTTTTTTCCATTTTTCCGTCTTTTCCGGGCACATACCACTGGGGAACATTACTCATGTCGTAAATGGTACCGTGATATACCGAGCGCTGAAAAGCCATTACATCCCGTACGGAAATCTTTTTTTCCGGCTTGATGGCAAAAGGATAAATGGAGAGCGGCTCCACATACTGATGATAATCGTCCAGCCCACCGTAAGGATTATTGGTCCGGCGCGGAGGCCAATGACGATAATGAGGCGCTACCGTACTGTAAAACAGCCAAAAACGATCGGTAGCCCATTCGCGCGGAATGGGAGCATACACATTTTGCCACACAAAAGGTTCGCCCGATTTCGGGTTATACCATCCTTTTTTGATGGCAAAGCTTTTGTAATTGGGAGAAGCCATAAAATTGGCCGTATCTTTTATGTTGATTTGCTTAATGATCAACCAGTTGGGAATGACAAGGGCTTTATCATCCGGAATCCGCTCGGCAGCCCAAATTGCTCCGGGTTTCCCCGATTTAGGATCCCATCCGGGGCCTACGGCCACCACTTCAAAAACCCAGGCTTCGTTTGGATCGGCTACGACCAGCGTTTCCGATTCTCCAAAATCCGAAGGCAGAAAACCATACTTCTCCATCAGATGACCGATGAATTTCACCGCATCACGAGCTTTGGTGTAACGTTGCAGGGCAAAAATCATCGCCTGCTCCGCCGTCATGATTTGTTTGTTTTTTGTCCGGTCGAAATGCAATTCGGCCCGCATACTGGTCGTACTTTCAGCAATGGCCAGCTGATGCTCATTCATATGCGAATAAGCCGAATGAAAATATTGATACGTATGCCGCACCTGCGGAATAAATCCCAACGTATCGCCGTAACTATCCAGCGGCTGCCGTACATTTTGAATTCCCCAGTAAACCGGAATCATGGCTCCGGCCGGAAAATCCATGGCCGGCACCACACGAATGCGGCAATCATCTCCATTATCGGTTTGCGAAATAATGACCGAACCATCGGCAGATGCTTTTTTCCCCACCGCAATCACAGTACAAGCCTGGATAGCAGGTTCCGCAGTAAGAAAAAAGAAAAAGAGAAAAATCAGGGCGTGTACTTTTTTTATCATTTTTCAGCGTATTAAGATTTTTCCGGCTTCCGGGCCACCATCAACCGGGCATATTTTTTGAAATAAAGATGCTCTTTAAAATCATCAAAGCCAAAACCGGAAAGCATTTGCTTTAAATCACGTTCAATAAAATCGAAAGCATACGGACATTCTCCTTTCTGAAAAGGAATCCGGTAATAAAACGGCATGGCATTCATGTCGAATTCAGCAAAATCAAGAATATTGAACGTTCCCCCCGGTTTCAAATGATTAAACGCATTTTGAATAATGTTTTCGCGGATATTCTGCGGGAAACCGTGAAGCACAAAACTGATAAAAACCTTATCATATTTTTTATCCAGCTGAAAAGGCAGATCGATGCGATGGTTCAAAAACTCAGTATTGGGATAACGGCTGCAGTTTTTCTTGAACTGTACTTCCATTGCTTCGGAGATATCCAGACCGGTAATAAAACCTTTGTCACTCAGATATTGCATCATCAAACAGGCATTGCGTCCTGTACCACAGCCAAAATCCAGAATTGCATCTTCTTTCTGAATTTGCATATCCTTAATAGCCCGATGAATAAACCCTTTGTATTTGCCAAAAGAGAGCAGGTTCATCAGTGTGTCGTAATGTTTGGAAATAAACGGGTTCAGTTCAACGCCCGATTCGGGATATAATTTTTTCATCGTATTAAAAATTTATTCGAGCCAGGGATCCATATTGGTATTGGTGCTGGCATAAATATCCGTATTGTGATAACGCAAAATGGTTTTCAGCAGATCAATTTTCCCGGCGGCTTCTTTATTTTCAGGATTCAGTTCAGTTACCTTCCGGTAATCGTTCATGGCTTCGCCGTACCGGTTCAGTTTATAAAAAAGCTCAGCCCGGACAAAGTACAGACCTTCATCGTCAGGCTGAGCCTCAATCATTTTATTCAGTTCATTTACAGCTTCAAGAATGGCTTTTTCACCTTCGACATTCTGAAACTGATTTAACTTCGCTCCTTTTTCCAATTCTTCCGGAATTAATTATTTATAGAAGCAAATATACGAACTTGTTTCGTTTACTTTGTATTTAAAATTTTTGTGATCGGGGATAGTAAATGTTTCGAAAGGTTTGTAATCTTTCCATTGCTCTTCCCCTTCAATCCACACGCTGATAATGCCCGAAGTTACCGTAGTCACTTCTTTTTTTATGGCACCAAATTCGTATTCTCCCGGAGAGATAATCCCTACGGAAAAAGGATTTTTTCCGTCGTCGTAAGTCAATGACTGGACGCGCTCGCCATGATATTTTCTCAAATGAAACATAAGGCTTGATTTTTATGATTAGCAGTGGTAAATATAGCGGAAAAATCCATACGAATCAAGTCATCCGGACATTTTAACGCTTTTTATATTTCTCCACGGCTTGCTTCACGGTAATATCACCGGCATAATCTACCAGTTTGGCTCCCGTTTTCTGAAGTACTTCACCAGCCTTGGGGCCGAAATTCCCTCCGGTAATTACCATATCAGCGCCCAGCGTAGCGGCAAGCTGTGCTGCCTGGATACCTACACCATGTTCGGCTTGTTTGTTTTCTTCGTTGGAATGCCACGTAAGTTCACCGGTGGCATCATCATAAAGGCTAAATCCCGGAGCCCGTCCAAAACGGTCGCTCACAGGAGCATCCCATCCTTCTCTTTTGGCTGCAATTAATATTTTCATCGTTTTTATTTTTTATTGATTAACAAATATATTTTATTATTTATTTCACTAACAATATCTTACGCTTATTTATCCGTTAATTCCCGCACTTCTTCCCAGGCTTTTACCAGTTTTTCGCGCAATGCTCCCTGGTCATATTCCACAATGGTTTTAGCCTGAGATATCGCCTCGGTAAAACGAACATCGTAAGGAAGCTCTGCCAGTAACGGCACGTCATTTTCTTCCAGGAACTGTTTTATCTGTCCTGCCATCTCCGGATTGATATCGGCTTTGTTGATAATACAGCCGCTTTTCAGTTTCAGCTTGCGAATGAGTTCGTACACCCGCGAAAGATCATGCAAACCGGAAACAGTAGGTTCGGTAACCATCACCACAAAATGCGCACCGGTAAGCGAGGCCACCACCGGACAACCAATTCCGGGAGAAGCATCAACGAGTACATATTTTTTCTGCTGTTCCAAAGCCATTTTTTTGGCTTCTTCACGCACTTTGGTTACCAGTTTTCCGGAATTGTCGGCAGCAATTCCCAAACGGGCATGCACCAGCGTATTTCCAAAACGGGTGTTAGAGACATAAAACTTCCCGGCCAGACGCGGATGCATCTCAATGGTTCGTGTAGGACAAACCTGATAACAATAACCACATCCTTCGCACTCCATCGGGTCAATCACAAACTCACCGTCGATATGAGAAACCGCATCAAAATGACAAACTTTCATACATTTAAAACAGTGTACACAACCGTCGGTTTTCACTTCGTACACCTTTCCGCTGTAAAAGTCTTCTTCAACCTGTATTTCAGGTGCTGTCAGCAAATGCATATCTGCCGCATCCACATCACAATCGGCCAAAACAAGGTCTTTAGCACCCAACGCAGCAAAAGCGGCGGTAATGGATGTTTTTCCGGCACCTCCTTTTCCTGAGAGTACAACAATCTCTTTCATGCCCTGTCCTCCGTCAGTTTTAAGATCCCTGAATAAATTTTCTCTATTTCATTCCGGATGGCCGGCAGTGTATCTACCATATTTTTCCCTTTTGAATAAAGCACGGCTGCCTCCGTCAGATGCGGCAATTTGCCAATAACCGGAATTTGTTTTTGCTCGCAATAATGCAATACCTCATCGTTACCAATACCGTACTTATTGATAACGACAGCATATTTTTTACCTAATTCGCCCATGGTATCCATTGCCAATTTCAGATCATGAAAACCAAACGGCGTAGGTTCGGTAATTAACAACACCAGATCAGCATCTTTTACAGCTTCCATCACCGGACAGGAAGTTCCCGGAGGAGAATCCAGCAAAACCATCCACTGGTCATCGTAATTTTCTTTGATATATTTTCGTGTTTGCTCAATTAGCGGCGTTGCCTGTTCCACCCCAATGTCAATCCGGCTTTCCATAAACTCCAGCGATTCGTTCAGCCGGTACCGGCGGGTAACTCCCATGCGTCTTTTTTCCATCGGAAGGGCATCTTCCGGACATAAATCAGAACAGGCATAGCAAGAATGGCAAAGTTCGGGGAAAATCATCACACTAATTCCCAGAAAAGCCAAGGCATTGAATTCGCACACATTGGCACAACGCTTACACAGCGTACATTTATCTTCTTTCCAGTCGGGAACCATCCGGTAATTGACCTGTTCTTCTATCAAATCACCTTTCAGGAACAATCCGGAATTGGGTTCTTCCACATCCAGATCGGCCAACAATACTTTTTGACCGGTTCCTGAAAATTTTTCAGACAACAAAACCGCCAGATTGACAGCGAGTGTCGTTTTACCGGTCCCTCCTTTTCCGCTTGCTATAGCTATTTGCATGGTTAAGATCAATTATTTAACAATAGTCGAGAACAAAAAAAGCAAAGGTGCAAACTTTGCCACGCAAAATTACACCTTTGCTTTTCATAAAGGCCGTGTATGGATTATTTGTCCAGATCATCACGACGTTTTTCCAGGTTTTGCAGCTGATTTTTCAAGGCATTAATCACATTTTCGAGCCAGCTTTTTTCAGAAGCTTCGTTATAGGGAACCTGGTTATTACCGGCAAAGCCAAAACCCCTGCCGAAACCCAGTCCACGTCCGAAACCTCTGCCTAAGCCACGTCCGAAAAATCCGTTGCCATAACCCGGTGCGTCGTTTCCGGCACAACGGCCTAAACCTCTGCCTGTCATCGGGCCTTGCCCTACAGGACCTGTTCCATCACCTCTTGGCATTTTTACCTCCTTTTTTTATGGTTAAACATTCGTACTTTCTTACTTAGTTTTGAACTTATGTTCATTTTGCAAATGTATTCCAATATCTGTGCCATGTCAAGTTTTTTTTCAAAAATTTTTTTAAGCGTGGCAGAAACCATACGTAAAACCCTTAAATTAACATTTTTGAAGAGCAAAAGCCCACACCAATTGAGTCAAAATGTGTAAATTCGCAGCAAACAAAACAAGGGAATCATGAACACTACAGAAAATTTGGATTGGGGCAATTTGCCTTTCGGATATGTAAGAACAGATTATAATATCCGCTGCTATTACCGCAACGGAAAATGGGGAGAATTAGAAATCACCTCATCGGAATACGTACCGGTACATATGGCAGCCACAGCACTCCATTACGGACAGGAAGCTTTTGAAGGATTAAAGGCTTACCGCGGCAAAGACGGGAAGGTCAGATTATTTCGGTGGGAAGAGAACGCAAAACGCATGCGTAATTCAGCTTATGGAATCATGATGGCAGAGGTTCCTGATGAATTGTTTTATCAGGCTGTAGAAAAAGCGGTAAAACTCAATGCCCGTTTTATTCCGCCTTACGGAACCGGTGCTACGCTCTACATTCGTCCGTTATTGATCGGAAGCGGTCCACAGGTCGGGGTTAAACCAGCCGAAGAATACCTGTTCATGGTATTTGTTACTCCGGTAGGTCCTTATTTTAAAGAAGGCTTCAAACCCGTAGCCATAGAAGTGGTACGCGATATGGACCGTGCTGCTCCGCTGGGAACCGGAAAATATAAAGTTGGGGGCAATTATGCTGCCGGAATGCGCGCCAGCGAAAGAGCCCACCAAGGCGGATTTGCTTCGGTGCTTTTTCTGGATGCGCTGGAAAAGAAATATATCGACGAAGCGGGTCCGGCCAACTTCTTTGCCATTAAAGACAACACTTACGTTACGCCAAAATCAGACAGTATCCTGCCTTCTATCACGAATATGAGTCTGATACAGATTGCCGAAGACATCGGATTAAAAACCGAGCGCCGCAAAATTCCGTTTGACGAACTGGACAGCTTTGAAGAAGCCGGTGCCTGCGGAACAGCAGCGATTATTTCTCCCATCAAAAAAATTACCGACCACTCCACCGGGAAAACGGTGGAATACGGCGATGAACCGGGACCAATTTCCACAAAACTATATCACCACCTGCGTGGTATTCAGGAAGGTACTGTGGAAGATGTCCATGGATGGACTACCGTTATTGAAGGGATTTAAAAACCAAACATCATAAAAAAAACGCAGGCCGGATGACCTGCGTTTTTTTATTTCCGGATACCAGATCAAAACGGCCAAAAATTATTGTCGTTCCACACCTGTTCTTTCAGCTCTTCATTAAGCTGATAAAGCAAATGATGGTGTCCTTTTTCCCATTCGGCCAGCATTTGGTATACTTCTTTTTCTACCGGATCAGTAGCCTGTTCGGCTCTCTCGGAGTAAATTTTAATCGCGCGGTTTTCAAAATCAATGGCTGCCGAAATAGCTGCTGCTTCAAATCCCGCAGCACTAATTTCTTTTTTTATTTGTTCCGTTAATATTTCAAGATTGGCATCCTCTTCTTCCGGATGCGGTTCCGGATGAACAAACGTGTGATCTTTCAGATAGTGTTGTGCCTGGCGGGTTAGAAAATCAATGTGCTCATCTTCCTCTTCCGCCATCATTTCAAAAATCTTACGGGCCGACGGGCTTTCGCTGTTACGGGCAGCCTGTGTATAAAAAGCTTTTCCTCTGCGTTCAAGTAAAATCGCTGTTTTCAGAATTTCCAGGGCAGTATCTTTTGTTTCCATAGTTTAAGATTTTAAGTTTTCTCAAAGATACGGATTTTGTACTTTTGCCTGATGTCCTCAATAAAATAAAGGACAGTAATTTTCGAAACATGGCAAAAAAAAAGGTAGCAATTATAGGAGCAGGAATTACGGGACTTACCACAGCCTTTTATTTAAAAAAAGCGGGAATTCCTTTTCATATTTTTGAAAAAACAGCCCGGGCAGGCGGAGTAATCGAAACCGTACAAAAAAATGGATTTACCTACGAAAAGGGGCCCAACAGCGGCGTACTCGCCAACATCGAAACCGTTGAATTTTTTGAAGAGCTTGGTGACCGCTGTCCGCCGGAGCTTGCCGGAAACGATGCCAACAAAAGACTGATCTGGAAAAATGGGAAATGGCATCCTTTGCCATCGGGAATTATCGGAGGAATAACAACGCCCCTGTTTACCTGGAAAGACAAACTGCGGCTGTTAGGAGAGCCTTTTCGCAAAAAAGGGATGAACCCTAACGAAACGCTGTCTGAAATGGTCATTCGCCGTATGGGACAAAGTTTTCTGGATTATGCCATCGATCCGTTCATTTTAGGAATTTATGCCGGCGATCCGGCTTACATCGTTCCTAAATATGCCCTGCCCAAACTCTACCAGCTGGAACAGGATTACGGCAGTTTTATCGGCGGGGCCATCAAGAAAAAACGTCAAAAACAAACTCCGGAAGAAAAAAAAGTTACCCGCAAGATCTTTTCCACAGAAGGCGGCCTGCAACAATTAATTGAAACCCTGGTCGAAATCATTGATGCAGAAAACATCACGTACAACTGCTCGCCACTTTCTGTTCAAAAGGTCGCACAGCATCATTATGTCGTTACAAACGAAAACAATAAAGAATCTTTCACCCATGTGGTCAGTACTGCGGGCAGTGAAGGGCTCCCCGTTTTATTTCCGTTTATCGAACCCCGGAAATGGGAACCCATAACCCGCCTGAAATATGCTGCAGTAACCGAAGTTGCCATCGGATTTAAAAAATGGAACGGAATTTCTTTAAAAGCTTTTGGCGGACTTATTCCTTTTAAAGAAAAGCGAAATATTCTCGGTATTTTGTTCATGTCTACTCTTTTCAAAAACCGGGCACCGGAAGGCGGAGCGCTCCTGACTACTTTTGTAGGTGGCATGCGGCGCCCGGATCTGGCTCTTCTGAAAGATGACGCACTGTACGACCTGATCATGAAAGAGTTGGCCATTACCATGAAAATAAAAAACACAGCGCCTGATCTTTTTGAATACACCACGCATCGCCGGGCCATTGCGCAATACGGAGCCGACTCGGAAGAACGTTTTAAAACCATTGCATCACTTGAATTACAACATCAGGGGCTTTATCTTGGCGGGAACATCCGCGACGGTATTGGACTGGCCGACCGAATTAAACAGGCCCATTTCATGGCTGAAGACATCATTTTAAATGAGCTGTAATACCGATTGAAAATCAAAATGGTATAATTCGCTTATTTAAACATCTTTTATATTACGCCATACGCTTTACAAAACGGCTTCAAGTGTTTAATTTAGCATCAACCTAAAAACCAGAAAATAGCCATGTCTGAAAATACACAAAACCCGTTGATTCTTCACGTTGTTTGCCCCTCGTGCCGGCATTCGCTGATGGATAGTAATGTAAAGATTAAAGGACTGGACAGTGTTCATCTAAAAGTCCGTTCCGAAAAAGGAGAAAGAGGGGACGTATATCTTTGTGCCGCATATGAATGTTTTGAGCATCAAAAAGATATTGATATCCGTGAAAAAGAGATCGTAAATTTCTGCTGTCCGCATTGCCATACAGAACTGCTCACCGCCGAAACTTGCCAGGTATGCGGTGCTCCCATGGCGGAACTGGGTCTCGAAGAAGGAGGTTTTATCCGAATCTGTTCTCGACGCGGCTGTTTCAATCATTTTTTATCCCGTACCGACTCCTGACCAAAAAGACTATCGTTTTCTGGTTGTCAGGTATTTATTCAACACCTTGAACAGGTTAGCTTTACGGGTTGGTTTTCGTAAAAAAGAATCGCAGCCCGCTTTTTTTGCTTCTTGCTGATTTTCTGGTGCAGTATAAGCCGTTTGGGCAACAATGATGATATTCGGATTCTGGGCTTTGATTTTCCGTGTCGCTTCCAACCCGTTCATTCCCGGCATTTTCAAATCCATTAATACCAAACTGATATCCGGATTGTCACGGCACGCTTTTACAGCATCCTCACCGGTAACGGCATGTTGCACAACAATATCCGGATTAAATTTTCTGAGCAAAATCTCGAGATACTGGTAATTTACTTCTTCATCTTCTGCCACCAGCACGGTAACGGCTGCCGTATCGGAAGAAGGTTCCGGTAACAAATTCAATTTTTCAGGATGTACAGGAACATACGGGATCTCCACATAAAACACCGAACCTTTTCCTTTTTCCGACTCAATGCGAATCGTTCCTCCCAGCAGATCAACGTACCCCTTTACAATAGAAAGCCCCAGGCCAAGTCCGCCAGACAAACGCGAAAGCCGTTTGTCTTCCTGCGAAAATTCATCAAAGATCATCTCACGGGCGTTGCTTCCAATACCGATTCCGGTATCTTTCACAAAAAATTCAAGCCGGTCTTTTCCTTTCAACCGATAGCCCAGTTCTATATAACCTTCCTGGGTAAACTTCAGTGCATTTTCCACCAGATGATGAATGACCTTATGTAACTTTCCGCCATCTATATAAACCAATGCCACTTCGTCAGGCAATCCTTTTTTCAGATAAATCGATAATGATTTTTCTTTGGCTACCCGGTCAAACTCAGAGAAACAACTCATGAGCAATTCATTGATATTGACTTCGGCACTGGATTTCTCCACCTGACGGGTCTGCAATCGTGACACTTCCAAAATCTCATCAATAATATGAAGCAACTGCCGGGTACTGTTTTGAATAATCTGCACGTAGTTTTTGCGTGATTCTGCAGTCAGGTCTTCATCTTCCAGCAAAGAAGCAAACCCGATAATTCCGTTCATGGGTGTACGGATCTCATGGCTCATATTGGCCAAAAATTCACTTTTCAGCCGGTTGCTCTCCTCTGCTTTCTGTTTGGCTTTCCGCAGTTCAGCTTCCATCTCTTTACGCGAGGTGATATCTTCTTTCACCGCAATAAAATGCGTAATTTCTCCATCATTATTTTTCACCGGAGAAATACTGACCAGCTCCCAAAACAGACTTTGGTCTTTCTTTCGGTTGATCATCTCGCCACGCCACTCTTCACCTGCGGTAATGGTATTCCACAATTCCGTATAAATCCGGTCGGGCATTTTACCGGATTTTAAAATCCGCAGGTTTTTCCCCAGTACCTCATCCAAAGAATAACCGCTTACTTCAGTAAATTTCTTATTCACATACTGAATATTCCCTTCCTTGTCAGTAATTACAATGGAAGCCGGGCTCTGTTCCACCCCCAGCGAGAGCAACTGGATTCTTTCTTCCGTTCTTTTACGTTCGCTGATATCGCGGGCAATGGCCAGCACCAAGTCCTTATCGCCAATATGTACCACCCCGGCACTAATTTCCACCGGAAACTCAGAATGGTCTTTCCGGCGAAAGATCGTTTCAAATTTTATGATTTTCCCCGGAGAAAAATAATCCCAGTACTTTTTCTTTTGTATTTCAGCTAAAGATGGCGGCAATAGATCAAAAGCATTCATGGACAGGATTTCCTGCGAAGCATATCCCAAACTTTTTTCTATTTTTTCGTTTACCTCCACTATTTTTCCTTCCATATCGCACAACAAGATGGAATCGCTGGCTTGTTGCATCAGGGTTTTATACCGTTTATTGCTTACCCTCAAAGCTTTTAAGGCTTCTTTTCGTTCGATAAACAATGCCAGTTGATTGGAAATGAACCGCATCAACTCTTCATCTTTTTCAGAAAAAGCCTGAAGATTAGTCTGATGAATAAGCACCAACACCCCAATAAACCGGTTTTTATGGGTAAGCGGAACCCCCATCCAGGAGGTAGATAAAGGACCGATGATCTCCACTTCTCCTTTTTTGACCAACTCCCTGATTTGATCGTTGTTAACACGGATCAATTTTTGTTTTTTACGGACATAATAAATTAATCCTTTCCGGGAATCAGGCAAAGCATCCATATGAAATCCCGAGAGAATACCCTTTTTAAAAGGAAAAGTGTATTGATGATGTTCTTCATCATAAAGGGCAATATATGCATGATCGAAATCGACAACCTGCTTGATAATATCATAAACCTTAACAAGAAAACTGGTCAAATCGCCTTCCAGCACGGCAGCATGGGCAATCTGATACAAAACCTGCTGCCGGAGAGCATTTTCACGGTTTTCTTTCTCCACTTCCAAATTAAACAAGGCATAAGCCAAATCACTGGCCACCTGCCGGAAAAGCTCTTTTTCTTCGTGATTCACCTCCACATCATCCGGAATACTTACGGTGATAAATCCCAGCTTTTTGTTATTGTACTCCAGCATCTCACAAAAAGCAGAAGAAGACAACTTCAGGCGGGCAAAAGGGCAGTCTTTTTTTGATGTATCCGAAAGGAGAATATGTACCATTCCTTTCTCTTCCGATGCCATTTTCAAACACGCAGGCCATTCACCCCGGAGCATTCCTTTGGCAAGCGGAGAAAAAGCTTTTGCTGAAAAACCGGAATAAGCATTTACCTTTCCCAGATTTCCTTTTTCGTCAAACAGAGCGATCCAGGCTGCGCGGTAACTCTGTTCCTGTGTAAACATTTCACATGCTTGCTGAATCAGCTTTTGCACATCATGCTCACGGGTTATCAGCTGATTAATGTTTCGAATTGCTTTTAAAGTCCGGTTAAGATGTTGCACCGTTTCAAAAGCTTTTTGCCGGTCATATTCCGCTTTTTTAAGGGCGATAGCCCGTTTTACGGCTTCCCCAATACGGGTAATATGCTCTTTGATAATATAATCGTCGGCCCCTTCTTTCATACATTGCACAGCCGTATCTTCGTTAGTGGAACCGGTAGTAATAATAAAAGGCATAAAGGGCCTTTCCTTATTTTTAATTTTCAGGGCTTCCATCCCATCAAAAGCAGGAAGAGCAAAGTCGGAAATCACAATATCATAATCCTGAAGCAATTCAGCCAGATACTCTTCTTTCCGCTCAATAACTTTCAGGGTAAAGGCATCAAAACTTCTCGATAATGCTCTTTTCAATAATTTTACATCCGAGGCATTATCTTCAAGTAACAATATTTTTAGTTTCCGGTTCATGTGTCATGTTTTTAACGTTTTTCCCTACAGGTAAAACCTGTACGAACATCAGCAGTTTTCTATTTTGAAGGAAGGGTAAAATAAAAAACAGCTCCCTGATCCGGTTCGCTTTCAGCCCATATTTTTCCGCCATGCCGGGTAACAATCCGCTTGGCGATAGCCAGTCCGATACCGGTTCCTTCAAAAAGTGTTTTGGAGTGCAATCGGATAAAAGCGTCGAACATTTTGGCCGTATCATCCGGACTAAATCCGACACCATTATCTTTTATAAAAAGAGTAACCTCCCCGTTTTTTTCATTCTTTTCGTACCCCATTTCCACAACGGGTTGTTTTCGTTTGGAAGAATATTTTAACGCATTAGAAAACAAGTTGCTTAAAAGTTGTTTTATCAGGCTATAATCGGCAAAAACAACCGGAAGTTCTGTAATTTCAAGCCGGGCATGTTTCAGTCCGAAATGTTTTTGTTGTTCCATAAATACCGAACGGGCCAGCGGTTCCATATTAAACTCCACATAATTCAGGTTCTTACGGCCGGTTCGCGAAAGCAACAGCAACGCATCAATAATTTGCGCCATCCGCTGCGTTTCATCCACGATATCGCCGATAAGCTCCTGCCCTTCAGCATCAAGCAAATCGTAATAATCTTCTTTCAAGATAGTAGTAAAACCCTGTATAGCCCGAACCGGTGCTTTTAAATCATGCGACACCGAATAGGAAAAAGCTTCCAGCTCATGATTCAGGTTTTGTAATTCGCGGTTCGACTGTTCCAGTTTTTTCTGTACCTGCTGCATATCATTCAACAAGTTCGACAAGTCCTGTTGTTTTTTCTTTAGCCTCTGGGTACGGTCTTTTACTTTTTGCTCCAGCAGCTCGTTGAGTTCTTTCAGCTGATCTTCGGTTTGTTTCAGCCGGGTAATGTCTTGTACCGTTCCGTGTATCCTGACCAGATTTCCTTTTTTATCATAAAAGCTCTTTCCCCTTTCAATAACCCATTTGATCCGGTTTTCATCAAGCAACAAACGGTGAATATGTTTAAATGGCTTCCCCGTTTTGATGGATTCTTTCAAAACATAACGGGCTTCTTTCAGATCATCGGGATGGATACGAGCCTGAAACAGGTCGTAATTCGGTTTTTGTGACCGGGGCAGTTCCAAAATAGAATAAAGCCCTTCAGACCAATTTAATTCTTTGCTTTTCCGGACAAGTTCCCAACTCCCCAGACGCCCGATTTCCTGTGCTTCTTTTAAACGGGCCGTTTGCCGGGCTAACGTATCCCGGTATTCTTTTTCCCGGGTAAAATCGAGCGAAATAGAAAGGATGATCCTTCCCCGGTTTTCCAGATCAACCACAGTTTCAAAAAGGCGAAGATACACCGGCTTTCCATGATGGTCATAATTCACCATTTCTTTTTGCCGCGGCTGTCCACTTTTTAAAATTTCCTGAATATCTTTCAGCACCTTTTCCTTGTGAATATCGGCCACCGGGAACAAAGCATCCCAAACCTTTTTCCCGATAATTTCCTGGGGCTGATAAGCCAACAGACGACAAAAAGAAGGATTGGCATCCAAAATAGAACCGGTTTCGTCAATTAGCAGAATACCAGCCGGAGAAAGATCAAAAAGAGTTTTATAACGTAATTCCACTTCCCGTAAAGCACTTAATGCCTGTCGGTAATCTTCAATGTTCCGCGTAATGGATATCAAATGAGGCTCTCCGTTAAGCTCAATAATGTTGGACGAAACCAGCGCATGCACTTCGCTGCCGTTTTTCATCCGTAAATTAATGGGAAAATCTTTTACATACCCCTCCTTCATCATCTTCTGCAGATACCCCTCGCGCTGGCTGTAATCTACCCAGATTCCCAGTTCTTCGGCCGTTTTTCCCACTACTTCTTCTCTTTTGTAGCCGGTTTCCAACAAAAAAACTTCATTCACCTCGGCATACCGGCCGGTAGTAAGACTGGTAATGGCAATGGCAAATGGTGAAATATTAAACGATTTCCTAAATTTCAGTTCACTCTGCTCAAGCGCTTCCCGTGTACGAAGGGTTTCTTCCACATCGGTAGTAAACGAAAAAAGAAACAATTCGCCATTCGTTTCCATAAGGTTGGCCGAAACTTCCGCTCTGAAAATTTCGCCGTTTTTTCGTCTAAAAAGAACCGGATAATGATAAATAGCACGCGCTTTCAACACTTTTTCCACAAAAGGCTGGCGGTCTTCAGGATGAACCCATAGCCCCAAAGAAAAAGCCGTTTGTCCGATAACTTCTTTACGAGAATAACCCGATACTTCTTCAAACCGATCGTTTACTTCGATATATCTACCATCACTTAGCCGGCTGATAGCCACCACATCCGGCGAGACATCAAAAACTTTGCGGTAACGTTCCAGATTTCTTTTCAGTTCTTTTTGGGCTTTCACCTTCTCCGTTACATCAAAAACGGTTACAAAAAGCAACCTTTTATCTTCGCGGTCTAAAACCCCGCTGTAAAGTTCCACATCCCGCACCTGTCCGTTCGAAAGCTGATGACGGGTATAAAAATGATGTTCCTGTTGTTTTACCGCTTGCTGCAAAGCCTCTGTCACCTTTTCTGAAGAAAAAACATCGATATCCTGTAATCGCTTGGTTTTTAAAATATCGCGCCGAAAACCGTAAAATTTTTCTGCCGACCGGTTAGCATCCACAATGTCCCCGTCCGGTGTCAGCAACAACATCGTCGTTCTGTTCTCATAGAACAACTGATTTAACAGACGCTCATTGGCTGCTTTTTCTTTTTCATACAAATTACGGTAATCAGCTTGCGTATTTTTTCCATTGCTCATACTATCTGCCCCTTCTTTTCGATGCCAAAGACATCCTTCTCCGGTTTCATTAAAAAAACAAAACCGTTGAAAAACCTCCCCGATAACGATCTTTTTTTAATGACTTTCACAAAGGTAATAAAATTCGCCCTGTTCATCATAAGATTTTTGATTCACAGCCATTCTCGAAAAAATTCTTTTTCTTTTTAATAGGTCATTCTAAAAACAGAATGTATCTTTGAAGCCAAAAAAACATATTCCATGAATAAAACGGGAACATCCGGAAATAAAGGCCCGGGAGTCCGTTCGGACGTATGGGTGGCCGTAACGCCGAAATCAAAAGGCGGAATTAAAATTCACTTAAAAAGCAAAGTAAAAACTTTGTTCGGGAGACAAATCCAGGCTTTGACCGAAAAAGTCCTTCAATTTTTTGAACTGGAAAATGCGGTGGTGGATATCGAAGACAGCGGAGCGGTCGATTTTGTTTTGGCAGCACGGCTGGAAGCAGCCATAAAAGAGGTGACAGATACCGATAAGGAGTTTCTTTTCCCCCTTTTGGAAGAAAATAAAACGGAAACAGCCAAAGATGCTTTTCGTTTTTCCCGTCTTTATCTGCCGGGGAATTCGCCCAAACTCATGCTGAATGCCGGCATCCACAAACCCAATGGTTTAATTCTGGATTTGGAAGATGCGGTAGCTCCGGCCAAAAAGACGGAAGCCCGGTATCTGGTTCGCAACGCCCTGCGCAGCCTTCATTTTTACGGCGCCGAACGCATGGTGCGCATCAACCAGGGAGAACGGGGACTTGAAGATCTCTCTTTTGTTGTTCCGCATTTCGTCAATTTAGTGTTAATTCCCAAATGTGAAGATGCCACCGATGTTTTACGGGTAGCCGCCCGTACACGGGAGCTGTTGCTGTTGCACAACATGGAACATCCGGTATGGTTCATGCCGATCATCGAAAGTGCCAAAGGGGTCATGAATGCCTATTCGATTGCTTCGGCGGATAAACAAGTTGCCGCTTTAGCCATTGGACTTGAAGATTATACCGCCGATATCGGAACCCGGCGCACCCAGGAAGGGACCGAATCGTTTTTTGCCCGTTCCATGGTGGTGAATGCGGCCCGTGCAGCCGGTATCCAACCTATTGATTCCGTTTTCTCTGATGTATCGGATATGGAAGCACTAGCCGAAAATGTTAAACGTTCCAAAGCTTTGGGATTCGACGGGATGGGATGTATCCACCCCAGACAAATAAAAGTTATCCACGAAAACTTCGCTCCCGACGAAGCAGAAATTGAAAAAGCAAAAAAAATCTATCTCGCTTTTCGCGAAGCAGAAAAAAAAGGATTGGGAGTTGTTTCTCTCGGCTCGAAAATGATTGACCCACCAGTGGTGAAGAGAGCTTTAACGACGATTACACTGGCCGTCAATACCGGAAAACTGGAGAAAGATTGGGAGAAAAATAATTAAATGAACGTTAGAAATTGAAATTTGTTAATGGGAAACGGGTATTAATATTTGAAATTAGTCATTGGTCATTTAGTTAGTCATTTTAGCTGCATTTGGACATTGACATTGGTTGCAAGCACTGAATAATAAAAACAAAATACGTATTGTTTACCAAAAAAATTACAATGATGAAACTCGAAGAACTTAATGTTTACAATTTGGCCATGGAAATGGGAGATGAAATTTGGAATATTGTTAATCAATGGACTATATTTCAGAAGGATACAGTAGGAAAACAGTTAGTACGGGCTATTGATTCGGTTGCTGCAAATTTAAGCGAAGGTTTCGGGAGATATCATTACAGAGAAACTGTTCATTTTGGATATTATTCCCGTGGTTCTTTGTATGAAAGCAAAACATGGATACAAAAAGGATTTCAACGGAAATTAATTGATGAAACCGACTATCGCCATTTTATGGAGGAGATCGATCACATGGGTAAAATGTTAAACAATTACATCAAATCCATTGGAAAAAGTCCTTCCGGAAACTAATTCACATCGTTATATCTAAAGTTGCTCATCTTATAACCAAACCAGTAACCAATAAACGAATGACCAATGACCAGTAAACCAATAACCAATTTACCGAATAACCAAAAACCATGAAAAAATACGATAAAATAGTTAAAAATGCCGCAGGACGCGAAGTTCCTACCCTCATCAACGGCGAAAAACACATCCCCTTTCAGGGGGTGGGAAAATACAAACCCAAAGGGCGAAAATATGCTCCTCGCATAGCCAGTTGTGCCGATTATCCGGAAGACGGCAATAAATTGGTTGCCAACCTGAAAGAAGCTTTAATCAAAGCCGGTTTACGCGACGGCATGACCATTTCTACGCATCATCATTTTCGCAATGGCGATTTAATTGCCAACCAGATCTTTGATATTGCCCACGAACTGGGAATAAAAAATCTGCGCTGGTTTCCTTCGGCCAGTTTTCCCTGTCACGAGCATTTGATCCCGTATCTCGAAGATGGCACCATCCATCATATTGAGGGCAGCATGAACGGGGCGCTGGGAAAATTCTGTTCGGAAGGCAAAATGGCCGGATTAGGGATTCTGCGCTCACACGGCGGTCGTTATCAGGCTGTTCAGGATGGAGAAGTACAAATTGACATTGCTGTAATTGCTGCACCTACCGCCGATCCGTTTGGGAATGCAAACGGAGTAAATGGTCCGGCAGCCTGCGGATTACTGGGTTTTGCCCTGGCCGATTCGCAATATGCCGATAAAGTGATTGTCGTCACCGATAATCTGGTTCCTTTCCCGGCTATTCCGTGGCAAATACACGGAAATTATGTGGATTATGTGGTAGAAGTTGATCAGGTAGGTATTCCTGAGAAAATCATTTCCGGTACTACCAAAATCACAAAAAGTCCTGACCGGTTGCTTATTGCCGAGATGACCGCCCGGTTTTGTGAAGCCACCGGATTGATTTATGACGGTTTTTCCTATCAGGCCGGTGCTGGCGGAACCGCTCTTTCTATCGGGAACTATTTTGGCGAAATCCTGCGTAAAAATAACTGGAAAGCACGCTTTATCCGCGCCGGCAGTAATAAATACCCGGTAGAAATGCTGGAAGAAGGATTGGTAGAATATATTCTGGACGGACAAACTTTCGATCTGGAAGGCGTTCGTTCCATGCGCGAAAATCCGAACCATGTCTGGACCTCTCCTTTCACTTCTTATAATTATCATGGCAAAGGAAATTTTGCATCTATGGTAGATGTAGTGGTTCTCGGTGCCACGGAGGTGGATATAAACTTTAATGCCAATGTGGTTACACATTCTGATGGTTATCTCTTACACGGCATCGGCGGCTGGCAAAACGCCCTTTTCGGGAAAACCACCATTTTGCCCATTCCGTTGTTCCGCGACCGCATTCCGGTGATTCGCGATGAGGTAACTACCCTGTGTGCACCGGGCGAAATGATTGATGTAATTGTTACCGAACGCGGGATTGCCATTAATCCGCTCCGTGAAGATCTCATTGAAAAAGCCAAAAACAGCGGTTTGCCGATAAAAACCATCGAACAATTGAAAGAAGAAGCCGAAGCCATTTGCGGCGTACCGGACAAACCGAAACTTAGCGATGAAATTGTAGCCGTGATCAAATGGGTGGATGGTACGGTTCTCGACGCCGTACGAAAAGTCATTACAGAATAACGAAGCATGACGGCAGAAACGCTGATGGCAGAAACCTGGCCCCGCTACTCGCTGGGGAAGATTCGCCATACCCAGCGGCTTCAACAGGGTTTTGCCAACGAAAACTATCGTGTAACTTCTGAAAAGGGCATTTTTCTCTTCCGGATTTACCGCCAGCAACCGGTGGAACACGTAACGAAAGAACACCGGATGCTTGCCGTACTCCAAGCGCATCATTTCCCGTCGGCTTTTCCTGTTCCGGACAAAAACGGAAATACCTTACAGGTATTCGGGACGTTGCCGGTAGCTGTCTTTCCTTTTATCGCAGGAACCATTCCGCAGCTGAATGAACAAACCACAGCAGAGATTGCCCGGACACTGGCCCGGCTTCATACGATTCCGCCCGGCACTGTTCCGTTCAAAGAAAATGTACTCGCCGCAAAAGAAGTTGAAAAGCTAACCACTCGCTTCCCGCACCGGCATCCTTTTTTACAATCTGTCATCAACAATTTTCTCCGGCAATGGAAAGAAACGAAACCTTTTTTGCAGGAGAAATTACCCACCGGTCTGATTCATGGCGATCTGTTTCCTGACAACACCCTTTTTTCAGATAATCAACTTTTGGCCATTATTGATTTCGAAGAATACGGCATCGATTCGCTGTTGTTTGATGTGGCCATGACCATGAACGGATTTTGTTTTATGGACAACCAACCCCAATTACGGCTTCTAAAACATTTTTTAAAAGCTTACGAATCCCTGCGTCCCTTCACCGTGACAGAAAAAAAATTACTCTTTCCTTATTTGCGATACACAGCCCTGGCCATGGCTTCGTGGCACTTACGTTATCATTTGCTCCAAAGGCCTGATACAAAACAGGAAAAAAGAGTGTGGGAATTGTTGGAAAGAGCTGATCAGATTGAAAAATACGCCGACTATTTGTAAATTTGTATCTTATCAATCTTGCATACTATGCGCATCATTACCCAAAACGATTTACTCAAAGCGGCAGGGCCGTTGGATTTTTTGTCTGCCATAGAAAAAGCTTTCCTGTTGCAGGAAGAAGGTGACTTTTTCATGCCTGACCGCATGCATGTGACTTACAACGAAAATGTTTTGCTACTGATGCCGGCATTCCGGAAACAATATTTCGGAACCAAACTGGTTTCTGTTTTTCCGGGAAACCGGCAAAAAGGAAAAGCTGTAATACAAGGGAGCATGTTGCTGAATGACGGAGAAACCGGAGAGCTGCTGGCCATGATGGATGCTGCAACGCTCACCGCTTTCCGGACAGCGGCTGTCGGGGCTTTGGGCATTCTGTACACCACACCGAAAGAAGCCGATAAACTGGGATTAATCGGTGCCGGCACCCAGGGTTTTCATCAGGCACTTTTTGCCGCCGTTGTACGAAACCTGAAAGAAATTCATTTTTTTGATCCCTATCTTCCCCATCCGGAGCTTTTCATCCGGAAGCTGGAAAAGCATTTACCGGAAATAAATATCATCGCAGAAAAAAATGCGGAAAACGTGGTTAAAAAAACGCAGGTGATTATCACCGCTACCACATCCGAAGAACCCGTTATTCCCGAAACAGCCGAGATTACCGGAAAACACTTCATTGGTATCGGCTCTTACAAACCCACGATGCGCGAAATGCCCGAAAAGTTATTCCATCATCTTCAACACCTTGTCATTGACACCCCGCACACCCGGAACGAAAGCGGAGACGTGTATATCCCAATAAAAAACGACTGGATAAAAGAGTCGCAAATTTTACGGCTTGGACAGCTGATCAACGGCACAAAACAAATCAATGTATCGGAAACCACCTTTTTTAAAACGGCAGGCATGGCGCTTTTTGATTTGCTGGCAGCACAAATGGTGTACGAAAAAGCCGTGGAAAAAAATATCGGAACCCCTATCGAACTTTGAAAAAGCATAGCCATGAAATACGAACCCCCGAAAAATTTCCTGCGTATCGGAACCATTGATATGCACACCGGCGGAGAACCTTTGCGGATTCTTCTGGAAGGACTGCCGGAAATAAAAGGCCATACCATACTGGAAAAACGCCGCTACTTTCGTGATCATCTTGACCATATCCGTACCGGATGCATGTTTGAACCCCGCGGACATGCCGATATGTACGGTGCAGTTATCACCAAACCCGAACGACCCGATAGTGCTTTCGGTACTTTTTTCATGCACAACGAAGGCTATAGCACCATGTGCGGACACGCTACCCTGGCACTCACCAAGTTTGCGGTGGAAACCGGCATGGTCAAGCCAGAGAACGGCGTGGCCAAAATGAAGATCGACGCGCCTCCGGGACAACTGACTGCCGAAGCCCGGGTAGACCACGACGGAATTGTCCGGAAAAGCAGTTTTTGGAATGTTCCTTCCTTCGTACTTTACCGCGACCAAACCGTTGACGTTCCGGGAATAGGAAAAGTTTCGTTCGATGTGGCTTACGGCGGTGCTTTTTATGCTTTTGTAGAAGCCCAGCCACTGGGATTACAGCTGACCGCCGATGAATATGGCCCGCTCATCGATGCCGGAAGAAAAATTAAAAAAGCGGTGATGGAGAATTTTGCCATCCGCCATCCTTATGAAGAAGATTTGAGTTTTCTGTACGGAACCATTTTTACCGGAGAAGCCAAAAAGCCGGAACACCACAGCCGGAATGTCTGCATCTTTGCCGATGGTGAGGTGGACCGTTCTGCCACCGGCTCCGGTGTCAGCGCCCGGGCAGCATTGCATTACGCCAAAGGAGAAATGAAACCGGGCGATCGATTTATTATTGAAAGTATTCTGGATACGACCATGGAAGTGGAAATTGCAGAGGTCACCACTTTCGGGCCCCATCAGGCGGTCATTCCCAAAGTAAGCGGTTCAGCCTGGTTTACCGGAAAAAGCGAGTTTTGGTTCGATCCGGAAGACCCGTTAAAAAAAGGATTTATTTTCCGCTAAGCCCAAAAAGCCATAGCACTCCGGCAATCCAATAAATCACTGAACAACGAACAAAAGAAAAACTTCTAACTTCCCACTTCCAGTTATTTCCGCTCCATTTTCAGGACAGCACCGGTTTGCGGATTAAACAACACCTGAGAGGTTTCCCGAACCGGCACGGTAGAAATTACGCCAAGCTGTGGAACCACAAAAGTATCGGAATAAAACGGGGCTGCACCGGCAGTTCCCACCGAAAGTTCAGCCTGGGCCGGAATGCGGTAAAACAGCGCATCAGGACCGGTTGTTTTCTCTTCGGCAACCGTTTTCAACGGATTGACCACCTTGGCACGTACCGAAAGGGTTTGTTGATTTCCGTTTTTACCGGCAAACTGAAAAAGTTTTTCTGAAAGGGTTTGTTTTTCCGGGTCGAAAACAAAAGTACGAACAACCATTTGCTTGTACTCGCGGCCAAGGAATAAAGCCAGGTACTCCTTTTCCAGTTTTTGCAACTCAGCATCCATATAACGGATACCTTCGCCATAATTCACTTCCTGATAGCCGGTTAACAGATTAAAACGGCTTTGCCGGATATTTTTTATCTGTTTGGCAGCCGCATTGGCCCGGTCTTTTTCTGACAAATTCACCCAATTGGTTTTATACAAAAAACGCTTGATCGTTACCGTATCAATCGTAATTTTATGCACAATGGTATCAATTTTCTGGGCACGGCTGTATCCGGCCTGCATCTCAAAGCCTTGCCGAAGATCGGAAAACAGATAGGTTTGGCTCGAAGCGGGTGCCGGTGCTGCCGGTGCCGGCTTTTCTATCGAAGCAATCTGAAATCCAAAGCCCGTAATAATTCCCTGCCGGTTGAGTTGAACCCCAAAAGAACGTTTTTCTTTGGAAGAACGATCCTGGGGAAAACGGATATAATATACCTCATGAGGATCCGCCACGGTAACCGGAGTTACTTTGACCGACAAAAGCCGGTAATACACTTTACGGGTTTTTATATAATGGGTACTTCCCAGATACTGCGGCGTATATTGGGCAAACGGACCGGGAATTTCCGTCATTTTCTCCAACACCACATGAATTTTAAAAATGGTTTTTGGCAATGCATAATACATTCCGCCAGCCGGAGAAGCTACTTCCGGTTTTCCGTTGGCTTTGATTACCTGAAAACGGTATTGGGCCTGAATCTTTACCGGGAGAAGAAATCCCAAAAGAAAAACGCCGGCAATAAAAAAAGTTACGCGATGATTTGCTGTCATAAGATTTGTGCTTTAGCAATCGTACAAATTTACAAAAAAATTCCCGGCATAAAATCCGGGAATTTTTGTAGAAGGTGCGGCTGGAAAAACCAGCCCGGCTAATTCCTATTTTGATGTACTGATAATATCTTCGTTTTATTGTCCAGTTTCCGTTGAGTTCATAGCAAAAAAACATCCATTGTGGGAGGGCTCCCGAAACGGGCGGGCCAGCGCAGGCGTGAATGCTGGAAATCTTACAACACCGAGTAAAAGCGCTTGCGTTTCGGTTGATAAACCGACTCTTTTGCCGGTGATGTTGATTTTCAGCAGAGCGGGCAGAAGCATCCGTTTCGGGCCGCCTTCTTTGGTTCCTTTCTTGGCGGGACAAGAAAGGAACAAGAAAACAAAGAACAAAACGGCACGCACCCAACAGCAAAAACCTGAAAATAAGTTTTTTAAACGAAAGCTTTTCCCGGTTCAAATAATTGAACCCCTTCGGGGTTCTGCTTCCCGTTATTTTTATCCCACGGGTTTCACCCGCGGTGAATCACATTCAACCCTTTTGGGATTTCCGCAAAACCATTTTGGAAAAAGGGAAAAACCATAATGGATATTATGACACAAGCCTTTTCTTCATCAAAACCTGATGGTGCGCATCAAAAGAGGAATTAACCGCCAACCCTGAAAAATAACCTGCCAATTATTTAATAAACAATAATTCGCGGTATTTCGGCAAAGGCCACAGGTTATCATCCACCAACAGCTCCAGTTTATCTACATGACGCCGGATATCTTCAAAACGCGACAATACCGTATCGCGATAAGCGACTGCCTTTTCCAGTGTATTTTCAATGGCATTGGCTTTTTTACGGGCTTCCACCATTTCGGAAACGCCCTCTTTAATACCGGCTACATGGTCCGAAATCTCTTTAATCGTACTCACTTCATTCTTCGAAAGCTGCTGGAATGATTTTGCATCCAGTATTTCTTTTAACCCTTTTGCATTTTCGATCAAACGGTTTTGATACTGAATGGCGGTGGGCAGAATATGATTAACGGCCAAATCACCCAACACCCTGGCTTCTATCTGGATTTTCTTGATATATTTTTCCAGTTTGATTTCGTTCCGCGCCAACAACTCTTTCCGGCTCAGTACATTATGTTTTTCAAACAAAGCCACGCTTTTTTCCGAAATAAATTCCGGCAAAGCATCGGGGGTATTCCGGTTGTTAGACAATCCGCGTTTGGCTGCTTCTTCGACCCACTCGGAGCTATATGAGTTTCCTTCAAAGCGAATGGCTTTAGAAGCCTGAATGTACGATTTCACCACATTAAAAATAGCGGCATCTTTCAACATTCCTTTTTCCATCAGCGCATCCACTTCGGCTTTAAATTTAGTCATCTGCTCAGCCACAATGGTATTTAAAACAAACATGGGCTTGGCAGTATTGGCCGAAGAGCCGACTGCCCGGAACTCAAATTTATTGCCGGTAAAAGCAAAAGGCGAAGTACGGTTTCTATCCGTATTATCCAGTAAGATCTCCGGGATCTTCGGAATATTTTTAATCACATGCCGCCCGTTATGACCGTTCAGTTCTTTATACTCAGGAAGTTGTTCTATCTCATCCAGTGTTTTGGTAATCTGTCTTCCCAGGAAAACGGAAATGATGGCGGGCGGTGCCTCATTGGCTCCCAGCCGAAGATCATTGCCCTCAGAAGCCACGCTGGCACGTAAAAGCTCCTCGTAATCACGAACCGCCATTAAAATATTTGCCAGAATGGTAATAAACCGAAAATTATCTTTGGAAGTCTTTCCGGGGGCCAACAGGTTCACTCCGGTATTGGTAGCCATCGACCAGTTGTTGTGTTTTCCGGAACCGTTAATTCCGGCATACGGTTTCTCGTGCAGCAAAACCCTGAAGTGATGTTTCCGGGCCACCTTTTCCAGCATGTGCATCAACAGCTGGTTATGATCCACCGCCACGTTCACTTCTTCAAACATGGGAGCACATTCAAACTGACTCGGAGCCACCTCGTTATGTCTTGTCTTCAAAGGAATTCCCAGCTTATGCGACTCGATTTCAAGATCCTGCATAAAAGCCAGCGCCCGGTCGTTAATGGTACCAAAATAATGGTCGGAAAGCTGCTGGTCTTTGGCAGAAGCATGGCCAAACACGGTTTTCCCGGTCAGTACCAGATCCGGACGGGCAGCATACAGCGCTTCATCCACCAAAAAGTACTCTTGTTCCCATCCCAGCGTAGGATAAACTTTGGTAATGCTTTTATCAAAATAGCGGCACACTTCGGTAGCTGCGGTATCCAAAGCAGCCATCGATTTCAACAACGGGGTTTTATAATCCAGCGACTCGCCGGTGTACGAAACAAAGATCGTTGGGATACACAGGGTATGGTCTAAAATAAAAGCCGGGGAAGTCGGGTCCCACGCCGTATAGCCACGGGCTTCAAAAGTAGAACGGATCCCGCCACTCGGGAAACTGGAAGCGTCCGGTTCCTGCTGAATCAGCTGGCTTCCCTGAAAATGTTCCAGCGCTTTTCCATTAGAAAGCGGATTAATAAAAGCATCGTGTTTTTCGGCGGTAGAGCCGGTTAGCGGATGAAACCAGTGCGTGTAGTGGGTAGCGCCTTTTTCCATTGCCCAGGCTTTCATAGCCGAAGCCACCTGATCGGTAATTTTCCGGTCGATACTTTCTCCGGTTTCGATTGCATTCATTACGGCACGGTAAGCTTCCTCGGTAAGGTACTCGTGCATAACCGACTGATTAAAGGTCATAGAACCATAATAATCAGACACTTTGGAAGGATAGTGAACTGCTTCCACTTTGCGCCCCAGTGTTTTTTCCAGCGCAATAAATCTAAATGTTGCCATGCGTTTTTGTTTTTGATGGATTTTTAATGATTAACAGCCCTATAAATGTAATCAGTCCATTGATCAACAAAATTTCAAACCCCGTCTGGTATCCTGAGAAAATCAGTTGTAATAATTTTGTCAGACCGTAACCAATAAACGGAGAAAGAACGGCAACGAACGGAACCCACTTGTCTTTTACCGGAATGCGGGTAAAAAGCCCGAAACTAAATAATCCCAACAGCGGTCCGTAAGTATATCCTGCAAAAGTGAACAACTGGGCGATAATGGCTTCGTTGTTAATCAGCTTAAACAAGATGATGACAAAGATAATGATTAACATCATTAAAAAATGCAATTGCTCTCTTTTTTTCCTTAAAATTTCCTGCCGGTCGGCATAGCGCTTGTCCAATTCCAGTATATCAATCGTTAGCGTAGTGGTTAATGCCGTCAGTGCACTGTCGGCACTGGAGTACGCTGCGGCAATCAAACCGATGGTAAAAACCAGTCCGCCGGCCACTCCGAGATAGTTTAACGCGATCTTCGGAAAGAGATGATCGGTCAAACCGGATGTATCCAGATGCAAATGGGCAGCATAAAAATAAAGCACCGCTCCGAGGAACAAGAAAATAAAATTGACCGGAACCAAAATCAGGCTCAGGGTGGTCATATTTTTTTTGGCATCTTTTAAATTTCGGCAACTCAGGTTTTTTTGCATCATATCCTGGTCAAGCCCCGTCATGGCAATGGTAATAAACATCCCGCTGATAAACAGCTTGACAAAATATTGCGAGCTTTTCACGTCGGTAACAAAAATCTGGGAATAATCGCTATGCCATACTCTTGTCCACATTTCGCCCAAACTGGTATGCATGGCATGAATAATAATTCCCACCGTCAGCACCACGGCAAGCAGCATAAAAGTGGTTTGCAGCGTATCGGTCCAGACAATGGTCTTGATTCCGCCTTTCAGCGTGTACAGCTGGATCAAAAACATGAATAAGATAACCGTTACCCAAAACGGAACCCCGTAATGATCAAAGACAAAAAGCTGCAGCACACTCACCACCAGAAACATCCGGAACGACGCCCCGATAATACGCGAAAGCAGGAAAAACGACGAACCGGTTTTGTACGAAGCCCTTCCAAACCGGGTTCCCAGGTAAGTGTAAATAGAGGTCAGGTTCAGTTTGTAATAAACCGGAAGCAAAATGGTACTCACCACCGCATAACCCGCCACATAACCCAGCACAATCACAAAATAGGTAAAATGGGTTGTTCCCACCCATCCCGGCACGGAAATAAAGGTCACCCCCGACAAAGAAGCGCCGATCATACCGTAAGCCACAACAAACCAGGGCGATTTCCGGTTTCCGATAAAATAGCTCTCGTTATCGGCTTTACGCGATGTCCACCACGAAATAATAAAGATAAACAACGTGTACAGCGAAAAAGTAATCAGTATGGCCAACGGACTCATAACTATAATTTTAAGAAGATTGTATTATTTTTTGAATATGTTTTGCAAAGGCCGGCAAATCCGCAAAATGCCCATCGACCCATTGAGGAGGCACCGGCTCATCGCCTATCAAAGCCGTAAACATTCCGGCATTTCGGCCAAAACGCATATCACTTTCAGTGTCGCCCACCATTATGCTCTTGGCAAAATCAATTTCCGGGAACCGTTTTTGGGCTTCCAGGGCAAGAAAAGGAGAAGGTTTCCGGCAATTATCCGGCTTTGACGACAGATCCGGACAGAAAAAAACGGCATCAATCCGGCCGCCGGCCTGACGAATACCGTCCATCATCTTATCATGAACCGCCTGCAGTTGTTCCTCGGTCATCAAACCTTTTCCGATGCCCTGCTGGTTGGTTACCACTACCACTTTCCCAAACAGACTACCCAAAAGGGCAATACTCTCCGGCACACCGGGCAAAAACACAAAATCATCCGGACGAAGCGCATAGCCCCCCGGAATTCTTTGGTTGATCACCCCGTCACGGTCCAGAAAAAGGCTCCAGCTTTGGTCAATATTTTCAGGAAAAGCCATGCGTTATTGCGGAAACAGGGTACGTTCAATCTTTTCACAAATGGCATGACCGATCAGGATGTGCATTTCCTGAATACGTGCCGTATTTTCCGAAGGAACACGAATACACAGTTCACACAGCTCGGCCAGTTTCCCCCCGTTTTCTCCGGTAAAACCGATGGTGATCATGTGCTGTTCCTTTGCCTGCCGCACGGCATTTACCACATTCGGAGAGTTTCCGGAAGTACTTAGTGCAATCAGCACATCGATACGGCGACCGGCCGCTTCCACCATACGGCGATAAACCTCTTCATAACCATAATCATTGGCTACGGCGGTCAGAAAGGAGGTATTTACATGCAGGGCTTCCGCATACAACGGTTTGCGGTCGTATTGAAAACGCCCCGACAGCTCGGCCGCAAGATGCTGGGCATCCGAAGCACTGCCGCCGTTACCGCAAAAAAGGATTTTTCCGCCTTGCTCCAGCGATTCAATACAATACTCGGCCGCTGTCTTGATCAGCTCCATCCGCTCCGGATCATCAAAAAAAGCTTTTTTTACCCGGATACTTTCCTGAAATGCTTTGATAATAAAATCCATAGCTGTGGGTTTTTTCAATATGCAAGTATAGGAAAAAGATGCCTGTGCCAGACTCCGGAAGGCGGCTTTTTCATAAAAATGAACAAAAAATAACAGAGAAGAAGAAAATTTAACGCAGCAGACAGAAAAGAAAAAGGCAGCTACCCGGAAAGATAACTGCCAGAGCGGCAAATGGGACTCGAACCCACGACCCTCAGCTTGGGAAGCTGATGCTCTACCAACTGAGCTACTGCCGCATTGCAGGCGCAAATTTACAAAGTTTTACCAAAAAGCAAGAGAAAAAACAACTTTGCTAACCGCAGAAGACCGGAAGCCTGTCAACCCGTTAAACAACACACCCTAAATTGCATGCCCACATGCATAAAAACATCCGAAAAGCACAGCGGCATTTGATTTGTGGCCTTTTGAGAGAATTTATTCTCTGGGGTTTCCTCTTTTACTATTTTTTCTAATTTTACTGCAACCTAAAAATTAAAAGCCCTTGGGCACAAACCACCCACTATATTGTTTGATTTCCCGCCGAAACTTCTTTACAGTTTCCCTGGCAGATACTCATGCCGGGAAAATGCTGTTATCCGGAAATGTTTTGGGAGATAAGTATATTCTTTATGGGGATATATGGAGTTGTGTGCAAGCTCAAAGAAAGAGAATAAAATGAAGCATATAGAAAAATTAGCGATAAAATATTTATTGATTGGATTTGGAATAGGAATTTTACGAATCCTTGTTATACATTCAGGATTTTACTTTGTTGATTTCTTTAATATTACAGACCCATTAAAATTTAATAAAATTACATTTGAAATTCTGAGTTACTCAACAAATATAATTGTTGGGACTTTTATTCTTTTCGACTCAATAAAATATGTAAAAAACAAACTGATAATTTCTTTGACGGGATTTCTTATGCCGGTATTTGGAGTTTGTTTCTTGATAATTGAAAAATATTTAATATTGAAAACCACGGATAATGAATAACACAGCAATTAGAACAATAGGGAAATATGCGTTATTGTTGAGTATTTTTTATGTTCTGGAGTATATTGTAGAATACCTTGTTGGACAAAAATTGGGAAATTCCATAGCTATTGAAACAAAAAGTTACTTGTTTACCGGCAAATTATTTTTTCCGTATTTATTGAATATCATTACTGCATTCATTATTAATTCGGATAAAAACAGATTAGGAATTGAAGGGAAATATTCCGTTTTATTAACAATATTTTATAGGCCAATTGGAATAGTACTTTTTCTAGTATATGTAATTGAGAAAGAAATAAAAAGCCAGCACACAACATCACCTATGCTTCATACCGCAAATAATTGTAAATAAACGGATTATGTGTTAATAAAACATATTGGTAAATAGAAAAATTAAACAATAAAATGCGGCACGCAGCATAGCCCTGCACGTTGTGGTGCATTAAAGAAAAGAAGATAGTATGGATAATCAATTTGAAAAATTTTTGACTTATGAAAATTTTGAACTTGCTTTTTTTAGGCTTAAAACAGCTCAAAGAAATTTATATAAGTCATTGTATTATCCTGAATTAAAAATATTTGAAAATTTTCTATCTCAAAACATTAAAACTTTAATAGAACAGATAAAAAATAAAACATACACCCCTGAAAAAGCACACAAAATATTTATTCCCAAAAAAAATAATCTTGTTCGTCCGTTATCAATTTTAACATTTAAAGACTTATTAGTTTTTCAAGCATTAACTAATATTATTGCGGATATTGCTTATGATAAAATTTCTACCAAATATGGCATTACAATTTTTGGCAATATTATAAATACTTCAACAACCGATAAAAAAAGTAGAAAGTTCTTCTTTAAATCTTGGAAAAAAACTGGAAAAACTTTGCAGAAAAATCCAAAAAATATTATTCAGAAGGTTATAAATTTTTATCCGAATTTGATATTGCATCGTTTTTTGATACAATCGACCATAATATTTTATCACAAATATTAGAGAATAAATACAATATTGAAAAAGATGTGTTAAACATTTTAACTGAATGTTTAGAAAAATGGACAATTGATTTTAATCATCATACTTTTAAAGCTAAACACGGTATTCCACAAGGCCCTCTTGCTTCCCCTTTTTTAGCCGATTTGTATTTATCATACTTAGATGATGAAATAACAAATAAGAAAAGCCTTGATATTAAATATTTAAGATATGTTGATGATATTAGAATTTTCAGCAAAGATGCTAAGACTTCTCAAAAAGCAGTTGCAGCATTGGATTTATTGTCAAGAGATCTTGGATTAATTCCACAAGGAGCAAAAATATTTTTTAAAGAAATCACCAATATAGACAAAGAACTTAAAATTCAGAATAATAAATTTTCTAAAATTACAAAAGAATATAAAAAAGGAGAAAAGAAATTAAAGGCAAAAACTCATAGACAATTAAAAAAACGATTTGTAGATTGCTTTGAAAAAGATGATAGTAAACGAAAAGAAGAATATTTAGATAAAACAATTATTAGTTTCTCATTATTCAAGCTAAATAAAGATGATGAAATAAAAGAACTAATAATAAATAATTATGACAAAATATTAACTCACTTTGAAGGGATATTATTTTATTTATCTAAGTTTTATGTAGAAAACAACGGAGAAATAGAAGTTTCTGTTAAAGAGTTTTTAAATAAGGTTTTTGAATGACGATGACATTTTATTTCATCATTTGAATGCTTTAATTTTAAAATATTTTCCTGAATTACCATTTAATGAGAAAGTTTTTGAAAAATATATTACAAATAAAAATAGAGATTGGTTAGTTCGTTATTATATGGTTGATTGGCTCTATAAGAATGAAAAAACAGAACTTTTTGAACTACTTTTTATTAGAAATAACGAAAATCCGTTTATTTTAAGAAAAATTAATGATTACAAGTTTATTCTATCAAAAGATGATACTTTTAAAACGCTTTTTACGGAAAAACTTCTTAGAGCAGATTATGATTTAACAGCATTACAAGGACTTTATCTTTCGTTTAGAAATTTAAATTTATTTTTTAGATTAAAAGATAATTCAAATTACAATTCATATGTAAGAGCAATTTTAGGTGGAAAAATCGATGATTTTATCCTTAAAACTCTAAAAAAAGAGTATGGAATTTCAAATCCTGATACTTTTTTTAATAGAAACATATGGGATAAAGATGATGAATATTCTGAACTTGTTGAAGCATTTTATGCTTATGAAAGTTTTAGAAAAACTCAACCTTCAATCGCCGTTTTGAACCTGAACAACTTCAACAATCTTTGTTTTAATAAAATATGCAGTAGATTAAACATTAAACAGAATTCCAAAGAATATGGTGTTAATTTAGATGCAAATATAATTCAAGATATATTTCCAAAAGCTAATCGTTATTGGGCAGAAATAAATACTAAAAGAAACCAAAAATCAGAAGCTCATCCATATGATAAATATGGTAAGATTAGAATTAAAATAACTCAAAATGAATTGAATGAATTACATAAAAAAGAAATTGAAACATTGGATGAAATATGTAAATATAGGAATTATTAATAACGACACCACAACACCGGTTATACCTCATGGCGCAAATTATTGTAAATAAATTGATTAAACTTCGGTTAAACATGTTGATAAACAGAAAAATCAAACAATAAATTGCGCCACGTAGCATATCACGTCAGCAAGCTTAACAACAAAAATAAATTTGCTACAAGAAAATATTAAATAAAAACTAACACACAATAGACACATTCACCATTTGCACAAGCCAATAAAAATGAAAAAAAGGCAGCTTTTACTGCCGCCACCATAATCGTCATACTATTTTCACTTCTTAACTTATCATCAAACAAAAAGCCGCGCCGGTTTCATAGTTATCATACATTTTTTCCTAACTTTACGGCAATAAAAACAGAAAACCCGTGACCCATCACCACAATTAACACTTATTCCAATGGAAACATGGCAAATTTTAGTAGCGGCAGGCATTGTCGCTTTTATCGTTGAAATTTTTACGGCCGGTTTTATTGCCGGTTCGGCAGGTATTGGTTTTTTCTTTGCGGCTATTGGCAGTTATCTGGGACTTTCCACACCGTGGCAAATCCTTTTTTTTGCAGCAGGCATGGCATTAACCTATTTTCTTATCCGGCCGCTCATCAACAAATTCGGATATAAAGAACCGGTAAAAACCAACCGTGATGCCCTTATCGGGAAAACCGGAAAGGTAACCGAAGAAATCAATCCGGAAACCCACACCGGCCGGGTAGCCATTGACGGAGACGACTGGAAAGCCATGACTGCCGGAAACGAATCCATCGCCAAAGGAGCTACCGTGGAAGTAATTGAAATTGACAGTATTATTTTAATTGTAAAACCCTTAAATTAATTCTATTATGGGAACACTTATTGTTTTGGGGGCGCTGGCCCTTTTCGTATTTATTTTTGCCCTTTCCGGATTTAAAATTGTTCAACAGGCAGAAGTAATGGTTATTGAACGGTTGGGAAAATACAGCCGCACCCTGCATTCGGGAATCAACATTATCTGGCCGATCATCGACAAACCGCGAAACATCACCTGGCGTTATGTTGTAGAGGGAATGGACGACCGGAAACACATCCGGTTCAAACAAAAATCAAAAATTGATCTGCGCGAAACCGTGTACGATTTCCCGCGACAGAATGTGATCACCAAAGACAATGTCAGCGTACAGATCAATGCCATTCTCTATTTTCAGATTATGGATCCTGTAAAAGCCATTTACGAGATCGAAAACCTGCCCGATGCCATTGAAAAACTGACACAGACCACCCTGAGAAATGTAATTGGCGAACTGGAACTGGATGAATCGCTCAGCTCACGCGATACCATCAACACCAAACTGCGTACTATTTTAGACGAAGCCACCAACAAATGGGGCGTCAAGATCAACCGGGTGGAATTACAAGACATCAATCCGCCGGAAGACATTAAAGAGGCCATGGAAAAACAGATGCGGGCCGAACGCGACCGCCGCGCCGCCGTATTGGAAGCCGAAGGACAAAAACGGGCCAAAATTCTGGAAGCTGAAGGTTTCAGAGAAAGTGAGATCAAAAAAGCCGAGGGAGAAAAACAGTCGGAAATCCTGAAAGCCGAAGGACAGGCTCAGGCCAGGATAAAAACTGCTGAGGCGGAAGCCAAAGCCATTAAACTGGTAAGTGAGGCCATTGAAGAAAAAAGCGGAAATCCCATCAACTACCTGATTGCCACCAAATACATTGAAACTTTACAGGAAATGGTCACCGGCAAAGACAACAAAACGGTGTACATTCCTTTTGAAGCCACCGGCGTACTCGGATCGCTCGGCGGAATCAAAGAGATGTTTAAACAGTAAAAACGGAAACACACTTTTTCCTGACCGGAAAACAACAACTTCCCCGGCTTTTCCGGATAAACGCCCAATCACGATATTCGCAAACAGGAAACCGAACAATGAAAGCGGTTTTGCTGTATGGGAACAGCTATAAGAATAAAATTTTGCATATTTGAAAATTAGAAGGCAAAACACTGCCCGCCACTTTATTTTAGTTTAGAAAAATGGACCGGATAGAAATATATTCGAGCAAGAAAAAAACAATATTCGGGGTCATCGGCTCCATCCTGCTTGTTGCACT
The DNA here is from genome assembly GCF_020149915.1 of Candidatus Sulfidibacterium hydrothermale. Lineage (GTDB taxonomy): Bacteria > Bacteroidota > Bacteroidia > Bacteroidales > F082 > Sulfidibacterium > Sulfidibacterium hydrothermale. The sequence goes on from NZ_CP083760.1 coordinate 2,697,896, forward strand.
GGGACTTTGGATAAGTTTAGACAGAACGGCCCCGGTTTCAATTCGTTGGATGGGAATTGTTACCGTATTATTTTTCGGATGGGGTATTTTTATCGGGACCAAGAAAGTGATAAAATCGAACGCTGCATTAATAATTGACGACAAAGGAATTTACATAAACCCTCAGCAATCGTTCAGCGGATTTATCGAATGGGACAACATTATCGAATTCAAAGAAATAAAAATGATTGGTCAAAAAATCATGGTAATTGTTGTAAAAGATCCGGAAAAATGGGTTGAAAACGAAACCAATTTCCTCCAAAAAGAATTGATGAGATATAACCTTAACCATTACGGATCGCCTTTTAGTATCACACCGGCAGGTCTCACAATGACTTACAAAGAACTGAACGACAAATTAAATCAATACCATCAGAAATATAAAAACGAAGCACAGTAGCGCATTTCACAATGGCGGATCAAACCAATTTGGCAGGACAAAACAAGAGAGAAAAAGATCTCCAATCCATCCGGCAAAAAAACAGCATAAACTTCCCGGCTCCAATTTACAATGGTAAATGCCGATGTTAAATCAAAGTGCTTTTGGTTCATTTCAATCCCAAAAGCACTTTGATTTTCAATTGGTATTACAAGCCCCCGGAACCGGGAAATTTACCGTTTACGCGTGTCTTTTACGCAACACTTCCAGCACGTCTTCAAACCGGAAATTCTTGGCTTGTAACAGCACCAGGAAATGATAAATCAAATCCGCGGATTCGTTGAGAAACAAATCGTCGTTTTGGTCTTTGGCTTCAATAATCACCTCCACGGCTTCTTCTCCCACTTTCTGTGCTATTTTGTTGATCCCTTTCCGGAATAAAGAAGCGGTATATGATTTCTCCGTCGGATTTTGACGACGGTCGTCGATCACCTTTTCCAATTCGGTTAAAAATCCACACTGCAACGTATTTTCGTCGCCCCAGCAGGTATCCGTTCCCAAATGACAAACCGGTCCGTCCGGATTGACCTGCACCAGCAGGGTATCGTTATCGCAATCTGACTGAATATCCACCAGGTGGAGAAAATTTCCGCTGGTTTCGCCTTTGGTCCATAACGTTTTGCGGCTACGGCTGTAAAAAGTCACCAGCCGGGTATCTATGGTTTTTTGAAGCGACTCACGGTTCATATAGCCCAGCATCAACACTTTTTTGGTTTGGGCATCTTGTATTACCGCCGGCACCAGTCCGCTGTTTTCGTCAAATTTCACCGGCAACGGTTTGTTATTAAATTCGAATGACAATTCCATCTTTTTTCAATTTATTTTTTAATTCTTTTATTTTTATTTCGCCATAATGAAACACGCTGGCGGCGAGGGCTGCTTCGACACCGGCCTGTAAAAAGACTTCCGAAAAATGCTGCATTTTTCCGGCGCCTCCGGAGGCAATTACCGGAATCGTCAGCATACCGGTAAGTTTTTTATTGGCTTCAATCTCAAAGCCGTCTTTGGTTCCGTCGCGTGTCATCGCCGTAAACAATATTTCGCCGGCGCCCCGTTTCTGTCCTTCTTCGGCCCAGGCAAAAAGTTCTTTTTCTGTTTCTTTGCGTCCGCCATGCGTAAACACTTTCCAGCGATCACCCACAAGGTTTGCATCAATCGCCAGCACGATACACTGGTTTCCAAACTTAGCGGACAATTCATTAATCAATTCCGGCCGGTACACAGCGGCTGAGTTTACCGACACTTTGTCGGCACCGGCACGCAACAGGGCTTTTACATCTTCCACGCTGCCGATTCCGCCTCCCACCGTAAAAGGGATATTGATTTCGCGGGCAATCTTTTCGACCAGCGAAACCAATGTTTTACGTTTATCGGAGGTTGCTGTAATATCCAAAAAGACAAGCTCATCAGCGCCCTGATCCGAATAAATCCGCGCCAGCTCCACCGGGTCGCCGGCATCGCGTAACCGGATAAAATTCGTTCCTTTTACGGTTCTTCCGTTTTTAATGTCCAGACACGGAATAATTCTTTTAGCCAACATATTTCTTCATTTGATCGGTTGTTATTTTATTTTCAAGCCAGGCTTTTCCAATAATGGCCCCTTCCAGTCCCGCTTTTTGGAGCACCGACAAATCCGCTTCTCCTTTTACACCGCCACTGGCAATCAATTTCAGTTCCGGGAATTCCTTTAAAACCGACCGGTAAAGCTCCACCGCGCTACCCTGCAACAAGCCATCGCGGGCAATATCGGTACACACGACATATTGAATGCCTTTTTCGATGTAAAACGCAAGAAAAGAAAACAGATCCCAGCGGGTTTCGGTTTTCCATCCGTCAATGTACACCTTGTTGTCTTTTACATCAGCGCCCAGGATAATTTTCTCCGGTCCGAATTTTTCTATCCAGCCGGTTACCGTTTCCGGCATCTTCACCGCAATACTTCCGGCAGTAGCCTGCCGGGCTCCATGATCAAAAACCTGTAGCAACGCTTCCGTATCTTTAATGCCACCGCCATAATCAACCTGCAGCCGGGTTTGCGAACAGATTGCATCCAAAATCTTCAGGTTTACCGGCTTACCGGCTTTGGCGCCATCCAGATCCACCAGATGCAAATACCGGAATCCTTCCTCATCGAGCTTTTTCGCCAGGTCGACGGGATGCCTATCGTAATTCTTTTTCCGGGAATAATCGCCCTGTTCAAGGCGCACACAACGTCCTCCAATAATATCAATAGCAGGAATAATTCTCATTGTTTTAAAAAGTTTTTTAAGATTTGTTCTCCGGTCGTACTGCTCTTCTCCGGGTGAAACTGGCAGGCATAAAAATTATCTTTGGCCATCGCCGCCGAAAACGGGATACCATACTCGCTTTGCGCAATGGTAAACGAATTGACCGGCACATAATAACTATGCACAAAATAGGCATACGACGCTTCACGTACTCCCTGAAACAGGGAAGAACGCAAGGCTGAAAGCGTATTCCATCCCACCTGGGGAACTTTCAGGTTGTCAGGAAATGAGCGGACTTTGGCAGGAAAAACACCAAGGCAATCGGTATTTCCTTCTTCGGACCATTCACACAAAAGCTGAAGCCCGAGGCAAATTCCCAGTACCGGTTGAGTCAACTTCGGGATCACCTGATCCAAGCCATATCTCCGTAAAGCATCCATGGCACTTGACGCTTCGCCCACCCCCGGAAAAATCACCTTGTCGGCCCGGATAATTTCCTCCGCCTCGGCCGTCAGTTTTCCGGAAACACCCAACCGTTCCAGGGCAAATTGTACCGACCGCACATTTCCGGCTCCGTAATCAATGATTGCTATCTTCATCGTAAAAAATTTATTCAATTAAACCTTTGGTACTGGGCACCCGGTCATCTCCCGCCTGGCGTTGTACCGCCATTTTCAGTGCCCGGGCAAACGCTTTAAATATGGCTTCAATTTTATGATGCTCGTTGGTTCCGGAAGCCTGCACATGAAGATTACAAGCTGCCGCATCGGAAAATGATTTAAAAAAGTGGAAAAACATTTCTGTTGGCATCTCACCAATTTTTTCTCTTTGGAAATCGGCTTCCCACACGATCCAGTTACGACCGCCAAAGTCGAGCACCACCTGTGCCAGGCTGTCGTCCATAGGAACATAAAAGCCATAACGGCTGATTCCTTTTTTATCGCCAAGCGCCTGGCGTACCGCCTGGCCAAGTACCAGTGCCGTATCTTCAATGGTGTGATGTTCATCCACTTCCAGATCGCCTTTGACCCGAAGATTGATATCCATTCCTCCGTGGCGGCTGATCTGCTCCAGCATATGATCAAAAAAACCGATTCCGGTTTGAATATCCGCTTTCCCTTCTCCGTCCAGATTCAGGAACAATTCGATGCTCGTTTCGGCTGTTTCCCGTTTCACCTGCACGGTTCGCTGCTTCAATTTCAAAAACCGGTAGATTTCTTTCCAGGAATCGGTTTGCAATACCTGCACCTCTTTTTCAAAACCCGGTTTATCTGCGGGCTGTAACAAAATTCCCCGGCATCCCAAATTGGCTGCCAGTTCCATATCGGTAAGCCGGTCGCCGATCACATACGAATTTTCCAGATCATATTCTCCCGAAAGGTATTTCTTCAGCATGCCCGTGCGCGGTTTCCGGGTTGGGGCATTTTCTTCAGGGAAACTACGGTCAATCAGCACTTCAGAAAAAACAATGCCTTCATTTTCCAGTGCCCGGAGCACCTTTTCCTGTACCGGAAGAAAATCATTTTCAGGAAAGGATTCGGTTCCCAACCCGTCCTGATTACTCACCATCACCAGTTCAAAATCCAGTTCGGCAATCTGCGAAAGATAGCGAAACACCCCGGGATAAAACTCCAGCTTTTCAAGGCTGTCCACCTGATAATCTTCCGGCGGTTCTATAATCAGGGTGCCATCACGATCGATAAAAAGTACTTTTTGCATAGGTTTAAAGATTTAACGTTGAAAAAGATGCCGTAATATTGTTCAGTTCCCACAACAACTGTTCATTTTCTTCGGGTGTTCCCACCGTAATACGCAGGCACGAAACGCAATGCAACATTCCGGAACGGTTACGCACCACAATGCCCCGCTCGGTCAGCTGGCGATAAACGGAAGTGGCATTTTTTATCTCCACCAGCAGGAAATTCGCATCGGATGGGAAAACGCGGGTAACCCCCGGTAATTTTTCCAGCTTACGACGCATTTTTTCTTTTTCATCCAGAATAATCCTTACCTGTTCCTGCATTTTTTCCACTTGCTGCAACCGTTTTATCGCTTCTTTCTGACTATACAGATTCACATTATAAGGCGGTTTTATACGATTCAACACCCGGATAATTGCCTCATCGGCAAACCCAAGTCCCAACCGGAGCGCTGCCATTCCCCAGGCTTTTGAAAGTGTCTGTACCACCACCAGATTCGGGAAAAAAGAAAGTCTTTCCAGAAAACCGGGCTTTTCAGAAAAATCGGCATACGCTTCATCCACCACAACTAAAGCATGGGTATTAAGCAACACCGTTTCGATAGCTTCTGCATCAAAAGCATTTCCGGTAGGATTGTTGGGCGAGCACAAAAAGATCAGCTTTGTCCGGGCATCGGCAAGTGCCAAAACCGCATCGGCATCCAAGCTGAAATCTGAACGCAAATCAGCCGTACGGCACTGTACATCATTAATTTGCGCCAGTACTTCATACATTCCGTATCCCGGCTGAACGGTAACCACATTGTCCAAACGGGGCTCACAGAAAGCCCGGAACAACAAATCGAGCACTTCATCGCTGCCATTTCCGACAAAGATCTTTTCCGGAGCTACTTTTTTCACTTCAGAAATGACAGATTTCAATGTACGCTGCCAGGGATCCGGGTAACGGTTGTAGCCTGTCGGATAAGGATTCTCATTAGCGTCAAGCCAAACCTGCGCTTCATCGGAAAAATCGTCACGTGCCGAGGAATAGGGCTTCAATTGCGCCACATTTCTCCGTATCAGCCGTTGTAAATTAAAAATTTCCATCGCCTTACTCCTTTTCCTGATTACTTTGTGTTAAACCGGTTTTACGCTCCGCATCCAGCCGGATTGTTGCTGCACGGGCATGTGCCTGCAAACCTTCCGTTTTGGCCATGATGTCAATATCAGCCGCCAGTTTACCAAAAGCTTCGCGGGAAATCCGCTGAAAACTGATCTTTTTCATGAAATCATCTAATCCGAGGCTCCCGTAGCTCCGGGCAAATCCGCCGGTAGGCAGGGTATGATTGGTTCCGGAGATATAATCGCCGGCACTCTCCGGAGAATAATTACCCAGAAAAACCGACCCGGCATTTTTCAGATTCTGCAAATAAAAATCTTCCTCACGCGAAACAATAATCAAGTGTTCGGGTGCATATTCATTAACAAAGTTGATGGTTTCCGTTTTGTCGGCCGAGAAGAGAAAACGGGCATTTTTCAGGGCCGCGCGGGCAATCGCTTCACGCGGAAGCTGTGGAAGTTGTTTTTCCAGTTCGTCGTTGATCTTTTCAAGAAGCTCCAACGAGTCCGATACGCACACCACCTGACTGTCTGTACCATGTTCGGCCTGGGAAAGCAAGTCAGAAGCCACGAATGCCGGCTGGGCCGAATCATCCGCTACCACCATCAACTCCGAAGGACCGGCCGGCAAATCAATGGCCACCCCTTCGGTTTGTGCTTTTTGTTTGGCTGCTGTCACATACTGATTACCCGGGCCAAAAATCTTATCCACTTTCGGAATATTTTCCGTTCCGAAAGTCAATGCGGCGATGGCCTGAATGCCTCCGGCTTTCACAATCCGGTTTACGCCCGTAATTTTTGCCGCAAAAAGAATCGCTGGCGCTACCTTTCCCTGTTTATCCGGAGGTGTGCAAAGCACCACCTGTTCGCAACCGGCAATTTGAGCCGGAACAGCCAGCATCAAAACAGTGGAAAACAACGGCGCGGTTCCGCCGGGGATATAAATCCCTACCTTTTCCACCGGAACGCTCTTTTGCCAACAGCGGATTCCCGGTTCTGTTTCCAGCGAGAATCCTTCCGGACGCTGGGCTTCGTGAAATTGCTCCACATTTTTTTTGGCCCTTAGAATGGCTTTTTTTAACGCCGGCGGAACTTTTGCCGCTCCCGTTTCCCATTCTTCAGCAGACACTACCAAAGAGGACAATTCAATTTTGTCAAATTGTTGGGTATAAAATTTTACGGCCTCTTCCCCCTCCTTTTTTACCTTTTCAAAAACCGTCTGCACCAGCTCATCCAGTGCACCGGTTTGTAATTTTGGACGGGCACACAACTCAGGCCATAATGTCCGGGCTATATTTTTATACTTTCTCATCGTTCAGTATTTTATAAAACCACCTTGCCAATGGGAATGGTCAGAATTCCTTCGGCACCGGCGGCTTTCAGTTTATCAATCACTTCCCAAAAAGTATCTTCTTTGATGACCGTGTGTAACGAACTCCATCCTTTTTGTTTTAACGGCATGATGGTCGGGCTTTTTAATACCGGTAACAGCGCCGAAACCTCTTCGATTTTGTCATTAGGAACATTCATTAAAATGTACTTGGTGTTCTGGGCTTCCAGCACAGCCCGGATACGAAACAGCAGCTTTTGCAATATTTCATCAGCTTCCGCACTAATTTTCTGCGATTTGGCCAATACGGCTTCTGATTTCAAAAGGGTTTCCACTTCTTTTAAGCCGTTTTTAAATAACGTACTTCCCGAGCTGACAATGTCGCAAATCCCATCGGCAAGGCCGATGTTCGGAGCAATTTCCACCGAACCCGATATCACGTGAATTTCGGCCTTTATTCCTTTTTTATCCAAAAAAGTCTGGAGCGTATAAGGATAAGAAGTGGCAATTTTTTTCCCTTCGAAATATTCAGCTCCGGCATAATCTACATTTTTAGGAACCGCCAGAGAAAGCCGGCAACGCGAGAAACCCAGTTTTTGGACCACTTCGGCCTTATTGGGCTTTTCAATCAACACGTTCTCGCCAATAATCGCGGCATCAGCTACACCGTCTTCCAAATACTGGGGAATATCCGCATTGCGTAAAAACAAAATTTCCAGCGGGAAATTCCGTGCCGGCGCTTTCAACTGGTCTTTTCCGTTGTCAATAACAATTCCACAATCTTTTAACAACTGGATGGAACCCTGGTTCAGACGTCCCGACTTCTGTACTGCAATTTTCAATCTACTCATTTTTTTCTTTTTTTTATCTGAGTAAACCGGCGGGACCCAAAGAAAAAACCCATCCGATTCACTCAGATGGGTTTGATATTTTATTTTTCAAATAGAGACAAATATCATCTGCTCACCTGAGTGGGTGAAAATGCAAATGATGATGATGTCTCCTGGTTGTTCTCATTCTTCTCGAATTAACGCGACAAAAGTAAACTAATTTTTTAATATGCAAATAAAAATCACATTTTTTTGAACATATTGAACTGCCTTTTATACTTTTGTTTTCTGAAACATTAAAAAGAACGGGAGAATATGAACATTTCGAAAGAAAATCTGCTGGATGCCATTGCACAGGTAGGACATCCTTCTATAAATTTTTCATTGGTTGAGCTGGGAATCTTGCAAGACCTTGACGTTGTGGACAATACCGTAACAGTCACCTTTGTTTTTCCTTTTCCGGATATCCCTATTGCCGATACGTTAATTCATTCGGTACAAGCCCCACTGGAAGCGATGGGATACAATTTAAAGTATGATACCCGCGTTATGACTGATGAAGAACGTGAAAAATTCCTGGCTTTGGAAGCCAAAGGATGGAAAGGATAAAATCAAATAAACCAAAATACACTTTCATATGAATGTCATGAAAAAGAAATTTACCGTCGCCATGCTGGTTTTAATCAGCGGAATTTTTGTTTTATCATCATGCCGGCAACAGCCCCAATATGGCCACCTGAAAATAACGTTTAAACACAGCGTGGGAAAACAACCTCTGGAATACGACACGCTGAAATATGTGAACGCTGCCGGAAATCATTACATGGTAACCAACATTCAATATTTTATTTCTGACATTTGCCTGCACAAACCCAATGGCGACAGTGTTTTACTGAACACAAAAAACCACATTCATTATGTAGATACCGATCTGCCCAAAACCTGGCAGTGGACCCTGAAGGATAGCATTCCGGCCGGAAAATACAGTTCCATCTCTTTTACTTTCGGGATGAACAAAAAAGAAAACCGGTCGTTGCGTTTTCCCAACCCGCCTGAATCGGCCATGTTCTGGCCCCAGTATCTTGGCGGAGGATACCACTACATGAAACTGAACGGAAAATGGATTGACACCACGGGCAGCCTTCATCCTTTTAATTTTCATCTCGGAATTGGCCAGATTTACGATTCTACCGGAAAAATCACACGTTTTGTACAAAACTACTTTAAAGTAACGCTGCCGGCTTCTTCTTTCACGGTTAAAAACGGACAAACCGTTGATCTTACCCTGAATATGGATGTCAACAAATGGTTTGAAAATCCAAACATTTACGATTTGAATGTCTGGGGCGGAAAAATCATGCAAAACCAAAAAGCCATGCACCTGGCTTGCGAAAACGGACATGATGTATTCTCTATCAAAAAAATAGAGGTGCTGAATCCTAAAAAATAAGGAATGTAAACAAGGAAGTTTGGATGGGAAGATTTTTGATGTGGAACGATGAATGGTGAGTGGTGAATGGTGAATTGTTGATTTTCAGCAGTTTGACGTTTCGCGTTCTGCGTTTGGGCCTTTTTTGTGATTTGATTTTTTGTTTTTTGGGATTTCTAACTTGGTTATTAGCCATTGGTGATTAGTTGATTTTTAGCGATTTAACAGCGTTTTAATGTCATCCTGAACGGAGTGAAGCGAAGTGAAGGATCTAAAAATAATCACAGCTGTTAAAATAGATTCTTCGCTACGCTCAGAAGGACAAAAGAAGTTGATTTCTGGAATTTGAGATTTTTTTGTGATTTGATTTTTTGCTTTTTGGGGTTTCTAATTTTGGTCATTAGCCATTGGTGATTGGTTGATTTTCATCGATTTAACAGCGTTTTAATGTCATCCTGAACGGAGCGAAGCGCAGTGAAGGATCTAAAAATAATCATAGCTGTTAAAATAGATTCTTCGCTACGCTCAGAAGGACAAACCAGTTGGTTTTTGGAATTTGAGATTTTTTTGTGATTTGATTTTTTGTTTTTTGGGATTTCTAACTTGGTCATTAGTCATTGGTTATTGGTTGTTTTTAGCGATTTAACAGCGTTTTAATGTCATCCTGAACGGAGCGCAGCGCAGTGAAGGATCTAAAAATAATCACAGCTGTTAAAATAGATTCTTCGCTACGCTCAGAAGGACAAAACAGTTGGTTTTTGGAATTTGAGATTTTTTTGTGATTTGTTTTTTGTTTTTTGGAACTTCGTTTGCCATTTGCTTTTTTGTTATTTGTGATTTCCCACTTTAGGCACTTGAAGTACTTAAAATGTGAAGGACATCTCTTTTCAGGTCGGACAGGACTTGAAAAGTGGAGACATCGATACAAACGAAACCGGGAAATTCATTGACCGCCCATTCCCCCGGTCGTACGGTTACCGAATTTCTCCTTTGTAATTTCGCTCCATCCTTTCGATGCACACCGTCAAACATGGATATCATCAAATTTTTGCTTTTTCTCCTGACGAAATGGCAGTACTCCGTTTTTTTGTTACTTTTGTAAACGGTTTTTGAGCCGCTGTAACAAGCGACTCATTTTGTTGATTGGCAGTTCTTTAGGCAGTACAACACCTTTCAAAAGAATAAAATTGGTGTTGTAAAGATCCATAAGAACGGTATTTAAAATTATAAACACATGAAGTTATCCTATAACTGGTTAAAAGAATACATTGACTTAGATGTTGATCCGCAGGAATTATCGGCCATCCTTACCGATATTGGCCTGGAAGTAGAAGGTTTTGAAGAAGTTCAGTCGGTAAAAGGCGGATTGCAAGGGGTTGTGATTGGCGAAGTGCTTACCTGCGAAAAACATCCTAATGCAGATAAATTGAGCATTACCACCGTAGATGTGGGCGGGAAAATTTTACCCATTGTTTGTGGCGCTCCCAATGTGGCTAAAGGACAAAAAGTTCCGGTGGCTACAGTGGGAACCGTTTTGTACGATGGAGATAAACCGGTACAAATAAAAAAATCGAAAATACGCGGTGAAGTTTCCGAAGGAATGATCTGCGCCGAAGACGAATTGGGATTGGGAAGCTCGCACGAAGGAATTATGGTACTTGATCCGGAAGCCCGCCCCGGAACACCGGCTGCAGATTATTTTGACATTCAAACCGATTATGTGTACGAAATCGGGCTTACCCCCAACCGGGGCGATGCGGCTTCGCATATTGGCTCAGCCCGCGACCTGGTAGCCGGATTAAACCGCTATTTCAACACCCGGAAATATCATTTAAACCTTCCGGACGTATCTGGTTTTAAAGTAGACAACCACGATCTGGATATCGAAGTGGAAGTTAAAGATACAGATGCTTGTCCGCGGTATTCCGGCATCACGGTAAAAGATATCACGGTAAAAGAATCACCCGAATGGCTGAAACAACGGCTGGAAAGCATTGGCGTGCGTCCCATCAACAATGTGGTGGACATTACGAACTTTGTCTTACATGAAACCGGCCATCCGCTTCATGCTTTTGATGCAGCCAAAATCAAAGGGAACAAAGTGGTAGTCCAAAAAATGCCGGATCAAACGCCTTTTGTTACACTCGATGAGGTAGAGCGGAAATTGCATGTGGAAGATCTGATGATCTGTAACGAAGAAGAAGGCATGTGTATTGCCGGTGTTTTTGGCGGAGCAGAATCGGGCGTTACGGAAAAAACCACGGCCGTTTTTCTTGAAAGTGCTTATTTCGATCCCAAACACATTCGTAAAACTTCCAAACGACATATCCTGCAAACCGATGCCAGTTTCCGGTTTGAACGGGGAGCCGATCCCAACATCACGCTGTTTGCCTTAAAACGGGCAGCCTTACTGGTAAAAGCACTGGCCGGCGGAACCATCTCATCCGAAATAAAGGATGTTTATCCGCATCCGGTGGAAAAATGGACCATTGATATTTCATATGCCCACGTTGACCGGCTTATCGGAAACCCCATCGACAGAGATATCATCAAAGAAATCGTACAGGATCTGGAGATGGAAATCATCGAAGAAACAAACGAAGGCTTAAAACTGCGTATTCCTACTTTTAAAGTGGATGTATTACGCGAAGTAGATGTTATTGAAGAGATCCTTCGAATTTACGGCTACAATAATGTGAAGTTTGAAGACAAAATACACTCTTCCGTGAGCCTGCGACCCAAACCCGATCTGGAAAAATTACAAAACGAGATTTCTGATTATCTGGTAGGACAGGGTTTCCATGAGATGATGAACAACTCGTTAACCCGGTCGGATTACATTACCCAGAGCGGGACATTCAACGAAAAAAATAATGTTACCCTGCTGAATCCGTTGAGCAAAGAACTGGATATTTTACGTCAGACCCTGCTGTTCGGCGGACTGGAAGTAACGGCTTATAACCAAAACCGCAAAAAAAATGATCTAAAGCTTTTTGAGTTTGGAAAAATCTATCTCAAAAAAGACAATTACGATAAAAAACGCGGGGTAAAAAATTATTACGAAGAAAAACACCTGATCCTTTTGGCTACCGGACGCCTGCAGGAAGAAAACTGGAATGCAGGCCACGAAAAAGCTGATTTTTTCTACGTAAAAGGAATAGCGGACAGCCTGTTAAAAAAACTGGGTATCGACGAGAAGAAAACAGAAATCAACGATACAACCAATTCCAATTTTCAATACGGTCTTGATTTCACCTACGGGGGCAAATTACTGGCCACAGTTGGTGCTGTTCATCCAAAAATTCTCCGGATGACAGGAGTGAAAAATGAAGTTTTTGCTGCCGACCTGAATTGGGATCTGATTACCCAGCTGGTACCGCGCGAGGACATTCAGTATGTTCCTGTTCCAAAATTCCCGGCGGTACGCCGCGATCTGGCGTTGGTGATCGATAAAAACATCCGCTTTGCGGAAATGAAAAAACTGGCTTTCCGCACCGAAAGAAAGCTGTTGAAATCGGTAGGAATATTTGACATCTATGAAGGCGATAAAATTCCGGAAGGGAAAAAATCATATGCGCTTTCGTTTATCTTACAAGATGAAAACAAAACTCTTACCGACAAAGTCATTGACAAAACCATGCGCCGGATTCAACAGGCTTTTGAAAGAGAACTCCATGCTACATTACGATAATTGAACACACGATAAAAAAACCGGATATGGACATCCAAAGTATTAAACAACGATTTGGCATTATTGGAAACTCTCCCTTGCTCAACCGTGCCATCGACATTGCCATGCAGGTGGCATCAACCGATCTTACCGTACTCATCACCGGTGAGAGCGGAACAGGAAAGGAAGTTTTTCCTCAGATTATTCATCATTTGAGTCCCCGCAAACACGGGAACTACATTGCCGTAAACTGCGGTGCCATTCCGGAAGGAACCATTGATTCGGAACTTTTTGGCCACGAAAAAGGATCATTTACCGGGGCCCACGAAGCCCGGAAAGGCTACTTTGAAGTTGCCAACGGGGGAACCATTTTTCTGGATGAAGTAGCCGAACTGCCGCTTTCCACACAGGTGCGCTTACTGCGTGTGCTGGAAGTTGGTGAATTTATGAAAGTAGGCTCTTCTAAAGTGATTAAAACCGATGTTCGTGTGGTGGCTGCCACCAATGTGAATATTCCGGAAGCCATCGAGAAAGGAAAATTCAGACAGGATCTGTTTTACCGGTTAAATACGGTTCCTATTTACATTCCGCCGTTACGCGAGCGCAAAGAAGACATCCATTTGCTTTTCCGGAAATTTGCTGCCGACTTTGCTGAGAAATACCACATGCCCCCGCTGCGTCTGACCAGTGATGCTGTTGAAGTTTTAAAAAACTATTATTGGCCCGGAAATGTCCGCCAGTTGAAAAATATCACCGAACAAATATCGATCATCGAAAAAGACAAAGAAGTAACCGCTGATGTGTTACGGCTTTATCTTCCTGACACTACCAAACCGGCTCTTCCTGTACTTTACCGGCAACAGGAGGAAGATCATTTTTCGGAAAGGGATTTGCTGTACAAAGTACTTTTCGACATGAAAAAGGACATCACAGAACTGAAAAAGATTGTGATTGACATCCTTGAAAAAAACCCGGACGACAGCACGCTGGAGAAGACCAAAGCGCTGCTGGTAAAACACGTATCGGATGCCGACGCCCTGGACCTTATGCATACAAAAGAGGATGAGATAAAAATCGTTCATCCGAAAGAAACCGTTCCGGAAGAAGAGAAATTCCATTCTCCTGAAATTATTGAAGAGTCTTTGTCGTTGCAGGATAAAGAAAAAGAAATGATCCGGAAAGCCCTGGAAAAACATAATGGTAAACGGAAAGATGCAGCCCGCGAACTGGGAATTTCCGAACGCACACTCTACCGGAAGATCAAGGAATATCAGATTCGCTGATGGAAGTGAGGATGGGGGATGTTTGATGTGAGGATGTTTGTGTAGATGCCTGAATATGGTTGACCGTTTTTACTTACTTATTTTCATTATTTACGTTGTTCATTCATGAGTGATCTTAGAGACTGAAGGATTGTTGTCCATTACAAAGATAACTTTTTTCAAATTCATTGGGGCTTTTTCGTTGTAACTCTATATGAGGCTTTTCCTGGTTGTAAAGTAACACGGTTCGGTCAACCTCTTTTTGAAGTTCTTCAAAACTGTTTATCTGACGATGGTTCAGGTAATTGTTTTTTATAACCCCGTTTAGTCTTTCTACTTTCCCGTTCTCCCACGGGTATTCGCACATGCTGTTTTTAAAGCCTTCTTTTTGAGTCAGCTTTAAAAAAGCCTTGTCGTAATATTGACCCCCTCCGTCTGAGTGAAATACAATACCGGTTGTCATTGTGTTTTCCTTCATCCGAAGTTTAATAGCCTTCTGTAAAGCCGGTAATGTAGTCTGTTCTGTAGTCAGCCTTTTTGAAACAGAATGACCTAAAATCCGTCTGGAATAGGAATCTTCAATAAAAGTGATGTAATAGAATCTGCTGTTTATTTCATAGTAGGTAATATCACTTTGCCATGCCTGATTAATTCCGGTTAAAGTCATGCTTTTTAATAAATTATCAAACCGGACAACGCCTGTGCTATCGGTGGTTCTTCGCCAGTTTTTTACCTTTGCTACCGTTAACCCTTCTGATTTGCAAAAGGCTTCAAACCGGTCTCTGCCCATGGTCTGGGGACGTAACTTATAATACATATCCCGTATTCCCATTGTAGGATGATCCTCTCGTATTTGATAAATCATAACCAGTAATTGCTTTTGCTCTGAGCGTATTCTCAGCTTTTTATCCAGCATCTTATGAAAAGCCTGTTTACTAATCCCTATGCTCTTATACAGACGGTTCATGCTGTATCGGTATTGTTCTCTGTGGTGCCAGAAATATTCGAGGGTCGGGTAGAAAACTTTTTTTTTATATCTACGCCATAGGTCTCTTCTGCCAGTTCTATCATCTTATCTTTGAAATCAATCAGGATTTGCTTTTGGCCGATTATCCGTTCAAGTTCTGCTACTTTCTTTTTGAGTTCCAATAGCTGCCTTGTGTCACTATCTGTTTCAATAATAAGTTTCTCTTTCTTGTCTTTCATAGTTCCGAATTTGTTTAACCACCGATAAACGTTAGTAGTGGTTACTTCATATTGTTTGCTAATTTCGGAAACTTTTGTTTTGCCTGTTTCTATTTCCCTGACTTTTTGAATCTTGAAACTGTCGCTGAAATGACGACGCCTTCGCTCGGCGGTGGTCATTTTAAATTGTCTTCTTGTTGCCATTTTTAACTGTTTTTTAAAGTGAATTCTTATGTTAAAAGTGGTCAACCTATTTCAGGCATTGACATTGATGTGAGGATGTTAGATGTAGAATGTGCGATTTTTAATTTTTAACAATTAGCATCCTGATTATTAGTTAATTCGGAAAGAAAACACACTTACGGGTTCCTGTAAAAAAGCTTTCCGGTAACAATAAAAGAAGCAAAAACAAAAATTCCGAACACCAGGCTGCTCAAAGCCAGCTGCATTCCTCCGGAAATAATATGTCCGCTGGTACAACCGCCTGCCATACGGGCACCAAACACCAAAATAAAACCACCAACAAAAGCCCAGAAGATACGTTTTCCGGCCGAAGGCCCCTGGGTGTCAATCCATCGTTGATGAACCCAACGGAATTTAAAATCTTTTCGCAACAAAGCAAAAACCAGTCCGGCCAACAGCGCTCCCGAAAGGAAAATCAATTCCCAATGTCCGGGGGTAGAAATCTTTGAGAAATATCCATTCTGCGTGGCTCCTGCCAGCCGATCGGCCACATACGGATAAGAAGTTGAAGCTCCTATGGGTCGGTTGGTAGTCGCTTTTAAGAAAACAATACTGTTTAAAACAGCCAACCCGATTCCGCTGTACAACCAGCGATAATTCAAACCGGAAAAGCCTTTTTTCTTTTCATATCCGTGCAAAGCAAAAGCGGCAACAACAAAAACAATTGCCAAAACAAGGAGCAACACAAAAAAGAGTACGCTGTGTTGTCCGGTTAAAGAAAAAAGAGAGAGCTTTCCCCAATTGGGTCCCAACACCGGATTTAGTTCCGGTTTCAAAACCGTAAACACAAGTCCGCCAAGCAAGCCGCCGACTATCCCGGTCAGTGCATCCAGCGAACCTTCGCCGGTTGACACCGCCAAAGTGCCCGGACAATAACCCAAAACGGCCATACCTATACCAAAAACAATTCCGCCAAGCAGCACGCCGCCGGCAATAAAAGGTTTAACGTGATACGAGGCCAACCCTAACCAAATTTCCACATTCAGCAGCAATGCCCCTACGCCAATCGTCATCAAAATGGCTTTGGCAATGGTCATATCTTTTAGCATCGCATTTCCACTGATCACATCAAAACGGTTCAACCGTGCATAAACCAGCAATCCGCCAAACAAAAATCCAAAAAATAAAATAAGTATATTCATAAGACGATACGTTTAAAAAAACAAAGGTAAATGATTTCACAGCAAACTGTCAAGGCAACCGAAAATTCATCCAAACAGGTTAACTCTCGCTAATTCCTGTTTTCTTGTTCATTTCTTGTCCCGCCAAGAAAGCCCGCCTGCCCGCGCGTTTCGGGAGGTCCGCCTGAACGGCACAGTCGGGCAGGCCCGCCTGCAGCTGGTATCTATATAAAAACGGAATAACACAACAAAGATGTTCTCAGCACATTAAATAAAAATGGCGCCAAAAACACCTCCCGTTAAATTTCCAACGAAAGACGGATTACAAAACGAATTTTCCGGTTTTCAGGTAACCTTCTCCGGAGAGCCGGTAAATATAAACTCCTTTTTCCGGGATGTTCAGCGAAAGGCGTTCGCCACGTTTTACCTCCGGAAAACTTAATATTTTTTTCCCGGAAAGATCAAAAATGGAAAGGGCAGCTTTTGTCCCTTCAGGAAGTGCTGCAATCCGGAGAACAGTTCCCCGGGCTGTTTTCATAAAGACGACAGATCCGTCTTCAGTTTTTTTTTGAGGGTTTATTGCCGTCACCTGCTCTGCCAGCCACAAGGTAGCATTCATAATCAACCGTTCATGATTTCCGTTGGCATCTTCTATCCAGCCATCGTACAACCGGTCATTAGGATCTCCGGTTCCGTCATCAGCAGGAGAGCTGTCGCCCATTGCGGCCACTTTTCCTTTACCGAAAGTTGCAATGGCAAACATCACATCACGGTTTCCAAAATCGGCTCCTGTCCGGTAAATCAACCCCTGTACGCTGCTGTTATCATCCGGATGCAGAGTCATGGAAGTTCCGGCAAAAAACTGCAATTCGGTTACTTTTCCCATCGGTCCGTTTAAAATCGGACTATCCGGAAGGTCACGCACATTGGTGGATTTATCATCAAATTTGAGCAAGTCGAAAGAAATACCAAAAGGATCGGCCTGCATGGAATTGTTTTTCATCAGATCATTCCAAATGGAGGGGGAATCGATCCCGTCTCCGTTACGGTCAGAAAGATCATGATCAGAAATCATAAAAAGCCCGCCGCCATGATATACAAACTGAAGTATGGCTGTTTTTTCGGCATCGGTAAAGCGGATATTAGGCTCATCCACCACAAACACAGCGTAATGTGATAAATCCTGCGGATTGGTTCCGTCACCATAAGTAATTTTGCCATTGTAAGGCAGGGTTTCCACTTCAAAACCTTTTTTCACCAGATCAATCCCCCACGAAGAAAGGGCTCCTGTCCAGTAAGACTCTTTGGTATCTGCTGTCACATCGCTTTGCGACGGAGTGGGATAACGCTGCGCATTGGCTTCGTAACCCGGACCAGCCACGACTGTTCCATCCTGGTTATACTGTAAATTAAACTGGTCGGCATCAATAACCCAATCAGCATTACTGGCTGTTTCAGCTTTGGTAGCATCAAACAAAACTTTCAGCTGGGCATAAGAAGGTGCTGAAAGAAGAACAGACAGAAAAACCAACAATATAATCTTTACACGCATCGTATTATTTTTAAAAAGGGGAGCAAAGGTAGCGAAAAAGCAATAGGAGCAAAAAATTTTAACATTTCCGTTTTTGTTTTGAAACCCGGGTACAGCACGGAATAGCACGAAATTTCTCCACGGCTTCCTTTTCTTTTCTATTTTTGAAAAAAAGTTTACCATGTATTTAACCGATAGAGAATTATTTTACCGGCACCTTGCCATTCCGGCAGAAGTACCACAGGCTCTGGAGATTGTAAAAGCCGAAGGAATCTACCTTTATGATGAAACAGGAAAACAATATGTTGATTTGGTATCAGGAGTTTCGGTCAGCAACGTTGGCCACCAGCATCCGGCTGTAGTGGAAGCGGTAAAAGAGCAAGCCGAAAAATACATGCATCTGATGGTTTACGGCAAATATATCCAGTCGCCTCAGGTAAGGCTGGCCGGGAAAATGGCCGAACACCTTGCCCCGTCGTTAGACTCCGTGTATTTTGTCAATTCGGGAAGTGAAGCCATCGAAGGCGCGTTAAAGCTGGCCAAACGCATCACGGGAAGAACCGAAATGGTGGCTTTTAAAAATGCTTACCATGGACACACCCACGGGGCCATGAGCATGTTGGGAAACGAAAAAATGAAATATGCTTTTTATCCCCTGCTACCGGATATTCGTTTTCTGCGTTTCAATGTCATGGATGACCTGGCACAAATCACCACGCGTACGGCTTGTGTACTCATCGAACCTGTCCAGGCCGAAGCCGGCATTCTGATTCCGGATAAAACGTACATAAAAGCTTTGCGCGACCGTTGTAACGAAACCGGAACCATTTTGATTTTTGATGAAGTACAAATGGGATTTGGCCGTACGGGAAAACTCTTTGCTTACGAACACTTCGACGTCGTACCGGATATTCTCTGTCTGGCCAAAGCCATGGGCGGAGGCATGCCCATCGGGGCTTTTGTTTCCTCTAAAGAAAATATGTTGTTACTCACCCATCATCCTGAATTAGGACATATTACCACCTTTGGCGGACATCCGGTAAGCTGCGCTGCTGCACTTGCCAGTTTTGAAGTTATCCTTCGCGAAAAACTGCATGAAAAAGCACAGGCTAAAGGCCGGCTGTTTGTAAAATGGCTCGAAGGACATCCGTTGGTCAAAACGATCCGGCAAATCGGACTTATGCTGGCTGTTGAGCTAAAAGACGAAGAAACCACCAATAAGGTTGTTCACGAGATGTACAAGCAAGGACTTATTATCGACCGGTTTTTATTTCACGACAAAGCTTTCCGTATTGCACCTCCGCTAACCATTACCGAAGAAGAAGTAAAAATGATCGCTTCCAAAATCCTTGACAGTTTTAACCACGCCAAATAACTTGCTTTATGAAAAAACTTTACCTTTTACTTTTAACCGCCTTTTTTCTGACGGGTAGTCTTGCCATTGCCCAGGACCGGGTGAGCAGTCTGAACTTCGAAACACGTTCTGAAGTTATTGCAACGCATGGCATGGTTTGCACCAGTCAGCCACTGGTTACTCAGATTGCGCTGGATATTCTGAAAAAAGGCGGTACAGCAGTGGATGCTGCTATTGCTGCCGATGCCGCTCTCGGATTAATGGAACCCACCGGCAGTGGTATGGGCGGTGATCTATTTGCCATTGTGTGGGATGCCAAAACACAAAAACTTTACGGGCTGAATTCCAGTGGCCCTTCTCCCCGATCGCTCACGCTGAAATATTTTCAGGATCACGGATACCAATTTATTCCGGCACACGGTCCGCTACCGGTTTCTGTTCCGGGCTGTGTGGATGGCTGGAATGAATTACATAAACGTTTTGGCAAGCTGCCCATAAAAGAAATTCTGCAACCGGCCATTGATTATGCCCGCGAAGGATATCCGGTTACCGAACTTATTGCTTACTACTGGAAACTGAATGCCCGGATTCTGAAAAAATATCCGGGTTTTGCCGAAGAATTCATGCCCGGCGGCAAAACGCCGGTAAAAGGACAAATCTTTAAAAACCCGAATCTTGCTAACACCCTGGAACTGCTGGCAAAAAAAGGATTTCGTGAGTTTTATGAAGGCAAACCGGCCCGTGTGATTGACAAGTACATGCACGAAAACGGCGGCTTTCTCTCGTATGACGATCTCGCTTCGTATCATGCGGTTTGGGTAAAACCCGAAAGCACCAATTACCGTGGTTACGATGTGTGGGAACTTCCTCCCAACGGTCAGGGAATTGCCGTTTTACAGATGCTGAACATGCTCGAGAATTTTGACATCAAATCAATGGGATTTGGCAGCGTTGCTTACCTTCATCTGCTCACCGAAGTGAAAAAAATCGTTTATGAAGACCGGGCCAAATTCTATTCTGATCCGGCATTTAACAAAATTCCTGTAGAGCAGTTGATTTCTAAGAAATATGCCAAAGAACGACTGAAATTATACGATCCGCATCATGCGGCCAAATACTATCCGGCCGGGCAGCCGGAACAGGGCAACACGGTTTACCTGACCGTGGCTGACCAGTACGGAAACATGGTATCATTAATACAAAGTAATTACCGCGGAATGGGCTCGGGTATGACACCGCCGGGACTGGGATTTGTTTTACAGGACCGTGGCGAACTTTTCTCGTTAAAACCCGGCCAGTTTAACACGTATGCTCCCGGCAAACGGCCTTTCCATACGATCATTCCGGCTTTTGTTACCAAAGACGGCAAACCGTGGCTCAGCTTTGGGGTGATGGGTGGCGCCATGCAACCCCAGGGACAAGTGCAAATTTTGGTTAACCTGATTGATTTCGGCATGAACTTACAGGAAGCCGGCGATGCGCCGCGTATCCGTCATGACGGTTCTTCACAGCCTACCGGAACAAAAATGAAAGACGGCGGCTGGCTGAATATGGAAAGTGGATTCCGGTACGATGTCATCCGTCAGCTGATGCAAATGGGACACCGGGTACGATTCAGTCTGGGAGGTTACGGCGGCTACCAGGCAATTATGCGGGATACCACAAACCAAGTGTATTACGGAGCTTCTGAGTCGCGAAAAGATGGCCAGGCTGCAGGATATTAATTTCTCAAAAACCTAAAACCATGCAGGAAAAAACCAACCGGATCATTGAAGAGCTAAAGTCCTTTATCGGACAAAAAGGGAAACTTTCGCCTTCGCCGTTCATGAACTGGCTCAAACCGGTAGCCGTTGCTGCCGAATACGGATCGCTGACCTTTGAATATGTTATCCGGAAAGAGATGACCAATCCGATGGGAAACCTGCATGGCGGCGTCATTGCCGGAATTATTGATGATATTATGGGAGCCACTGTGTACAGTCTGGAAAAAAGCGATCCTTTTGTAACAGTAAACCTTTCGGTAGATTATTTTGCTCCGGCCCGTCTTGGTGATGTGATACAGGCAACCACCCGCGTGGTCAAAGAAGGGAAAAACGTCATCAATGTGGAATGTGAAATCTGGTTTCCGGCCAAAAAACGGCTGTTGGCCAAAGCCAGTTCTAACCTTATGCGTATTAAATAGCCATGCCTGTTTATCAGCTTCCGGAAGAACCGGTTTTTCCACGGCCAGAGCTGGCCGAACCGGATGGGCTGCTGGCTGTTGGCGGCGATTTGTCTCCCCAACGGCTGCTCAATGCTTATGCTTCGGGGATTTTTCCCTGGTATAACGAAGACAGTCCCATCCTGTGGTGGTCGCCCGATCCGCGTCTGGTACTTTTTCCTGAAGAATTTAAACGGCACAAAAATTTACGGCGACTGGTACAGCGTGGAAAATTCAATGTAACCATTAACCACGATTTTCAAAGTGTCATCAAAGCCTGTAGCCGGGTAAAACGCAAAAACCAAACCGACACATGGATCACCCCGGAAATGCAACAGGCTTATATTCGTTTGCATGAACTGGGGTTTGCCCTTTCTGTGGAATGCTATCTTGATGAAAAACTGGCTGGAGGATTATATGGTGTTGTTTTAGGAAAAGTGTTTTTTGGCGAATCGATGTTTCATACGGTAACCGATGCTTCCAAAGTAGCTCTTTGGCATCTGGTGGATTTTTTACTCAAAAACCATTTTAAAGTCATTGATGTTCAACAGGATACCCCACACCTGCGTAGTCTGGGAGCCCGGTTAATCCCGAGAAAAGAATTTCTGAATCTGCTCAAAGAAAATATTCGATAACCGGAACTAACGAAATGCATTGATTCTTTTTATTTTCCCAATCAAGCTGTCAGCCAACACCTGCTGTTCGTGGCGTCCGGGATGTCCGGGTGTATTTTTGTACGGAACAAACAGCGTGTACACCTTTTTGTCGTGCATTTGTTGTACGGCTTTTTTCACATAACCCGGCCACGGCGATCCTTTTCGTGTAATATCCATATTACCCAGCATACAGATGATTTTAGCCCGGGGATAAGCCTTCCGTATTTTCAGCACAAAATTTTTATATGCCTGAATGATGGTTTCCGGCGAAGGCGGACGGGTACCAAACTTCTTTTTAAATTCAGGAAAAGAGGGACGGTTTACCAGCCACGAATCGTTTTGGAGCAGGTTAATAACAACCACATCGGGCGTGTACTTTTTAAAATCCCAACGGCTTAAAGAATCAACCGGGTTAAGCCGGTTGTATAATTGTGGCATGGTAAGCGGAAACCAGCTGATTAAAATCCCGATACCACTTTTACAAATACAACGATAATCGGCATGAAAATAACGGGCCGTAATCGCCGCATAACTGTCGTAATTGTTGGTAAAAATGCTGTCAGGATGGCTGTGTGACGGATCATCGTCCACCGCATAACCGGCAGTAATGGAATTGCCGTAAAATTCCAGTTTCAAATGCTTTTTTTGTAGCAGGTTGATGACCTGCAAGTTGCCCTGCAGCACAAAACCATAAAACAAAGTGTATCCTTTGTCCCATTCCGTCCGTTTAAAAAGCTGAACGGAATGGGTTCCTCCGTCAAAACTTGCCAGCAGATAACGCTGTTTCAGCGTATCAGGGTGAAGCACCCGGATAGAGTCACGATCGAGAATAACGTCATAGTAATTTTTTCCGTTTTCATCTTTTAAAACAGCAAAAACCTTTCCCCTGCCTTTTACAACAATTTTTGCAGACGATCCCGGCCAAAAAAACACAACATTTCGGGCTGTTGTTTTTATCCGTCCTTCGTATTGGATATGCTGGTCGGCCGACGAGACAAAAGTCTCCCGCACACATCCGGTGATAAAGAAACTAACGGTTGCAACAAACAGAAAAACAGCAGAAAAAGATTTCATTGCTTTAAAAAAGCTTTTCCAATTAAAAATTTACCACAATCCGGTGTACCTCATCTTTAAAATGGTATTGGATTGACCAATGATAATGCTCAATGATTTTTTTCACGATCGCCAGTCCGATGCCCATAAATCCCTGGTCAGAAGCACGCGAAAACTGTTCAAACAACTCTTCGGTAGGCATTCCCGGATCCTGTCCTGAATTTTCAATGACAAATTTCTTTTCGGTAAGCCAAATACGGACAAAGCCATTTTCGACATTGTGTTTCACGGCATTTTTCACCAGGTTACGCACCAAAATATCGGCCAAATCTTTATCCATGACTACTTTCGGGCTGCCATCAAAATGGACTTCCGGTTTTACCCGGCGCGAATCCATCAAGGGCTGAAAGTCATCTACCTGTTTTTGGATCAATGCCTTGAAATCAATGGCTGTTTTATCGACAAACTGGTTCTTTTCAATTCGGGCAATCAGGCCCAGACTGCGAACAATGCCGGAAAGACGAATCACAGCCGAATAAATGGACCCGGCCAGTTCATATTGCTTTTCATTTAACGACTCCTGAAAAAGCAGCTCTGTTTTATTTTTTATCACCGAGAGCGGGGTTTGCACTTCGTGCGATAAGTTTCCCGTAAATTCTTTTACGGCCTCATAATCGCGAATAATCTTCTCCGTCATTCGTTCCAGCTCGCGGTTCAGCTGATTAAACTCAATAATCTCAGACGTCTGGAACGTTTCACTATGTGGATTATCCAGCCGGAAACTCTGCATAATATGCAACGTATCAAAGAAATCGGCCCACACCTTCCCAAAAATATACCGGTTTAAAAAATACGCCAATATCAAAAAGAGAATCAGCATCAGCGTAATGATCAAGGCGATTTTCTCGATAAGATAATTGGAAGTGATCAACGATTTATAAATCCGGATGCGGTAGTAATTTTTCCCGCTTTTCACTACTGTGCTCAGCTGACGATAAGGCATATAAGCCTTGATATTTTTGTTATACAACACGGTGTCCTGCAACCGGTAAGTGGTGGGAGCCGGTTTTTTCACTTTTTCGATATCAATGGGTTCTGTAGCAATAAAAGCTACGTTTTGCAAAGAATCAAGCTGACGGATGTTATCGAAAAGATAATGGATCCGGCTGTATAAATCCGCATCCACTTCGCGCTCTACCAGGTTTTGCATAATTTTATAGAGCCCTACCCCGCCGGCAAAAAACACCACCAGCGACACGGTGACAAAATAGAGCGTTGTTTTGGTGAGCAGTTTCATTCTTTTTCAAATTTGTATCCCACGCCGTAGATGGTTTTAATATAATCGGCTGCTCCTTTTTCTCTTAACTTCTTTCGCAGGTTTTTTATCTGGGCATAAACAAAATCAAACGAATACGAAAAATCTGAATCGTCTCCCCAAAGCTGGCCTGCCAGACTTTCTTTGGCAATTACCCGGCCGGCATTGGAAACAAAAAACAACAACAATTCAAATTCTTTTTTTGTAAGCTCCAAAGGCTGTCCCTTAACCAATACCTGAAAGCTGTCCGGAAAAATTTCCAGTTCTTCGTAAGTAATGGAATTATTTCCCTGAAACCGGATTCGGCGTAAAAGCGACTTGATCCGGGCATTCAGCTCAGCCAGATTGAACGGCTTGACCAAATAATCATCGGCACCAAATTCCAGCGCTTTCACCCGGTCGTTGATGGCATCACGCGCCGTAATCACAATGATCCCGCTCCGCAATTTCAGCTGTTTGGCTCGCCGTATCAGGTCCAGACCACTGCCATCAGGCAAATTAATATCAATCAGAAGGCAATCATAATCAAACGATTCCATCCGGTCAGCCGCTTCCGTAAAGTCAAAAGCCTGCTCACAAATATAACCTTCAGGCGAAAGATAAGCCAAGATAGAATCCTGAATCTCCGGATCGTCTTCAATGATTAACAGTTTCATAGAAGGCAAAGGTAAGATTTTATAAAAATATGTGGGAATAAAAATGGCTTGCCTTATTCCTATAGCAACTTCGTGATGTCCTTGGTATACTTTGGTGATGGAAAGAGTTATTCGCCACTGGTTTTTGGGAAATTTGGTAGACGCAGAATGAAAAATGCAGAAGATGAATGGGATAGTTGTCAATTGTTTAGTGTTTGAAATTTACTCTGTGGCCGCGGCAGGAGGCGCAGCAGCAGCCTTGCGAAGGCAAAGCCGATGTGTAGCCCGCCTGACCGCAACAGTCGGGCAGGCAGGCCGGCTGACAGCGACCAGAGGAAGCTCGTGAGCCGGCGTAGCGCAACACGGCTTTTGCTGAGGAAGCTATCGCGTAGCATCCGGCAGTCCGCCCAAACCTTTATTTCACTTAATAATCTGGTTAAAAAGCGTGGATTTTCTTAATTTAGCAGTCAAAATCGTTAAAAACATTTACCATGGAAAAGAAAAAATTTGCCGTAGTGCTGTCGGGATGTGGCGTGTACGATGGCGCCGAAATACACGAAGCCACCATGACCATGTTATCCATTATTGAAGAAGGTGGTGTTTATCAGTGCTTTGCTCCCGATATTCCCCAGTATCATGTCATCAATCACCTGACCGGTGAAGAAATGGATGAAAGCCGCAATGTTTTAATTGAATCGGCACGTATTGCCCGTGGCGACATTAAGCCGTTAAGTGAATTTAAAGCCGAAGATTATGATGCTTTGATCTTTCCGGGTGGTTTCGGAGCAGCCAAAAACCTGAGTACCGTCGCTTTTGACGGCCCCAATGCCAAAGTAAATCCGGAAGTGGAAGATGCCATCAAACAAATGCTGGCGGTTCATAAACCCATTGGCGCTTTGTGTATTTCTCCGGCTGTTGTGGCCCGCGTGATACAAGGCGTGGAAGTAACCATCGGAAATGATCCGGGAACTGCCGAAGCCATTGAAAAAATGGGCAGTAAGCATGTGGTGACCACCCACGGACAAGTGGTTCACGACCACAAATACAATGTTTTTACCACACCGTGTTATATGCTCGATGCCACCATCATGGACATTAAAGAAGATGCGTCGGTGGTTGTAAAAGAGATGATGAAAGAACTGGGAAGTTAGGAGATGGAAGTTGGAAGTGGGAAGTCAGAAGTTGGAAGCAGGAAGTCGGAAGTCGGAAGTGAGAAGTTAGACGGAAAATAAAATGATGGCAAATATCACACAATTATTGGGGATTAAATATCCCATTGTTCAGGGAGGAATGATTTGGTGCAGTGGCTGGGAACTGGCGGCTGCCGTTAGCAATGCCGGAGGGCTCGGGCTCATCGGCGCCGGTTCCATGCACCCCGAAACGCTGGAAGAGCACATCCGGAAATGCAAACAAGCCACGGATAAACCCTTTGGGGTAAATGTTCCGCTGCTCTACCCCCAAACTGACGAAATCATGGAACTCATTATCCGGGAGGGCGTGAAAATTGTCTTCACTTCTGCAGGAAATCCCAAAAAATACACCGCTTTTCTGAAAGAAAACGGGATTACTGTGGTACACGTGGTCGCCAATCTGAAATTTGCACAAAAGGCGCAGGATGCCGGTGTGGATGCCATTGTGGCCGAAGGTTTCGAAGCCGGCGGCCACAACGGATTTGAAGAAACCACCACACTGGTTTTATTGCAAACGTTACTTCCTGTGATGCACATTCCGGTGATTGCTGCAGGAGGAATCGGCAGTGGTGCTGCCCTATATGCGGTAATGGCCCTGGGGGCTGCCGGAGTACAAATCGGGAGTCTTTTTGCCGCTTCGGCAGAATCATCGGCCCACCCGTCTTTCAAACAAAAGATTATTGAAGCCGGCGATGGCGAAACTTATCTGACCCTTAAACAGCTGGTTCCGGTACGCCTTTTACGCAATCCTTTTTTTGAAAAAATCAGACAGGCCGAATTATCCGGGGCTTCCAAAGAAGAATTGGCGGCATTGCTCGGAAAAGGCCGCGCTAAAAAAGGAATGTTTGAAGGCGATACCGACGAAGGAGAACTGGAAATCGGCCAGGTTGCCGGTATCATTTCTTCGGTTAAACCGGTAAAAGACATCATGCAGGAATTGGTTTCCGGTTTTAACGAAACCGCCCGAAAAGCCAACAAGCTGCATCTATAATTGCGCTGCAACCCCGTTACAAATTTAGAATCAGTTCAAAACAATAATTCCTTAAATTTGTTAGCAGACAATTATAGTTTTTATAAAAAATACAATCATGAATTTTGAATTTACCGAAGAGCAGTTGATGATCCGTCAGGCTGCCAGAGATTTCGCCCAACGCGAACTTCTCCCCGATGTTTTGGAAAGAGATGAAAATGCAAGATTTCCCGCTGACCATGTAAAGAAACTGGCCGAACTGGGATTTCTCGGAATGATGGTCCCGCCGGAATATGATGGCGGCGGAATGGACAGCATTTCGTATGTACTGGCGATGGAAGAAATTGCCAAGGTAGATGCTTCTGTTGCCGTAATTATGTCGGTAAACAATTCGCTGGTTTGTTACGGACTGAATCGTTTTTGCAACGAAGAACAAAAACAAAAATATTTGAAACCGCTGGCCCGCGGCGAAATTTTGGGTGCTTTCCTGTTGTCAGAACCCGAAGCCGGTTCTGATGCTACCCATCAGTACACCTCCGCCGAGGACAAAGGGGATTATTATTTGCTGAACGGAACCAAAAACTGGATTACCAACGGCGGTTCAGCTTCTACTTACATCGTGATGGCCCAAACCCATCCCGAAAAAAGATCACACGGGATCAATGCTTTTATTGTCCCCAAAGATACACCCGGAATTACGGTAGGACCTCATGAAAATAAAATGGGAATGCGCAGTTCCGACACGCATTCGGTAATGTTTCAGGATGTAAAAGTTCCGAAAGAAAATCGTATCGGAGAAGATGGTTTTGGTTTTAAATTTGCCATGATGGTGCTTGAAGCCGGCCGTATCGGTATTGCTTCCCAGGCATTAGGCATTGCTTCCGGAGCTTTTGAAAGAGCCGTGGCTTATGCCAAAGAGCGGAAAGCTTTCGGCACCGAAATTATCAATCACCAGTCGCTGGCTTTTAAATTGAGCGACATGGCTGTAAAAATCGAAAATGCCCGTAATCTCTGCCTGAAAGCTGCCTGGTTGAAAGATCAGCACAAACCCATCACGGTAGCCAGTGCCATGGCCAAACAATATGCTGCTGACATTGCCATGGAAGTAACCACCGAAGCGGTACAAATCCACGGCGGATACGGTTATGTAAAAGAATATCATGTAGAGCGGTTGATGCGTGAAGCCAAACTGACTCAAATTTATGAAGGGACTTCTGAGATTCAGAAAATTATTATTTCCAGAAGCCTGATGAAAGGATAATCTTTTTGCTTTTATAAAACACAAGAGCCGGGACAATCAACGTTCCGGTTTTTTTATGTCCGGGAACTTTCCTTTGGATGGAAGGATGTGAGGATTTTTGATGTGGAACGATGAATGGGAATTGATCATTGGTCATTAGTTGATTAGTTGATTTTGAGTAGTTTATGCGTTCCGCGTTTGGGGTTTAGGGCTTGAGATTTTTTGTAATTTGGTTTTTTGTTTTTTGGGATTTCTCACTTTAGGCACTTCAAACTTTAGGCACTTGAAATACTTAAAAGGCGTCTCTTTTCAAGTCGGACAGGACTTGAAAAGTGGAGATATAGGCGCAGACGAAACCGGAAAAATTATCGTCCGAACGGACATTCAAACGATGAAAGGCATTAACATTTTTCTTGTGATTTGTTTTTTTGCTTTTTGGAACTTTGTTTGTCATTTGTTTTTTTGTTATTTGTGATTTCCCACTTTAGGCACTTTAAACTTTAGCCATTAGTTATTGGTTGATTTTCAATATTTTATCCATATCTTCATTGTCATTCTGAACGGAGCAATAGCGAAGTGAAGAATCTCAAAAATAATCACGGTAGTTAAAAGAGATGTTTCACTGCGTTCAACATGACAAAAGAAGTTGATTTTTTTGGAATTTGTCTTTTTGTCTTTTTGAAATTTCCCACTTTAGGCACTTCAAACTTTAGGCATTTGAAGTATTTGAAGTACTTAAAGTTGTAGAATACACATCTCGTTTATAACTAATCCCGAAGGGATTAAACATCAATAACCCTGTACGAAGTGCAGGGAAATAAACCCATCAGAGAATCATAACCCCAAAGGGGTTGAACACCGGCCTCTGAATAAATTCAGCGTCAATGGTAGTAAGTCGTCCCTCCGGGACTCCAATTCACCGCATCTCATCCGTGTTTGATGTTTTGTACTTGAGATATTTTGTCTTTTGCTTTTGGGATTTCTAACCTGCTCATTGGGAAGGATGAACGATAAGTGAGAATTGGTCATTAGTTGACGGGTCATTAGCCACTGGTTATTGGTTGATTTTTAGCGATTTAACAGTGTTTTCTATCATCCTGAGCGAGCGGAGCGCAGTGAAGGATCTAAAAATAATCACAGCTGTTAAAAGAGATTCTTCGCTACGCTCAGAAGGACAAAAGAAGTTGATTTCTGGAATTTGTTTTTTTTTGTTTTTTGTGATCTTTTTGCGATTTGTCTTTTTGTTTTTTAGGATTTTGTTTGTCATTTGGTTTTTTGTCTTTTGTGATTTTGCACGCATATCCTTCAACCGGAAAACTGCGGGTAACCAATCCCGAAAGGGTTAAATAAAACAATCAAAACCCCCAAACCAATCCATAAAAAAAACCGGCAGAAAAAATCCCGCCGGTTTTTCAAAAGATTGATTAAAAAGATTTATTTATTGGCCTTCAACTCTTTCACTGCTTCAATCAATTGCGGAATCACTTTAAAAGCATCCCCAACGATACCGTAATCCGCGGCTTCGAAAATCGGAGCTTCCGGATCTTTATTAACGGCCACAATGTATTTCGATGAGCTGATACCGCCCAAATGCTGAATAGCACCGGAAATACCAAAAGCCATATACAGATTCGGAGCAATAATTTTACCCGTCTGACCCACATGTTCTTCATGTGAACGCCAGCCTTCATCAGAAACCGGACGCGAGCAAGCCATTCCGGCACCCAGCAGTTCGCCCAATTCTTCCAATCCGCCCCAGTTTTCCGGACCTTTCATTCCACGGCCACCGGAAACCACAATTTCGGCATCGGTCAACAATACTTTACCCGTAATTTTATGGGTATCCAGCACCTTGGTACTGAACTCATCATCACCAATTTGCGGATCAAATACTTCAATGGTTACTTCCGTCGGATTTTCCACCACTTCATAAGAATTCTGGGCAAAAGTAATCACTTTTACATCGGTATTGATTTGCACGTTGGCAAATGCTTTACCGGTAAATACTTTTTTGCGTACCACGAAAGGATCCACGCTCACCGGAAGACCGGTAACACCCGAAACCAGTCCGGCATTCAGTTTAACCGCTACCCGCGGAGCAATGGCTTTACCTTCGTTATTATGTGCAAAGATGATTACTTTGGCACCTTCTTTTTCAGCTGCTTTAGCCACAGCATCGGCCAGTGCTTTATTGTCCAGCGACTCAAAACGGTCGTCCTGTACATTCAAAACCTTGTTGGCACCATATTGTCCTAAAGTTTTCAATTCGTCGTCGGCTACATGACCAATCGACAGGGCCGTTACGCTGCTACCCATTTCTTTGGCAATGGCAGCGGCAAACGAAACAATTTCGTGGGTAAGTTTTTTAAATTTACCGGCCCAGTTTTCTGTATATACTAATACTGACATTTTTCTGATTTTTAAAAGGTTAAAACTATGGAATTACAATACTTTGGCTTCCTCGTGTAAGAGTCTGATAAGCTCTTTGGCATTGTCTTCATCCACCATTTTACAGGCCGCTTTCGGAGCCGGCAATTCGTACGACAGAAACTCAATTCTGGGTTCTGCTTCAACAGGTTCCACCACTTTCAGTGGTTTTTTCCGGGCCATCATAATGCCACGCATAGCCGGAATTCTCGGGTCAATGGCAATTCCTTTCTGAACAATCACTACCAACGGTGTAGGAACACTCAACACCTGAGAGCCACCGTCAATATCCCGATGAATTTTCAATTCACCATTTTCAATATCCACACCCGAAACAGCAGATACTGAATTAATTCCCAGTATTTCAGCCAGCATACCGCCGACACTGGCACCGTTATAATCCGAAGCTTCAATACCGGCCATAATCAAATCATAATCTTTTGCCACTTCGGCCAGTTGTTTGGCCACAAAGTAAGCATCCAGGGGTTCAGCATCAATGCGAATAGCATCATCAGCCCCCACGGCTAACGCTTTACGCAAAGTCGGTTCAGTGATTTTAGTTCCCACGTTGGCCACCGAAATCTTTTCTACGCCACCCGCTTCTTTCAGCTCCATGGCACGGGTCAGGGCCAGTTCGTCCCAAGGATTGATAATCCATTGTACACCGGTCGTGTCAAAGGCCTTATTATCCCCGGTAAACCTGATCTTCGTCGTCGTATCAGGCACATTACTAATCAATACCAGAATTTTCATGATATAAATTTTTTAGTTATCCGTATTATTTTGCACAAATATCAGAAAAATTTTTGAAAATATTACGCATGCAAACTATTTTTTAAGAAAAAATAAGAATTTTTATTCATTATAGATTACACTAACAGTCCATTAGCGGCTTGCACGAATCTTTCAAAGACAAACTTGTCCGAATTTTTATAAGGGCGGGCAAACGCACAAGCTTTCACGGGCCATTCGCTATAGTCCTCGCCCGGCAGTACGTTCAGCTAATGCTTCCGGGCGCTTCCCTGTCGCGCCGTCCGCATAAGCTTCACCCGTCCTGCCGTGCTGCGGGCTGCCGCTACTGTCCCTGCCGCAAAGAAAAGCAATGGATTAATCCGATTCGGAAACGATACCTTATCTCTCACCTAAATACTTCAAGCTTTGGATACTTTAAATTCTGACCATTCAGAAATAATAAACATTAAACAACAAGTGGAAACAAACCGTTTATCGTTTGAGATTTGTTTTTTTGCTTTTTGGGATTTCAAACATCGGTCACTACTCACTAGTCATTGGAAAGGAAGGGCGAACGATTGATTTTCAGTATTTTACTCATATTTTCGCTATCATCCTGAACGGAGCACAGCGCAGTGAAGGATCTCAAAAACAATCACGGGAGTTAAAAAAGATGTTTCACTGCGTTCAGCAAGACAAACTAGTTGATTTTTTTGTTTTTTGTAATTTTCTACTTTTAGGCACTTCAAACTTTAGGCACTTGAAGTACTTAAAAGGCGTCTCTTTTCAAGTCGGACAGGACTTGAAAAGTGGAGATATAGGCGCAGACGAAACCGGGAAAATCATCGTCCGAGCGGACATTCAAACGATGAAGGAGGCCGTTAAGCGAGATGCTTCGCGTTGCTCAGCAAGACAAACCGGTTGGCTTTTGGTATTTTGCGTTTGGGGCTTGGGATTTTTTTGTGATTTGCCTTTTTGTTTTTTGTGATTTCCCACTTTAGGCACTTCAAACTTTAAGTACTTCAAACTTTAAGACTTCTCACTTCATTTACCCTTTTCCTTTGAGCTTATCCAATATCCGGCGTTCTTTTTTAGTAGGCCGGCCGGCACCACGTTCCCGTCTTTCGTAATTCAACTGGCGGATCATTTGCAGCTTTTCAAGCTCTTCTGGCGAGGTCAGGTCTTCCATTAAGTCAGGAACCAATGAGGCAGAAACCCGGTTTTTCACCGCTTTTTTCACCCGGATCATTTTCACAATTCCTTGCTGATGTACTTCAATCTGATCGCCTTCGGCTACTTCACGCGAGGGTTTTACATTTACCCCTGCCATTTTCACTTTTCCGCCTTTGCAGGCTTCCGCAGCCTGTGTCCGGGTTTTATACAACCGGACTGCCCACAACCATTTATCTATGCGCACCCCGCCCATAAACCTATTTTTGTCTGAAAAACAACTGAATCGGAACGCCAGTAAAATCAAAATGCTGCCGGATCTTGTTTTCCAGGAATCGTTTATACGGATCTTTTACTTCATCGGGTAAATTGCAGAAAAATACAAACTGAGGCGTTTGCGTTTTAAGCTGCATCACGTACTTGATTCGCACATAACGACCACGCGAAACCATGGGATGCGGATTTTCTTCAATAATCGGCAACAACAAATCATTCAGCTTCGAAGTCGAAATTCGCTTACTTCGTTTTTGAAACACCTCTTCAGCATAATTCAATGCTTTAAAAACCCGCTGTTTATCTTTTACCGAAACAAACACGATAGGAACATCATTAAACGGCGCAATCCGTTGCCGAATGGCTTTTTCATATTCCAAATGGGTATTGTTGTCTTTTTCTACCAAATCCCACTTGTTCACCACAATCACAATACCTTTCCGGTTTTTCTCTGCCAAATGAAAAATATTCACATCCTGCTTCTCTATTCCCTGCGAAGCATCAATCATCACCAAACAAACATCGGCATTCTCAATGGCTCGAATGGTCCGGAGTGTCGAGTAAAACTCAATATTTTCGTAAACTTTCCCCTTTTTTCGCAATCCGGCCGTATCCACCAGCATAAAGTCATGCCCAAAACCTTTAAACGGTGTATAAACGGTATCGCGGGTGGTACCGGCAATCGGAGTAACAATATTTCGGGTGTCACCAATCAGGGTATTGATCAGTGACGACTTTCCCACATTAGGGCGACCAATCACTGCAATACGCGGAACATCCGGGGTTTCCGGCTCCGGTTCCGGATTCCGGAACTCTTTTACCATTTCATCCAGCAAATCTCCGGTTCCGCTTCCGTTGACAGAAGAAATCGGGTACACTTCTCCCAATCCTAAAGCATAAAAATCGGCCGCAGCATGTGACAAAGCCGGAGTATCTACTTTATTGGCCGCAATAAAAACTTTCTTGGACGAACGGCGTAACAATTCGGCCACATCTTCATCCAGCGGATGAATCCCCTCACGGGCATCCACCACAAAAATAATGACATCGGCTTCGTCTATGGCAAATAATACCTGTTTTCGAATTTCCTCTTCAAAAATGTCATCCGATCCCTGAACAAAGCCGCCGGTATCAATTACCGAAAACTCTTTTCCGTTCCAATCACTTTTTCCATAGATACGGTCGCGTGTTACACCACTCACCGACTCTACAATAGCCGTTTTAGAACCTGTTAATCTGTTAAATAACGTGGATTTCCCCACATTTGGGCGGCCGACAATGGCAACAATGTTATTCATTCCTTATTTTTTTGCAAAAGTAACGGTTTTAGCCGTATCAATACTCATAACCAAACCGGCTGAGCTGTTTATCATTATTTCGCCAGTCTTTATTCACTTTTACAGACAAACGAAGAAAAATTTTCTTCTCAAAAAACGCTTCCATTTCTATCCGGGCCATTGTACCCGTTTTTTTAATGGCTTTCCCCTGATGACCTAGAATAATGGCTTTCTGCGATTCGCGTTCCACAAAAATATACGCATCAATTTTTATCAGGTTCTCACTCTCTTTAAATGAGTCAATGGCCACCTCCACCGAATACGGAATTTCTTTTTTGTAATTCAGAAATATCTTCTCCCGGATCATCTCCGAAGCAAAAAAGCGCTCTGTTCTCGTGGTCAGTTCATCTTTCGGGTAATAAGGCGGACTTTCCGGAAGCTTTTCCAGTATCGTATCAAAAACTTTGGAAACATTAAACTTATGCAACGCCGAAACCGGAATAACTTCCGCTGCAGGCAAACGGTCTTTCCACTCAGCGGCATACTGCTCTACCGTTGCCTGATCCGACAAATCAATTTTATTAATAAGGACAATAACCGGCACATTCGATTGCTTGATCTTGCTCAAAACGGTTTCTTCTTCAAACCTTAATCCGGGTTCGGTCATCAACAAAATAATATCTGCATCGATCAAAGCCGTTTCGATGTATTTGTTCATGTACTCATGCATCTTGTAAGCCGGCTGACGCACAATTCCGGGAGTATCAGAATAAACAATCTGAAAATCTTCTCCGTTAACAATCCCCATGATACGGTGCCGGGTAGTTTGTGCCTTTGAAGTAATAATCGACAATTTTTCACCCACCATGGTATTCATCAAAGTTGATTTTCCCACGTTAGGATATCCTATAATATTGACAAAGCCTGCTTTATGTGCCATAAAAATTTTTAAAAAAAATTTGCGTGACAAAGAAACAAAATATATCTTTGCACTCCCATTTGAAAACGATGAAACGTTCATAAAAATATATTGCGGGGTGGAGCAGTGGTAGCTCGACGGGCTCATAACCCGTAGGTCGTAGGTTCGAATCCTGCCCCCGCTACTGCAAGAAAGAGGCTGTTGGAATTTTCTGACAGCCTTTTTTCGTTTTTACCCTATACTATGTTCAAAGTTTACGTTTTATATTCGCAAAAATTCAACAAGATTTACATCGGGTACACCGGTAATCTCGAAAAAAGGCTCTTGTCACATAACAAACTGGCTCATAAAGGATACACCGTGAAATTCAGACCCTGGACACTGGTTTTTTCCGAAGAATTTCCCACTAAACAGCTCGCCATGAAACGCGAAAAACAACTAAAATCGGCAAAAGGAAGACGGTTTATCTGGGAAAAAATCAAAGCTTCTGGGCTCATATCCGCCGGCTGGCGGACGTAGGTTCGAATCCTGCCCCCGCTACTGCAAGAAAGAGGCTGTTGGAATTTTCTGACAGCCTTTTTTCGTTTTTACCCTATACTATGTTCAAAGTTTACGTTTTATATTCGCAAAAATTCAACAAGATTTACATCGGGTACACCGGTAATCTCGAAAAAAGGCTCTTGTCACATAACAAACTGGCTCATAAAGGATACACCGTGAAATTCAGACCCTGGACACTGGTTTTTTCCGAAGAATTTCCCACTAAACAGCTCGCCATGAAACGCGAAAAACAACTAAAATCGGCAAAAGGAAGACGGTTTATCTGGGAAAAAATCAAAGCTTCTGGGCTCATATCCGCCGGCTGGCGGACGTAGGTTCGAATCCTGCCCCCGCTACTGCAAGAAAGAGGCTGTTGGAATTTTCTGACAGCCTTTTTTCGTTTTTACCCTATACCATGTTCAAAGTTTACGTTTTATATTCGCAAAAATTCAACAAGATTTACATCGGGTACACCAGCAATCTCGAAAAAAGACTCTTGTCACACAACAAACTGGCTCATAAAGGATACACCGTGAAATTCAGACCCTGGACACTGGCCTTTTCCGAAGAATTTCCCACTAAACAGCTCGCCATGAAACGCGAAAAACAACTAAAATCGGCAAAAGGAAGACGGTTTATCTGGGAAAAAATCAAAGCTTCTGGGCTCATATCCGCCGGCTGGCGGACGTAGGTTCGAATCCTGCCCCCGCTACTGCAAGAAAGAGGCTGTTGGAATTTTCTGACAGCCTTTTTTCGTTTTTACCCTATACCATGTTCAAAGTTTACGTTTTATATTCGCAAAAATTCAACAAGATTTACATCGGGTACACCAGCAATCTCGAAAAAAGACTCTTGTCACACAACAAACTGGCTCATAAAGGATACACCGTGAAATTCAGACCCTGGACACTGGCCTTTTCCGAAGAATTTCCCACTAAACAGCTCGCCATGAAACGCGAAAAACAACTAAAATCGGCAAAAGGAAGACGGTTTATCTGGGAAAAAATCAAAGCTTCTGGGCTCATATCCGCCGGCTGGCGGACGTAGGTTCGAATCCTGCCCCCGCTACTGCAAGAAAGAGGCTGTTGGAATTTTCTGACAGCCTTTTTTCGTTTTTACCCTATACCATGTTCAAAGTTTACGTTTTATATTCGCAAAAATTCAACAAGATTTACATCGGGTACACCAGCAATCTCGAAAAAAGACTCTTGTCACACAACAAACTGGCTCATAAAGGATACACCGTGAAATTCAGACCCTGGACACTGGTTTTTTTCGAAGAATTTCCCACTAAACAGCTCGCCATGAAACGCGAAAAACAATTAAAATCGGCAAAAGGAAGACGGTTTATCTGGGAAAAAATCAAAGCTTCTGGGCTCATATCCGCCGGCTGGCGGACGTAGGTTCGAATCCTGCCCCCGCTACTGCAAGAAAGAGGCTGTTGGAATTTTCTGACAGCCTTTTTTCGTTTTTACCCTATACCATGTTCAAAGTTTACGTTTTATATTCGCAAAAATTCAACAAGATTTACATCGGGTACACCAGCAATCTCGAAAAAAGACTCTTGTCACACAACAAACTGGCTCATAAAGGATACACCGTGAAATTCAGACCCTGGACACTGGTTTTTTTCGAAGAATTTCCCACTAAACAGCTCGCCATGAAACGCGAAAAACAATTAAAATCGGCAAAAGGAAGACGGTTTATCTGGGAAAAAATCAAAGCTTCTGGGCTCATATCCGCCGGCTGGCGGACGTAGGTTCGAATCCTGCCCCCGCTACTGCAAGAAAGAGGCTGTTGGAATTTTCTGACAGCCTCTTTTCGTTTTTACCCTATACCATGTTCAAAGTTTACGTTTTATATTCGCAAAAATTCAACAAGATTTACATCGGGTACACCGGCAATCTCGAAAAAAGACTCTTGTCGCATAACAAATTGGCTCATAAAGGATACACCGTGAAATTCAGACCCTGGACGCTGATCTTTTCCAACAGGCCTCCGCTCCCACTTTTCAGGTTTGTCTCAACCTGAAAAGAGACGCATCCCCTTATTTTTCCATCGTGATATCCTTCACCCCCCCTTGTGGTAAGAAAATAATAGTGAAGAATGAAAAACAGTAATCGATGAACATTCTATTATCCACTATTTTGATTCACTTTTGTTCTTTGGTGCTTGCCTTTCGAGATTTCGTCCTTGCCCAGCCTTCCAGTCATCCATTCATATCATGCTACCCATCTGATTTACCCGTTAAATTTTCCATTTCTTCTCGTAAAAATGTGAAATTTTAAAAATCCCGGGAATCTAACCCGGAATATTCCCTAATTTTACGTTTTAATAATTATCCTCCCAAGCAGGATACAGGAAAGCAAAGAACCATGGAAAAAACCATCATTACTCAAATTGATGTTATCAAATTAAACCTTCCTTATAAAGAACCGTTTGTGATTTCGCTCGGTGTTATTGAGAGTGCTACCAATGTGGTCATAAAAATACACACTAACAGCGGCTTAACCGGAATTGGAGAATGTGCCCCTTTTGTCACTATTGTTGGCGAGACACAAGAAACGGTTTTTAGCTACGCAAAGCAACTGGCAAAAATGCTCAAAGGGAAAGATCCTTTTGCCCTTGAAGAAAGATTATATGAAATTGACCGTGCCGTTGCCGGAAACCCGACCATGAAAAGTGCTTTTGATATGGCGCTTTACGACCTGTTGGCAAAAAAAGCAAATATGCCTCTATACCAGCTTTTGGGAGGGCTAAACAATCGCGAAGTTTATACGGATATGACCATCAGTATTGGTCCGCCCGAGAAGGTAGCCCGCGATGCCGTCGCTTTCCAAAAAGCCGGATTTCCTGCCATCAAAGTAAAGCTGGGGACAAATACCCAAGACGATGTAGCCCGGATCAAGGCCATTCGCGAAGCAGTGGGAAATGACTATCCTATCCGTATTGATGCCAATCAGGGTTGGGATACCATTACGGCCATCAACACGTTAAAAGCTCTTGAAAAATACAATATTGAGCATTGCGAACAGCCTGTAGCGCACTGGAATGATGTGGAAATGGCAAAAGTAAGGGCCAACAGTCCCATTCCCATCATGGCTGACGAATCGGTTTTTGACCATCACGATGCTTTCCGGCTGGCTTCTATGGGCGCCTGCGATTTTTTCAATATTAAGTTTTCAAAATCGGGAGGAATATTTAAGGCTTTAAAAATCAATGCCATTGCCGAATCGGCGGGGATAAAATGTCAGGTGGGTTGTATGTCCGAATCGCGTTACGCCCTGACGGCTCTCATGCATTTTGTACTGGCTTCTCAAAACGTGGTCCATTTTGATATGGATTCATCGCTTATGCTGGATGCTGATCCGGTTACCGGAGGAATTCAATACCAGGGAAGCGGGAAGTGGACACTGGAAAATGACCTTCCGGGGATTGGTGCGGATTTTGACCCGGATTTTCTGAAAAGTATGGAAAGTGTAACCATCTAAACCATGGATAAAAAACCAACATTAAAAAAAACTTTCCCGTTTATCATGGAAAGCAAACTCCGGCCCGTTACTACCCTAAACGGAAAAAATTATCTCTACTTTGCCGGGACCAGTTACTATCAATTGCATGCCCATTCAGAGATTATTGCTTCAGCCGTAGAGGCCACACGGCAATGGGGAATTGGTGCTGCCACTTCGCGAACAATCAACGGAACAACACCACTATTATTAAAGCTGGAAAAAAAGATTGCCGATTTTTTCGAAACCGAAGATGCGGCTTACCTTCCGTCCGGTTATCTCAGTAACCTTGCCGGAATTCAGGCTTTGGAACAATTACAAATCTTCGACCGCATTTTTATTGACGAAAAAGCCCATTATTCCAACTTAGCCGGAGCCAGAGGAACCGGCAAAAAAGTGATCCAATTCTCTCATCTTGATGCTGATAATCTGGAAAAGAAAATAAAAAAACACCTGAAAAAAGGAGAAAAACCACTGATTGTTTCTGACGGACTGTTCCCCATAATGGCCGAAGTTCCGCCCGTTCCTGCTTACCTAAAAATAGCAGAAGCTTACGACGGCGCTATTTGGATAGATGATGCTCATGGTGCCGGCATCCTTGGCGAACACGGACGAGGTTTGTATGAATATTTTAATCTTTCATCAGACCGGCTTTATTCGGGCGGAACACTTTCCAAAGCTTTTGGTGCTTACGGTGGTTTTATTATCGGAGACAACCGTTTTATTCACACAGTAAAATCCGGAGAGGTCATGACCGGGACCAACTCTCCGCCAAGTGCAATAGCAGGAGCTGCATCGCGGGGTATCGAAATGATCAAAAACAATCCTGAATTTCTCCGCCGGTTAAAAAGCAATGCGTTGTATCTTAAAGCCAAAATAAAATCCATTGGAATTGCTGCAGAAGAAAACGCCATTCCGATAGTAGCTTTTTCTTCAGGTAATGCTGAAAAAATGGAAAAGATTCAACAAATGCTGATGAATAAAGGTATTTACATTCAGTTCGTTAAATATATCGGAGCCGGTTCGGAAGGGATTTTACGCATCGTGGTTTCTTCTGCTCACACCAAAGAAGAAATTGACTTTTTGGTAAATTCTCTTGCTTTTATTCTTTAACGAAATCCCAACCGGGTTTAATGCATAACGTATCCCAAAATAAGATACAACACCGCAGTAATACTTCCCACAAACAAAGCATAAGGTAACTGTGTCCGGACATGATCAATATGATCAGAAGCCGAAGCCATGGACGAAATAATAGTCGTATCAGAAATAGGGGAACAATGGTCACCAAAAACCCCGCCACCAATGGTAGCCGCCACAACAAGGTATAAATTAGCATGTTGCGCCTGAGCCATCGGTACCGAAATCGCCATCATAATGGCAAAGGTTCCCCAGGATGTTCCGGTGGAAAAAGCAATAAACGAGCTGATCACAAATAAAATAAACGGAAGAAGTTGAGGAGTGAGCCAAGCTTTGGTTTGTGCTGCTACATACACTCCGGTTCCCAGTTTATTACTCACATCACTAATCGAAAACGCCAGCATCATCAACAAGGCCAGCGGCATCATTTCACTAATTCCTTTCAGCGTCAGGTCAACCATTTCTTTGGTTTTCATTATTTTCTGTACTCTGTACAAAACCATAGCCACCAGTAATGAAGTAATTACCGAATATAAAACTGCCGAAGAACCCGATCCGGCACCAATGGCCTGTACAAGGTAATCAAACCAGCCGGTAGCGTCTTTTACTGAAGGATAACCGGTATAAAACAAATAAACCGGCATCATCATGACCATTGTCAAGATAGGAATATACATGTTGTATGCCCGGAGTTTGATTCCCTCTTTCGATTCCAAAGAAGTAATCGTATCCGAAACCAACGGATGGGCGTTATCATTTAACAATTTACCGGTTTCACGGGTTCTTTTTTCCGCTTTGGCCATCGGACCAAAATCCTTTTTGGTGACAATGATAAAAAAGACCAGCAAAATGGTCAAAACAGGGTAAAAATCGTACAACAGAGCATTTCCCAAAACAGCCATCGGACGCTGAATCCCTTGTGTCAAGAGTAATCCCATGATAAAAGCTCCCCAGGCATTAAACGGAATCAGGATAGAGGATGGCGCGGAAGTAGAATCTGCAATATAAGCCAGTTTTTCGCGGGGAATTTTAAATTTGTCAAACAACGGACGATACAATGTACCGACGGTTAATGAGCTGATGCTGGTTTCTACAAAAAGTACCACACCGGTAATCATGGCCAACAGCTGAACAAACATCCGGCTTTTCATCTTTTTGCTTTTTTCTATTTTTTCAATAAACCGGCTAATGGAGATCATAAATCCGTCCACACCACCCGAATACTGAATAAACAGCAACAAAGCCCCCACCAAAGCGCTAAACATAATGGTACGGGTATTGCCCGGCGACTTAAACACATTGACAAAAGCATCGATGGTGGCAAACGTACCGGTGAAAACATTCCAGCCATTAATGATCAGCCAGCCCAGCCAGGTTCCGAAAATCAGAGCAACATAAACCTGTTTGGTACGCAAAGCCAGAATAATAGCCAGTACCGGCGGGAGAATAGAAAAAAAACCGTAATCGTGCATCGGCATGCTTTTTGAGTTTATAAACCAACCTTTTTATCAGAGAATCCGGCAAAAGATCCATTTGATCCGGAGAAGCAAACGACTTAATCCTTTACAAACAAACGGTTTCCCTGTTAAGGCAAATATAGCCATCTTTATAAAAATCACGAATGCATAACCCGTTAATTTTCTGTCAAATTCATTCAAATCTGTTAAAAATAAACGAGCCATCATTTGACACAAGTTTTTATCTTTAACTCAAATTACCAAACCCTTTGATTATGCGTAAACTGTTGTTTTTCATCGCTCTGAGTTTTTTCTTTACTTCAAGTTTCGCCAAAAAGCCGCTGTACAAAAAACATCATGTTGTCAACAAAATTTTAAAAGAGGTGGTAAACAACCCCGATTTTAAACCGGCAGCATTTGCATTTCTGGCCATTGACGGTCAAACCGGCGAAATCATTGCCCAGTATCATCCGGATAAAGCACTCCGGCCGGCGTCTAACCAAAAACTCATATCCACCGCCACAGTGTTACAGCTGTATGGGCCGGATTTTCGTTTTCAGACAAAATTGGGTTATACCGGCCACATTGATACTTTAAACCATGTTTTATACGGAAACATCATCATCCGAGGAGGCGGTGATCCTACACTTGGTTCCCGGTATTTCGAACAAACCAAAAACCATCAATTTCTTGCACAATGGGTCAGTGCTGTAAAAAAGTTAGGGATTGATTCGGTGGCGGGCCACGTAATTGCCGATGCCGGTATTTTCAGCCGCGATATCGTTCCGGTCTCCTGGTCGTGGACCAACATGGGCGATTACTATGGAGCCGGAGCCTGTGGACTCACCATCTTCGACAATATGTACAGAATCTATTTTGATTCCGACAGCCTTGCTGGCGATACAGTTACCATAGACTCCATCGTACCCCAGGTTCCCCATCTCATTTTTAATAACGGACTGATTGCCGATACCGTTCACGACGATGAAAGCAACATTTTAGGGGCTCCGTATTGTAACATGCGATACCTCAGAGGAAGAATTCCGTTAAATCAAAAGGGATTCTCAGCAAAAGGTTCCCTTCCTGATCCGGCAGATTATGCTGCGTATGTTTTGGAAAAAAGATTACAAAAATCGGGAATCAAAATAAAAGCCAATTCTACTACTGTACGACAACTTCTCTTAACCGGCAACCGGATAAACACCCAAAACCTGCATGTTATATCAACAATTTTATCGCCACCGCTATCTGAAATCATCCATCAAACCAACATCCACAGCATCAATCTCTTTGCTGAACATTTTCTGGATTATTCCGGATTAAAACTCATTGGCAAAGCACAAACCGAAGCTGATGCCAAAGCAGTTATGCAATACTGGGAAAAACAAGGAATGAATATTCAGGGCATGGCACTTACTGATGGCAGCGGACTTTCACAATACAATGCCGTCACTCCCCGGCAAATGGTTTTTCTGTTGAATTACATGAAACACAGAAGTCCTTATTTTAATGTGTATTATCAGTCGTTACCGCTTGCCGGAAAGAGTGATAAAGCCGGCACTTTGGAGGGAATGTTTAAAGGCAGCACCGCAGAAAACAACCTGCGCGCCAAAAGCGGAACCATTGATCGCGTAAAGGCCTATTCCGGCTACGTAACTTCACTATCCGGCCGGAAAATTATTTTTTCCATGATGGTGAACAATTTCGGTTGTTCATCGCGAAAAGCCCGGGCTCAACTGGAGAAACTCATGATTGCCCTGGCTGAACTCAAAAAGTAGGTTACCCGGAAACTAACTTACGGATTCTTCCATAAGTTTTAAGGTCCTTCTTGTGGCATTAAATTTGGCCAAAGTCCCCACGGGCAGTGTCATTTTTAATTGGATGTGACCAAAAGGAAAGCCATAAGCCACCGGAATATTGAGTGGTTTTAAGATATCTTCAATTGCCCGTTTCAGCGGGATCGTCGGCGGGTCGTTTTCACTGCATTTATAAAAAATACCCAGTACAATTCCATTGGCTTTTCTTAAATTGGTAGCCTGCACCAGCTGGGTAAGCATGCGGTCAACCCGATAGGTTTTTTCTTCAATTTCTTCAATAAAAACAATTTTATTTTCAAAATCGGTTTCAAAATCGCTGCCTGCCATCGAAGCCAAAACACTTAAATTTCCACCAATCAGTTCTCCTTCAGCTTTCCCTTCGCGAATGGTATAAAAATCAAACTCCGGATTATTTTCCGTATTTTCTTCTCTTTTGTAAGGATATTTATAGCGGGGAGAAGGATCTATCAAAACGTGTCGAAATACCTTAAGGGTAAAATCATCGAATTCTGAGATTCCCATAGGGCCATGAAAACATACCAAACCGGTTCGTTCGTTTATGGCAGAAAGCAAAGCGGTGATATCGCTGTAACCAATAAAAATTTTCGGATTTTTCCGGATAATTTCATAGTCCAGCAAATCCAGCACCCGGATAGAACCGTAACCGCCTCTGACGCACATAATGGCATCCACCTCTGTATTGGCAAACATATGCATCAACTCATCGGCCCGTTCTTTATCGGTGCCGGCAAAATAACCGTATTCCGACAAAACGGAAGGCAAATAATGGGTTTTATATCCCATTCCTTCCAATG
Source organism: Candidatus Sulfidibacterium hydrothermale (assembly GCF_020149915.1). Lineage (GTDB taxonomy): Bacteria > Bacteroidota > Bacteroidia > Bacteroidales > F082 > Sulfidibacterium > Sulfidibacterium hydrothermale. Next base: position 2,742,692 of record NZ_CP083760.1, read on the forward strand.
TTTTTACTGCTCCTTGCAGTTGTTTTTCAGTAATCGGACTTCCCGGGGTAACCAAGCCAATGGTATCTCCCTGTTCTAACCTCTTCGGGACAATTCGGGCCGGTTTATGTTTTACTTTCAAAGGATTTGTTATGGATTGTGCCGACAAGCCCAAAGGAGGCAATGCTGACAGTGCTCCTACGGCCACCATACTTTTAATAAACGTTCTTCTGTCCGACATGATTTTATTTTTTTACATCAAAAAAGATTTTACACAAAAAAGAAAGAACAGAGTAAAGGTAATAAAACTCTGTTCTTTCTTTAATCACCTAATTAACATCAGATTAATTCATCCACCATAACGGATCAACAGGTGATTTCTGATTATCGGCTACATTGTCAGGGTTCCGCTGTACTTCGGTTGACGGATATTGTGCCCGTACCAACCATTCTCCCGGGAAATCACTCTGATCATTATCTGCCGGAAGAGACAAATCTTTGAAAACATCTGTAGAGAAATTATATCTTCTGAGATCCACAAAAGTTTCCGGATTCAGGAAATTGGCGATATATTTCTGCCACATAATATCTTCCAATTTCAGATTGTCGGCTCCCATAGCTACTGAAGGATCGGCCAAATAATCGGTTCCGTTCACTCCCAGTTTAGCCATGTTGGCAGCAATACCGGCTAAATAAGCATCATAACCGGCTTGTGTAGTACCTACACTGGTGGTTGTTCCGCCATTGGCCAGAAATTCGGCTTCTGCTTTGATGAACAAAGCTTCAGAATACGAAATAATCACAATCGGCGCTGTGGCATTGGTATAATAACCCTCTTCGCGAAAATCGGTATTTGCCTGACTTCCGTCACCAGAGACACCATAACCGCCACTCACATAACCTTTATACACATCGCTTCCATCATCGGTTTCAGCATAAACCGGAAGACGCGGGTCCATTGTGACCACACCGCCTGTAAACGGATAGGATGTACCATCCATGTAAGAAACCAGCTGGTCGCAAATCACATCATGTGCATTACCGGTATGTTTGGCCAGAACTTCTCTTGAGTACCAAGGATTAAGATGTTTTGTATCAAAAAACATTTGGAAATCATCATCATTGGAAGTAAAGCCTTTGGCAATAGCATCCAAAGCTTTCTGGGCGGCTTGTGCTGCTCCCAATTTATTGACAAGATGTAAAGCATAACGGGCCTTTAAGGTATAAGCAGCTTTTAACCATTTACTGACATCTCCATGATAAATCAAATCCGTTTTATCATCAATGGTGTAACCTGAATTATCCGGAGCTTCCAACTCGGTAATAGCCGCATCAAGAAGCGAAAAGATATCGTTATAAATAGCTTCCTGAGAATCGAATCCCGGAGTAAAATTATCAGAAGCTTTTGCAGCCTGCGAATAAGGAATATTCTCATAGCTATCGGTAGCCAGACCAATATTGATCGCTGTCAAGATCCGGGCTATCGCATCAAAATGAGTAGCATTTACTGCTGAAGCTTTTTGAAAAATTGTTTTCAGGTTAGGTAAAATGTACAAATAAACATTACTCCAGGTTCCGGAGATTGTAGTTGTACCAGCAGCACCTCCACCCTGGTAAACAAAATTTTGGGAATAGTTTCCGAAAATTCTTTCCGCATCATACTGGGCATAAATGGTATGATAAATAACAGGCGCCAGCAAATCGTTCATCCGAAGCTGATCGGCACTTACGGCAGAGGTAGGGGTATTCACATCAAAGTAGTCTTTACCGCAACTGGTAACCAATACGGTAAGAAAGACAACAGCGATTGTTTTTAGTATATTTTTCATATCTCTCATTTTTTAAAATTGAAATTTAATACCGAAGGTATAACTCTGACTCAACGGTACCGTTAAACCGGTGTAACCGTAAATGTTTGTAGCAGCACCAAAATAGTTGGCTTCGGGATCAAATCCGTCAAACGGAGTCCAGATAATGATATTATGCGCATTGGCAAACACATCAAAGCTCCGGATATGATTCAGATGGAAACGGTAAGTAATACCAATGGTTCTGAGTTTTACCCAAGAAGCATCTTTCAACAGCACTTCAGCGGCATTGTTGTAGTTGTTCCAGTCTCTGTAGTAGCTGTTAGCCGTAATCTCCAACGGAATATCATTGGGTTTGTAACCACCGTTTCCGTCGTCGGTAACCCCTTCCAGAACCCGTTCCTGATCACGGAATTCGGTTTCAAGCAGGTTTCCGTTCCGCAGGGCATTACGATATCCTTTATCATAAACATCGCCGCCGTTTTTCCATTCAATCAGGAAATTAAAGCTGAGATTTTTCCAGGTGAAGTTTGATCCGACAGAGGCAACGAAATCAGGGAATGCATTTCCAACTTTCACCATTTGGTTTCCATTGGTATAGAAATAACCATCGTTTTTATCTCCGGTGATCATCCATTTTCCGGCAGAACTTCCTGATGAAATAACATAACGTTGACCATCAACGGTTTTAAATACCCAACCATACAGTGAGCCAATTTCATCACCCACTTTGGCTTTGGAAGTAATCCGGTCGCTAAAGAAAACAATTTCATCCAAATCGGGAGGTAAAGCTTCTACCCGGCCTTTATTGGTAGACCAGTTCACATAAATTTCCCATTTAATGTTGTTGTTCCGGATGACATCACCACTAACCATCACTTCATGTCCCCAGGTTTTATAGTCACCGGCATTTCTCACCACGCCAGAGAGTCCTGAAGAATAAGCTGTTCCCACCGTAAAGATTTGATCTTTTACGTTGGTGGTATAATAAGAATAGTCAACCCGCAACCGGTTTCTGAAGAAATGCAAGTTGGTACCTACTTCAAAGCTGTTATCTCTTTCCGGTTTGATATTCAAGTCTCCAGAAGTGGTACTCGCACGATATCCACCTGCGGCTCCAAACGGGAAGTCCGGGTCCGGAATATAATAATGACCAATTTGTCCGAAACGCGGGCCTTTACCTACCTGAGCCCAGGAGATTCTGATTTTACCAAAGGTAAACACTTTACTGTTTTTGAAGAAATCTTCGGTAAACACATACGAACCACTTACCGAAGGATAGAAGAATGAACGGTTTCCTTCAGGCATGGTAGAAACCCAGTCATTACGACCGGTGGTATTCACAAATAATTTGTTTTTGTAACCCAATTGCAAGGAGTAGAATACCCCCACATTCCGTTCGTCAGTTACACTGGCTCCGGCAAAGGTATTAATGGTATTGCTCAAATCATTAATTCCAGGAACATTCAATCCTTCACCACGGATGTAATAGTAATTTCTTTGCCGGTCAGAAACCTGATTACCCAGAGTTAAACTGGTATTAAAATCTTTTGTCCAGTTATGGTTGAAATGGAGCAACAGATCGGATTCCAAACCGGTGTAAAAAATATTTTCATCTACAATAAAACCATGTACCTGTGATCCAACATCCAAATCGGGTGGAACAAAACGGTTTCTCCGGTCAGAATAATTATCTACCTGGAAAGAATAAGTTGCAGACATCCATTTATAAGGTTGCCAATTTACATTGATATTGGCAATCCAACGATTCAGATGACTTTGCAAGTTACTCTTTTCAAGGAAATAACGCGGGTTATCAATAATTCCGTTAGTATAGTTTTTTTCTGTACCATCCGGATATTCATAATCGTTAATCGGGAAAGTAGCCGACCAGTAAGACAACGAGCTAAATACCGATTTATCCCCGCTATTAGCCTGTTTTGAAAAGGTTTTGGTATAAGAAATTGATGTATTAAACTGAAGGTTTTTCAACAGCTTATACCCGGCATTTACCCTAAATGTTTTTTTATCGTAATAGGTGTTGGGCAAAACGCCGTTATCGGTGGTCCAATTTGACGAGAAGAAATAATTAAACCGGTCGCTGGCACCACTGATATTGAAGTTCAGCTGAGTATTAATCCCGGTTTTAAACAATTCGTAAGGATCATGAAACGCATCATGACGAAGGTCGATGGAATCACCAGAAGGCATAATAAACCAATCCTGCGAGAAAGGAACGCCCCACGAATAGAACGCAAAGCTTCCCGGACGCAGGTAGCCACCCGGAGCATCGGGATCAATCACAGCACCCGGAATTTTTGTGGTACGGTTTCCTTCACGATATGTTTCTTGCAACGAAGGAGTTTTCACTACTTTTCTAAAAGTAGTATTCATCGTCAGATTAATTTTAGGTGCTCCTTTTTTACCTTTTTTGGTTGTAATGACAATAGCACCATTGGCAGCACGCACACCGTAAAGTGCGGTAGCGGCAGCCCCTTTCAAGACAGAATAACTGGCAATGTCGTCGGGGTTGAGGTCACCTACACGGCTGGCAAAGTCAAACTGTTCGTTACTTCCGGTTGCATTGGAACCGGCGCTGGGCAATACGTTACCAGCAAAAGTAGAGTTGTCAATGGGCATCCCGTCCACAATAATCAACGGTTGATTACTTCTGCCCGGGTCAATAGAGGTGATCCCGCGGATCAGAATATCAACACCACCGCCGGCAGAACCACCGGTTTGTGAAATTTGCAGCCCCGGCACTTTACCCTGCAGAGCAGCAACAGCATCGGTTTGTCCGGCAATGTCCACATCTTTGGGTTTAATTTGGGTTACCGAATATCCCAATGCCCGGGTTTCTTTTTTGATACCAAAAGCTGTAACAACTACTTCGTTCAGCTTTTTCACACTTTCTTGCAGGACAACATTGAGGGTTGGGCCGGTAACCTTCACTTCTTTGGTATCATACCCTACAAAGGAAAATACCAATATACTGCCGTTAGCAGCATGAATTTTGTATTTTCCATCCAGATCGGTTGTGGTTCCGATGGTCGTTCCTTTCACCCGAATATTCACGCCTGGTAATCCGACCCCGGTGTTGTCTTTAACAACACCCTTTACTACCTGCGTTTGTGCCAGTAGTAATTGGGAGGCGGAAATAAACATGATGGTAAGAAACAAGAACCTGTACACTTTTTTCATAAGCCTATCATTTTAAATTAATACTAAAAAATTGAATTATAATTTCATACGTTTTTATTTTTTGTTATTACCTTATTTGTTCTCTATTTTTTAACGCTTATTTTGTTTTATTAACTTTTATTAAATACATGGGCGTGCAAAATGGGAAATTTTTTGGTTAAAAGTACGTTTTTTTAAATTAAACTTTTTTTATCCCAATCCCAGGAAGATTAGTCAGGGTAACTTTTCCATTTACGATCTTCATTCCTGTAAACGGATCGTTTTTAATCAACAGGTTTCCATCCAGATCAGCATAGTCGACCAACGGAGCCAATTGGGCTACTGCTGAAACGCCACATGAGGTTTCGGTCATACAGCCAATCATCACTTTCATTTTCAACGCCCGCGCCACGGTAATCATTTTTTTGGCTTCCCACAAACCGGTACTTTTCATTAGTTTGATGTTGATTCCCGAATAGGCTCCATGAATTTTATCGACAATATCGGGCAACCGCTGAAAGGCTTCATCGGCCATCGTAGGCAACGGGCTGTATTCGGTAAGCCACGCCATATCATCAAGCTGATTTTTAGGCATCGGTTGTTCTACCAAAAGCACGCCCTTTTCTTTCAGCCAATAAATCATATCCAATGCTTTATTACGGTCTTTCCATCCCTGATTGACATCCACATACAACGGAAGGTCCGTTACCGAACGTACCGTATCAATCATTTCCTGATCATTTCCACGGCCCAGTTTCACCTTCAAAATCTTCAGGTGCTGTTTCATCTTCAGGGCTTCTTCGGTTTTGGCTCGTACCACATCGGGTTTATCAATTCCGATGGTAAAGTCGGTATCCGGTGTTTTTTCGGGGTTCAGTCCCCACAAACGATAAAGGGGTTCATTCACCAGTTTCCCCTGTAAATCATGTAAAGCAATATCCACCGATGCTTTCGCAGCAGGATTTCCTACCGCAATAGAGTCGATATAAGTTAAAATATCATCTGTAAGAAAAGGGTCTGAAAACTGTTCCAGGTTCACCTGAGACAAAAATTTAGTAGCCGTTTGTATGGATTCGCCAAGGTAAGGAGGCATGGAAGCTTCGCCATAACCTACCACGCCGTCGTATTCAATTTGGGTAAGAATATCGGGGGTAGAATTTCGCGAATACTCTGCCACCGTAAAAGTATGCTGCATTTGCAGCGGATAAGGTTTAAAAGTAAGCTTCATTTTTGGACGTGAACCGTTTTTTAAATAAGCCGGAACTGATTTCCCAAAAGCAATTTTAGGTACCATAGCTCCCGCAGCGCTTATTCCGATAATTTTTGTAAAGTTCCTTCTGTTAATCAACATATTTTATTTTGTTTTAAGCATTTGAAAAAACGGATTATCTTCCAATCGTTGTATCGTTGTTCCATTCACCTGTCCGATAATACGCACGGCTCTCACAAAACGGGGAGCATACTCTCCGGCATATTCCGAACTTGCGGGATCCATACTGCTGATGCGTACTTTTCCGGAAGAATGAATAAAGCGACCACCACCGATATACATCGCCACATGGGTTACCTTTTCCGGTTGATTTTCTTTTGCTTTCCGGCCAAAGAACAACAAATCTCCCGGCCGCAAGCCTTTAAACTCAAAATGCGTGGTAATCTCTTTCCCGAAATGGGTTTGCTGCGATGCGTCACGCTGTAAAAGAATTCCATTCAGATAATAAATGGTAGAAGTAAAACCACTGCAATCAATCGCTTTGGAAGAACGTCCTCCCCAGAGGTACGGAATACCGTTGAATTTTAAAGCTGTATTTACCAAACTTTCCGGAGTAGGTTTTCGATGAATAAAGTTGTCAAAATTAACAGCTTCTGTCTTTTTCACAAATGCCACTCTCCCATCCGGATATTTTACCTGGTAAAAAGTTCCTTTGGTTGCAATCACCGGCAAAATGCATCCCACAGCCAAATCACTGACCACAAGCGAATGCGTATCGGGTTTCGAATAAGAAAAACCATATTGCCGGTTATATACCATTTTGGAATGATTTTCGTAACGCTGCAAATCTTCCTGGGTAAAGAGAACAATATCGGCCTGATTTATCCAGCCCAAGTAACGATCCGGCGTTTGAATCAAATACCATTCGCCTTTTTTCTGAAACACCTTTAATGGCGTACCCAACAATGCCTGATTCAACATTTCGGAAGCCCGTGTGGTTTTCCTGCGAATGCTTGAAACGGAATTATTTATGAGCGCAACCTTATTTTTCCATTGCTTTTCGGGCAACAAGGAAATATCACAACGAACTCCCGGAAATTGATTTTTCAGCTGAAGCAAAGCCTTTTTGGCTTCATTATTTTCTACAACACCCTGTACGGCAACCGCTCCATTTTGCTGACGGACAACTGAAACACGCCACAAAGCCACCCGTGTATCCGGGGCAAACACTTTCTGCAGCGAATCCACATTTCCCTTTACCTCCGAAACCAATGATCTCTCACTGGTTTCGGAGCAGGAACCCAACATCACTATCGCTATCAGAAAAATTATCAAATGCTTCATTTTCATTTCAGTCAACTCCATTTCCTCATACTATTTCATCGATCACCAACGGATTACCGCTTGCTGTTCTAATTTCGTCAGAATAAACCGCTTTGGGTTTATTTCGTAAAGTATATTGTGATACCATTATTTCCCCATAGGCTCCCGTACTTCTGATAGCCACAAGATCGCCTCTTTTGGTTTTCGGAAGCATTACATCATCATCAAAGCTATCAGAAGTTTCACAAACCGGTCCCACTACATCATATTTATAATTTTTTATCTGCGCTCCCGGTCTGGAGATATTCTGAATTTTATGTTGTGCTCCATACAACGCCGGCCGGATAAGATCGGTCATACCGGCATCCAGTATCATAAACTCTTTATTCAGTCCTTTTTTTATGTACAGCACTTTAGAAATCAAGCTGCCCATTTGGCCAACTACCGAGCGTCCCAGTTCAAAATGAACCTTTTGTCCTTCGCGTACTTTCAGATGCTCATGAATCGTATCGAAAAAATGTTCAAAATCGGGAATAGGCTCAGCATCCGGATCTTCATAATTGATTCCCAGTCCACCGCCTAAATTAATATGCTCAAGCAACAAACCGTGTTTCTTATAAATAATGTCCTGAATGCTGTTTACTTTTTCGCACAATTCAATATACGGAGCCAGTTCCCTGATTTGTGAACCGATATGAAAATGCAAACCGATAAGCTGGATATGCGAAAGGCTGTTGACCCGCCGGATAACCCGGTCAAGAAACTGAAGTGGAATTCCGAACTTGTTTTCCGGCAAACCCGTTGTGAGATATTTATGCGTAATGGCATCAATATCCGGATTTAACCGAAGGGAAACCGGGACCACTTTTTGTTTTTTACGGCCCCATTCGTTAATCACTTCGATCTCTTCAATCGATTCACAATTAAAACTGAAAATCGATTGATCGATGGCATAAATAATTTCTGCGTCGCTTTTTCCCACACCGGCAAAAACCACTTTTTCGGACGGAATCCCCATTTCCACTGCTTTCTTCACTTCATTTCCGCTGACACAATCGGCACCCAGTCCGTAATCTTTAATGATTTGCAGCACCCGATCATTGGCATTTGCTTTAATCGCATAATGAATATGATAGTCATATTTTCCGGCTGCACGGGTGAGGTTATCTAAACTTTTGTGTAGCAAGGATATATCATAAAAATAAAAGGGCGTTTCCACCTGCAAAAAATACTGATATAATGCTTTGTTGAACAAGTGTTTAATTTTTAATTTTATTTTTGAATGTCCAAATTTAAACCTAACATAATTTATATAAAAAATTTTTAATAATTTTATACAAAATTTCTAAAGCACGTTAAGATTTTAACAGATGAAAACAATTGGTGAAATTGTAAAGCAATTAATCAGAGAAACCCCTTTTATGGAGGAGGCACTGGAAGAAGGTTTGGTGAATATTTCTGCCTTGTCGAGAAAGCTAAAACCTCAGGTTGAAGCCGAACTGGGAAAAGAGGTGCAGACCGGTGCCATTGTGATGGCTATTAAAAGGTACGATCCCGGATACAATTACAATCTTAAATTCGGAATCAAACAATTTGTCAGTAATCTGGGGGATTTAATTGTTCAATCGGGATTGATGCATTACACTTTTGAAAATTCCAACACTCTGGCAGAAAAACACCGGGAACTGGTTAACAGTATTTCCGGCGACCAGATCTATTATTCGGTGTCACGCGGAATTTTCGAGACAACTGTAGTAGTAAGCAACTCGACCGCTCATCTTGTCGAAAAGATTTTTGCCGGGGAAAAATTGATCTTTCAAAAATTCGGTTTGTCTTCCATCACCCTAAGACTTCCCAAAAAGCGTGACGAAACCACCGGATTTTTCTATTATATTCTAAAAAATATTGCACTGGAAAATATCAATATCGAAGAACTCATCTCCACAACCAACGAGTTTACCATCCTGGTTCGTGAAAAAGATATTGATCATGCTTTTTCCATTCTTATGCGGTTGAAAAAGTCCAAAAATCAAGGCTCTCCTGCTTTATAGTTTTACAATCCCGGTTATTTTTGCCGGGTGATCAGAAGTTTTTGTGTTGTAAATCCTTTCTGTGTTTTTACCCGGACAAAATAAATTCCGGGCGGGATACCTGTCACATCCATTTTCCACAAATATTTGCCGGCTTGCTCTGTTTTTACCGGCAGCATTTTACCGGAAAGATTCATCAATACCGGTGCTTCGGTTATTTTTTGCGTTGTTTTCAACCAAACAAGGTGATTTTCAACGGGAACCGGAAAAACAGAAAGTCTGCCGGATTGCTGGTAATTACCGACAGCCAGCGGCTGCAAAATACGTACCCCGTCAGAAACCATCGTGTCAGAAACCAGTGAAGCCCCATTAATCGCCACCACCGAAATATAACAAGTATCGCCCGGAGTCAGCGAAAGTCCGTCGACGGTGAAATCTTGTTTCAACTGATTCTCTCTCCATCCCACAATATCATCATGCCCGGGAGCCGTTCCCACACAATAACGATAGGCTGCAATACCCGAATTAATATCCGAGGAGGATGCCCAGTGTCCTGAAATTTTTGTTGTGACATGAGTAGAGTCCAGATCCGCATCATCCAGCCCGTCAGAAACCGAAAAACCGGAAGGTTTTGTCCAGTCGATATTAACAAAAGCGGTATCCACTGCCGAAAGATTATGCATAGAATCAGACACCAACGAAAGAATACGGCAAGCCGGCATATCCGGGGCAGTATTCTGAACAGGTACCATTCCGTTCTCTCCGGTAGTAACCGGAGCCTCTGCTTTTCGTGAACGATAAACGGTGATATCGTCATACGAAACATTGGCATTTCCGGTACGTAACGAGATACTTTTCCCATTTATTAACGGCGTTGCATCCACCCAGGTGGAAACCAAAGTATCATTTTTGAAAACATCAATTTCTCCTGTATAAGGTTTATATAAAACTTTGGCATCAAACCACTGATTACAGGGCACATCACAGGCATCGCTGGTTTTAAGATGAATGGAATTATTTTCCGATTTATAAATTTGACAGGTATTCTGATCCACTCTGAAGTAAACCATATAGGCATTATTCCGTTGGGATAACGCCGGGTTATCCGACATAAAAATCAATCCGGCCCGCCGATTATCCCCACTGCCACCAATTTTCATTCGCCAAGTATAAAGAAAAGCGGTTTTTGATGCATTTTGTTCCACATCAAAATAGATATTGGTATTGGAATTTGTTTCATCCGACTGGTTTAACACGCCATTTACGATATTCCAGTTCCCCGATATCTTTTTCCATCCGGCAGAAAGTGTTCCGTTAAAATGGTCTTCAAAAAATCCTGTACGAACGGCTGCTGTCCAGTGTTTTCCGTCAAAATATCCCACATGATAAAAACGTCCGGTTACTCCCGTATTGTCCTTATCGGTAAAATCAGCCTGAAAATTTCCTGTTTCCCAAATTTTCACCTGAAGATGAGTCACCGGACGAACAGAATCTGTTTCTCCTTCAATCACTTTGATGTAGCGTCTTGGCAAATAGCGCCCCTGAAAATCGGCTACCGAGTAATTATTATATCCCACACGCCAGTCGGTTGACGAAGCAGCCGCTTCAATAATCAAAAAAGTTCCATTGCCGTTTACCGAATGGATCAGTCGCACATGATGCCCGGCATAATTCACCACATCTCCCGGTTTTAAATCATCATACGATGGATATTCTGTTGAAATATCAGGAATTGTACGTGTACTGTACTTATTTCCGAGTCCCCAGGCTCTGGAAACAAAGCCGGAACAATCTACCCCTACAGCACACGACGGACCGGCACCATTTCCATGTGTATCGCAATCACCGGCAGAAACCCCGTCGGCGATACCCTGATCAAATTGTTTCAGTGAAGAAAAGCCTCCCCACATGTAAGGAATGGAGACATTGTTTCCTACAGTAACCCAGGAAGGTGTTTTTACATGCACGCCACCACAATCGCGATCCCAGATATTGGCCGGATGACAATACCATTTGTGCGTAGCATACGGCTCGGCATTTTGCAAAATTTTCTGCCGGGTGATCGGCGTAAGCGCCATATTTTTCAGATAAAAGCCATCGCTTTCTATAGCCGGCAACAGATGATTATTGTACAAATAGGTTTGTCTATACAGATTTTCCGGCAACCGGATTTCCGCTCCCGATTTCAGGTTTCCCAACGTATTTTCCCTGAAAAACGCTGCTTTTTCAGGAGTGGAAACATAAATCTCCACTCCCTTTTTCGAAACATTTACATCGTGTTTGATATACGTGTAATACACATCCGGCATTAAAATTTTTCCATTTTGCGAAAACCGGTTGTTCGCATATTCAAAAAGATAAATTTCGCGCTTTACCTTTAGTGGAAATTCCCGCTGAATTTGTTGTACTTCCACATACAAACGGTCTTTATAAATACCCAGTAACTTTACACTTCCCAATGGCTGTTGAACAGTAATTGTTCGGGCAATCAGCGTATCTGCATTACCATAAATCATCAGACGGAACTGCCGGGAAGAGAGCTTACGGACTTTCCCCCGCAAATTATTCTGAAGGATAATGCCGTCTTCTTCGTCAAAAATACCGCGTGCCGGATCAAATTCCCAGGATTTCTGATCCGGAGAGATAAGATAAAGATGGTTTTCTGTGGTTCGGATATTCTCCACAAAACGAATTTGACCGCCAAAAAACCACTTTCCGGTTATTTTTCCATCCGGGGTCATCCGGTACAAATACTGCGTACCGGCAATGTAATAATCGCCCCTGAACACGGTGAAATCAACAGGCGAGAAAGGAAGCGGATATACCTTTTCTTTTTTCTCCGTGGCCATGTTAAAAAGGAATAAAGCCTGTTTTGCCCGCGAAAGAAAAGCCCGGTGATTTTCATCCAAATCACGAAAAACCTCTACACTATAATTTCCTGAAAAGCTTTTAACATAAGGTAAACCATTGGGCGTATTCCACGACAAGGTACTCTCATTCCGGAAAGGAGAAAGGGCTGTTCCTGACTGCGAAAACACCGGCATGGCCGAAAATATCCAGCCCGTCAGAAACAACGCTAAAAATTTTTTCACAGTTGTTGATTTTTAAAAATGTTGTTAAATTTTGGCCTAAAGATGCAAAAAAATTAAATCCAATATTGCTGGAAGTCTTTTTTTAAGATTAAGCAGCAAAAATGTAAAGGACAAAAATCAAATTTCAAACCAACAAACAATCATATTTTTCACCAGCCCCATTAAAACCGGGCAATATAATCTTCAAGAGAATCGTCGGCCTGCAATTGCAATTTTTTCCGGATACGGTAGCGATTTTTCCGGACAGCTTCCATAGAAACATCCATAGCCTGCGCTATCTGGTGAGAATTGAGCCGGATTCGCAAATAAGCACAAAATTTTTGCTCGGTTTTGGAAAGATCAGGATGAGCAGCCAGCAGATGTTCAAAAAAATGGGGATACAGTTTCTGAAACTTTTGCAGAAAAATCTCCGAATGATCTGAATTCTTCATCACTTTTTCCATTTTCTGCAAAACCTCTTTCAAAGCCGAAACCGGCACCGTTTCCTCTCCTGACCGAATAATCTTTTTCAGCTCACGCGAAACGGTTTTGTACAGCGCATTATCATTTCCGGCACGAATAGCATATTGAAGCAGTTTTTCGTTCTTCTCCTGCCATTCAGCAGATTCCGCTTGTTTTGCGGGAACCGGTGACTGACCTTCCGGCAAAGTTTGCAAACGCAAAAGGTAATTCTCTTTTAGCCGTTCAATTTGTTTTTTCAGTGCTTCCAGCTCTCTGATAATTTTCCGGTTATTTCTGCTCATCATCCCCAAATTTTGGTTTTCCACAAAGGTAAGTAAAAAAGAATGTTTTTGTCCGATCTTCCCCGGTCATTGTTTTGAGCCTCTTTCCGTTTTTATGGAAATTTCGTCCGTAAACAGCCAGGCTTTTCCGCCGGCAGCGGGATGCCATTCGGGAAGTTTTCCCACGTTTTTGGCATGAATCCGGATAAACCGGATATCTTTTTGTTGAATCGGAAACGAAAAAGTTTGTATCCACGATCCGGCCCGGTGCCAGCTGATGGTGTTGTATTTTTTCCCAGCGCTGAAATATTTTTTTCCGTCTTTCGATACGGAACAGCTCACCCATTCCGGAAAAAGAATCCACGAGCGCATACTTTGCAAGAAAGTAATGGAAACCGTATCTGCATCAAGAGGTTTTTTTAAGGTTATTTCAACATCAAAATCGGTTTTCTGAAATCCGAGCCAGCGTCCGTCCCTGAAATTTTTTGTTCCTCTGATGCCGTCCACCAGGCTAATCACGCCGCGGGCTTTGTATCGCCCGGAAAAAGGATATTTTAAGGTGATGTGTGCCACCGGCCCGTTGTATATCCTGATGACTTTCCGGAAAACCGGATGATGACTAGCGGCCGGTGCCATGCAGGCTTTTAGGGTGTCGGTCTGTTTTATTTGAATTGGGTTTTGATACATCCGCCAGGAAGTATCCGAAAGCGTATTGCCTGTTGTGTAAAGAATTTTGCTGCCCGGAAACAATCCCTGCAATGTAACCCGGCGAACCGGAGCAAAATAGTCGGTGTCGGCCTGGATAAAAACATGATACGGAACCGCCTGAAGTGCTTTTTCGAGCTGGTCGTATTTTGCCAGATTCCGGTTGAGCCAATAAGGACGGTTTTCGCGGTTCCAGAGCATCGTGTAAGTCTGTTTCAGACTAGTGAGTTGATTTTCGAGCGTGTCCAGTGTTTTTTTCAGTCCCGATTGGGTAAGCTGTTTTCTCTCAGCCGGACAGGTCAGATAACAACGCAGTTTGTTTTTTTCAGAAAGAAAGCGAACTCTTTCAGCCGCAAAAATCAGATAATCAATGTTGGCTTTGTTTCGTACGGCTTTTTCTTTGGCTTTTTTGAAATGCTGAATGAGCTGTGTCGTTTCTTTTTTAAGCGAGTCGGCATAAAGCAGATACGTTTCGGGCCGGCGGGTATTGATTTTTGCAAACAGCGGTTTCCAGAAAGCGTGGTCGATAAGGCCGCCGGCGGCAGGATTTTTATGGAGACGGTCCAGCTTCAGCATATTTTGCGTCACCCCGGCATCCGAACCGTAAAACAGCGGATCAAAAGCCTGTGTAAAAGTACGGTAACGCCGGTTCATCGCCGTGTCGTTTTTCGACATCACCGGGTTCCAGGAACAAGCGGCGCCCCAGGCCAGCGGAAGCCAGTTCATGGAAAACAGATTTTCGCCGTCATCGTCCCAGGTGGTGTTCAGCATTCCTTTGGCGCCCATGGCTTTGCCGTCTCTCACAAAATGCGAAATGTTGACTTCGGCCGTTGAAAGTCTCGGAAAAATTTGTCCCCAGCAGCTCACCCCCGGCGCCACCCAAAAATGCATGCCCGATTTTTTAAACGGTTCAATTTCGTTTTTAAAAGAAGGCGCTGCCTGATATGCCCACGGCAAAACAATAATGTTTTTGGGCAACTTTGAAATAATTTGGGGATAATCACGGGCAATGTCGCCCCACATCAAAATGGTTTTATGAAAAGGTTTCAATATCTGCACCAGCTTGTTGATGTGGTAAGCATAAACGCCCGCCAATCCCATGGTGTCCACCATGGTTTTGGCCGGGCCGCTTCCCAGTCCAAAAACTTCGTCGCAGTTAATCATAAAATATTTGCTGCTGTATGCCGATGCAATTTCTTTTAAAATATCACCCAGCAGTTTGTAGGTTTCCGGAGAAGCCGGCGATATCACCGAAGGCGTTTCGGCAAGGTGTTTATATTCGGGGTTTTCCAGTATTTTCCGGAAATGGCCGAAAGCCTGAAAGTTTCCGATAAGATTCACATGATATTTTCGGGCGTAAGCCGACAGCTCTTTTATTTCTGCTGCCGTAATTCCATCGCGGGGCGCCAGGTCGGGATGCGATTTTAACCGGAAGACATTTTCGGTATAAAGGGTGAAAACATTCATTTTGAAAAACGCCATGTTCCTGATTTCTTTTTTCAGAAATGCCAGCGTCGGGATGGGGCCCCGGCTGATGTCGTCCTGCCATCCGCGGAAGCGCAGTGCAGGTTTGTCCACAATGGTTAAAGCCGGCAACGAATTTCCTTTCCGGTTGGCCCGTATCAGTTGACGTAAAGTTTGTATTCCGTAAAATATGCCGTCGTTCGTGTTGGCCAGCAGGATGATTTTTTTCGGACTTATCTGTAAAACATAGCCTTCGCTGCCGCATGATTTTACTTTTTTCATCAAAGATGCCGCCTGCTTGTCAAATTTTTTGCTTTGTCCGGGCAATCCGGCCAGAACAGCCGACTTTCGCACTTTCGGGCTGTAACGAAGCGACAGGTTCATGTCTTGTTTAGCTTCCTGCAACAACTGGTTTACGGCAAAAATCAATGTTGAATCGGAAGGACGGGTAACGAATATTTTCATTCCCGGTGCAAAGGTAAACGCCCCGTTTCCCCACGCTATTTCTTTTGGCTGAGGAATCAGATGCAACGGCTTTTGTGCAGTTTGTCCCCAAGTTTCCTGCGTGGGAAACAAAACGGTAAGAAACAGAAAAAGAACGGAATACAAAAAAGTTTTCATAAGGCAATGTGCTTTTTTTGACTGTCGAAAGGTACAAAATATCAACCGTTTTCCTCCTGGAAATCGGGGGGAATTATTTTGTTTTTGTTGAAGAAATTCTTTTTTGCCCTTGTTGCAAAACAATACCGCCGACAATAAAAGCCAACCCCACCAGGGTATATCCGTGAATATGTTCGCCTACGGTTTGCTGAATCCAGAACAGCCCGAGAAACGGTGACAGATAAATCAGGTTGCTTACTTTGGCCGTATCTTCAGAATAATTGAGCGCTTTCAGCCAGATAACAAAGGTGAGGCTCATTTCAAAGATGCCGATATAAACGGTGCCGGCCCAACCGTAAAGCGACGGAATCTGCGGCCATTTTCCGCGCAAGGCAAAATAAACCGACAGATAAAAAAGGCCAAACAGCATATTCAGCAATATTTTCCCGGATTCTTCGCGCGAATCTTTCATGTTTAAAATCCAGTATGCCGCCCAAAAAACAGCACTTCCCACCGCCAGAGCAGCTCCCAACGGATGATGAAAATGTAACGAAAAAGGCCGTCCGGCGGTTACGATTACAATGAGGCCGAAAAAACTAACCAACAGCGCCACAACCGCCCAAATGCTGATTTTTTGTTTTAAAAAGAAAATAGAAAACAGCACCAGCACCACCGGCCAGATATAGTTAAGGGTGCCGGCTTCCTGTGCTTCCAACAACTGATAAGCTTTAAAAAGCACGAGATAATACAAAAACGGATTAAAAAACCCCATGAGTGCCGAAAGCAGCCAGTCATTCTTCGAAAGCTGTTTCCAATGCACCGGTTCTTTTCCCATACGGTTCATCACAAAAAGCACTACCACAGCACTCGTTACCGCCCAAAACAACAAGCTCTCAAACGACAGGAATTTCAATGTCAGCTTGATGGCCGAGCTGATAGTAGACCAAAACAAAACAGCCAACAACGCCAAAAGAAAAGCCTTTTGCCGGGAAATGATTTTTTGCATGAAAACTATTTAAGTTACCGCATTCTTTTTCCGGTAAATTAACTGAAAAACAATCAAAAACAAAATAGCAACAACAAACGAAGCAATACTTAGTTCCGGTAAAAGATTTCCCGTAACAAGTAAAATGAACACATAAGCCACTCCGGAAATAAAACTGGCCAGGGCTGCCTCATTTTCTATTTTATAATGGAAAGAAGCAATGGCTGCCGGAATAATCGTAAACCCTACTCCGGTAATAAACAAAATAACGTTAATGATGCTCCTGAAATAAAAAGCCAGCAAAAATCCCACAAATGAAAATAAAACGATAAAAATCTTGGTTTGCATTTTCAGCCGGTGCTGTGTTACTTCTTTTTTAGAAAAATGGGAAATATAATCTTTTGCCACACTGGAAGCCAGTACGAAAATGATGGTATCGGCCGAACTCATAATGGCAGCAAAAAGCAAAACCAAACCTGCACCGATAAACTTTTCAGGAGCCAATACTTTTAAACCTTCGGCAAAAGCATCACGCGGAGCAATTCCCGGGACCTCATAATGCGCTGAGAGACCTACAATAGTAATCGCCAAACCGGTTACCAGCACCAACGCAGCCGAAGTAACAAATCCTACTTTTACCACTTTTTCGTTCTTGGCAGCATATACCCGCTGCCAGTATTCGGCCGACTGGAAAATAATCAGTATCCCAAACAGGATAAAAGCAATGGTCATACCCGGATTCATATCAGAAAGATCGGTTAGCTCATACGAAAAGTCATGGTTTCCCTTTAACAAAACATAAGCAAGCAACAGAAAAAGGATAAACATGATAATGTACTGAAACACATCAGTTTTTACCACCGATTTAAAACCGCCGGCAAAAAGATATATGGTAATCACCGAAGCCGATATCATGAGGGCCGTTTCATAACTCCATCCGCTGATATGCGATAATATACTGCTCCCGGCAATAAACTGGTTCAACAACATCCCGAAATAAACCACAAACAAGATGATCGCAGAAACCACACCCGTTTTTTTGTCATATTTAAAATAAAACCAATCCGACAAAGTCAGAAACTGCTTGGTCGTACTATACTTTCTTAACTTTAAGGCATAAGGAATAAAAACAAGAAATCCGGCAGCAGTTCCCAGAAAAACGGCAATAGCCGAAATACCAAACTGGTAAACATACGCCGAGTAAGCCACAATGGCCGCTCCGCCAATGTAACTGGCTACTACGGTAGACACAAAACCAAAAAGACCGATTTTTCTGCCGGCAATTAAATAATCTTCATCGCGGTTACCTTTGGTACTTATCAGGCCAATGATAATACACACCAAAGCATAGCCTATCAACATGACCAAATTCCAAAAAGAAAGTTTCATACGCCCAGGTTTCTATAACAAAAGCAACAAAGATAGAAAAATATTTTCGGCCTTCTGGGGAAACTTTCTGCTATTCAGGGCAACTATTCTCTCCCGTTTTTCAATAATTTTATTCAAAAAAATTTCAAATTAGATTTGTTATAAATTAATGCATTAACCTTTATTTATTTTAAAAACAAGCATTTTATAAAAAAATTTTTTAGATTTGAAGAACGTTCCTTGAAACAAGTTATAGAAAAAGGATTAACAGGCATTATTTTTAAAAAAACGGACTTTTACTGCTATCACACGGTGAAACATGTAAGGTAATAAAACCGGACAGCCTTTACAAGACCGCCCGCCGAAGAAATATTCGCATAAAAGATGGCATTATCAACCGGATAACAACGCATTTAATGTTATTATGTTACAAACACGAAGGTAAAAAGATACCTTACATAAACATATTTATTCACTAAAACCAAGTTTATTTTGAGAAGGTTTACTTTATGGTTTGCAGCCTTATTTTTTGCAACCGGAATGTATGCTCAAAATGTTATTCCGGGCGGAACAGAAACAATCAAATTAAAAGGTTTTGTCAGTTTTACCACTTTTATGCAGGATCAGTCCTTTAAATTTGGAAACGGACAAAATGCGGAATGGGCAAATCCGCCGGAATACACCACGAATAAATGGTTTAGCGGATTTGACGTACGGAACTCACGCATCACGCTGGTTTTTACCAACCATGCTAAGAAAGAAACAAAATGGAGCTATGGCGGCGTACTTGAAATGGACTTTTTTGGTGGTTATGTAGGCACTTCCCTGTTTGCTACCCAAATGCCTACCCCCCGGCTTCGTTTGGCCTATATGGATTTTGTTCATGACAATTTCCGCATTCGTCTCGGACAAGCCTGGACGCCCATGTTCGGAAATGTCCCGGTTTCGTTATCACACATTGCCTTTCCGCTGGGCTACGGCAATGCCGGATTTGTCGGATGGCGGTTTCCAGGAATCTATCTTTATGCAGGACTGAACAAAAAAGAAAGTCCGGTAAGAATCCGGCTTGATTTTGCCCTTTTTGCCAATTCATGGGATGGCCCCGGTTCCAATACGGACTTTCTGACTGGCGGCAATTTTGGTTCGCCACAAACCGAATTAAAGTTTAATTTTATTGCCAAAAAATGGTCTGTCTACGTCGTTGGTCACGTAGACAGTAAAAACCTGGCTCCTGTAGATGCGGATCAGTCAGAAAATCTTACCGGATTAGCTGCCGAAATAGGCGCAAAATATCACTCCGGAGGATTTCTGTTTCAGGGAAATCTTTATACCGGGAAAAATATTGGCCAACAGTTTGGCGCCATAACCCAGGTACAAGATACTACCCTCGATTTACGTTCAACAGGTGGCTGGTTTCAAACAGGGTATGAATTTAATAAATTGGGAGTTTATGCATTTTATGGAAATGAAAAAGTGAACCACGATGATGCGGTAATTCTTTTTTCTGAACCCCGCACCAAACATCATCTTTATAATATCATGCTAAAATACAAACTGGACAAAATCGCAGTCGGCATCGAATGGCTGCACAGCCATCTTACTTATGGAAAAACCGACGAGACCATCAATGGCAATCAAATCTCATTAAGTGCATTATATAAATTTTAATTCATTTAAAAATAAAACATTATGGAATCAATCCTCATCATGGTACTGGTCTTTGCAGGTTATCTTGTAATGTACCGGCTTTACGGTAAATTTATCGGGAATAAAATCTTCAAGCTAAATGACGACCATCTTGTTCCTTCAGTCGAACTGGAAGACGGGGTGGATTATGTTCCCACCAAAAAAAATATTATTTTCGGACACCATTTTGCTTCCATTGCCGGTACGGGGCCCATTGTAGGGCCGGCTATTGCCGTTATCTGGGGATGGTTACCCGCTTTGATATGGGTGTTTCTAGGATCGCTCATTATGGGCGGGGTACACGATTTGGGAACCCTTGTTCTTTCCATGCGAAACCAGGGAAAATCCATTTCCGAATTTACGGCGAAATACATCAATGTACGGACGAAATACTTTTTCTTCTTTGTGGTGTTCCTTGAATTGTGGATTGTGGTAGCCATTTTCGGACTGGTAATTGCCATCCTTTTTAAAATGTATCCGCAATCGGTTATCCCGGTTTGGTCGCAAATACCCATTGCCATGTTTTTAGGATATCTGGTATATAAACGAGGAGCCAACCTGACAGTGTGGTCTATTATTGCCGTGGTAACCATGTACCTGACTATTGTGTTGGGCTCTTATGTTCCGCTGACCATGCCGAAAGAGGTATTGGGAATTTCTTCCATCGGTGTGTGGTCGGTTATTTTGCTGGCCTATGCTTTTACGGCGTCGGTTCTTCCGGTAACCAAATTGTTACAACCGCGCGATTACATCAATGCCCATCAGCTTATTGTGGCGCTTTCGCTGTTGGTTCTCGGGGTTATTTTTGCGGGATTTGGCGGCAAAATGCACGTAGTCGCACCGGTTGTCAGGCTGCATCCGAAAGATACGCCGCCCATGTGGCCGTTTTTGTTTATCACTATTGCCTGCGGTGCCATTTCCGGATTTCACTCGCTGGTGTCGTCGGGTACGTCGGCTAAGCAGGTGCGAAAAGAAACCGATTCGCTTTTTGTGGGATATGGATCCATGCTGCTTGAAGGCGCGCTGGCCACATTGGTTATTATCGCCACAACAGCCGGAATCGGCTTGGGATACCTTAAAAACGGGCATGTGCTAACCGGAGTAACTGCCTGGACCGAGCACTATGCTTCGTGGGCCGCTGCCGGAGGACTGAGTTCAAAAGTGGGGGCTTTTGTTGAAGGAGCTGCCAACATGATAGAAACCATGGGAATACCAAAAGTTATTGCCATGACCCTCATGGGTGTTTTTGTGGCTTCTTTTGCCGGAACAACCATGGATACGGCCACACGCGTTCAGCGCTATCTGCTAACGGAGACTTTTCCGAAAATATTCAGCAACAAATTTGTCTCCACGGCGTTTGTAATTGGTGCAGCGCTTTTGCTGATTTTTTCTACCGGTGCCAACGGCAAAGGAGCATTGTCGTTATGGCCTTTGTTTGGTGCCGTAAACCAAACGCTGGCAGCACTGGCATTGATTGTGGTTACCATTTACCTGCGGGCTCGTACCCGGTGGGGCTGGATTATCAGCGCTTTGCCGGCCGTATTTATGCTGGTCGTTTCTTTTTGGGCGGCCGTCGAAAATCAACTGGATTTTGAAAATAACCACAATCTGTTGCTTGAGGCGCTGAATCTTGTGATCATTATCAGTATGGTTTGGGTGGCCGTTGAAGGAGTCATCATCTTTTTTAAGACTTCGTACAAACCGAAACTCATGGAGCAGGAATTAAAAAAAGCAGCCTGATGACAATGGGATACCGATTGAAAACCAAAATGCGCTAAAAGTGCATTTTAAAATACAATTGGTATGATTTGAAAGAATTTTACTTTGGGCCGGGTTATTAAAAAAAAATAAATAAAACAGGATTGTTATGGATGTACCAAAAACAGTTAAAGTACTAAAGAACAGTTATTTTACTCAGCTTATTCCGGCTATTATTCTACTCGGGCTGACCTTTTTCATGAGATATGAAATGAACCTTTTTGTAAATGCCCGTACATCGAGCCTGACGGTACAGGTTTTGATCATTACCCTTGCCGGATTAATGGCCGTTGCTTTTCCTGTTTTTTACAGAAGTTTTTTTGCATACAAAGTCCGGAACAAAAAACAAATTTCGCCGGATGCCTTTCTTTCTTTTGAACGGACTTTGGTAACAGCTGCGTTGCTGACGCCGTATTTTCTGATCGTTTCTGTTGTTTTAAATATGCCACAAACCGTTTTGATACTGATTACTTTGTTTGCCCTTTACGGAGCTTACTTTTTCTATCCTTCCCAAAAAAGGATTATTTTTGATATGAAAACGTTCAGGATAAAACCGACAACCGGTCAAAATCAGGTTTTATGAAAAAGAAAAAAGGGCAAGAAATACGGTCCCGGCTGAAAAAAATCTGGAATTCATACAAAGAGGCAGCCAGCGAAACAGCTGTAGAAACACTGGAAACCGAGCTTGGCGAAATGGAAAATATTTTCGGGTTGTTGGTACTGGGCTCATTTGTCGGTTTTCCGGCCCCGCCCCTGCAAATAACCCTGGATTTATTGCCGGATATGGAAAAACACTTTCTCTTGATGTTAAACAAAACAGATACAGCCCAAAGTCCGCTTTCCGAACTGTTATCTGTTTTTGACGTGATGTGATGATGGAACAAAAAACCAGAAATATTTTTTTTCTCGGGAAAGGAGGCGTCGGAAAATCCACTTCTGCAGCCCTTACCGCACTTTATCTTGCCGGAAAAGGGAAAAAAATTCAATTGGTCTCACTCGACCCGGCACACAATCAAAGCGACATTTTTGAACAGCGTTTTTCGGGAAAACCCGTGAAGGTTACTGAAAACCTGTCGGTCAGCGAGGTTGAAATTGATTACTGGGTAAAAAAATACCTCTCCGATATCCGGACACAGATGAAACGTAACTATAGTTATCTCACGGCTTTTAACCTGGAAAATTATTTCGATGTTATCCGTTATTCGCCTGGTATTGAAGAATATGCCATACTGATGGCTTACCATCACATCCGGCAGAAAGCCGGTGCAACCGATTACATAATTTTTGACATGCCTCCGACAGCACTGACACTGAAATTCCTGACCCTGCCTGCCCTATCTTTGAAATGGCTTGATAATTTACTGAAACTGAGAGATAAGATTATCGAAAAACGGCAGATCATTTCTAAAATCAAAATGGGGAAAAAAGAACTGGAAACCGACAAAATCCGCCGAAAATTACAGCAGCAAATTGAAGATTATCAAAAAGTTAAAACTGTTTTTGAAGATCCGGACAAAACCCTGTTAAATTTGGTGATGAACACCGATAAACTTTCCTTCTCGGAATCGGAGCTTATTGTCCGGAAGCTTTCCGAATTTAACATCACCGTCCGGAATATTTTTCTGAACAAATATCACGAGTCATTCGATATTTCCGTGATCCGAAAGAAATATAAAAAGTGTGACATTCAGGTACTTCCCGAAAGCAACCGGTCTCTGCTTGGAAAAGCAGCCTTATCGGACTATTTAAGTCATCTCGACTCGTTCCTCACCTTTTGATAAAGGGTTTACCCGAAAGGAAAAGTTATTTTATTTGCAAAAAGCAGCGTCTTACTGTGCCCAGCCGGGAAACGTTCCCATATGAATATGAAAGATACCGGGAGCCAGAAAATAGGTAAACAATGTGATGAGAATTGTGGCAATGATATTTAAAACAAATCCGGTTTTGGCCATCTGAGCCACCGAAATTTTATTGGAGCCAAACACAATGGCATTGGGCGGAGTAGCTACCGGGAGCATAAACGCCATAGAAGCCGAGATGGTTGCCGGAATCATCAAAAACAGCGGATCAATTTTCAGCGAAACTGCCAATCCGGCTAAAATAGGCAGCAAAATCTGTGTTGTAGCCGTATTGGAAGTCAGCTCGGTCAGCATCACCATAATAAACGAAACCAGCATAATCACCCAAAACGGATGGGTTCCGTTAACAAAGGTCAGGGAGTGTCCGAACCAGGCCGACAACCCGGAGTTTTTAAAACCAATAGCCAAAGCAAAACCGCCGCCAAACAACAGCACAATACCCCAGGGAATTTTTTTTGAGAATTCCCAATTCATGATCCGGTCGCCTTTTTGGGATTTGGAAGGAATGAAATATAGCAACGAAGCCATAAAAATGGCTACGGTTCCATCATTAAAATAATGCGGATGCGCAAACCAGTTTGACCAGCCATGCAGCGTAAACCCGCCAATGCTAATGTTGGAACGGGTCATCCACAGCAAAGCCATCAGCACAAAATCGGCCAGCACAATCCGCTCTTCCTGCGAAAGCTTTCCCATCAAATGATATTGCTCATAAAAACTTCTTTTGTCAATGGTTTGTAATGAAGCTTTTGCAGGCCGGTATAAACGGTAAAGATAAACCCAGGTCACCAAAAACAACAAAACAGCCAGCGGGAAAGCAAAGAAAAACCAGGTAGCAAAACTGATCTCCGGGCCTTTGGGAAACATGATGGCGAAAACTTTGGTGAACATGGGGTTGGGTGGCGTACCCACCAACGTGGAAACTCCGCCAATAGAAGCACTGTAAGCCACGCCAAGCAGCAATCCTACCGTAAACCGATCAGCCGATTTTTTATCCATCGTATCTTCCAGCTCTTCAATGATGGAAAGCAAAATCGGAATCATCATCATGGTGGTGGCTGTATTCGAGATCCACATCGACAAAAATGCGGTAGCCAACATAAAGCCCAACAATATTTTGGACGGACTGGTTCCGGTAAGCATCAAAATCCGCAAAGCAATACGCCGGTGCAGGCTCCAGCGCTGCATGGCCAAAGCCACCATAAAACCACCAATGAACAAAAAGATAATATCATTAAAATAAACCGATGAAACGGCTTTTCCGTTCATAATTCCCAGCAAAGGGTATAAAAATACCGGCAACAATGCCGTAACAGCCAGCGGAACCACTTCAAAAACCCACCATACCGCCATCAGCATAGCTACAGCCAGCGTAGCAGTAGCCGCCGGTTTTTCAGGATCGAGATGCACAAAAAATAAAATGAAAAAAAACAGAAGCAGCCCTAAAACAAATCCCAAAACACGAATCTTGTCTTGTAAATTTTTAGTCATCGGCATGATTAATACAATTTTAACCGTTGCAAAATAGTGAATTTCGAACAAATAAGCAATATTTTGTAGAGGGAAAAACAAAAATCTGCTTATCTTTGCCCCTCTTTTTGCAAAAGCTTAGATTCATACAGCATGAATAAAAATTCCATCATTGGTTTTATTTTAATTGCTGCCATCATGATTGGTTATTCCATTTGGATGGCACCTTCTCAGGAACAAATTGCCGCCCAGAAACGAAAGCAAGACTCCATTGCAAGGGTGATGCAGCAATACAACGATTCTGTTAACCGGGCACAGGCACTTGCTTTAAAAGAAAAGCAAAAAGCGGCAAAAACAGACACCGTTCAGAAAAAAGCGACTGCTTCGCCGGCCCAAACCAGCAAAACGGCCGGTACTACAGCAAAACCGAAAAATTTAGGTGCTTTTGCAAAAGCTTCCAACGGTAAAAACAAAAAGTTCGTTATCGAAACCGATCTGGCGCGGTTTGTCATCGGAAGCAAAGGAGGCTTTATTCGTACCGTCGAATTAAAAAAATACAAAACCTGGGATCAGCGCCCACTTTACCTTTTCGATTCAACCACCAGTCGGTTTGGCGTTTCTTTTTTCTCACATAATCAACTCATCAGTACCAATCATCTTTATTTTTCCGTTATCGGAAAACCGGCCGGCAAATCTGTTTTTAAAGTGAGCGGAAAAGATTCGCTCCGCTTTGTCATGCGGGTTTATGCCAATACCCCTACCGGACAAATTGATTCGTCGCGCTATATCGACTATGTTTATACTTTCCGCGGAAACAATTACATGCTGCATTTTAATATTGTGATGCATGGCATGCGGCAACTTATTCCGGCTAACATGAATTATGTAGAGTTGAAATGGTTTGCCAACCTGCTGAAAGAAGAAAAAACCGTAGACCGCTTTAACGGATCTACCATCTATTATAAATTTTACAAAGATGATGTCGATTACCTTTCGGAAACGAAAGATGAAAAAAAGACCATCAAATCAAAATTGAAGTGGGTATCGTTTAAACAACGTTTTTTCTCCAGCACACTAATTGCCGACAATTATTTTAATGACGGCATTCTGGAAACCCACAAAATAAAAAAGAACCCGCCGGTAAAACATTATCTGAAAACCATGTCGGTTGACCTGACGGTTCCGTTTAATGTGATGCGCGACCGGGAAATTCCGTTGTCTTTTTACTTCGGACCCAATGACTTTACCACCATGAAAGCATACCATCTCGATCTGGAACATCAGATTCCGATCGGATGGGGATTTTTCCTGCTGGCATGGATTAACAAATGGATTGTCATTCCGGTGTTTAACTGGCTGGGCGGATACGGATGGAATTATGGGATCGTTATTTTGGTCCTGACCATCTTGTTAAAACTGGCTCTCTTCCCTATTGCTTACAAAACCTATCTTTCTTCGGCAAAAATGCGCGTATTGAAACCGGAGATTGATGCCATTAATGCCAAATTCCCCAAAAAGGAAGATTCCATGAAAAAGCAACAGGCTATCATGGCATTGTATCGAAAAGCAGGAGTTAATCCGGCTTCGGGATG
The DNA here is from genome assembly GCF_020149915.1 of Candidatus Sulfidibacterium hydrothermale. Taxonomy (GTDB): domain Bacteria; phylum Bacteroidota; class Bacteroidia; order Bacteroidales; family F082; genus Sulfidibacterium; species Sulfidibacterium hydrothermale. The sequence continues at coordinate 2,769,523 of NZ_CP083760.1, forward strand.
TGTGCCGATGCTGTTGCAAATGCCTATTTTGTTTGCCATGTTCCGGTTTTTCCCGGCGGCTATTCAGCTCCGGCAACAATCTTTCCTGTGGGCTCACGACCTTTCGAGTTATGATTCGATCCTTCAGCTTCCGTGGAACATTCCGTTTTACGGCGACCACGTCAGTTTATTTACCTTGTTGATGACGGTTTCCACCATCATGTACACGTACATGAACAACAAGATGATGGGATCGCAAACACAGGCCATGCCGGGAATGAAAACCATGATGTATATCATGCCTATTATGTTCCTGGGAATCTTCAATAATTATGCTGCCGGATTAAGCTACTACTATTTCCTGGCAAACATCTTTACTTTCTTACAGATGTGGCTCTTTAAATACGCCATTAACGAAGAAAAACTACGAAAGCAGATTGAAGCCAATAAGAAAAAGCCTCGAAAGAAGTCGAGTTTCCAAAAACGACTGGAAGAGGCGGCAAAACAAAGAGGTTACCAGAAACGGTAATACTCAATAGTAAACCCATAAAAAAATCCTGAAACGGAATCCAAAAAGGAAACAGTTTCAGGATTTTTTATGTCCTACGGAAAAGCAACGAACTTTTCCACAAGCAACGGCCGCCCAAAACAAGCGAAAAATCCGGATAATCTCCGGCAGCTATTGCTATTTTTTGTTTACATAATAAGCCAAAGTATGATCGCGGATAAAATCCCTGAAATCACGAGTCATTTTCACGGTGACTCCTTCAAAGATACAGGCACTAAACGGACAGGTAGGCCGGGCTAAAGGACATTTGGTCACTTCCAGCTTTCCTTCTATCGCTTCATAAATTTCGAGCAGGGTAATCTCTTCCGGTGGTTTTGCGAGATAAAAACCACCCGCAGGTCCCCGGTGTGAACCGAGAAAACCATCTTTCACCAGTTTCTGCATCACCTTGGAGATATGAAATTTTGAACTTCCTGTTTTTTCCGCAAGATGATTGACATTAATTTGGCCGTTATTTCCCTGCTGTGCAATGATGATCATCGAATGAAAACCAATGGAAGCGGCCTCTGTAAGGTTTACTATTTTTGCCACAAGTTTATTTTTAAGTATTCCGTTGCAAAAATAGATATTTCAATACTTCGATTTGTTATTTTTAAACAAAAAAGCTCTAATTTATTCCTGTTTTAAAATAGGAAAAACTACATATTAAAATGCCATAAATATTACTATTTTTGGACAGCGGTAAAAAACAGTCTTGCCAATGGTTAACTTACTACCAATCATTAAACAAACGCTGCTCATCACATTCTTTGTCATGTCGATGATGCTCATTATTGAGTATTTAAACGTATTTACCAAAGGACTGTGGAGTAAGGGAATTGAAAAGAGCAAATGGAAACAGGTTTTACTGGGTGCTTTTCTGGGAGTAACCCCCGGCTGTCTTGGCGCTTATACAGCCGTTTCTCTCTTCATTCATGATATTATTGGCAATGGAGCACTTGTCGCCACCATGATTGCCACATCGGGCGACGAAGCATTTATGATGTTTACCCTGTTTCCTGAAAAAGCGATTTTACTCAATGTGGTTATTTTTACCATTGCTATTGCCGCCGGTTGGCTTACCGACCGCTTTTTCAAAAAGAAATTTTACATCCCGGCAAGCGACAAACATTTTCATGTTCATGAAATTCCTGAATGCACCGGTTTCCCGAAAAACACTTTCTGGCATCAGTTGAAACATATCACTCCCACACGGGCGCTCATGCTGATGAGTATTTTGTTTTTTGTTACTTTTATTACACTGGATGAACATTTGGCTTCAGGAAGTTTTCACGGAATTTTAAAATGGGGACACTCCAGCCATTCCGATTCCGATCCGCTTTGGATCAAGATTACCTTTTTTACCGTGATCTCGCTTTCGACAGCCGTCATTTTTATTGTTAACGATCATTTTCTGGAAAAGCACTTGTGGGGCCATATTATTAAACGGCATTTTTCCAAGATCTTTTTATGGACATTTTTCACTTTGCTGCTCATTGCTCTGCTCATGAAGCATTTTGACCTGCATAGTGTAATCCAGCACAACATGTTTTGGGTATTGGTAGCAGCGGTTCTTATTGGCATTATTCCCGAATCGGGGCCCCATTTGATTTTTGTGATGCTTTTTGCCAGCGGCAATTTACCCTTAAGCATTCTGCTGGCCAGTTCTATTGTACAGGATGGTCATGGCAGTTTACCTTTGCTTGCCGAATCGCGCAGAAGTTTTATCATTGTAAAACTGCTGAATATGGCCGTTGGCTTTTCCATTGGGCTGGCCGGGCTGGCGTTGGGAATATAAAAAACACTTACCTTTGTGTATAAATTTTCTATAAAATTCTGTTTATGAAAACGATACTTATTCCGGTTGATTTTTCGGAGGGAAGTCTGCACTCCTGCCGTTATGCTTTAAAACTCATTGAAAACGAATCGGTTAAAATACACCTTTTTCATATTTATAACGACCAGGTAATCCTGCCTGACGCAGGAATGCCCGAAAATATGGAAAGTGATGTTTTCTTTAACAGCGATATTATTGAAGCCCTGAGGAAACAAGCCGAACTACAACTCAACGAGCTAAAAAAAGAGGTGGAAAACATCATTCGCAGCAACGGGCAACAAGTAAAAGTGGAAACCTTGCTTCAAGGGGGCGACCCGCGTTGGGAAATCACAGAAGTTTGTGAAGAGCTAAAACCCGACTTGGTCATTATGGGCACTCGCGGACTGGGGAAAAAAGGTTTTCTTGAAGGAAGCATGGCCTCCAAGATTATGGGAAAAGCTCCCGTTCCGGTTTTGGCGGTCCCTGAAAATTATACCGGATTCTCTTTCCGGAACATCATGTATCCGACCCACTTTAACAAACTGGATATTCATGCTTTAGAACAGGTTTTCATCCTGTTTAACCATCTGGATTTTCAAATTCACGTATGCCATTTCCATCTTAAAAAACAGGATGAAGAAGCCGATATTTTAATGGCCGAACTGGAAAAAGCTTTTGAAAAAGAAAAAGCCGACGGAAAAATCTCTTTTTACCTGCAAGAAGCCCAGGATAAGGAAACGGCATTAAAAGATTTTGCCCAGCAACATCAAATTGATCTCATCGCTTTTTTACCCGAGAAAAAACATCCGTTGAAATATATTTTCTCTTCGCATCATTTGCGGAAAAAGGATTTTTTCAAGTTGGAACTTCCCATGCTGGCTTTACCTGAGTAGGATTATCGCAAAAACAAAAAGTGTTATCAGCACATTTTTGTGGTACAATCCCGACTGTATAAATTATAAAGCGTCTTAAAAAGCGTGTATATTTGTAGTGTTAGGTTTTGAAAAAGGTTCTCCTGCCGGTTTTTCGTGATTATTATAAGCGCGAAATTGCATCATCATTTCCAATGCTGGATTTCACATGCCAAACACGAATATTTTCATTTTCGCAACAAATGTTAAGACCCACAGATTCTCTTTTCGGCGAAATACAAATGGTATTACTTTTGCATTTTTAATTGAACCATGGCTAAAACGTTACCCATAGAAAAATTCCTGCCTTTGACGGATACTTTGCCGTTGGTGGATGTACGTTCGCCAGCAGAATTCACCCAGGGACACATTCCGGGAGCAGTTAATATACCTTTGTTTAATAACGATGAACGGGCTATTGTAGGGATTGGTTATAAACAGGGCGGCAAAGAACATGCGGTACAGCTCGGACTGGAAATTGTGGGGCCTAAGCTGGCCGGATTTGTAAAACAGGCCAAAAGGCTGGCTCCGAAAAAAGAAATTTTGGTGCACTGCTGGCGCGGCGGAATGCGCTCAAGCAGTATGGCCTGGCTTTTCGAAACAGCCGGATTGAAAGCGTCTATTCTCGAAGGTGGTTACAAAGCCTATCGCCGGTACATTCGTCAACAATTTTCGCGACCGGTAAACCTGTTGGTTTTAGGCGGTTATACCGGAAGCGGAAAGACCGATATACTGAAAATCCTGCAAAAAAACGGGGAGCAGTTTCTTGATATTGAACATCTTGCCCACCATAAAGGTTCGGTTTTTGGTCCGCTTGGGCAACCGCCGCAGCCTACCAACGAGCAGTTCGAAAACAACCTGGCCGATGCCTGGCGTAAATTTGATTTTTCCCGACGTATCTGGACAGAAGACGAAAGCCGCCAGCTGGGAAAATGTGTGTTACCCGACCCCTTATTTTTTCAACTGAGGGAAGCTCCTTTAATAAAAATAATTGTCCCGAAATCCGAACGCGAAAAACGATTGGTCCACGAATACGGCGAATTTAAAAAAGAAGAATTAAAAGAACAACTGGTGAAAATCAGGGAACGTCTCGGCGGACAATATCTGAAAGAAGCGCTGGAAGCACTGGATAACAATGCACTGCAAACAGTGGCATCCATCGCCTTGCGTTATTACGACAAAGCCTATGACCATGGCATTTCACGGCGTCCGGAAGAGAACGTTTTTGAACTGAAAGTTGAAAAAGACCATCCGGAAGAAAATGCCCGGTTACTTTTAAATTTTATTAATCATAATTTGAAAAATAATCATGGATCCCATTTATCTTGATTATAATGCTACCACGCCTGTGGCGCCCGAAGTGGCTGAAGCCATGAAACCTTTTCTTGAAGCATATTTCGGAAATCCTTCCAGTACGCATGCGTACGGCGTAAAAACCAAAATGGCCGTGGAGAATGCCCGGCGGCAGGTGGCCGCGCTGATCAACTGCGACCCGTCCGAAATCATTTTTACCAGCGGCGGCACCGAGTCGAACAACTATGCCATCAAAGGTATTGCTCTGGCTAACAAACACAAAGGCAATCACATCATCACTTCGGCAGTGGAACATCCGGCGGTATTCGAAGTGTGCCGCTATCTCGAGCAAAATGGGTTCGAGATAACCACCCTTCCCGTGGACGAATTCGGAATCGTTAAAATGGATGCTTTGCAGGCTGCTATCCGTCCCGAAACCATTCTTATCACGGTGATGCACGCCAACAACGAGGTAGGCAGCATCCAGCCGGTGGAAGAAATCGGAAAACTGGCCCGTGAAAAAGGCATTTTCTTCCACAGCGATGCTGCTCAGTCGCTCGGGAAAATACCGGTGGATGTCCAAAAAATGAACGTTGATTTGTTAAGTATTGCCGGACACAAACTCTATGCCCCCAAAGGCATCGGTGCGCTTTACATTCGAAACGGTGTTCATCTCGAAAAACTCATCCACGGTGCCGACCACGAACAAAACCTGCGGGCCGGAACAGAAAACGTGTTGGAAATCGTGGGACTTGGAAAAGCCTGTGAAATTGCCGGCGAATACCTGTCCGAAAACATGGAACACTACCGTAAAACAAGAGACTATTTGCATCAGTTGTTAAAAGAAGCTTTGCCGGATGTAAAACTCAACGGCCATCCTGAAAAACGGCTACCCAATACGCTGAGCCTTTCTTTTCCGCGGGTGGAAGCCAACACCCTGCTCAACCGGCTCGAAAGTGTAGCTGCCAGTGCCGGCGCTGCCTGTCATTCCGAAAGTATTGATGTGTCGGCTGTTCTCGAAGCCATGCTTGTCCCGCTCGATTATGCCATGGGTACCATTCGTTTTTCCACCGGCCGCTATCTCACCATGAACGAAGTAAAGAAAGCAGCCGGCGAAATCATCCGGACGGTGAAAACCCTTTTGCCGAAAGAAGAGAATACCGTATCGCAAACAGTTGATGATAAAGAAATTAAACTTACTCATTACACTCACGGACTGGGATGCGCCTGCAAGATTCAGCCGCAGCATCTGGAAAGTGTGCTGGCCCGGCTCAAACCGCTTTTCGACCCCAAAGTGCTGGTCGGAACCGAAACATCCGACGATGCCACCGTTTATAAAATAAATGACGATACGGCCATTGTTCAAACATTAGACTTTTTTACTCCCATTGTGGACGATCCGTATGATTTCGGGGCCATTGCCGCCGCCAATGCGCTCAGCGACATTTACGCCATGGGAGCCACGCCGCTGTTTGCCCTCAATATTGTCGGATTTCCCGAAGATACGCTGCCCATGCAGGTGTTGGAGAAAATCCTGCAGGGCGCACAGGACAAAGCCGCTGAAGCCGGCATTGCCATTCTCGGCGGCCATACCATCGAAGATCCCGAACCCAAATACGGCATGGTGGTTACCGGTCGTGTTCACCCCGATGAAATCATCAAAAACGAAGGTGCCCGGCCCGGCGATGTACTTATCCTTACCAAGCCACTCGGAACCGGCATCCTTTCTACGGCCATCAAGCGCGGCATGGTGGACGAAAAGCTGCAAAAGGAAGTTACACGGCTCATGGCTACGCTCAATAAAATTCCGGCCGAAATCATGAAAAATTATCCTGTGCACGCCTGCACCGACGTCACCGGCTTTGGTTTACTCGGCCATTTGAAAGAGATGAGCAGTGCTTCAAAATGTGATGTACAGATTGACTTTGAAAAAGTGCCGTTTCTGCGTGAAGTAAAAAACCTGGCCACAGCCGGCATTATCCCCGGCGGAACATACAACAACCTGGAATTTGTGAAAGATTTTATCGATTTCGGCAACCGTACACGCACCGACCAGTTATTGCTTTGCGACGCGCAAACTTCCGGGGGGCTGCTGGTGGCACTTCCCAAAAAAGAAGCGGCAGATTACCTAAACGAACTGCATAAAAACAAAATTACCGACGCCGTTGCCATTGGCCGCTTCCTGAAAAAAGGAACAGGAAATATCCGTGTTTTATAATTTAGGAAATAAGCTGTCCAATTAACACAGATGTAGTCAACAGTGCCATTCAGGCAGGCGTAATTCTTATTATTATACCCACAAAAAAAGCCCAACACAATGTGCTGAGGCTTTTAAAAATTCGGCGACCCGCCTCCGTCTTCTGACGGATTCGGGCAGGCGGCCTACTTTCCCATCCGCCGGCTGGCGGACAGTATCATCGGCACTGACAGGCCCGCCTGAATGACTTAATCTCTTATTATATCCACACAAAAAAAAAGCCTCCGTGTTTCCACGAAGGCTTTTAAAAATTCGGCGACGGCCTACTTTCCCACCTGGTATGGCAGTATCATCGGCGCTGGCAGGCTTAACTTCTCTGTTCGGAATGGGAAGAGGTGGTCCTTGCCGCTATAGTCACCCTAAGATCTTGATGTTTGATGGTGAATATTAAAAGTCAGATGTTTTATCTCCTTCCTTCCATCTCCTGACTTCCGTCTTCTCTCTTCCAACTTCTGTCTCCCATCTCCCATCGCCAATATCTTTGACATCATTCGAAAAAACATACAACTTAGCTCTAAAACCGGTAAAAGGTGAATCGCAGTTAAAAAGTCTTCGGGTAATTAGTACTGCTCGGCTTTGACATTACTGCCTTTACACCTGCAGCCTATCTACGTCATCGTCTCTAACGACCCTTATAGGAAGCCTCATCTTGAGGTGAGTTTCGCGCTTAGATGCTTTCAGCGCTTATCTCGTCCAAACTTAGCTACCCTGCGATGCAGCTGGCGCCACAGCAGGTCCACCAGAGGTTTGTCCAACCCGGTCCTCTCGTACTAGGGTCAGGTCCTCTCAAGCTTCCAACGCCCACAACAGATAGGGACCGAACTGTCTCGCGACGTTCTGAACCCAGCTCGCGTGCCATTTTAATGGGCGAACAGCCCAACCCTTGGGACCTTCTCCAGCCCCAGGATATGACGAGCCGACATCGAGGTGCCAAACCACTCCGTCGATGTGAGCTCTTGGGAGTGATCAGCCTGTTATCCCCGGAGTACCTTTTATCCTTTGAGCGATGGCCCTTCCATGCGGAACCACCGGATCACTATGCCCTACTTTCGTACCTGCTCGACTTGTTGGTCTCACAGTCAAGCACCCTTATGCCATTGCACTCTACGTACGGTTACCAACCGTACTGAGGGTACCTTTGGAAGCCTCCGTTACTCTTTTGGAGGCGACCACCCCAGTCAAACTACCCACCAAACACTGTCTCCGCCTTCCGGCGGATTAGGCGCCAAATAAGCAAAGGGTGGTATTTCAAGGGCGACTCCACGAAACCTGGCGGCTCCGCTTCACAGTCTCCCACCTATCCTACACATTACTTATTCAGCGTCAATGTTAAGCTGTAGTGAAGGTTCACGGGGTCTTTCCGTCCCGTTGCGGGTAAACGGCATCTTCACCGTTACTACAATTTCACCGAGCTCATGGCTGAGACAGTGCCCAGATCGTTGCACCATTCGTGCAGGTCGGAACTTACCCGACAAGGAATTTCGCTACCTTAGGACCGTTATAGTTACGGCCGCCGTTTACCGGGGCTTCAATTCAGAGCTTCTCAGACAAGACGAATCCCGTCTGATGACCCCTCCTCTTAACCTTCCGGCACCGGGCAGGTGTCAGGCCTTATACCTCATCTTTCAATTTTGCAAAGCCATGTGTTTTTGATAAACAGTCGCCTGGGCCATTTCTCTGCGGCCTGCCTTTCGACAGGCGCCCCTTCTCCCGAAGTTACGGGGCCATTTTGCCTAGTTCCTTAGCCATGAATCACTCGAGCACCTTTGGATCCTCTCCTCGACTACCTGTGTCGGTTTGCGGTACGGGCATCTTATATCTGACGCTTAGAGGTTTTTCTTGGAAGTAGGATTAGGGCCACTATCCACGCATCCGAAGATTTGTGGTACTATCCACTTTCAGCAAGCTCTGCGGATTTGCCTACAGAGCCTATACCTACGGTGTTTAACGTACTATTCCGTCAGTACGCGGGCCTTTCACTCCTCCGTCTCCCCATCGCAATATAAGATGGTATCGGAATGTTGACCGATTGTCCATCGACTTCCCCTTTCGGGTTCGCCTTAGGTCCCGACTAACCCTGATCCGATTAGCGTTGATCAGGAAACCTTAGTCTTCCGGTGTGCGGGTTTCTCACCCGCATTATCGTTACTTATGCCTACATTTGCTTTTCCAGACACTCCAACAGGCCTTACAACCCATCTTCAACGTAACTGGAATGCTCCCCTACCAATAAATAATTACTTACTTATTCCATAGCTTCGGTAATGTGCTTGATGCCCGATTATCATCCATGCCAAACCGCTCGACTAGTGAGCTGTTACGCACTCTTTAAATGAATGGCTGCTTCCAAGCCAACATCCTAGCTGTCTCTGCAGTCTGACCTCGTTATGTCAACTTAGCACATATTTGGGGACCTTAGCTGATGGTCTGGGTTCTTTCCCTCTCGGACACGGACCTTAGCACCCATGCCCTCACTGCTGGTAATCATGTCATAGCATTCGGAGTTTGTCAGGGTTTGGTAGGCGGTGAAGCCCCCTAGCCCAATCAGTAGCTCTACCTCTATGACACTAGTACCAACGCTGCTCCTAAAAGCATTTCGGGGAGTACGAGCTATCTCTCAGTTTGATTGGCCTTTCACCCCTACCCACAGCTCATCCAAAGACTTTTCAACGTCTACTGGTTCGGTCCTCCACCCCGTGTTACCGGGGCTTCAACCTGGCCATGGGTAGATCACCAAGTTTCGCGTCTACCCCCACTGACTCTTTCGCCCTGTTCAGACTCGCTTTCGCTCCGGCTGCTCCGCTTTAACGGATTAACCTCGCCAGTGAGGAGTAACTCGTAGGCTCATTATGCAAAAGGCACGCCGTCATCCGCCAGTTGGCGGACTCCGACCGCTTGTAAGCGCACGGTTTCAGGTTCTATTTCACCCTCCTGCTCGGAGTACTTTTCACCTTTCCCTCACGGTACTTGTCCACTATCGGTCTCTCAGGAGTATTTAGCCTTGCCGGATGGTGCCGGCCGATTCAGACAGGATTTCACCGGTCCCGCCCTACTCAGGATACCACTACGCCGATAAATCAATTTCGCTTACGGGACTATCACCCCCTACGGTCCATCTTTCCAGATGTGTTCTGCTATCAATTTATCGTCCGATATCGTGGTCCTACTACCCCAATATTGCCGTAACAATACTGGTTTGGGCTCCTCCGCGTTCGCTCGCCACTACTTACGGAATCACTATTGTTTTCTTCTCCTCCGGCTACTTAGATGTTTCAGTTCACCGGGTTCGCCTCCGCCAATTGGCGGATGATACCGCTTCACGGTACCGGGTTGCCCCATTCGGAAATCTCCGGATCAAAGGTTATTTGCACCTCCCCGAAGCTTATCGCAGCTTGTCACGTCCTTCATCGCCTCTGAGAGCCTAGGCATCCACCGTACGCTCTTAGTAACTTTTTTAACTTTCCTCTTTTACTCGATTCTCTAGTAAAATTGTATGCTTTTTCTCATGATGTCAATGAACTCTTCCGGAGCTGACCTTTACATGTCTATTGCTTGCGTCGGCTGACTCTGCATGTAAACGGCCTTTCTGCTCGCTTCCATTACCAATCATCCTTCATATCTGGTAGTATATACCTTCAACCTTCCGGATGCTTAGTAACTCAATATCTTTATGAACTTTTCTCGTCTTCAAACTTCCAACTTCCGTCTTCCGCTTTCCAACTTCTTGTGGAGAATAAGGGAGTCGAACCCTTGACCTCCAGAATGCAAATCTGGCGCTCTAGCCAACTGAGCTAATCCCCCTCAGAACGTTTCGGATGTTCGATGTTTGATGTTTGATTTTAGATGCTTGATGTTCTTTTGGATGGTTGATGTTTAAATTCCTACCATCTAACATCCCTCATCTGACATCTTATATCATCCATCCCCACATCCGCTCTGTAGTCCCGCGCAGACTTGAACTGCGGACCCCTACATTATCAGTGTAGTGCTCTAACCAACTGAGCTACGGGACTGTTTGGATTGATTAATGTCGAATGATAAATGCTGAAGGCTTCTCAAATGAAGTAATCTTACCACCATTTGCCATTCATCATTAATCCTTCTTCATTCCCAAAACCGCCCCTTAACAAAGTTCTCTGTTAGTGAGCAGTAAACCTTTGCTCTAAAGGGTTGACAGAGAAAGAAAATACTTCAAATACCTGAAGTGTGAAGTACTTGAAATTTGAAGTGCTTTAGGCACTTCTAACTTCAAACTTCCTTCTTCCATCTCTCTGTGGATTCTCCTCATTATGTTTAACAAAAATAAAGCACGCCAATGAAAAGGTACAACTTTCGGTCCTTCTCCCTGTGTAACAGTCTAAGAATCTCTCCAGAAAGGAGGTATTCCAGCCACACCTTCCGGTACGGCTACCTTGTTACGACTTAGCCCCAGTCACTGGTTTTACCCTAGGCAGCTCCTTGCGGTTACCGACTTCAGGTACCCCCAGCTTCCATGGCTTGACGGGCGGTGTGTACAAGGCCCGGGAACGTATTCACCGCGCCATGGCTGATGCGCGATTACTAGCGATTCCAGCTTCACGAAGTCGGGTTGCAGACTTCGATCCGAACTGAGACCGGCTTTCGAGATTCGCTCCCCCTCACGGGGTGGCTGCCCTCTGTACCGGCCATTGTAGCACGTGTGTAGCCCTGGACGTAAGGGCCGTGCTGATTTGACGTCATCCCCACCTTCCTCTCTACTTGCGTAGGCAGTTCCCTTAGAGTCCCCAGCTTTACCTGATGGCAACTAAGGGTAGGGGTTGCGCTCGTTATGGGACTTAACCCGACACCTCACGGCACGAGCTGACGACAACCATGCAGCACCTTGCAGGATGTCCGAAGAAATACCGGTTTCCCGGTACGTCATCCTGCATTTGAGCCCAGGTAAGGTTCCTCGCGTATCATCGAATTAAACCACATGCTCCACCGCTTGTGCGGGCCCCCGTCAATTCCTTTGAGTTTCAACCTTGCGATCGTACTCCCCAGGTGGATAACTTATCGCTTTCGCTTAGTCGCTGACTGTATATCGCCAACAACGAGTTATCATCGTTTACGGCGTGGACTACCAGGGTATCTAATCCTGTTCGCTCCCCACGCTTTCGTGCCTGAGCGTCAATGTCGGCTTAGTGAGCTGCCTTCGCGATCGGTGTTCTGTAGCATCTCTATGCATTTCACCGCTACATGCTACATTCCGCCCACTCCAACCGAATTCTAGATGACCAGTATCAATGGCAGTTCCGAAGTTGAGCCCCGGGATTTCACCACTGACTTAATCATCCGCCTGCGCACCCTTTAAACCCAATGAATCCGGATAACGCTTGCACCCTCCGTATTACCGCGGCTGCTGGCACGGAGTTAGCCGGTGCTTATTCATTTGGTACCTTCAGCCCTGTTCGCAAACAGGGGTTTATTCCCAAATAAAAGCAGTTTACAACCCATAAGGCCGTCTTCCTGCACGCGGCATGGCTGCGTCAGAGTTGCCTCCATTGCGCAATATTCCTTACTGCTGCCTCCCGTAGGAGTCTGGTCCGTGTCTCAGTACCAGTGTGGGGGATCATCCTCTCAGAACCCCTAGACATCGTAGCCTTGGTGAGCCGTTACCTCACCAACTAGCTAATGTCACGCATGCCCATCTCTAACCGCCGGAGCTTTAAATTACATCCCATGCGAAATGTAATTATTATGAGGTATTAATCCCGATTTCTCGGGGCTATCCCCCTGTTAGAGGTAGGTTGCATACGCGTTACGCACCCGTGCGCCGGTCGTGTCACCACCGAAGTGGTGCTTACCCCTCGACTTGCATGTATTAAGCCTGCCGCTAGCGTTCATCCTGAGCCAGGATCAAACTCTTCGTTGTATAAGTATTTTTCAAAAAATTTATACCTTCAAGATCCTGACTGTTTACTCAAAGTCCTGTCTTTTGACAGGGGACTTCCTGCTGTTCCTTTTCTCTTGGCTGTGCTTCATTATGTCTATGAACTTTCTTTCTTTTTCCGTCTCTTCCAAAACGGGAGTGCAAAAGTAATACCTTTTTTTATTCTCGCAAGCCTTTTTTTACTTTTTTTAAAAAAATTTTTGCTCTACTCTGCATCTCCGTCAAAACGCTTTAAATCACTTGCTTATATAATAAACAACCTTAAGCGCCTTCCCCTTCTCATCTTCTCTATGTACTCCCGCAAAAACGGACTGCAAAAATAGTAAGTTTTTCTTTTCCGCAATACATTTCTTTAAAAAAAATCAAAAAAATTTGATATTTTTTGTAACGCACTGAAAAACAGCCTGTAATTTAATTATATCCGGCAAGAATTTTTCTCTGTTACCGTGTAAATACCGGCACATCATGGGTTGACAACCTTTCGTTGTAAAAATAGCCTTCTTCATCAAACAACTTAAGTTTATCAGGATGAGTTACTTGGTTCCTGATAATAAACCGGGCCATCATTCCTCTTGCCTTTTTGGCATAAACTGTCACCATTTTAAATCCGTTGCCACGCGATTCTTTAAATACAGGAGTTATTATTCGAATGTCTTGTTTTTTCAGATCAAGTACCTTAAAATATTCTGCCGAGGCCAAATGAATTAAAATCCGATCTTTCTGCCTGTTAAGCGTCTCCAACACATCACGAGAAACATCCTCTCGCCAAAAGTCATACAAATTACGATAGCCATCCGGAATAAATTTTCCGCCAATTTCCAAACGGTAAGGCAGCACTTGATCAAGTGGCCTTAAAACGCCATAAAAACCGGAAAGAATACGAAGGTGCTCTTGTGCAAACATCAAATCTTTTTTACTTAACGTTTGTGCATCAAGTCCCCTGAAAACTTCTCCCTGATAAGAAAACAATGCCGGAACCCCCTCTTTTTTCAGTAAAGAAACATGCCACCGTTGAAACCGTTCATGATTCAGTTGCGCCAACTGTGCATTTACTTTCATCATTTTTGACAAAGTATCCGGTCCCAACTTTTTCAGTGCATCTGCAAGAATTTGGGTTTTATCCAGGTACACCGGTAACGTGATGTTTTCCACCTTTTGCGAAAAATCTTGGTGCATGGTTTTTGCCGGTGACAAAAGAACAATCATACCTTATTATGTATTTAAAACCTATCAGAAAACTTCACCGTCAGGTTATGGCAACGTTTTCTGTTTTATTTCTGCCAAAGTATTTATCACTTTTGAGGTTTTGGCCCATAACCGATCTTTAGACTGGTGGCCTGAAGCTACCAGTAAATAATCAATTCCAAGAGAAAGTGCCACCTCCCTGTCATGCAATGTATCTCCCACAAAAACAACACCTTGCGCATTGAGCCTGAGTTTTTTCATAAAATGGTGGGCCATTTCTATTTTCCCACCTGCATAAATATCGTCAATTCCGGAAACGGCATCAAAGTAAGGTAACAATCCTTTTTCATCCAAAATCTTTACCAAACTGCGATGTTCCGTTGCCGATATGATAAACTGACGAAACCCTTTTTCCTGAAAAAAACTCAATACATCCTGCACACAAGGGAAAAGAGGCGTCTCTGATAAATGGCTATTGTAACATTGCATAAATTGCTGTGCCGGAATCTCAAATTTTTCCATAGAAAAATCGAAACCAACACGCTGATAATAATCTTTAACCGGGAAACCAAAAACCTCCCGATATTTCTGCAAGGTAAGCTCAGGTAAGTTTCTTTTCTTCAACAGGAGATTAATACATTGCACACATAACTGTACATCATCAAGTAAGGTGCCATTCCAATCCCAAATAATGCCGTGCTTTTCCATTGATCAAAAAAATATCGGACGGAAACGCATTCCGTTTTCCCAATCGTACTCTAAGGCAGGAGCCGGCACTTTTACAAAACTCAATGTTTTAAAAACAAAACGCAATACTTTAGAATGTGTTTTGATCCTTGTCCAATCCACATCCACCGAAAGAAAATAATGTGGCACGCGGTTAAAATGCGGCAAAGGTTGTCCATCGTATTCCGGCGGATTATCATAAGCCCCGATCATCCCAGTAGCTCCATACCCAAAAGCTACATTTAGCCAGGGTGGAAATTTAGAATCCTTTTTCAAAAAAGAAGCAATGTTCACCGAAAGCCAATTGGTCTGGCCATTATAATCTTTAATAATCTGCTGCGCCCAATTATCGCCCAATAAATCAGGCCGGTATTGCGGATATTCTGTAGAATGATACGAAAACTTCAACCGGATACGCTGGTCGTGCCATAACAGCTGTTGGCCAATAAACATGGCCGATCCCAAGGTATTAAAGATCATATCGCTCGGCGAGAAACCCCACTCGGCTGAAAGTCCGTCAAAAAACTCAATGGTCGTCATGTAGATGAGTCCCCACGTGCCGCCAAACCAAATGGCTTTTTTTTCATTCATTCCGGCCCAACGCAAACTCCAATAGCCATAATTTCCCAATTGATAGGTTGTTGTCATGTGGCCCAGTTTGTCTTTCATCATCCACTCTCCCCAGTCATCGGCAATATGGAAACTGGTTTCATCATATCCTTTATACCAGGCAAAATAAAGCAAAGTAACAGATGTCACATAAAATCCACCTACGGCTCCATAAACGATTTTCAATCGTTTTTTACTCAATGAATCAGGATAAACCGACATCTCCTGAGCTTGTGCTCCGAGATAAGAAAACAACAACAATATGACAACCAGCTTTTTCAAAGAATTATGCTGTAAAACTTTTCAATATTTCAAAAACCTGTTGTGTTTTTTCATCCAACAACTTTTGCGATTTGGCTTCGGCCAAGAAACGCAAGTAGGGTTCGGTATTGGAAGGGCGAATATTAAACCACCAGTCAGGAAATTCGAGCCGGTAACCGTCAAAATCGTAGTAAGCCGTCGGCGTTTCCTGCTTTTTAAAGTAGCTGACCACAGCATCCATGGCTTTTTGTTTTTCTTCAATACGGAAGTTTACTTCGCCGGTATTGGCATAAGATGAGATTTCATGAATTAACTGGGAAACCGTTTTCCCCTGTTTTTTAAAATCATCCGTTATATTCAGCATGATCAACGAAGCCAGCAAACCGCTGTCTGAATAATAAAAATCACGAAAATAATAATGGCCGGCCAGTTCACCGCCATAAATACCATCTACTTCGCGCAATTTGGTGGCTCCGTATGCCCGGCCAACCCGCCAGATTACGGTTTCTGCATTAAATTTCGAGAGATATTCTCCCACTGCCTTGGAAGTACGGATATCGTGGACAACTTTTTCTTTTTTAGTTGTATCTTTCAAAAAGAAATGAGCAAACAGCGCAATAATTAAATCCGGTGAAATAAAATTTCCTTTTTCGTCAATAAACATCACACGGTCCGCATCACCGTCAAAAATAATTCCCAGATCAGCATGATGTTTTTTTACCGCTTCTTTAATCTGTTCCTGATTTTCAGGCTCCAGCGGATTGGGTTCATGTCCCGGAAAAGTTCCGTCGGCTTTTTCATTCAGTGCCACATATTGATCTCCAAATAAATCTTTCGAGAATAAAGATGCCATTCCATTAGAAAAGTCAATGGCCAGCTTTAACCCGGAGTAATCTTTTTTATACTGGTTAAGAAACTCAAGATAATCCGGTTTCATATTTAATTTCCGTATTTGCCCTTTGTCTTTTTTCTCCACTTTTGTATCCGAATCAACAAGCGACTCCAGTTTTTTCAAACCGTTATCATATCCTACGGGCAATACATTTTTTGCCGAAACTTTTAATCCATTATGATTCTTCGGATTATGAGAAGCCGTAATCATTATTGATGCGTCGAAACCATATTTTCCGGTTCCCCAATACACCATCGGAGTAGTCGTCAATCCGGCATCGGCAACATCCACTCCGGCATCACGCAGTCCTTCTGAAAGGGCTTCAAACATCTCATCCGAGGAAAGTCGCACATCACGACCAATCAAAATTTCTTTCATCGGAAGGACCTGTGGCAAAAAATAACCAATACGGTACACCATTTCTTTATTTAAATCTTTTCCGTATTCTCCGCGAATATCGTAGGCTTTAAATGCTTTCATAACAAAATCTTTTTATCTATAAATTCAATTTTTTCTTACAAGGACAAGCCCTTGTTTTCTTCTTTCCGGCATCCATTTCCCGTCATCCAAGACACAAACATCCGGTAAAGAATTTGCAAAGTTAAAAGAAAAGGATTTATCTGGAGCCAGACTGCCGAACAAGTACATTTACAATAGCTGCAATTCCTTCTTTTCGTCCGGTAAAACCCAAATATTCAGTTGTAGTCGCTTTCACAGAGAGATTTTCGACAGGAATATGCAAAGTATCTGCCAGTTTTTTTCGCATTTCGGGAATATAAGGTGAGAGAACAGGCTGCTGCGCCACAACAACTCCATCCACATTTTCAATTTCAAACTTCGTTTTCAAAAGAAGCTGATTGACTTTTTTCAAGAGTTCGATACTGGATATTCCTTTGTAATGATCATCCGTATCTGGAAAATGACTTCCTAAATCGCCTAAAGCTACAGCACCCAATAAGGCATCGCACAAAGCATGGGTCAGCACATCGGCATCCGAATGACCTTTAAGTCCTTTTGAAAACGGGATTTCCACCCCTCCTAACACGAGTTTCCTGTTTTCCACAAAGGGGTGAACATCAAAACCGATACCGATACGAAAAGGCATAAAATGAACCGTGAAAAATTATTTCCGGCTGTATTTGTTGTTCCCAAAATTAAACAGCAACGAAAAACGCAACGTTTTTTCCAACGGGTTTTGTTGTGATACGGTGGGAATCAAATAAGAAAAATCCAAACCAAACACATTGTAACGCAGCCCTACACCTAAGGTTACGTACTGACGATCTCCTTTGTGTTTATTTTCATAAAAATAACCGGCACGAACAGCAAATAAATCATTATACCAATATTCGGCACCGAAAGAAAAATAAAATTCCTGCAGTTCTTCTTTAAAACCATCAGGAGCATCGTACCACGATTGCACCATTCCTTTGATGACTCCAACATTCGGATCTTTTCCTTCAGCAATTTTATACGTACCATCCGGATTCAACACCGGATTTCCCAATGAATCGGTAGCATAAACCGGCGGTGTAGGTACGAGCAATTTATTGATATCTATGCTAAATGACACTTTATTATACCGGTCCAGATCTAATGTTAACCGCGATCCGAAACGGAGGTTGGTAGGAATAAAATCTTTTTGAATATTGGTTTTACTATAAGAAATCTTACTTCCAATATTGGAAATGAAAACACCCCAGGCAAACTGAGCGTTGTAATTACTGAACCAGTTCACATCTTTTTGCCAGTAGAGACCGATATCAACGGCCACAGAAGTTCCGGCCGAGCTTTCGGTACCTTGTGGTGAAAATCCGGCTGTCAGATTAGAATATATAAAACGGCCGTCTACCGAAAGAGCGAGGTAATCAGAAAGTTTTCGCGCATAGGCCATAGAGATGGCAAACTCATTGGGTTTATAAGTACCCAGCGGATATCCCATTTCATCGGTAAACTGAATTTCGCCCAATGAGAAATAGCGTAAACTGGCAGCCAGCGTTTGCCGGTCATCGAGCCGGTGGTAATAAGTCAAATAAGCCAGATTAATATCATTAACCAGATTTCTTAACCACGGAGTATACGAGATGGAAAAACCGGATTCATCTTCAATAAAAGCATATTTTGCCGAATTCCAATGCATGGAGCTTGCATCAGGCGAAGTAGCCACTCCGCCATCACCCATGCCCCCGGCTCTTCCGTCCGGGCCAATGGTCAGAAACGGAACCGCTGTAGTAATTACCCGGTCGCCACTGGCCTGACCACTCACATTATTGTATGTTTGTGCTTTACCGCTTACAACGAAAAAAATGAAAGCTGCGAGGAAAAGAAATCTTGTTTTCATAAAAAGTGTTATCTAAAAAATGGTGTGCAAATCTAACGAAAATCAAATTGTTTTATTATAAACGTAACTTTTTTTCATAAGTTATTGTTATCGAATAAATACCAATTTATTCCGCAAAAACCGGGTTTCCCCGGATTCATTGGTAATCTGTACCTGGTAAACATAAATTCCCCGGCCGATTTTTGCACCAAAATCATTGGTACAATCCCAGTGAATCCGTCCGGAGCTAAATCCTGACGGAATAAATTCGGTATGGATAGTTTTTACTTTTCTTCCATCGAGTTTAAAAATATCAATGGTTACCGTTAATGGCTCTCCAGCCTGATTATGATCAAAAACAAAATCGGTGGCATCAGTAACCGGATTAGGAATATTGATCAGGTTTTCCACGACCAAACGCGAAGAAGATTCGACCACAAACGACAATTCCGCTGTGGAAGAATTATTATACAAGTCCCATGCTTTCAGCTGAATTGTATGTTCGCCATCCGAAAGTCCTTTCAACTGATAACGAATGGTTCCATGTGTAAAATCTCCGGGATCTGCCACGTAGTAAGCATTCAAGTTATAACTTTCACGGGTATTTCCATCGAGCGTTGCCACAATATCGTGGCCAATACTATTCCCGGTGGTATTAATCCCGCTTTTATCGCTCAACCGGGCAAAAAGTACCGGATCAGCATGGGTAATGCCTCCCGGAGCAAAAGTAGTATCATTCATAAAAAGCTGTATAACCGGTCCTGTTGTATCTGATGGTGCCTGGTCGTCATATCCACCCACTACAACATTTTCATCATATCCATGGCCATCGTTTTCTCCATCGTCAAAATAGTAACTAATCCGGCCTTTTCCATACTTGTAAGCAATATCTTTTGGCACAACAAACGAAAAATCAAAGTTTCCGTTTTGGATGGCTGCCTGTCCTTTAAACAAAATACTGTTCCATTCGTAAAATGTTGTCACCCGGCTGTCCGGGTCAGTACCCAACGTAGAAATGGCTGATTTTTTATCGTAAACCGTAGAAAAAATAGTCCCGTTAAACCGGTCCAGTTTTTGTCCGTTTTCATCCACTACTTCTCCCTGAATCGATACTTTCGCCAAGGCTTTCAGGGTATCCGGAACGCCTTCGACCACTGCTTTGGCATTGATAAATGTGGTCTTGGCCCGGTTTTCAGGATAAGCCAGCTGCAGGGCCGGATCACCAATCAAAATAAATTTTTTATCGTTATTTCCACCCAACACTTTGGAATGCATAATCACATCACCAAAACAAGGATAATGTCCATCTGTTTTTTCAAATAAATTGTTTTGATAAATGGCCATATTCAAGGCCAGGTTGGCGCTGGCGTAAGTAGCCCTGGTAGTGGTAAACAAAGCCACTGCCCCACCTTCCGGATTCAGGAAAACATCTTCTCCGGCCGAAACCAATTCCGGGTTATCATACCGGGTAAATTCGCAGGTAGCCGTAATAAAAACAGTTAATTTATCTTTATTCGTCCATGAATTAATATCAGATATGGTCATAAACCGTTCGTGCCCCAAGCCCACTTCACCACCATGACCAGAATAATTAAAGATCAGTGTACCAGCATCAATAGCAGAGTTAATGGCATCATTCAATGCCGGAGCTCTTTGTCCGCTCGGCGTAGAAATTTGCGGAAAAGCATCCAGATAAAGCTTACTGATTCCATACACCGGATAATTTTCATTCAGGTATTTGGTCAGCGTTTCGGCATCATTCAGATGACGGTTATAATCTCCGTCGTCAGCCACAAAAGTCAGCCGGTTCCGCCAGGGACCCAGCGTTTCCGGCGTATTTGAATGGTAACGAATGGTTTTATCTACGGCTTCTTTTGCTTCTTCCGGCGTATCGACCGGAAACCGGCCAATACCAATATCTACCCGGTCATCAAGGCTGTTTCCTTCTCCATCATCCAGATAACCGAAATAATCATCTGACGCAATGGAATTAATGGTATTCAGCGATTCCACACTTTCCCAACAAGGAACAAAATTGGTATTTCCGGGAACCCGGTTTTTATAATCAAAAGAGGCATCACCAAAAAGAAGCAAATACCGTAATTCACTTCCCGGAGAACTATTGTCGTAAATGTGCTTCACAAAATCACGAATAGCCGTAACATCCTGTGCCCCGGAAGAAAATTCGTTGTAGATTTTTTGTGGAGTAGTCACAAAAACTTTCATTCCATCTTTTTCCCGGTGAAAATCGGCCAGTCGCTGGGCCTGTTCCAAAAAATCAGGATAAGCAACTATTAATAAATCAATATCTTTTACTGCATGCAAATTTTGGTTTTCCACTTTTTCCACAAACTCGGGCTTGTAAAAATCGGTTCCGTCAAAAGCAACAAACGTTTTCACCGGTGCTTCATGGGCCAAAAAAGTAAAACCATCCATTGTTTGTTTTATTTCTGCTTTTTTGGCTGAAAGCGGATCCGTTACATCCCATACTTCCACTTTGCCGGAAGTTTTTAAATGATATTCTGCCACATTCCCAGAGGAAAAGGTATTTCTAAAAGTCATTTGTCCGCCATCAAAAACAAGTTGCCGGCGAACATTCAGCTCTATGTAATCAAGATATCCCACTGAAGAAGATGAACTTCTTTGAAAAACCGTTTTCACCGAAACATCATCTCCTGCAGGGCTAAATGTAAACTGTGTACTGCCTGCTTTTCCCAAATCGTACCCACTGGTTCCGGTCAATGGCATATCCAGTGTTTTTTGTAATTGATCATTGGTATAGATTAAAAACCGGTTTGACGAATAGGCTTTGGAAGCAAAAACCGCTTTACAAAATGCCGGAGCATTTTGATCGACATGTGGGAAATGGAAATCAAAAGTATAAGAAGTTGACAGATCATACACCTCGCCATACCAGGTACGTCCTGTATTACCCAGATTCCGTTCATCTTTTTCATGACAAGCCACATCAGTAAAAGTATTGATTTCCGTATCAGGATTTCCGGAAATCGTATCCTGTTCAATCCGCAACCCGGGTTGCTGCTGTACGGTCAAAAAATAGTAAGCATAATCGTCATAAGGATTATTTTGGTGATAAAAAGTACCGCTAGAAGACTGGTATTTCCAGCTTACCGGGCCTTTGCCATAAAAAAGAATATAATCGCCAGGACCAAAAACACCATCTTTGCCATCTACTACTTCAATAGGATTTTCCGTCAAATCTGCCGGACGCGGATCATTATTTTTTTCAGGCAAAACGCCTCCTCCATTTCCATAAAGCGCAAAATAGGCCGGATTTTTACTCACAGGAAAGCCCATGCTTTTCAGCTCATCGTAAGTCAGTTTATAAATTCCACTTTTATCAATCCGGATTTTAAACCAATCCCCTTCGGCCAGTACCGAATGGGTTACCTCCGACATTTTCAATGCTGTTTGCTTTAACGGCAAATCCGTTACCGTAATTTTCACGGCAAAGACAAGTAATTTCTCATATCGTTTGGCATGCACATTCCAACGAACCGGCGTAAGCTGTATTTCAGCGTAAGGCTGTTTGCGTGCTGTCACCAGGAATGCCTGAACCCGAAAAGCTGTATCTGAAAAGTTTTTTTCTGCCAGCCACACTGCCGCGTTACTGTCTGCCGGAGCTACTGAAACCGGAATGAGTTTTGCCTGAATACGAACATTCCCGGAATGTATCGGAAGTAATTTTTTATACACAGGGAGCGATTCGAGACCAGAAAAAAAAGCATTTTGGAAAGATAAACGGCGAAACACATTACCCTGTTCCGTACGAAACCGCTGCATCCCCTGCCACTGAATGGAGTCGCGAACAGAATAGTCCACCGCACGGCTTACCATGGGAAACAGGAAAAACGTCAGAAGAAAAACCGTAATAAATCTGAAGCGCATAAAAATGATTTCGAAGGCAAATATATTGAAATAGGTAATTGTTTTTTACCAACGAAAAAAAAGAGTTTTTATTTTCTTTTCAGGGCTCCTTTTGGGAAACACATAACGACATATAAACCACCATTTAAGGCCCCATAAAACAGTCTCCTTTTTTGATCGCAGGTCAAACTTAGCTCTAACCGTGCAGATTTAAAATTTAGTTTTAAATCTGCACGGTAATTGTTCCGTTTTTCCAAAAAACCATCCAAATCATTTCCTTTTATAAACAAAACAGAGAACAATAATTTTTTTAGAAAAATTACCTTTTCCGGGTTAATTATTTACATTTGCACCTTTATGGGAAAAGAAATTTCCGGCATAAAACAATAAAAATCGGAGGAAATAGTTATACATCAAGAAAAATTAATGGCAACAAAAATGCTAAAGCTGAATAAAATTTTTGTTATTTTTCTTTCACTCAGCAGCTTCATGATTTTTGGCACATCATGCAGCAACAAAGGAGGAGGGAAAAATGTTTCGCGTACTACCGGATGGGCATACAACGATCCGAAAAACGGCGGTTTTGAAGTGGCTCCGGCCAAAGAACAAAAAACAGGTCCGGGACTCGTTTTTATTGAAGGAGGTACTTTCACTATGGGAGCCACACAGGAAACTCCTTTTTACGAGTGGGACAACCGCCCCCATCAGGAAACGGTGAATAGTTTTTACATGGACGAAACGGAAGTTAGCAACTTAGACTATCTGGAATATATTTACTGGTTACAGCGGGTTTACGGAGCCGATTATCCTACAGTGGTAAAAAAAGCCCTTCCCGACACCACGGTTTGGCTCAACAAAATGACCTACAACGAACCCCTGGTGGAAAATTATTTCCGCCACCCGGCTTATCATGATTATCCTGTAGTAGGAGTCAGCTGGTTACAAGCCAATGATTATGCTGCATGGCGTACCGACCGCGTTAACGAACAACTGCTTATCAATGCCGGATACCTGGACTATGACCCAGACCAAAAAGATGACAACAGTTTTAATACAGAAGCTTATCTTTCAGGACAATATCAAGGACTGGTAAAAGAAGGCAAGAAAGATTTAAATCCGAACGGAACCGGAGTACGAAAAGTCGGTTACGGAGACGGAATCTTACTACCACACTACCGCTTACCCACCGAAGCCGAATGGGAATATGCCGCACTGGGATTGGTAGGAAACACGGTAAACAACCGTATTGTGGAAAGGAAAACCTATCCCTGGAACGGAGAAAGTTTGCGTTCAACAAATAAAAGACATTTCGGCAGCTTTATGGCTAACTTCAAAATTGCCAAAGGCGATTATATGGGGGTAGCCGGCGATCTGAATGATGCAGCCAGTATTCCGGCACCGGTTTTCTCTTACTGGCCTAATGATTTTGGCTTGTACAACATGGCCGGAAACGTGAGCGAATGGGTTCTCGACCGTTATTCACCCACTGCTTTCAGTGAAGTTTCCGATTTTGATCCGTATTTCGGTGATAATTTTAAAGTCATCAAAAGAGATGCTGACGGTCAGGTAGCCCAAAAAGACAGTTTAGGCCGCATTCCGATGGTACCATTGAGCAAAAGCAAAATGGCCCAGTTAGAAAGCAACGGACCGCCGCCGGATAACTTTAACATGAGCGAAACCAAACGCAAAGGATTTGCAGAATATGGTGTTACATCGCTGATAAACAGCAAATCAAGAGTAATCAAAGGAGGCTCGTGGAAAGATCCGCCGTATTACCTGAGTCCGGGTGTTCGCCGGTACATGGATGAAGATAAATCATCGGCTACAGTAGGTTTCCGCTGCGCCATGAGCCGTGTAGGAAGTCCGGAAGCATCAAAAAAAGCAAGAAGAAAGTAATTTAATTACATTTTAAAGTATTTTTAAGGGCTGTTTCATTTTTCCGGAACAGTCCTTTTTTTATGTATAGAAAATGAACACGAAAACCTTATATCAGCTTTTTCAGAAAACGGGCAAAGTATGTACCGATACCCGTCAAATGGAAGACGGATGTTTGTTTTTTGCCCTTTCAGGAGAAAATTTTAATGGAAACCGTTTTGCCCCACAAGCACTGGAAAAAGGCGCCGTTGCCGTGATTGTTGATGACCCGGAAGTTGTTCCGCCGGACAATGATCCGAGATACATTCTGGTTGAAAACAGTTTACAGGCTTTACAAGAACTGGCCCAATACCATCGCTGTCAGTTTACCCTTCCTGTTTTGGCAATTACCGGAACCAACGGGAAAACCACGACCAAAGAACTTTGTGCAGCCGTTCTTGCTTCTGAAAAAAATATTTGCGCCACGCAGGGGAATTTCAACAACCATATTGGCGTTCCGCTTACCCTTTTAAACATCAACAAACAAACGGAAGTTGCCATTGTGGAAATGGGAGCCAACCATCCGGGAGAAATCGCGGCATTGTGCCAAATGGCCCAGCCTACCCACGGGCTGATCACCAACATAGGGAAAGCCCATCTTGAAGGTTTTGGTGATTTTGACGGAGTAATCAAAACCAAAAACGAATTATACCAATGGATAAAATCTAAAGACGGACTCGTTTTTGTTCACCGGAACAATCCGCTGCTCATGGAGCTTTCCGGACAAATCCGGCGCATTACCTACGGAACCCCGCCAGCCGATGTAGCCGGAATTTTAAAGCAAAATCAAACATCCATTGTTGTGGAATGGGAAAAATATGGCGAAATAAAAACCCGTCTTTACGGCAGCTATAATTTTGCCAATGTGATGGCAGCAATAGCCGTAGGCAATTACTTTGGGGTCAAAAACAACAACATCCGGCAGGCTATTGAAAAATACGAACCCAAAAACAACCGGTCACAATGGGTTTTTTCTTCTCACAATCAGATCATCCTGGATGCATACAATGCCAATCCGGAAAGTATGGCACTGGCCATTGACGACTTCGTCGGACATCATTTTCCCCATCCTTTATTGATTCTGGGTGATATGTTTGAACTGGGAAAAGCTGAAGAAGCCGAACATCTGAAAATTGTTGAAAAACTGAAGAATACAGGAATAGACGATATCATTTTAACGGGAAAAGCATTTTACAAAGCCGGAGCCGGAACCCCCTGGAAAAGGTTTAAAACTACCGAAGAAGCCATCCGGTTTCTTCAGTCTCATCCGGTGAAAAACAGGCATATTTTAGTAAAAGGCTCACGGGGAATGGCATTGGAAAGTTTAATACAATATTTGTGATCATGAAAAAAATAACGGCACTGGGGATCATGTCGGGAAGTTCGCTGGATGGCCTGGACCTGGCATTTTGTGAATTCTGGCAGGAAAAACAAAAATGGAAATACCGCATCGCGGCTGCCGACACCATTGGGTATGACGAAGAATGGAAAATGGTATTACAGGAGAGTTTCTCTGCCCGGGGAGTTCGACTTATTGAAAACCATATTGCTTATGGAAAATTCCTGGGAGAGAAAGCTGCCGCTTTTTTGCAGAAAAACGGATTAAAACCGGAACTCATTGCTTCACACGGCCATACCATCTTTCACCAGCCGGAAAAAGGGTTTAGTTTTCAGCTGGGCGACGGACAGGCTTTGGCAACAGCTTCAGGATTGACTACCGTGAGCGATTTCCGGAACAAGGACATCCAATATGGCGGCCAGGGAGCTCCGCTGGTGCCTGTTGGCGATGAATTGCTTTTTGGCGAATATGACTATTGTATCAATTTCGGGGGCATTGCCAATATCTCTTTCCGGGAGAAAGAAAAACGGGTGGCATTTGATGTTTGTCCGGCTAACCAGCTACTCAATTACCTGAGCCGGCAAACCGGAAAAGCGTATGATAAAAACGGGGAAACCGCGGCCCTTGGAAAACTGGACAAATCCCTTTTCGATGCTTTGAATCAGGTTGATTTTTACCGGCAACCTTATCCTAAATCGTTGAGCAATGAACAGGTAAAAGCCCTTTTTATCCCGCTGCTTGATGCATCAGAGGCAACGGTGGAAGACAAACTTTACACCGTGGTGAAACACATTGCTTTTCAAATTGCACAAGCGGTAAAACAGGCACCCGGCAAAAGCATGCTTCTTACCGGTGGCGGTGCACGCAACGGATTTCTGGTAGAAGCCATCCGGCAGGAATGTCCGGATAAATCGGTTGATGTACCGGATGAGATTACCGTTGATTTTAAAGAAGCGCTAATCTTTGCTTTTATGGGAGTCCTGCGCTATCAGGGCAAAATAAACTGCTTGGCTACAGCTACGGGAGCCACAAAAGACACTTCTGCCGGAGTGATCTATGAACCCTGAAACAGATTGTAAAACAATAAAAAAAGGTCATCAGCAGTTGCTGATGACCTTTTTTATTTTCTAATGATTAAATTCTAGTGATGGAAAATCAATTCGTTTTGCAACCAATAAGCTGCAATACCGGCAAAATAACCAATCAAAGCAATCCAGGCTATTTTTTTCATGTACCAGATAAAATCGATTTTTTCGAGAGCCATAGCAGCTACTCCGGCAGCAGAACCAATGATCAGGATACTTCCACCGGTACCGGCAGCATAAGCCAACAGTTCCCAGAAAGCGCCATTCACCATAAAATGGTGCATAAAAGCAGGTTCAGCTGAAGCAGCCACCATCGCATGGGTCATAATCGGATACATTCCCATGGCAGCAGCAGTAAGCGGCACATTATCTACAATAGACGACAGCAATCCGATAGATCCGTTGATGGCATAAATATTATGCATGTGTTTGTCAAAATATTCTGCCATTAACTGTAAATGACCAGCGGATTCCAGTGCAGCAACGGCCGACAAAATACCAAGATAAAACAGAATCGTAGGAATATCCACTCTTTTTAAGATACCGACCACAGTAAACCGCCGGCGGTCTTCTTCGGTACCTTTTTTATGAATAAATTCGGTGGCTACCCAGATAACACCTAAACTGAACAACATTCCCATGTAGGGAGGCAAATCGGTTAATTCTTTAAAAATAGGAACAAAAATTAATCCGCCAATACCCAAAACCAGCATCAGAATTCTTTCGCGTTGCGGGGTATTAAAGCTGTCACTTTTATCTTCTGCCGGTTTTTCCACATGCCCGCGCATGTAAATAGAAACCACAGCCAGCGGAATAACCAGGCTGATAACACTGGGAACAAATACCATCGCAATGATATCCAGTGCTGTAATTTGTCCGCCAATCCACAGCATAATGGTCGTCACATCGCCAATGGGCGAGAAAGCACCCCCGGCATTGGCAGCAATCACAATGATACTGGCAAAAAACCAACGGCTTTTCTTATCGTCAATCAGTTTCCGCAACAAAGCAATCATTACAATCGTCGTGGTCATGTTGTCCAATACAGCTGACAAAAAGAAAGCGATAGTAGCTACTGTCCACAACAATTTTACTTTATTGGTGGTTTTAATACGGTCGGTAATCACCCGGAAACCTTCGTGTTGGTCTACGGTTTCCACAATGGTCATGGCACCCAGCAAGAAAAAGAGAATTTGTGCCAAATCACCAAGATGTTGTACCACTTCGTGATCGGTAATGAAATATTTCATCTGGGCTAACAGAGTAGCACCTTCGTATTTGTGTTTAAAGTTCGCCAGATCGGAGCTTTTCAGAAACTCTTTCCAGGCCGGACTAAATCCTAGGTTAAGGACATCGGGGAGTCCGTAAATATAAACTACCCAGATAATCACACCTAACAAAAGTGCCGAGGCCGCCTTATCCACTTTTATGGGGCCTTCCAGTGCTATGGCCAGGTAGCCCAGCACAAAAACAATCAACATCAGTATAAAAGCTGTCATCGTCTTAAGTTTTAAAATTTAGGTGCAAAAGTATTTATTTGAAATTTTATAACCAGTTGATTTTGGTCTTAAAATTTCTAAAACAATCTATTTTATACCGGTTACAGATAAAATGTGATACAGCGCACAAAAAAACCCGCTCGACTTTTCAGACGGCGGGTTTTTATTTTTAAACCGGTTTTCCCGGTGATTTTATCATTACATGTGGAATAAAATTAAATCCTGTAACCAGTAAATGAAGATACCACCAAAGTATCCGATCAAAGCCAACCAGCTGATCTTTTTCATATACCAGATAAAATCGATTTTTTCGAGAGCCATGGCAGCTACTCCGGCAGCAGAACCAATGATCAGGATACTTCCACCGGTACCGGCAGCATAAGCCAACAGTTCCCAGAAAGCACCATCCTGAACAAAATGATGCAGATACGGATGTCCTTCGACCATTGCATGGGTCAGAACAGGATACATTCCCATAGCTCCGGCAGTAAGCGGTACATTGTCTACAATGGATGATAACAAACCAATGGCGGCATTGATTCCGTAAATGTTATGAACGTTTTTGTCCAACCAGTGGCTGGCCAATGCCAAATGTCCGGCCGACTCGAGTGCAGCCACTGCCGACAGAATACCGAGGAAGAAGAAGATCGTCGGGATATCCACTTTTTTCAGAACACCTACCACAGAAAGTTTACGACGGTCTTCTGCCGATTTATTTTTATGAATTAATTCGGTCGTAATCCAGATAATACTCAGACCAAACAACATGCCCATGTAAGGAGGCAAATGGGTCAGGGTTTTCAGAATAGGAACGAATACCAAAGCACCGATTCCCATAATCAGCAACAGTTTTCTTTCACCGGGAGTGGTAAATGCTGCCGTCTCGGTTTCATCCAGTTTGGGTCTTTTAATGGTTCCCCGCATATAAATTGAAACAATGGCCAGCGGGAAAAGCATATTGAAAACACTTGGAACAAATACCATGGCAATAATGTTGGCTGCTGTTACCTGTCCGCCAATCCACAGCATAATGGTGGTTACGTCGCCGATCGGTGAAAAAGCGCCACCTGCATTGGCTGCAATAACTACCATACTGGCAAAGAACCAACGGGTTTTCTTGTCGTCCACCAATTTGTTCAAAAGGGTAACAATAACAATGGTTGTGGTCAGGTTATCCAGCACTGCCGACATGAAAAAGGTGAGGACACTCAGGATCCACAAAAGTTTTACCTTGCTTGTGGTGGTAATTTTGTCGGTAATCAGTTTAAATCCCTGGTGTTGGTCTACAGTTTCCACAATGGTCATAGCACCCAACAGGAAGAAAAGGATTTCACTAATATCGCCCAGATGTTCAATAATCTGGTTATCCACAACGAAATAACGCATCTTCTCCAGCATGGTTGCTTCCGGATGCGTTTTTACGAAGTCCTGCATCATTGTACTGTGACTAAAGTGCGCCCAGGCATCGCTGAAACCAAGCGAAAGGATATTGGAAACATCCAACAGGTAAATTCCCCACACCAATACGCCCAGCAAAAGGGCCGAAGCTGCTTTGTCTATCTGCAGCGGGTTTTCTAAAGCTATGGCGGTATATCCGAGGATAAAAATCACCACCATCAAGGTGAAAGTAAACATATTTGATTGATTTTGTTAATAATACGAATGAAAATTAATCGCGGCAAATGTAAGGAAAGAATTCTATTCGACCGGCTTTTAAAATTTGCACAGGAAAAATTTATATGAGGTCTAAATAGCATCAATTTTATGGTTTTCTGAAATAATAAAATCCTCTATTTTCAGTTAAACTAACAGCATGTTGTTTAAAAGAATACCCAACAGTTTTTCAACATCAATGCAGAGCATTTAATTTTACATTTTTTACAAACAACATAAAAAGCAGCATATGATACCAGCGCTTCTTCTTCAACTTCATGAAACCGCACAAGCCCTGACCCCGGAAGCAGCCAAAGGCGAAATTACGCTTCCGATAATCCAACTGGTCATCAAAGGAGGGTGGATTATGGCCATTTTGGGCGTTCTTTCGATTATTGCCGTATATATTTTTATCGAAAGATACCTGGTCATCAGCCGGGCGGCACGCGAAGACAAAAACTTCATGAACAACATTCGTTCATTTATTCTTGCCGGGAAGCTGGATTCGGCCAAAGCATTGTGTCAAACCAACAATTCACCCATTGGAAGAATGATCGAAAAAGGGTTGCTCCGTCTCGGCAAACCGCTCAACGATATTAACGCCGCCATCGAAAATGTGGGAAAGCTGGAAATTTCCAAACTGGAAAAAAATGTAGCCGGACTAGCTACCATTGCCGGCGCAGCTCCCATGCTCGGTTTTTTGGGTACCGTTATCGGGATGATTCGTGCTTTTTATGACATGTCGATGGCAGGGAACAATATTGACATCCAGTTGCTGTCTACCGGAATCTATCAGGCTATGATTACCACGGTAGGCGGTTTGATCGTTGGTATCACGGCTTACATTTTTTACAACGTGCTGGTAGCCCGCATTCAAAAGGTGGTTTACATTTTAGAAATCCGGACATCCGAATTTATGGACTTACTCCACGAACCGGCTAAAAAGTAAACCGTTACTCCAAACAAAAACACCTGAAAATGGCTATAGAAACAAGAAATAAGATCGATTCCAGTTTCAGCATGGCATCCATGTCTGACCTGGTTTTTTTGCTGTTAATCTTCTTTATGCTAACGTCCACCCTGGTGGCTCCCAATGCCATCAAATTATTACTCCCGTCGAGTAACAGCAAAACCATGGCCAAACAAAGTTTGTCGGTTTATATCAACAAGGAACGCCATTTTTTTATTGGAGACAAACCGGTGGCTCCGGCCCAACTTGAAGAAAAACTTTATAACCGGATAAAAACCGACCCCAAGGCCACCATTGTTTTAAGAGCAGACAAATCTGTTCCGGTTCAGGATATCGTTACTGTAATTGACGCCATTAATCAAATTAACCGGCAATACCACACGAAACACAAAATGATTTTGGCAACCCGTCCGAACAAATAACCACTGGGTATGAACTGGGATAAAGACAAAAGTAAAGCACTGGCAGGCACCATTCTATTTCATGCGCTGGTATTGGTTTTACTTGTATTTATGGCTTTACGCACGCCTTTGCCATTACCCGGAGAACAAGGAGTAGAAGTTAACCTGGGAAGCAGCAATGTTGGTCTGGGACAAAAAGCCACCATGGTTCCCAGGAAAAAACAACATCCCAAAACCCTTTCAAAACCGGTTTCAAAGCCGGCAGCTCATCAACCCAAACCGCAAAACACCCCATCGAAAGAGAAAAATCTGACGCAAAATATTGAAAAAGCACCGGCTTTGCCTCCAAAGAAAAACCAGGTAAAGAAGAAAACCAAAAAAACCGCGAAGAAAAAACCACCGAAAAAAACCGTCAGTCCGGCGAAAAAAACGGCACAAAAAACGGACACTTCGAAAAGCAAACCTGTCACCCCGCCAAAGCCGGTAGTCAACCCACGGGCTTTATTCAAAGTGGCACCCGGCACCAACAACCAAAGCCAGGGCATAAAACCCGGTTCCGGCGATATGGGTAAACCCCACGGATTTAAAGAAAGTAACCAATATCAGGGACAAGGTGGTGCCGGTCATGGTATCTCATTCAGTCTTGGAAACCGCGGGGCAAAATTTCTGGATAAACCGGCCGCAAAATTTTCTGAACAAGGAACGGTTGTGGTACGTATAGAAGTAAATCCAAAAGGCGAAGTGGTCAATGCCCGCGTGTACGCCAAGGGAACCACCGTAGTAAGCGAACAACTACGGCGTCTGGCTGTACAATCGGCCAAAAACTCGGTTTTCAGTGCCGACCCGTCAGCTCCGGCCATTCAGGTCGGAACCATTACTTATCATTTTATTTTGAAAAGATAATTGAACATTATTCTTTCCGGCAGCGGACAAATATTTTACTTTTGTCCCATGAATTACGAAGAGACCATTCAATGGCTTTTCAGCCGTTTGCCCATGTACCAACGCGTAGGAAAATCAGCTTACAAAGCCGACCTTTCCGGCACTTTAGCCTTATTAAAAGCTTTGGGAAATCCTCAGGAACATTTTAAAGTCATACACGTGGCCGGCACCAACGGCAAAGGAAGTGTTTCTCATATTATTGCTTCCGTTTTACAGCAAGCCGGTTACAAAACAGGGCTTTATACGTCACCCCATCTGCGCGATTTTCGTGAACGGATCCGGATTAACGGATCGATGATCCCCCGCGAAAGCGTGATGGATTTTGTGGACAAAAACAAAAAAGCTTTCGACCGGATAGAACCCTCTTTTTTTGAAATGACTGTGGGCATGGCTTACGATTATTTTGCTGAAGAAAAGGTGGATTTTGCGGTATTGGAAACCGGTATGGGCGGACGACTTGATTCAACCAATGTCTCAAATCCCGTACTTTCGGTCATTACGCACATTGATTTTGATCACACGCAATTTCTTGGTGATACACTGGAAAAAATTGCCGCTGAAAAAGCCGGAATTATCAAAGAAGGTATTCCTGTGGTTATCGGTCGCCGGCAGGCAGAAACCGTTCCTGTTTTTGAGAAAAAAGCGGCTGAAAAAAACAGCGAACTGATTTTTGCTGAAGATCATGTAGAACTAAAACCCCTTCACACCGCAAAACCGCTCGAAAAACATTACGACATCTGGTTGGATAACCAATTGATTATCGAAGACTTCAACAGTCCGTTACTCGGAAACTATCAGTCGGAAAACATGGCTACAGCCCTGCAAGCCATAGAATTACTAAACCAAAAGAAGATTATTCAAACCGACTACGCCACTATCCGCGACGGATTAGAAAACACAATAAAAAATACTCACCTGGCCGGTCGCTGGCAAATCATCAACAAAAATCCATTGACTATCGTAGATACCGGTCACAATCGCGACGGACTACTGGCCATCCGGCAACAGCTACAGGAAACCGATTACCGGAATCTGCATTTTGTGTTGGGCATGGTTTCTGACAAAAGCCATGACGGTCTGCTTCAGTTGCTTCCGAAAAAGGCCACTTATTATTTCTGCAAAGCCGATATTCCACGCGGACTGGATGCCGAAATACTGAAAGAAAAAGCTTTTAAAACCGGACTCAATGGCAACAGCTATCCTTCTGTCATGCATGCCTACCAGTCAGCAGTAAACAATGCCGGCCCGAACGATCTGGTTTTTGTAGGGGGAAGTACATTTGTAGTAGCCGAAGTCATTTAAACCGTTTTCCCGAAATTCGGGAAAACGGAAATTTTCTCTAATCTCCCTGCACAAAGGGAATGTGCTCAAGAATGTTATAGCGTATAATCGTCAAAATGTACGACTCCACTTCATAAAACTGCGTAGCCACTTTGGCATCGGTAGCTTTCTTTATTTTCTTGTAGTACTTTTTCAACAATTTATCTCTTTTGGTACTCAATGCCAATACCTTTTTCATCCAGGCATCCGCTTGTTCATTGGTCATATGTTGCCATTGACTGACATATTCTTCAAGTAGTTGAATTCTTTCTTTTCCCAAAATTTTCCGCTGGGCTTCGTACTCATTGTACAGTTTAACAAAAGCTTCTTTTTGTGAAGGAGCAGGATGAACAAACGAGAAAACGATCTGGGCTTTTTGTGCCCCCAGA
This sequence comes from Candidatus Sulfidibacterium hydrothermale, assembly GCF_020149915.1. GTDB lineage: Bacteria > Bacteroidota > Bacteroidia > Bacteroidales > F082 > Sulfidibacterium > Sulfidibacterium hydrothermale. The sequence continues at coordinate 2,803,630 of NZ_CP083760.1, forward strand.
ATCGACTGAATCAAATCCAGCTCACTTTGACGAGTTTGTGAAAAGCCAGCCATAGCAAAAAACATAAACAGCGAAGCCAATAATACTTTTTTCATTTCTTTAATTTTTAATGATGAAGATTTCAGGGAAAACGGAAAAATCCCTTTCATGAATATCCTTTCTCTTCCGTTTGGTACAAAGATAAACAATTTCAGGGAGATACAGAAAGCCGTTTTTCCCGGGCTACAGAAGACCACTTGTAAGGTGCTTTTTTCTAATTTTACAGGAAATCCTGTTAAAATTAAAAAACCATTCTGTTATGAAAGGACCTGTTTTTTCTTTCGGTCTTTCTTTTGCTTGTTTCGTGTAGCAAAAAAAGCTTAAATCTGCCGGTCAGCCCGCTCATTCCCGGAAAAGGGAAACGCTTACAAACCTCCTGCACCAAAGTAATCGATGAGGCCACAAGAACACTATTCAAGAATTTTGATTCCGATACCTTACAAGATCTTGTTACTTTTTAACATTCCCGAATCAAAGGCAAAAAATACGCTATAACATTTCCCAGTGATGTTACCCATAACAGACCCGCCGGGGCACAGTTATCCGATTTTATAATCATACCACACACCTTTTAAAGAAAGCAATAAAAGAAAAGAACTTTTTATGATCCGGCATTTCTTTTACTAAGTAATTCCCTGAAATTTCCCCCGTTACCGAACAAGGAATTCATTGATTTTATACCTTTGCCTACGTTTTACTATTTAGAACAAAAAACTTCATTATCATGAGCATTAAACATAATAAGGAAGATATTCTCAATAATCTGGGAATTGAAGCCGTTAATCCGGGTGTATGCACCGGAACCGAGTGGATCGACACCAAAGGCGATGTAACCACTTCTTACTCTCCCATTGACGGAGAAGCCATTGCACAGGTAAAAAATGCCACGCTGGACGATTACGAAATGGTTATCAACAAAGCCGAAGCCGCTTTTAAACAATGGCGTGCTGTTCCGGCTCCCGTTCGTGGCGAATTGGTTCGCCAAATCGGACTGGCATTGCGCGAAAACAAAGAATATCTTGGCGCACTGGTTACCCTCGAAATGGGCAAAATCTACCAGGAAGGTCTTGGCGAAGTACAGGAGATGATCGACATCTGTGATTTTGCCGTAGGACAATCGCGTTTGATCAACGGAACCAATCTGCAATCGGAACGAGTGAACCACCGTCTTTCGGAACAATATCATCCGTTGGGCATCGTCGGGCTGGTTACTTCTTACAATTTCCCTGTAGCTGTCTGGGCATGGAATACAGCATTAGCCATCATCGCCGGTGACGTGGTGGTATGGAAACCTTCTTCCAAAACACCGTTGACCGCTGTGGCTACCCACCGCATCATCAGCAAAGTATTAAAAGACAACAATGTACCTGAAGGCGTCTTTAACCTTGTCATTGCCAAATCGTCGGTTATGGGCGATAATTTCCTGGGCGACAAACGGGTACGTTTACTTTCAGTTACCGGTTCTACCGCTGTAGGAAAACGGGTAGGCGGCATCGTAGGAAAACGTCTGGGCAAAACCATTCTGGAACTGGGTGGAAATAATGCTGTAATTATTGCTCCCAGCGCCGACATCCAAATGGCGGTGATGTCTACCGTATTTGGCACAGTAGGAACTGCCGGACAACGTTGTACCACCACACGCCGGGTAATTATTCATGAAGATGTTTATGATGAAGTACGTGACAAATTTGTAGCCGCTTACAAAAACATCGTTCCCCGCATCGGCAATCCGTTGGACGAAGATTACCTTGTCGGGCCGCTCATCGACAAATTTGCTGTTGAGTTGTTTACCAATGCGGTAAAACAGGTACAAGACGAAGGCGGAAAAATTCTGTTTGGCGGTGAAGTACTCAGTGGTCCGGGTTATGAATCGGGCAACTACGTGGTTCCGTGTATTGCCGAAGCAGAAAATCATTATAAAATTGTACAGGAAGAAACCTTTGCTCCCATTGTTTACTTCATTAAATACAAAGGCGACATTATGAATGCCATTGAAATTCAAAATGATGTACCGCAAGGACTTTCTTCAGCCTGCTTTACACTCGACATGCGCGAAGCAGAAACCTTCCTCTCCTATGCCGGTTCCGACTGCGGAATTGCCAATGTAAACCTCGGCACTTCCGGCGCAGAAATTGGCGGAGCTTTTGGTGGAGAAAAAGATACCGGCGGCGGCCGCGAATCGGGTTCGGATGCCTGGAAAGTATATATGCGCCGGCAAACCAACACCATTAACTTCAGCACAGACTTACCGCTGGCACAAGGAATTAAATTCGATATTTAAACATTATTACAGAGCTGTCTCACTAGGGGCAGCTCTTTTTTTAACCCTAAAAAATTTATTTTATGAAAGTTAAATCACTTATCTTTTTGATGGTAGCAGCTCTGTTATTCGGAACAGAAGCTTTTGCACAAACAGATACCACAGCGAAAAAAGAGCTGAAAGGGTACCATTTTACTGATGACATTGTGGTTCCACACACTTCTGTCAAAAACCAGTATCGTTCGGGAACCTGTTGGAGCTATTCCGGTATTGGCTTTGTAGAAGCCGAACTTTTACGGACTACCGGTAAAAAATACAATCTTTCCGAAATGTTTTGTGTTAACCACATGTATTCTGATAAAGCCATCAAGTACGTACGTTTGCATGGTAAACTGCAATTTGGTTCCGGTGCCGAAACCGAAGATGTTTTGCGTGTAATCAAAAAATACGGCATGGTTCCCGATTCCGTTTACAGCGGTTTGCAATATGGCACCAAACTACCTGTAGAAGGCGAGCTGGATAAAGTATTGCAAAACTTTGTAGATGCTATCGTTGCCAATCCCAACAAAAAGCTTACCCCGGTATGGCACAAAGCTTTTGATGCCATTCTGGCTTCCTATATGGGACCTTTGCCCAAAACTTTCAAATGGCACGGAAAAGAATATACTCCACAGAGTTTCAGGGATATGACTGGATTCAATCCGGATGATATTGTTCCTATTACTTCTTACAAAGACCATCCTTACTATAAACCTTTTCCGTTGGCCATTCCAGACAACTGGTTGTGGGCTTCATCGATGAATGTTCCTTTAAAAGACATGATGGCCATCATCAATTACGCATTAAAACACGGATATACCGTAGCCTGGGGAGCTGATGTAAGCGACCGCGGATTCAACTGGCGCAAAGGTGTAGCCATTATCCCGAACAAACATCCCAAACTCACCGGCAGCGACCAGGCCAAATGGGAAGCACTAAGTCAACATGAAAAAAACAAAGAACTTTATAACTTTGACTCCATTGTTCAGGAAGTACACGTTACCCCTGAAATGCGTCAACAGCATTACAATAATTACCTCGTAACCGATGATCACGGTATGTTGATTGTCGGAATTGCCCACGACCAAAAAGGAGACATTTTTTACAAAGTGAAAAATTCATGGGGAACCGACCAAAAATATCATGGCTATTTTTATGCTTCCAAAGCTTATGTAGAATTACAAACCATCAGCATTGCCGTTAATAAAAATGCCATTCCGAAAGAAATCAGAAAAAAAATGGGACTGAAAAAATAAAGTTCCTGATTCAGGATTAAAAAAGCCGGATATAAATTAATCCGGCTTTTTTTATTCCCCAAAACAATTACCGTTGTACCTGCCGACGAACCGCCTCCAATGCTGTCGGCGTTCCGAAAATATGTAACCGGTCGCCGGTTTGCAGATAAGTTTCGCCATGTGGAATAAACGATGAATAATCGCGGGTAATCATCATCAAAATAGCCCCGCTGTGAAACGGGATTTCTTTCACCTTTTTGGCATTTAAATCGCTCCGCGTAACAATAATTTCTTCCACACTGTAATTTTCAAAAGTTTCCACCAGATCATGATAAGTCGTCGGCCGGAGAATAAGATTTTCAATGGCTGTAGCCAGCACACGATGCAGATCAACCGTATCGATTCCCAACCGGTTTAATTTTTCCACGCAGGGCATTTTACAAGCCCGCATAATAATACGCTCGTGCTGTAGCTCGTTACGCAAAAAACGGACAATTTCGAAATTCTGCTGGTCATTACCGGTTTCCACCACTACATAGTTTTCCGGGGCCAGTTTCAGTTTTTTGTATGTTTCCGGCATCGCCCCATCGGCCTGAATCACCCAAAGGCCCTTGCTTTTTATTTCATCAAAACGGTTTTTATTTTTTTCGACAAGAACAACTTTTTTACCATGAATATTCATCCGCCGGGCCAACAAAACCCCCGTGCTGCTTCCGCCAACGATAATTACTTTTTCCCCTTCGGTAAGGCGAACAGGATTTAACGAATTAAAAATAACCGGTGACAACAGACAGGTAATCACCGCCATCAAAATAAATCCCGCATTAATACCGGGTGTAATTACTCCTAACTGCAGTCCTACTGCCGATGCGGCAATGATCAGGCTCAACCGCGATGACATCAGAAAGCCGGCCGACAACGCCTTTTGAAATCCAAACACCTTTGCCCATAACAACGACGGAACAATCTTGATAAAAAACAAGGTAAAAAGTAACAGGATCAAAAATCCGTAAACCGAATGATCAAATTCTTTCAGGGAAGAAGGATCGAACTGCATCCCCACCATGATAAAAAATATGGGAATAAAGAAGCCGTATCCCATCCCATCGAGTTTTATCATCAAAACCGAACGCTCTTTGTGTAACAACGTGGAAAGGATCAGACCACTCAGAAAAGCACCGAGCAGAACCACTTCCTCGCTGATATATTGCGACATCACCACAAAAATCAAAATCATCAGAATGGTTCCGCGTACCCGGATTTGTGAGGCGGCATGCGAAAGTTGAAAAGCCAGTTTTTTCAATGGAGTCAGGCGTTTCAGGTGGTTTCCCAAACGGTAAAACACAAAAAAGACAAAAAACAATACCAGAATATACAGCAGCTCCCACCGGAAACCATTTTTGATAATAAATGCCGTAAAAGTAAAAAGGAGAATACTCAAAATATCGGCCAGGGCCGCTGCAATGATAATCATCTGGCCAAACCGCGAAGACAGTTCGCCGCGACTTTTCAACACCGGCAATACAATGCCCACAGAAGTGGTTCCCATGATCAGGGCAAAATACCAGGTATGCGGAATTTCTACCAGCTGTGCCAGTACCAACGTAGCCAGATATCCTAAAATAATAGCCAAGATAAAATGAAGCACGCCGGATAACAACGGATTAGAAGTAAAAAGCGAAAGCCGAAACCGCCGTCGTGGAAAAGAAGCACGTATCTGATCCACGTCAATCTCAAGTCCACCGAGAAACATCAGAAACACAAATCCTGACAGCGCCAGAAATTCCAGAATATGAAAACTCTCGGTAAAATGATCCACCAAAATATAATGTCCGAGAAAATAGCCCAATATAATCTCCACAATCACGGCCGGAATCTTATTCAACCGCAATAACGAAAGCAAAATAGGAACCAGCCAGGCTACACCGGCTACCAGCAATAGCGGATAATAATCAAAATGAAAAGAGAGACTAAGTAGCATGAATAGATTTTGTGAAATTTTCCTTCTGTTGTGGGTAAAGATACAAAAAGAAAGATTACCCTACCGGTCTTTAGCCCGTTCGCTGCCTTCCAAAGCAAACATCTTATCACGAAGAGAAGCCAACACGCCAAATGTTGCTTTCTCAAAACCTTTTGTCTCCAGTTCGGTTAATCTGTTTTCCGGGATTTCTTCCGGAAAATATTTTCTCAGAAAACCGGTCAACGGTTTTACATCATTTCCCGATCCCTGATAATGCTGTTTCAAGAACTGCAAAATTCGCAAACCATCCACTTTGTTTTGGCAGGCCTTCACAAAATTTTTCCGGCTTTTAAAATTTTTACGCAAAGGACTCCAAAGCGCTTCTGTTTTAAAAAGCTGTTTTAAAAAAGTATCCATGGGCGTAGCAAGGTCTTTTTCAAACAGCGCCGGAAACAAAGCATACGTTTGTTCTACCTGATCAAACAATTCTGACGGATAAAACGGATAAGAATCCCAGTGTCCTGACCGTCCTTTTATCAAAGCCGGACCGGTACCAAAATTTACCCGATCGGAAAAACGGGCAGAAGGATAAGCCGTAGTGGGAGCCCAATAACCAAGAGGACCGTTTTTCACCAGTTTTTGTAAGAAATAAAAATCTTCCCCGCTTTGCACGGGGGTCAATCCGGACACTTTCCGGTAGGCCCAAACCGGAAAAGCCATAGCAGACCCCAGTGCCGTAAAACGATACGGATTTTTAATCCGAATCATATTCAGCGCATAATAACGCATGTACAACTCGTAACGCAGCAAAAGCCGGTCGTGCCATTCGTCTCCGGTTAACCGGTGATAATAAGGAAGGCTCAGCCCTACGTCACACGGATGATCCTGAAAATAACGGATAATTGCGGACAGATACTCCGGCGGATATTCCGTATCGGCATCCATGCTTACAATAATGTCCGTATCCTTTGCTTTTGCAGCAATTTGGTCCATGGCCATTTTACGGGCAAAGCCCACGCCGCCTTTTCGCGGAGGCCAACCTTTTCCGGGTGATGTCCGGTCGATCACTTCTACCGGGAAAGGAAACTTTTGTTGTAATAAACGAAGGCTCTTTCGGTTGTCTTCGCAAAGTTTTTTCCGTTCCGGATCATTCCAATCGTTGTCATACTGATTTACACAAACCGTAAGTGAAAAATCCTGAAATGTTTGATTCTGAATAGAAGAAAGAAACCGCGGGAGGGAATATGACTCATTCAGCACGGGCAAAGCAATATAAATCCGCGATTGTACCATGAAAATCAAATAAAATTTCTGAAAACGGTCAGGGAAAAATCAAAAAAACAGAAGCATCCCCTCACAAGAAGAGCATACAGATCATCCGGGGTGTTCCACCCATTTTCCGTTTTTCGATTCTCCCAATATTACCACTTCTTTGGTTTTGGAATAATCTTTAATGGCTTTAAGCATCTCTTCGCGGGTATTCCTGACAATTTTAATTCCGTTTTTAGCTCCTTTGTTGCGTACTTCAATATAGAATCCGTCTCTCAGCTTTTTTGGTCTTGTTGGCGGTCTTCCCATTTATTTTAAATTTTCAAAAGTTATTAAAAGAACAGCCGTTCAATAACAGCAAATTTTGTTTCTGAACAAATATACATCTTTTTGTTGAATCTTTTTGAAAAAGAGCGGATTTGTTTCTTAAAAAATTGTAAAAGCCGGCTTTCCGGAATCATTAAAAAAGTGATTTATCAGGCCCCAAAAGACACCGGAACATAAAACATATAACCGCCCTGGTTTTGCAGCCTGCCCAAAACAACAAAAGCCTGCGAACCACAGGCTTTTGTAACTAAATATTGATCTCTTTTTTAGGTTGTGATCCAGACAGCCACCTAAACAGATTAAGAATATCTTTGTAAGGAAAAAATTAATTCTTAATTTTGTTGAGAACCCTTTAAACAGTTAAAAAATGACAAAGCAAATACTAATGTTTTTTCTGCTGATATTTTCTGGCAGGTTATTAGCCCAAGATACGTTAGTAGACATGAGCGGCCACAAAATTCCGGTTTTCATTGTAAAAATGACCGACACACAGATTACTTACACTGTTCCAGGCGATTCTTCCCATACCGAAACCACCTGCGCATTGAAATACCTGAAAGCAGTCATTCGCGATCAGTCAGCTGAAAGAGCAGCTCCTTTCCGCAAAGCGAATACCATTATCATAGAAACCCGTCAAACCGACAGTACCAATTTTCATGATTTTCAGCGGCAATTGCTTAAGAAGGATTATTTTGTAGCAAAGGCAAACCCGCAATTACTTACCCTGGTTACTGCCGAACATGCGTTGAAAAAACATCCCGGATGGTCATATACTTATTTTTTTCGTATTATTTTTCAGGACGGTAAGATCATTATTAAACCGTATATGAAAGGAAATATTTCACTGATTTTAGGTAGCGTAAAAACCGAGAATCAAGCTTTCCGGTGGCATTATGCCAGTGTCCATAGCAACATCCAGTATATGATATGGAAAGACATTATGGATTTAGTAAGCGATTACCCGCATACGGGCGTGATGTATGCACAGCGGTAATCAGAATTTCACCAAATATTCTTACTGTAAATCAATACCGTATTCACTTTTCAACCATCACCAAATTTCATCGTATTAAACATACAATCAGTTCGCCTAGCACTTTGGTAAGATTGCATAGCGGCTAACAAAACAGTTCTTTTTATTTTCTTAAAAACAACAAAAGCCTGCGAACCACAGGCTTTTGTAACTAAATATTGATCTCTTTTTTAGGTTGTGATCCAGGCGGGATTCGAACCCACGACCCGCAGCTTAGAAGGCTGCTGCTCTATCCAACTGAGCTACTGGACCATCTGCATAAAGAAAGTCCGTTTATCATCCCCCACAATTTCCACAATCAAACGAATCTCTCATTTTTCAGGCTGCAAAAATAGAAAATATTTTTGCCCGCCCATCTAAAAAGTATTTTTTGTGAAAATTTTGGTTCGAATACGAACATTTATTCTCATTTTTAAGAACACAAATAAGGCCAAAGAATAAAAGTCAGGATTCTATGGCCTTATTACTTCCGACAAAATCGGACAAGGTTATTCTATTTTCATTACAAACGGAAGGCGGGCTTGTATTCCTTTCATCCGGCTCCACATTTTAATTTCTGACAGATAGGGCTCAAATGCCTGCAACTGTTCATCCACCAGGCGTGCCTGAGCCTTTCCGCTCAATTCATTCATTAACTCTTCAAAAAAGGCTTTGCGTTTGGGATATTCTGTAATCCGGTAATTTTTCAGTTTAGCTTTTTTAGCGGCATATGCAATAGCATCCTGCATTCCGCCCAAACTATCCACCAATCCCAGTTTCAATGCTTCGCTACCCGACCATACCCGGCCACGGGCAATACTGTCTACATACTTTTTATTTAAATGACGGCTTTGTGCTACCAGCGAAACAAACTGATGATAAACCCGTGTAATTCCGTCGTTGAGCCGCTGTTTCTGTAATGGATTTAACGGAGCCATCACGTCCACAAAATCGGCATTTTTATTGGTCATCACCTTATCGAAAGTAATCCCCAGCTTTTTATTCATAAACTTTTGAAGATCAGGAATAATGCCAAAAACCCCGATGGAACCGGTAATCGTTACCGGCTGCGCAAAAATAAAGTTCGCATCGGTAGAAATCCAGTAACCGCCACTGGCCGCCACATCTCCCATAGAAACAATAAAAGGTTTGGATTTTGCGGCCAACTCTACTTCGCGGCGAATCACATCCGAGGCCAGCACATCACCACCGGGCGAATTCACCCGCATAACAATGGCTTTAACGTGTTTATTGGTACGGGCTTCGCGAATGGCTTTTGCCAGCGTTACCGAGCCAATACTGGTTTCGTCTTTACTTTCTCCCTGGTTAATTTCTCCCAAAGCATAAATGACAGCTATACGATCACGCGAGATTTTTTCCGTTTTCTTTTTCAACTCTACCCGGTCATATTTGTCAAAAGCCATGTAATACGGTTTGGTTCCCACCCGTTTTTTCAATGAGTCCATCACCATATCGCGATAAGCAATCCCATCCACAAAATGATATTTCAAAGCCTGTTGCGCATCAAAAAGGCTCAGGCTGTCTGCCAGCCGGTTCATCTCATCCACAGAAATTCCGCGGTTTTCGTGCAAAACCGTTAATATTTTCCCCCAAATATTGCCCAGCAAATCCTGCATTTGCTGACGGTTGGCTTTACTCATTTTATCCAGCAACAACGGCTCTACTGCACTTTTATATTTGTTGTTCGGCCCACGAATCACCTGGGCTTTAATCTCCAGTTTATCCAGTAAGTTTTTCAAAAACATGATCTGGGCATGCAGCCCTTTAAAAAGTACCAATCCCTGCGGATTCAGGTAAATTTTATCCGAAAGGCTTGCCAGGTAATACGCTTTTTGATCGTAATTGTTGGCATAACTTACAATAAATTTCCCCGTTTTTTTAAAATCTTTCAGTTTATTGTAAATTTCTTCTGTAGTTGCCATTCCGGCCGGAATAGTTTCCATATCCAGAAAAATGCCATCCACATGCGGATCTTTGGCTGCTTTGTCAATATCTTTCAGGATATCATTCAAACCGAGTGTCCGGTGTGGTTTCAGGGTGGCAAAATCAAAATTTTCAAAAGGATTTTCTGGCGTTCTGTCCAGAATAGGTCCTTTCCAGGTAATGTGCAAAACCGTATGCGGCTTGGCTTTTACGGTTTCTTTCTGCGCCATGCTGGAGATGGAAGCCACCATACCGGCGAAAAGCAATAAAATTAAAATAAGGGTTAACAGTGTGCCTGCAAAAGAGGCAAACATGAATTTGAAGAACTGTTTCATAATGTTCGGATTATTTTACGATTTCGAAAGACAATATTAACAATAAAGTGTGTAAAATTTAACAAATCGGCCGGAAAACTTTCAAAAAAAGTTTTCACCTTTTTCAAGTAAAAAAATCCGGTTGGTCCGTAACGTTGCTTATGAAACATTCTATACGCTATCTTCTTGTTTTATTGCTCTTTATCTTGAGCAAAGGAGGTGCTTTCCCGGAAGAAAGCGGCAAGCCGGTTCATCATGTATCATTAACTTCTCCCCAAACAACTACGCTTTTGATACCGGTAAAACAAAACCATTTTGTGGTTTTTTCACCTGCGGAATATGTTTTTTTCCGGGAAAAAAGAAAAAAAACAAGCCCGTTACCCAAAAACATCCGGATTCCGGTTTCGATTATGGGACATGGAAAGTTAAAAGCATCAGCCCTGGCAGCCTTTCTGCACCAAAACAACCCGGATATTCCTTTGTGGGAAGCAAAAAAAATTGCCCGTATTTATATTGAAGAAGCCCGTGCCGAAGGAGTTAATTACGATGTTGCCTTTTCGCAGATGTGTCTCGAAACCGGTTTTCTGCGCTATGGAGGAACCGTTTTACCCGGTCAAAATAATTTTTGCGGACTCGGCGTGCTTAACCAGAAAACGCGCGGCGTAACTTTTCAGGATCTCCGGTTAGGAATCCGTGCCCACATCCAGCATCTGAAAGCCTACGCATCCAACAAAAAATTAAATCAGAAACTTGTTGATCCCCGGTTCCGGTTTGTGGCAAGAGGAAGTATTCAAAACATCAATCAACTTTCCGGACACTGGGCCTCCGACAAACATTACGGAAAAAAAATCCGGTATCTTCTCACCCGGCTTTATCGCGAAAGCGTGTAAACAAAAACAGATGCTAATGTTTGTATTTCAGTAAAAAGAAGCTTTCGTTCATCACAATGTACAAACCATAAGAGTAATCCAGCTCATGCGACATCAGATCGTAGTAACTTTCAAAACGCGCTTCCAGTTTTATACTATGGTAAATGGTTTTATGAAAACTGATCTTGCTGGTGAGTAATTCCCGTTTTTCCTGCGAAAAAGCCGGATCAATTTCTGAAACCGACTGAAAAAGATACTCACCGTGAGGCGAAATAAAACGCTTGGCATACCAATACCCGGTCATTATTTTCAACGGGCCATAACGAAACGAAAGTTTGGTATAACTACCCCAGCCATCGTTAAAAGGCTGTCCGTTAATTTCATTTGGGTCCGGCAAATTTAACCCGGCATAGTATAAAATTTCCGGCTCAAATGCCAACGAAATTTTCGGATTAAAACGATACTGTAATTGCACACCGGCAAGGGTATTCATAATGGTAGAAACCGGCTTATGAGGCGGTGGTGCCAATTGTCCGCCCTTGTGGGCAAACACCACTTGCACCGGTATGGAAAAGCCCCAGCCCTTGCGGGGATTGTTAAAAGTAAAAACCGTACTGCTCCCCACCATCAGATGTTCCTGAAGCGTATCGCCTACCTGAATAAAATGTTCCCAGCTCAACCACAAGTCTGACCAAACATGCGAAGTATGCAACAAAAACTGAAATCCGTATTCAATATGATCCTGATAAAAACGATCGTACCGGAAAAGGGGCTCAGCCAAACGATGATTGGCTGTTCCGTAAATATTTCCCATGACCAATTCGAGCGTTGGAGCCATTTTATACCGCAACCGGAAAATGGGAATGACCTGCGAAAAATCGTCCAATCCGGAATATTTCAGCAAATAAACACCGGCTGTAGCTTCAAATTTATCGGTGAAATAGTAATCCAAAACAGGTTTGGCATAAAATCCGATTCCGGTATAACCGTACGCAAAAGAATCGAAATACTCATTGTTCTTAAAAAACGTACTGCTTTCTATCCGGAAAAAGAGTGTTTGCTGGGAGCTGTCTGATAAAGGCTGATAGGTTCGAAAAACCGAAGATTGTGCCGACACTTCTCCGGCTCCCAACAACAGCAATAAAAAAATAGTTGCCCGAAAAAAAATTTCCGACCTTGCAAAAAAAGCATGTCTGTTTTTTACAGCCTCATGCATTCTCACAGATCCCAAAACGTAAAAATGCCCGTTATTCAATGTGATAAGTAAATCTTAACATTTTATCCGACATGGCCATTAATTTCCCCAGCATCCGCATTCTTAACGGATTAGCCTGGAAAATCTCCATGTTATTATCGTTTTTAAATTTCAGCATTAAACACTGATCATATTCTTTGGACGCCCCGGTATAATCTACCCGTTTCCCCCACTCTACTTTTTCAATGGTTTTTGTGTGTTTTAACTCTTCGATCAAAGCGATCAACTCTTCTTTTTGTGTTGCAGGAATATCTTTTTTAAACTTTACAAGAATTATTTCACGAATCGCCGTTGGTTTTTTCCCAAACGGAGCCATGGCCTGGGTTCCTACCACACCAGCCAACAAAACCACTACAATCAAAAAAAATTTCTTCATCATTTCTCTCTGTTTTTTTGAGCCGTAAACTTACTAAAAATTCATCTTGCTATAGGCAGTACCGGCGTAAATAAAACCACTCCAGATAATCAAACAATTTTACATTCAAAATTTTTCAGTGAAATCCTTTGTTTCCAGTTTATTCTTTAAGCGGGTTCTTTGAATCTTTGTACATTTGGCCAATTTTTAAATCTGTCCGGAAAATAAGTTCCGGATAAAAAACAGCGGGCTGTCCGTCTGCACAACATAGCCGGACAGAATTACCTAAAAGCAAGTGTAATTCACTCGTTAATAACAAACTACAAAAAGCAAACCAATGAAACAGTTTTTTCGGATTTTTCTGTTGTTCTCCATTCTTTTTGTTTCAGGATATGCCAGGGCACAGGACGATTGGGAACCCATGAATCCCAAAACCACCACACAAAAGTTTTCCACCCTGCTTTTTCTGATCAATAATTTCTACATGGATACGGTAAATATGCCGCAATTGACAGAAAAAGCCATTATTGCCACACTCAAAGATCTGGATCCACATTCCACCTATATTTCAAAAAAAGATCTGGAACAAGCCAACGAACCACTGGTAGGCAGTTTTGAAGGAATCGGCATTACATTCCAGCTTTTTCATGATACCATTTTGGTTGTTTCGCCCATTCCTGGTGGCCCATCAGACAAGGTAGGACTGATGGCCGGAGATAAAATTATTAAGGTAAACGGAGAAAAAGCATATGGTCCGGATATTACCAACGACTGGGTAATGAAACACCTGCGCGGAAAAAAAGGAACCAAAGTAACCGTTTCGGTTTACCGGAAAGGGGTAAAAAACCTGCTTGACTTTACCATTACCCGCGATGTGATTCCCATCAACAGCATTGATGCTGCCTTTATGCTCAATAAACATACGGGTTACATCAAATTAAGCCGTTTTGCTCAACACTCGGTAAACGAATTCAACAAAGCCATCGAAAAATTAAAAAAACAAGGTTTAAAAAACCTGGTTTTTGATCTGCGTGGCAATGGCGGAGGATATCTGAGTACTGCCAGAGGCATTGCCGACGAATTTCTTCCGGCCGGCGATCTTATTGTTTACACCAAAGGCGTACACAGCCCAAGAGAAAACCTGGTAGCTACAAACGCCGGAAATTTCGAAAAAGGAAAACTCATTGTACTGATTGACGAAGGTTCTGCTTCGGCCAGCGAAATTGTTTCAGGCGCTTTACAAGACTGGGACAGAGCCATTCTTATTGGCCGCCGTTCTTTTGGCAAAGGATTGGTACAACGTCCTTTCCGGTTGCCTGACGGCTCGGTGGTACGATTGACCGTAGCCCGTTATTACACCCCTTCGGGGCGCTGGATCCAAAGGCCTTACAACCACGGAGTGGAAGCATATTACGATGATCTGGAAGAACGGATGAAACACGGCGAACTGATCCACCCTGACAGCATCCATTTTCCGGATTCATTAAAATTTCATACTGCATCAGGACGTACCGTTTACGGTGGCGGAGGCATTATGCCGGATATCTTTATTCCTTTTGACTCGGCCCGTTATGATAATTTTTATTCTAACCTCATCCGGAAAGGAGCCTTTAACACTTTTGTGAATGATTACCTGAACGATCATCGGAAAAAATTACAAAAGAAATATCCGGATATCCAATCGTTTACTAAAGGTTTTCAAATTACGAAACCCATGTTCGACACTTTCCTTTCCGATGCAGTAAAAGCCCATGTAAAAATAGATTCTGCTGCTTTACAGCGTAATAAGGCATTTTTTCAGCTTCAGCTAAAAGCATTGATTGCACGGGATTTATTCAATCAAAGCGCCTATTTTGAGGAAACAGCGCCCATGGATCATGCTATACAAAAAGCGATTCGGATCATGCAAAATGACACAATATTTAAGAAGTTGCACATTAGTGAATAATACAACCCCGATGTTTGACGTTTAAACAAAAATAATCGGAACATCCTATCCACATGAAAAACAAAATACGCAAGAAAAATAAGCTTCGCCGGATTCAAAAAATCATTCCTTTGCTCTTAGCGGGTATGCTTTTACCCCTTTTGGTTGCTGCCCAGATACAACGGAAAGGAACCCCGGCTTCATGGAACTTTCAAAACAAAGAAACTACTCCGGTTGTCCGGTTAAAAGCAACCCAACCGGTAAAACAACTCAATGTTCAGAAAAACAGCACGGCAGCTCCACAACCTCTTGCTGCCGGTTATATCGTTCCTTTTGACAGTTTGCTGTTGCAACAGGGAATATGGCAACAACTCCCTGACGGGACATGGGCATGGAAACTAACAGTTCATCTGAAAGGTTCCGGTGCCATGAATTTTTATTTCAGTCACCTGAACTTTCATCCTGACGATAAACTTTTTCTTTACACAACCGACCGCCGCCAATTATTGGGGGCTTTCGGAACCTGGGACAGTACATCCAGGATGGGAACCGCCTATCTGCAAGATAGTATTGTAACGGTAGAATTTGATGCCCGCGAGAGATACGATCAGTTACCCTTTTTGATTACCGGCGTAGGAAATATTACCCAACCATCGGAAAAATCATTAAAAGACTTTGGCGATGCCGGTTCCTGCGAAATTCCGGTCAATTGTCCGGAAGGCAAAGAGTATCAGAATCAAAAAAACGGTGTCGCCCGTATTTTGCTTCGTGATGGAAACAGCCTGTACTGGTGTACCGGTTCACTGATCAATGACACCCGGAATGATGGCACACCTTATTTTCTGACCGCCAATCATTGTGGATCGAGTTCTTCGGCCAGCGATTATGCGCAATGGGTCTTTTATTTCAATTATGAGTCGCCTGATTGCAGCCGGCCGACAACGGCACCCGCCATTCATGCTCTTTCGGGAGCCAAACTGTTGGCTTCTGCCGATTACAACACCGGTTCCGACTTCAAATTACTGCTATTGAACAGTAAAGTGCCTTACGATTACAAACCGTATTTTAATGGTTGGAACCGCAGCGGGGACATCAGCGACAGTGGCGTAGTCATTCATCATCCGGAAGGAGACATCAAAATGATTTCGACCTATAAAACGCCAACCCGCCCTGTAGACTATTATGGCAGTACCACCGATCCGAATGCAGATTTTTGGGAAGTTCATTGGGCTACTACCGTTTCGGGACACGGAGTTACAGAAGGCGGCTCGTCCGGATCTCCGTTATTCGATCCCAACAAACTGATTATTGGCACCTTAACCGGTGGCGACGCAGCATGTAGCGCTCCGGATGCCCCGGATTACTTTGGCCGGTTCAGCAAACATTGGGATGCTGGCGGTACAGATTCTACACGGCAACTGAAATACTGGCTGGACAAAGCCCAAACCGGAATTGTTGAAATGACCGGTTACGACCCGCTTTCTACTGCTGCCATTGCCAATTTTTCTTCTGATGTAAAAAAAACCCCCATCGGCGGAACCATCCGTTTTGTTGATCTTTCAACCGGCCCGGTAACTGGTTATCACTGGGAATTTGAAGGAGGCGAACCGGCTACGTACGATAGCAAAACCCCTCCTTCTATCCAATATCCACATATGGGAACTTTTCAGGTTAAGCTGACCGTAACTTCGGCAGCCGGAACCAATACCAAAATCGATTCGGTTTTTGTGCTACCCGTCATCTATCCCAATCCGGTAAAAGATGGAAAAATCTATATCCTGCTGGGAAGTTATCAACCGGAAGACATTTCCATCGAGGTATTCGACATGCTGGGAAGAAAAGTCAATATTTTCAAGCCACAATTCGGAACCGACCACGTCAGTCTGTTGCTTCCGCATAACCAAAACGGACTTTATATTATCCGGCTGACCAATAAAAACAGCGTGAATACCTTTAAGGTTATTAATTTTCACCTTTAAGCTGATGCCTAAATACAAACATCTTTTTTTTGACTTAGATCGTACCCTTTGGGATTTTGAAAAAAGTGCCCTTGAAGCTTTTGAAGAAATTTTCGATAAACATCAACTGGAACAAAAAGGAATTACTAACGTACAAACATTCCATCAAAAATATTCGGATCATAATCAACGGTTATGGAACCTATATCGCGAGGGGAAATTGCCCAAAGAGATCTTGCGGTGGAAACGTTTTTATCTGACCCTGCTCGACTTTGGCATTGACGACAAAGATCTGGCAGAGACGATGGGAGAAGATTATCTTACCATTAGTCCGCAAAAAGTAAATCTCTTCCCTCATGCAATAGAAACACTGTCCTGCCTTTTCGAAAAATACCACCTTCACCTTATTACCAACGGATTTCAGGAAGTACAACAAATCAAACTCCGTGCATCGGGGATGAATCGCTATTTTGAGCAGGTCATTACATCCGAAGAAGCCGGAGTAAAAAAACCGAATCCGCAGATTTTTTATTATGCCCTTGAAAAAAGCGCAGCTTCGCCGGACGAAAGCCTGATGATCGGAGACGATTATCCTGTGGATATTGAAGGAGCCCGGAATGTGGGAATGGATCAGGTCTTTTTTGACCCGGAAAATGCTTCCCAAGAAATCACAGCCACTTTTAAAATTGCGGATTTAAAAGAACTTTGCAACTTTCTGTAATAAAATTTAACAAATTGTTGCTTTTTTTAAAACGATATATTACTTTCGCTTAAAAATTCATTATGCGATAACCAGTTAATTATCAATTAAAAAGAGCAAACATGAAAAGATATCTACCTTTTATAAAAATTTCTGTCATTGCCCTTTTCTTTTTTATCTTCTCACAAGGGACAAAAGCACAGAATGGTTATATTTTATATGGTTTACGCGATATACAACAAAGTAGTTTTTTAAATCCGGCTTTTGCATCAGGAGCTCATGTTGTCGTAGGAATCCCTCTCCTTTCCAACCTTTCTGTAGGTTTATTTTCTACCGGAGGGGGAATTGGTGATTATGTAAGCACATACCCGGGAACCGACTCTTTATATTTCGATTTGGACAAAATAATCAACAACGGAAAAACCGAAGATAAACTCGTAGACTTTCTGGACAACGATTTGCTTTTTGGGGGCTTTAAAGCCGGAAAGATGTTTATCACCCTCGGTATCCGGCAACATCTTTTTATACAAACTATTTTTGACAGGGATGCCCTCCGGTTATTATGGAACGGAACTTCTGATTACGAAGGCGAAATTTTAAATCTTGACAATACTGTCGTGAATGAAAACCATATCATGGATTATCATGTCGCCGTTTCTCTTCCGGTAGGAAAAATCTTTAGGGTAGGTGCCCGGCTTCATTTCTTACAGGGCCTTTCTGACATCACTACTGAAAACAACGGCATCAATGTGGAAACCATCCAGGACAACGACGGTAATTTTATACTACATGCCCGTACCAATTTTGTAGTAAATACAGCCGGATTTGCCGATAATTCTATCACGGTCTCCGATTATTTTTCCAACTTCGACAATCTGGGGTTTTCGGTTGATTTGGGTGTAGATGTACAGGTAACCAAACAGATATCGGTAAATGCTGCCGTACTCAATTGGGGGAAAATCCACTTCCGTTCCAATACCAAAAGCTATTATCCTGCTTATGATTCCATTAATTTCGACGGAGCCGACATTGACATCAACAACGAAGACGTTATTGATAATTTGGGAGATACCTTACAAAAAATCTTTGAGATTAAAGATGAGCCCCGGGATTATGACGTAAAACTTCCCACACGCATTATTGTCGGTGGTGAATATTTTACCAAAGACTTTCGCAACGATTTTTCCTTTCTGTTCTCAGGAAGGTTTTATGATGAGTATTTTGAACCGGCCATTTCGATAGGATATACCCGATTTATCTCTCCGCATTTTACCATAAAAGCCAATTACACCTGGATACAAGATGCGCCAACAAATTTTGGTTTAGCTTTTGCTCTCAATTTCCATCCGCTTCAGTTTTATCTCTATTCTGAAAATGTACCGGGTCTGTTTAACTGGGATCAACAAAAATACGTACAGATAGGATTTGGATTAAATGTCCGGCTGGCTTCGCGGAATAGCCGGAAAAATCCAAACAACCCCCAGGCTATTCACAACCTGAGGCCCAATCTGCAACCACAACAAAGAAAACAGAATTAAAATGTAATACGGTGTATTCCGGTCGGATAGGAACGCTCCATCACGTCCAAGATTTTTTGATAATCTTCCGGCCGGTTTACAAAATCCAACTTATTGGTATCCAGAATTAAAATACGCAAATTCTTTTGCTGGCGGATAAATTCAAAATAACCTTCCTGTATTTTATCCAGGTATTCATCCTGAATGTTTTGTTCGTAAGGACGTCCCCGCATTTTAATATTCGACTGTAACCGGTCTGTTTTTACATACAGATACACCAACAGTTCGGGTTTGGGCAATTGCTGGTAAATGATATTAAAAAAAGTGGAATACAGCTTAAACTCATCCGGGGGTAAATTTTTCCGGGCAAAAATCAACGACTTGATAATAAAGTAATCGCTAATGGTAAACGTTTTAAACAAATCCATAGACAACAACTGATCTTTCAATTGTTGATACCGGGCAGCCATAAACGACATTTCCAGCGGAAAAGCATATTTTTCCGGTTCTTTATAAAATTTTGGAAGAAAAGAGTTTTCTTCAAACTGCTCCAAAATAAGATGGGCGTTATAATCCTGGGCAATCTTTGTAGCCAGTGAGGTTTTCCCGGCACCAATATTTCCTTCTATGGCAATAAAATTATATTGCATGAATTTGTTTTTCTTCAAATTTCCAAACTTTTCCCTGGTCTGCACATTCCGTCAAAAGATGTGCACACGATTTATTCAAAACAGGATGCATTTTATCCGGAGCAATCTCGGCAAGCGGAACCAGTGTAAATTTTCGTTCGGCCATCCTCGGATGAGGAACAGTCAAATCAGGTTTATCAATAACCGCATCATCATAAAAAAGAATATCCAGATCCAATGTTCGTGATGAATATTTCTCTCCTTTCGATTTTTCCTTCCTTCCGAGCAGTCGTTCAATTTCCTGAGTTTTTTCCAATAATTTTTCCGGTGCCAAACCGGTTTCCACACACACTACCTGATTCAGAAAAAAAACAGAAGCATCAAAACCCCACGGCTCCGATTCGTACACGGCCGAAACTTCCCGAATTTTTCCAATATGTTGTCGTATCTGCCTGATTCCTCCGGTCAAATAACCGGTTCGCGAAGGAATATTACTTCCCAAAAGCAGATATACGGTGTGCTTGTTTGTCATAAAACAAAAATAAACATTGCTTTGTTACCCCTTGACGAAACCCGGCAGAAATCGGGTAAATATTTTAACAGGTTTTTAACTAAAAAGGAAAGCCATTTACCTCACGGCAAACGGCTTTCTTGCTATTTATTTCATCAAAAATTACTCTGCTTCCATAAACGGATAGCGATAATCCGTAGGAGGAACAAAGGTTTCTTTAATCGTCCGCGGGCTCACCCAACGGATCAGGTTAAGGCTTGAACCTGCTTTGTCGTTCGTACCGGAAGCACGGGCACCACCAAAGGGTTGCTGTCCGACCACTGCACCGGTAGGTTTATCGTTAATGTAAAAGTTTCCGGCTGCATTCACCAATTTCTTCACTGCCAGATCAACAGCATAACGGTCTTTGGCAAATACGGCACCGGTAAGTCCGTAAGGAGAGGTATTATCCAGTACATCCAGTGTTTCTTCGTATTTATCCGCTTCATAAACATAAATGGTCAAGACCGGACCAAATAACTCTTCTTCCATAGTAACATAATGCGGATCGAAAGCCTGAATAACCGTTGGTTCTATGAAATAACCTTCAGATTTATCATAGCCGCCACCTACAATAATTTCTGCATCAGCATCTTTTTTAGCATTGTCAATAAACATGGACAGTTTATCAAAGCTGGCTTCATCAATGACGGCAGTCATAAAATTGGTAAAATCTTCAGGGCTTCCCATCTTAATGGTCTTCACCTGGGCGACCAGTTTTTCTTTCAGTTCATCCCACATTGTATCGGGGATATAAGCCCGCGAAGCCGCCGAGCATTTTTGTCCTTGAAACTCAAAGGCACCACGAACCAAAGCGGTAACCACCTGATCTACATTGGCCGAATCGTGTACCATCACAAAATCCTTTCCGCCGGTTTCACCCACAATGCGTGGGTAGCTCTTGTAGCGGGCAATATTCGATCCGATGGTTTTCCAGATATGCTGAAAAACACCCGTGGAACCCGTGAAATGGAATCCGGCAAAATCGGGATGTTCCATCACCGTTTTTCCGGCTACCGGACCCGATACAAACACCAGGTTAATTACACCGTCAGGAAGACCGGCTTCCATAAAAATATCCATAATTACTTTAGCTGAATATACCTGAGTATTCGAGCATTTCCAAACGACCACATTGCCCATTAAAGCAGGTGCTCCGGGCAGGTTTCCGGCAATAGAGGTAAAGTTAAACGGTGTCAGGGCATACACGAATCCCTCTAAAGGACGATATTCCAAACGGTTCCAGATTCCTTTGGAAGAATCAGGCTGCTGGCTGTAGATTTCTGTCATGTATTGCACATTAAAACGGAAAAAATCAGCCAATTCGCAGGCGGCATCAATTTCAGCCTGAAAAACCGTTTTTGACTGGGCCAACATGGTAGCGGCATTGATCTTTGCACGATAAGGACCACTAATCAGATCCGCCACGCGCAAAAAGATGGCAGCCCGTTGTTCCCAAGGCATATTGTGCCAGGTTTTACGGGCTTCGAGCGCTGCTTCAATGGCCATAGTTACATGAGACGCATCGCCTTTATGATAATATCCCAATGTATGTTTTAATTCGTGCGGTGGGTGAATGGCTACTTTATTTCCGGTGGTCACCGGCTTTCCCCCGATGATCATGGGAATTTCCACTTCTTCGGATTTCAGCTGTTTCAGCATGGCTTTGAGTTCGGCACGCTCGGGCGATCCCGGCTTGTAACTCAAAACAGGCTCGTTATAAGCCTTCGGAACACTTTCAAGATTGCTGTACATTGTCTTAATTTTTAAAGTTTTCACTCAGATTAATTATCGGACAAAGGTAGAAATATTTTCGGCTCATTGAAAAAATATTTACCCGGAGCAGCCTGAACCACAGACAGTATAAACAACCTGATACACAAAGTATTGTGCCTAAAAACAAAAGACAGATATTTTCCTTTAAACAAGATTATTTTTACCGGCAGGTCATACCGGTGAGGAAGAACTTTTTCCGGCATCAGATAATTCCAAAACCGTGATTTCCGGCGGACAATTAAACCGCAACGGAACACCCGACACACCCGCCCCCGGACTCGTGTATCCGGTCATTCCATTTTGATACCACAATCCGCGTATCTGCTCCTTTCGGCCTTTTTGGTGACTGATAATGGGGATTCCGCCCGGCAAACAAATTTGTCCGCCATGAGTATGTCCGCAGAGGTACAGACCATAACCATTTTCTGCAGCCACATCGCACAGCTCCGAAGTATGCGACAAAGCAATAGAAAAATCATCCGAAGGTTTTTCCAAAACATGCAGTGCCATATCGGTATAATAGTAATACGTATCATCTACACCGGTTACCCGTAAATTATGATTTTCTTTATGGATAAAAACGGTTTCATTCACCAAAAAACGTATTCCAAAAGGCTCTAACTCTTTCACCATCTGAAAAGTATCATGATTCCCCAAAACGGCCAACGTTCCGTATTCAGGATGAAGCGCTGCCACCAGTTTTTTCATGGCCGGAAGAATCTGCTGAAAGCCCCCTACAGTATCCCGTCGAAAATCGCCGGTAATTACACAAAGATCATATTGTAACGGTTTGATTTTTTGGATAATGATATCCTCCAAACCTTCAATGGCATCAATATGCAAATCACTCAAATGTAAAATGCGAAAACCGGAAAATGCCGCCGGAAGGTTCTTTAATGGCACTTTAACATCCTGAACCAATATGTTTTTGGCCTGCGAAAGGCCCTTTGAATAAGCTCCGATCAGTTTCAAAAAAAGCTGAAAAAACCACAGGATTCGTTCGAACAGGGTCCAGTTACTTCGGCTTTTTTTTCCGCTCCTTTTGTATTTAAACCGAAAAGCCTCCAATGTGGCCCTCACCGAAGACCAGACCACACGTTGTTCTTTTTCTTCCGGCGTAAGGGGGTAAAAATTCATTTGTTTTCCTTTCTAATCAAAATTCCGGCAGTTCCGTATTGTTATTACCTGCCATCATTTTTATCAGGATGTTTCGTAAAATGCCTCATGGCCCGGATAATGCAATTTTTCAATTGCCACCTTTTCCGGGAAGGTAAAATAAACAAAATCGGCTTCAGCACCCAGTTCTCCGTCCGGACAAAAAAGCTCCACATGAATATCGGCCAGATTATGCCGTTTACCGGTCAGTTTTGCCCGGAGTTTGATGTTTCCCTGATTTACCGGAACGGTTTTTTTGTAACGTACCGTCATTTGCGAAGTTACCCCGGCCGTTTTCAGTTTTAACTGAACCAGCCACGAAGCAATTTCATCCATCAGTGTAGCCTGAATGCCACCATGCAAAACCTGATAATATCCCTGAAAATACGATTTGGGTTCCCATTCGGAAAGGACGTAATCTCCCTCTTCCATAAAATTCATTTGCAAACCGTTGGTGTTTTGCGGAGCACAGCCAAAACACTGGTATCCCTCCATTTTTCTATACGGATTCTGTATCTTTTTCATTCTGCTCAACTGTTAAACCAATTCTACATACACCGGCTCTATTAAAAAGCCGCTTACGAACACAACAAAAATAGTGCTTTCGTAAACAGGGAACAAAAAAACAGGCCGGAAGTTTTTGCACGACCGACCTGAATCAACCAAAACCAAAAAAACCTTCCGACATTGCTGACGGAAAAATTTTCCGGCACAATTCAATTTGTATGCCACGAAATGTAAGACAAACTTTATCAGAAACTTATTAAAATCAAAAGAAAGAGCCACCTTTCCGGCATCTGTTTTTGGTTATGGTTTTCGGATAATTATTCTCCGTTTTCCGAAAATAACTTCGGCTTGTAAAAGCCAAAAGTGGCATTTTCCCATAATCAAACCCGTTTTCCCATTTTGGGAAAAACCAAATTCTACCCACGAACATTAAAATAAAGAAAATCAATATCTTAACCCTTTCACACTCCTTTTAGGTCTGATTTTTGTTATATTTGCTATGGAAAAATGTATAAAAAAAACAAAGCAATGAAAACAAAAACTTTTATTCTCTCCATGTTATTGTTGTTGATGGCCGGACTCACGTTCCAGTCGTGCAACAAAGCACCCGAACCCGATGACAATTCTCCACTGGACAATTTGAACATCCCGGATGGTTTTACTTTTGAATCCACCCGTGTGGAGAACGTAACCATCAAAATGCCTTCAACCGTTTCATTTGAAACAGACAAATCGCGGTTTAATATTTACACCGCAGATCCGGCTGATGGCGGACAACTCATTACTGCCGGAAGTTTTGACGAAAACGGGGAATGGACGGGTGAAATTCGTGTCCCCACCGCACTGGATTCTGTTTATGTACAAAGTGTAGCAGGAGGCGTATATGCCCAACTCCCGGAACAAAACACAAAAGAAGGCGGCGTAACCGTTGATTTTGGAGAAGACTATGAAACCAATATTCCGCCGGATACCATTCCGCCAGAAAGCACAACTACGAAATCCGCTTCATACACCGTATCGTCGGCCCATTATTCCGGAGCCGGTATTCAGATAAGCAATAATTTAATCCAAAACGGTGATTTTGAAACAGATAATTTTGGCTCAATTTATGGCTGGTCTTCCGATCATCCTATTGATGGAAAATGGTACTTTACTTCCTACAGAAATCAACGAATGGAATGGTACAACGACGGAGGAAATCATGTGGTTCGCACACCAGTAAACCATTTATATTCGTATTATGGGGGAGTTACGCAAATGATTGCTGCTTCTGCAGGAGATTTGATCACTTTTTCTGCCGATATTAAATCAGTAGGAAATCCAGCTTACCAGACAAGTTGGTTGTATATCATCCCCATGGATTCACAAAACCGGGCATTAGCATATATCTGTAAATACTACCCTCATCCAGCCAACCATTGGGTAAAAAAGACGATTTGTGCTACTATGCCTTCCGGAACAGCAAAGGTAAATATTCTTCTTTGGAACTGGGACTTAGACCGCAATGGTTCTATTTACTGTGATAATGTTGAAGTAACTAAACCGTCTAACGACAGCGACGGAGATGGTGTACCGGATGACCAAGATGATTATCCCAACGATCCGGCACGCGCTTTTAACGTTTACTACCCTAACCAAACCGATTGGGGCACCCTGGCTTTTGAAGACCTGTGGCCCGGTAAAGGCGACTATGATTTTAACGATCTGGTTGTAGATTATCATTTTAAATCGGTTTTGAATGCATCAAACCAACTGGTTGAATTTTTCACTGATTATTCTGTACGCGCAGTAGGTGCCAGCCTGAAAAACGGATTCGGATTTATGCTGGGTGGCAATCCGAGTAACGTAGCTTCGGTAACAGGTACGCATTTGACCGAAAACTATATCCATAACAACCCGAATGGTACCGAACAGGGACAAACCAATACCGTGGTTATTTTGTTCGATAACGCTTTCCGGATGATTGGCAGTTCAGGATCCGCCTTTATCAATACCAAAGAAGATGTTCCTTATGTTGAACCTGACACTAATGAGCTCCATGTTTTATATGCCAACCCGGTATCAGTAAGCACTACGGGAACTGCACCTTACAATCCGTTTATCATCATCAATGGCGAACGGGGTAAGGAAGTGCATCTGGCCGGACAAAAGCCTACAGATTTAGTGAACACCTCTTATTTTGGCACTTATGCCGATGCTACTGATCCGGCAACCGGAAAATATTACCAAACAGAGAATAATCTGCCTTGGGGACTGGATTTACCGGTTTCCTTTGCTTATCCCAAAGAACAGGTAGATATCCTGAGTGCTTACAATTATTTCGGCCAATGGGCAGAATCGGGCGGAAACGATTATCCGGACTGGTACATGGATAAACCCGGATATCGTGTAAGCTCTAACATATACACTCCTCCGGCCGGAAAATAAAGTTATTTGTTTTCATTGTTTATAAAAAAGCCTGCTCGAAATTGAGCAGGCTTTTTTTTGTATTATCCAGAAAAGATCGCGATTCCGGCTACGATAACGGATGGTCACGATGAAATTGAGCCAACCGCTCCTCCAGAACCGGCAACTGATCATGACGCACCAACGAAGTACAAGCCCGTATCCCTTCGTTATGATCACTACCGGTAATCAACAATGAAATCGCACTGATTCCGTAATAAGCCAATTCGTGTAATAATTCATCGGCTCCCATTCCGGGATACGAAAAAGTAAAATAGAATCCGTCAGCAATGGGTTGGTCAATATCGGTATCGTATACAATACGGAAACCATTTTCAAGAAACATCTTTTTCATGGCTTTGGCTTTCACGCCATAATCTTTTACATAATCCACAAAATTGAATTTCCCTTCATTCACCGCTTTTAACACGGCAGCCAAAGCATATTGTGCCGAGTGGGCCGTACCGGAACTTAGCGGATACAGGGTTTCATAAATAAGTGAATATCCTAAGCCATCGGTGGTATAATATCGTTTTAAATCCGGCAGGCTCATTGAATAAAGATGATCGGAAATGGCCATCATCCCGATACGTTCACCCGCATAACTGAAAATCTTAGAGCTGGAAACCAACAAAATATAATTCGTTGAGTATTTGGCCACCGTAGGCTGAAAAGGCGGTTTTCCCGGCTGGGAATAATCTTTCCGGAAATCCATTCCGAAATAAGCCAGGTCTTCCACAATGGCTACACGGTACTTATCGGCCATTTCACCAATAATGCGTAATTCTTCATCCGTAAAACAAATCCACGAAGGGTTGTTGGGATTGGAATACAAAACCGTATGGAAACGGCCGGTTTTAAAATAAGATTCCAGTTTTTCTTTCAGCTTTTTTCCACGATAATTATACACATCAAAGCTTTCGTAACGCAGGTTTAAAACCTTGTGTTGCATTTTGTGTACCGGGAAACCCGGATCAATAAAAAGCGTGGAATCCTGATGCCGGTTAGTACGACTCATGCACAAAAAAGCAGCAAATCCCCCCTGCATGGATCCCACCGTAGGAATACATCCTTCCGGACTCACTTCAATATCCAGAAAAAGTTTCAGGAAACGTGAAAATTCATCTTTGAGTACCTGGAGTCCTTGAATATTAGGATAAATGGCCGCCACACCATTTTTCAAGGCTTCAATCTGTGCCTCTGTTCCAATTTGAACAGGCGGAAGGCCGGGAACGCCCATCTCCATCCGGACAAATTCCTGACCGGTGGCTTTTTCAATTTCATCCACCAGTTTTTTAATTTCACGGATGGTGGCCTTTCCCATAGACTTCAGACCACTTTCTTTTAATTTTTGATCGACAATACGAACATCAACAGGTGTTTTTTTCATCATTTGAGTATTTAAGCTGTAATTCCATAAATTATTTTACAGAGAAGATTTTCTCCGGTGAAAAGTTGCCCAAATTTACACAATTTCGGCGAAGGCCAAAAGCATAAACTTGAACAACTTATTATTCATTTTCATTTTTCAATCCGGATACGAGCATCTACGGCAATCACCTGACGGCTGTTACCCAGCAAAGGGTTCAAGTCCATTTCAGCAATTTCGGGGGCTGTAGCCACCAACGCCGAAAGCCGCACAAGAATATCAGCGAAAAGATCTTCGTTAACCCCTTCCTGTCCACGTACTCCCTGGATAATTTTATAGCTCTTCAGTTTTTTCAATTCATCCAGCACTTCATTCCGGCTTAACGGAGCCAGTGTGGTACGTACATCTTTCAGGACTTCAATAAAAATCCCGCCGAGGCCAAACAAAATCAGATGGCCAAATTTTGCTTCTTTTTTCACTCCGGCAAAAAGTTCGGTGCCGCTCAGCATGGGTTGAATGAGAACCCCTTTGGCTCCTTCAATTTGCATCATCCGGTCCATCTCGGCCAGCAGTTTTTCGTTGGTCCGGATATTCAGGCTTACACCGCCCACATCCGATTTGTGCAATGGACCTACCACTTTCATCACCAACGGAAAACCAATTTCAGAAGCCTGTTTCAGCAAGACTTCTTTTTTATCCGTAGTAAATTCTTTGGCCCGTGAAATTCCGGCAGCATCGAGCAAAGCAGCCACATTTTCCGGAGAAAGGTACCCATTTTCAGCATGTTCGACAACAGCACGGATTTTTTCTTTATCCACCGGAGGCAAATCCGGTGTTTCTGCTGCCGGTGCCGACGTATGATAGACCCGGGCCAGGGCTTCGCCAAGCATTACCTCATCCGGAAAATAAACCCGGCCTTTTTCCACAAAAGCTTTTACCTCTTCTGCCGCCGTCAGAACGGAAGGCAACACCGGGAAAATCGGCTTTTTACTCGTTTTCATTTTCTCATGTAACAAATCGTACACATCAAAAACTTTAAAAAGTCCCGGCGTTCCAAAAATCACCACCATGGCATCAATGTCATCAAACTTTTCATTGACATAGTCAATGATAGTGCCGAGCTGTTCTGCAGTTCCGGTAGCAAGAAAATCGATGGGATTTCCCACAGCAGATCCGGGGAAAAGTTTACTTTTCAGTTCATCCGCATCCGGTCCGGTAATAGCCGGCACCTGGAGTCCGCCATTTGAAAGTTTGTCGGTAAGCATCACAGCCGGCCCACCGGCATGGGTAATCACAGCAAATCTCTTGCCTTTCAACTCAGGATGCATAAAAACAGAAGCCACAGCAATCAGATCTTCACGGCCATAACAGCGGACGATACCCGCTTTTCTGAACAATGCATCAGCAGCTGCATCCGAACCGGCTAAAGCTCCGGTATGAGATGAGGCCGCCCGGCTGCCCGCTTCAGAAGCTCCGGCCTTCACCGCCGCAATGCGACAACCTTTCCGGATAAGTGAAGAAGCATGCTTCAGCAACAAATCCGGCTTATCTATTTTCTCGAGATATAATAATTTGACTTTAGCATCTTTCTCCGGATCAAAATTTTCATCCATGTATTGCAACACTTCCTCCACTCCCATCTGGGCAGAATTTCCAACAGAATAAACATTATTAAATGTCAATCCTTTGGGGATACCCGCTTCCATGATAAAGCATGCCGTAGCTCCCGAACCGCTGATAAAATCACAGCCTTTCGGATCGAGTTTCGGAATCGGCTCTGTGAAAACGCCGTGGTATTGCGGGGTAAGAACTCCTACGCAATTCGGCCCAATTAATGAGCCATTTACTTTATTTACAGCCGCAACCAACCGGTCTTCCAACAGTTTTCCTTCATGACTTTCTTCAGAAAAGCCTGCCGACAATACGATGAATGCCCGGGTATTTTTATGCTGAGCTAAAAACTCAACTGTTTCCGGCGTATATTTTGCCGCAATGGCCAAAATGGCCAAATCTACATCCGGCATTTCCTCAGGATTACGATAACTTTTTATTCCTTGTACTTCATCTTCTTTGGGATTCATTACATAAAGTGCTCCTTTAAATCCGCCATCCAGCAAATTTTTCAGCACTTTTCCACCTGGTTTTTGGATGTCATTTGACCCGCCGACAACCACAATGCTGCGGGGGTGAGTTAATTGTTGTGTAATCATGTCCATTAAATTTTAATGGCACAAAATTACCGATTAACCTCCAGCAAAAAGGGCGAAAACTGATATTTAGAATTAATTTAGGGAAGTTTTTGTCCGGCAGAGAAACAAAACAGCACAGCACAGACAAAGCTAATAATCAACATATTACAAGACAAACAAAGCGACAAAACAAAACATTCCGGCCAGCCATTTAACGGGCATCATCCGATGAAGAAAAAGACGGATGTTTTACCACAACTTTTCTTTTCCACCGGCCGGTTTTGTAATAGGAGAAAGCCAATAACAAACCCACAAACCAAGCAATGGGAATACCCCACCAAATACCGGTTACTCCTATTTTCTGCGAAAGAAAATAAGAGGCCGGAATCCGGACGAACCACAGGGAAATAATGGTAAAGAACATGGGAACCAGCGTATCGCCCGCTCCGCGCATCACGCCGTTAATGGTAAACATGGTGGCAAAAACCATATAAAACAACGGTACAATCAACAGATAATGTTTTCCGATTTCAATCACCGCAGGGTCTTTGGTGAAAACTGCCATTAAAGGCCGGGCAAAAAGCAGGGCAATCACTGAAATAAAAACAGCAACTACGTTGGCCATAATCAGCGTTACTTTTAACCCCTTATGTACGCGTTCCATTTTTCCGGCTCCCATATTCTGTCCGGTAAATGTTGCCAACGCTGCCGAAAAGTTCATTGCCGGCATAGCAGCAAAAGAGTCAATACGGACGGCAATACTGTAAGCTGCAATAGTTGGGGTTCCAAATAAATTCACAATCCGGTAAAGGGCCATAAAACCAAAAGCCACAAAAGTCTGCTGAAAGCCGGTAGGCAATCCGATTCGGAGACTTTTTTTAAAAATATCACGGTCAAACTTCATTTGCAACGGACGAAAATCCAGAAAACGGTGATACCGGTTCATATAAAAAATAATGGCAAAAAAAGCAGCTGCCTGTGCCACAACCGTAGCGGCTGCCACTCCTTTGATACCCCACCGGAAAACCAAAACGAACAATAAATCCAAGGCCACATTAAGCAAAGTGGAACCACCCAAAAAATAAAATGGCGTTTTGGAATCTCCCAGCCCGCGCATAATGGCGCTGGTACCCTGATACCCAAAAAAGAAGATAAAGCCGGTGGCATAAACTTTAAAGTAGCTCACTGCATCCGGCAAAACATCCGGAGGAAGGTCGATAAGACGGAAAATAGGACGGGCAAAGACAATTCCGGTTAAAGAAACCACCAAAGCAGCAAAAAACATGAAGATATAAAGCGTATCAATGGTACGCTTTACTTCTTTCATTTTTCCCGCACCAAAAAACTGGGAAATCACCACCGTTGACCCAATAGCAATACCTACAACAAAAGAAATCAGCGCAAAAATAAAAGGGAAGTTAGCGCCCACAGCCGCCAAGGCTTCTTTACCAATAGCTCTCCCCACCACAATGCTGTCCACCACATTGTACAACTGCTGGAAAACATTTCCTGCCAACATGGGCAACGCAAATGAAAAAATAAGTTTTCCTTCGCTGCCGGTAGTTAAATCTTTCAATCGTGCGGGTTAAAAATTGGGATTTATTTTTTCCGGCCCACTGTTTTTTCGCCGGTTTTCAGAATTTTTTTCGGATTGATTTTATCCACATCTTCTTTAAAATCCTGAATGTCGGAAGCCACATCTTTCAGGTCTTTGGCCAAGCCTTCTTCATCCACGGCTTTTTTAAATTCCTTCATTCCTTTTCCTAATCCCCGTGCCAGCTCCGGGATTTTTTTACCGCCAAAAAGCAGAAGAAGAGCGCCAAAAATAAGAATCAATTCCTGTGTACCGATGAGACCGCAAGTTTGTATCATGGCTGTATTTTTTTGACAAAAATAAACATTTATCGGAGTTTTGTAAACCCTTTCGCTTTTTCAAAACGCGTCTCCGTTTTTTACCCGTAACAAAAAGCAACAAGGTACAATTTTTGATGAAACAAAAAGCGTAATTTTGTAATGAAAAACCGTCAGGCTGTTCTATCGCCGTTTGTTCTTTTACAAACGGAGGAAAGTCGGGACAACACAGGGTACCATACTTCCTAACAGGAAGGTGCCGCGTTTGCGGTAACAGCAAGTGCCACAGAAAATAACCGCCGATGTTGCCTTTGGGCAGCAGGTAAGGGTGAAAACGTGGGGTAAGAGCCCACGCGACCGGTTGGTGACAACCGGCCGGGGTAAACCTTATGGGTTGCAAGGCCAAGTATGCCGGCGCTCCTGTTTTAACAGGATAAGGGCGACCCGTCCGACGCCGGCGGGTAGGCTGCTAGAGGTACAGGGTGACCTGTATCCCAGATAAATGATAGAACCCGGAAGTCTTTCCGGCGACAGAATCCCGCTTACAGGCCTGACGGTTTTTATTTTGCCATTACCCTATTTCTCAGTTTATAATGCTTGAGAATTTGTTCATTAGAGAGCCCTTTTTTGGCATACGTCTCCTGAAAAGCTTTCGCAAGGACATGTAAAATCTTATCTACATCTTTTTTAGTCTGGTAAAGAGTTAAAGTAATTCGAAGCCCCGAATTATTATAAGGCACAGCCGGATAAATAGCCCCTGTAACATGTATCTTGTTTTCGAATAACACACTTGAAATTTCATTAACCAACTCTGGTTTTCCTGTGGCAACCATTGCAATAGGAGTCGGAGTATAATCAACAACCGGTAAGTCAAGCTCTTCTGCTAATGCATAAAAATACCGAACCAATTCTGCCAGCTGTTCTTGTCGTTCAACTATTTCATTGCTCAAATGAATCTTGGCCGACTCAATAATTGCTCCCAAAGTAGCAGGCTCTACAGGAGATGTAAACATTAACGGAACTCCTAAAACAAGAATTTTTTCACGTATTTCTTCATTTGGACAAACAATGGCACTACCCCCTGCACCGAAACCTTTTCCCAAAGAGGTAATCAAAAACATTTTATCGTGATAATCAATCTGCGAAAGCAAATATCCACTGCCGTTTTTTCCTGTCCAGCTCATGCCATGTGCATCATCCACAAAAAGATAAAGCTTAGAAAGCCGATTCAACATCTCTTCCAGTTCCTTTGCCGGAATGGTATCACCAAACATAGAGTACACTCCATCTGTAAAATACCAAATCTTCTCATACTGATCAGACAAAGCAGTGTACTTTTCTTCCAAAGCAATCAAATCATTATGATGAATCGTTTCTGTGTGAATTCCGTATGCTCTTAACATATCGGAAGCTATTCGTACCGTTGTATGTACCTGATGATCTAAAATAACGGCATCATGACGTCCAATAAGAATAGGCAAAACCGTTATATGCGAAAGAGTTGTACGCGGAAGCAACAATACGGGTTTGCCAAAAATACGGGAAACCAATTCTTCTGCTTCCCGATAAATATTGAGTTTCAAAAAGGTTCGGGAAATGGCAGTATAAGTACCATAAGTATTAACCGCCCGGATGGACCCCTGCTTCAAACGCTTATCAACAGACAATCCTAAATAATCACAAATTGAAAAATTTAAAAGCTCACCTAAATTTTCAATATCAATATATTTTCCATCGAAAACATTATTACTTGTTGTTAAATGAGCTTTCCCATGTGCTCTAAAAAGGTTTATTACTTCTAAGGCCTGTTTGAATAATTTACTGTCCATCTTTTTATGATTAAGAATTACACAAATATATTCCTATTTTGGGAAATGTTTATAACTTTGATAAAAAAATTATTTTATGGACAAAATACTCTCGTGGTTAAGCCGTGAAAATGGTTTCGAAGAAAACATTGATGCGGAACTCGTTTCTTCCTTGTCATTGGTTGCGCTTATCATTTCTTTAGTCGGTTTTTTTGTTAATTTTTTAATGCGATTAAACCATTTAGTTTCACTAATAGTCGGGGTATCTATAATTGTTTATTTTACTTTATACAAGTTTTCCAAAAAAGAAAAATATCAAACAATTACCAAATGGACGCTGATTGTTTTTTCTATCACATTGTTAAACCTGTTGTGGTATTACAATAATGGTTCGCGCGGTCCGGCTTTGTACATTTTTGTCATCATATACAGTTTTTTTATTCTCGTATTCTCAGGAAAACAGAAAATTATCCTTACTGGTATAGCCAGCTTAAACGTCATAATCCTTTTTCTGTTAGAATACAGAAATCCAAACATGGTAGGGCACTATTACTCTAATCACGATCGTATTATAGATGTTTATACCGCTTTGATATACTACGGGTTAATCTTTTATGTTTTTCTCACCATTATTAGAGATGCTTACTTAGCCCAATATAAAAAGGCCAAAACAGCCGACAAACTAAAATCAGCCTTTTTAGCAAATATGAGTCACGAAATACGCACCCCGTTAAATGCCATTGTAGGATTTAGTAATCTACTGGCTGACGGAACCATTAAAGACGAAGAAAAGGAACAATACGTTTCGATTATTAATACCAGCAGCGAAACATTACTTCAGCTCATTGACGATATTCTGGATGTCTCCATGATCGAAGCCAACCAAGTAAAAATTAATGCCGAATTTTTTTCGGTCAATGATCTGATGCAAAACCTGAAAGAAACCTACACTCCTTCTCTGAAAAAGAAAAAAGGAGACGCCGTAACTTTAGAATTGCAGATTCCCAAAGACACCTTTCTGATTACATCGGATCCCATCCGGATAAACCAGGTTATGATCAATCTGTTAAACAATGCGGTAAAATTTACAGAAAAAGGTAAAATTTCTTTCGGGTTTTCTGCCCAAGGAGAACAACTCCGCTTTTTCGTGAAAGATACCGGAATTGGCATCGAACCAAGCCACATAAATTACCTTTTCGACCGGTTTTATAAAATTGAGGATGATAACAAAAAACTGTACCGCGGCACAGGAATCGGATTATATCTTTGCAAAAAAATTACCGAAATGTTGGGAGGTTCTATCCATGTAAGATCCGAATTCGGAAAAGGTTCAGAATTTTTCTTTTTCTTACCGGCTAAAGATCTTACTGTCAAACCAGCAATTACAAACATACAACACAAAGAAACAACAGAAAGCATACAGCTTCCCAAAGGGACGGTACTTATCATTGAAGACGACCCCAGCAGCAGAATTTACTTTAAAAAGGTGCTAGAAAAGCAACAAATCCACATACTGGAAGCAGCCGGAGGGCACGAAGGCGTAAAAATTTTTCGTGAAACCCCCGATATTTCAATAGTCCTGCTGGACATTAGATTACCCGGCACAAGTGGGTTTGAAATTTTAAAAGAACTGAAAAAGATCAATCCCAATGTACCGGTTATTGCTCAAACGGCTTTCGCCATGACAGGCGACCGTGAAAAATGTATGGCAGCCGGATTTACAGAATACATTTCCAAACCCGTCAAAAAAGACAGGTTGATTGCCTTACTTCATAAATACATATAAGATTATATTTTACCACCCCTTTAATTACACCTAAACGCCAAAGTATCAATTATTTCAACAAACAAACTCACTTACAAGAATCAGGACTTGGCAATCTGTTGAAAAATGACTAATTTTGTTAAAAAGTACGAAAGCTTAGGCAAAATATAAATTGCTTCTTTCCCGTTTAAACAAAAAAAAACGGGAAGAGCAAGTTGAGCCATTTTCAAAATTAAAAAAGGAGTCAAGGACTCCGGATTCGATAGAATTTTTATTTACAACAAAAGGGTTTAAATCCGTACGATATGAATTTATTTACAGCCAATTATAAAAGGAATCAAATAAAAGATGAAGAGTGGTTTTCTTTCGAAAAGCACTTTCTCATCCCGTTAAGTTTAACGGCCATTTTTTTTGCATTTGTTTCAGCCTGCTTAAACATTATTATTGGATTCAACCAGGTCTTAATAACCATCCCATTTATAAGTATGGTTATTTTCCTTGTTGTTTATTATCTGGCAAAAAAAGGGCAACATCTTGTTTTCGCCAAATGGCTTTTTATCGGCACTACATTAATCATTATAAATCTGGTCTGGTATTACAATTACGGAGCGCGTGGCCCTTGGCTTTTCCTTCTGGTCCTGCTCTATAGTTATCTTATTTTTATGATGAGTGGGAGACAGCTCCTAATACTAAGCATATTACTGATAATTAATATTTTATCTTTGTTTTTTTATGAGTATCAACATCCTTTTACACTAGGAAACTATCCATCTGAAAAAGCAAGAATTTTGGATTTTTACTCCGCCATCCTTTTATCGGGGGCAACAGCTTATGTCTTAATGACCATGGCCAAAAGAGCTTATACCACCCAATATAAAAAAGCGAAAATGGCCGATAAGCTCAAATCATCATTTTTGGCCAATATGAGTCACGAAATCCGTACCCCGCTGAATGCCATTGTCGGATTTAGTAATTTGCTGGCCGACGGCACAATCAAAGAGGAAGAAAGGGAAGAATACATTGCCATTATCAACAGCAGCAACGAAACACTATTGCAGCTCATTGATGACATTCTGGATGTATCCATGATTGAGGCCAACCAATTAAAAACAAACGAGGAGCCTTTTTCCGTTAATGAACTCCTGAAAAAACTGGAAATGACGTACCAGCCAATTCTGGCAAAGAAAAAGAAGAATACCGTCCGTTTAAAATTGAATATTCCTGCTGAAAACCATATTATCACTTCTGATCCCATAAGAATCAACCAACTTATGGTCAATTTACTGAACAACGCCATAAAATTTACGGAAAAGGGATTCATTGAAATTGGTTTTTACCTGAAAAACAACACTATCCGATTCTTTATCAAAGACACCGGTATTGGCATTGAACAAGAACATCTCGAACATCTTTTTGACCGTTTTTATAAAATCGAAGACGATAAATCCAAGCTATATCGCGGAACCGGTATCGGATTATACCTCTGTAAAAAAATTGCAGAAATGCTGAACGGAACCATTTCTGTTACTTCAGAACCGGGGAAAGGTTCGGAATTTATTTTTTCCATTTCGGCCAAAAACCTGGTGGTAAAACATACCGATGAGAGCAAGAAAAAATTAAATCTTCAAGCTTCCGGTTTTTCCATTCCAGACAGCACGGTGCTACTTATTGAAGATGACCTGAACAGCCGGATCTATTTCAGGAAGATTATGGAAGAGCTTCATCTCACCATTCTGGAAGCTCCCGATGGGCCTTCCGGAATCAAGCTTTTTAAAGAAAACCCGGATATTGCTTTGGTACTTCTTGACATCCGGTTACCCGGAATAAGCGGCTTTGACGTACTAAAAGAACTTAAAAAAATCAATCCGAATATACCGGTCATTGCCCAAACGGCCTTTGCCATGGCCGGCGACAAAGAGGATTGTATGGCTGCCGGTTTTAAAGACTACATTTCCAAACCAGTAAACCGTCACAAGCTCATCCAACTGCTGCAAAAATACATCTGATGTTTCCGGAACCTTTTGTCCATGAAGAATAATCGTATTTTTGTTTTCCGGTAATTCTCTGCTTATGGCTAAAAAACTACAACGTAAGGAAAGACATAACATTATTCTGCTCCTGCTTATTCTCATTTATGTATTTATCCTTTCTCCGTTCCCGCCCAGTGAGGGCCGGCGGATAGCCTACAGCATCACTTTAAGCGGAATATTTATTATCGCCGTTTTTGCGATCAAAAAGAAAAGCAACCTTTATTTTTATCTGAGCGGAATAGCCATTATTCTGGAATGGGTTTCTGATTTTTACAACCTCACCGCATTACAATGGTTAACTTCCGGAACAACACTATTATTTTTCAACATCGCCATCATTACCATGATGATCCGCATTGCAAAAAGCAAACGGGCAGGTGCGTTGGAGTTTCTCGAAGCCATCAACATTTATTTTCTGCTCGGCATTTTAGGCTCTGTATTTTTCAGCATAATCCATCTGTATTCACAAGGAGCTTTCCGTTTCCCGGAAGGAGTTATCCCTACCCGGTCCGATTTTATTTACTATAGTTTCGTCACCATCTCCACCCTGGGTTACGGTGACATTATTCCCGTGTCGCCACTGGCTAAAAACTTTTCTATTTTTATCAGCATCAGCGGTCAGCTTTATCTCGCTATGGTAGTGGCCATGCTGGTAGGAAAATATCTGAGTGAAAAAACAAAATAACGAACACCCGCTATGGATTCATCCCTGATTTTTCAATACTTTCCTGATTTGTCGAGCCGGCAAAAAGAGCAAATTCAACAGTTGGCTCCTCTTTACCAATTGTGGAACAGCCGGATTAATGTCATTTCGCGAAAAGACATGGATCAGTTTTATTTGCATCATGTTCTCCACTCGCTGGCTATCGCCAAACTGATTTCTTTCACACCCGGCACCACCATTTTAGACGCCGGCACCGGCGGTGGATTTCCCGGCATTCCCCTGGCCATCCTATTTCCGGAAGTACAGTTTTTTTTAGCCGACAGCATCAGAAAAAAAATAAAAGTAGTACGAGAAGTAGCCCAGGCACTCGAACTAAAAAATGTAACTGCTGAACAGATCAGGGTAGAAGAGCTGAAAACATCATTTGATTTTGTGGTGAGCCGTGCCGTAACCGATTTGGAAGTTTTTACCCACTGGGTAGCCGGAAAAATCCGCCCGGATTCAAAAAACAGTTTAAAAAACGGCATTTTGTATTTAAAAGGAGTGGGGATTGATGATGAGTTAAAACGTACGGCACAAAAGAAGAAATGGCACATCAGCACCTTTCCGTTATCCCGGTTTTTTGACGAAGAATTTTTCCAAACCAAGCAGATTGTTCACGTTTTCAGGAGCTAAATTTCTTTCTTAAGAATTAATCCATATTACCCGCTATTTTCCCCCGTTACCGAAATAAATTCTTAATTTCGCCCGTTAAACATTTTCAAAAACCTAACATTTAAAATAAATCGTTATGACAGAAGCAATACAAAAGTCGCTGCGCGAATCGCCGGTGGCACGCTGGACAGCGATGTTTGTCGTTTCCATGTCCATGTTTGGAGCCTATTATTTTAATTATGTCGGATCCACAATTAAACCAATATTAGAAACAGCCCTTGGTTGGACCAGTAGAGATATTGGGGTATATACGGGATCTTATGCCTGGTTCAATGTTTTCCTTCTTATGCTGATTTTCAGCGGTTTGATACTTGACAAGTTAGGTATTAGGATTACCGGTTTGTGGGCTACTGCCATGATGGCTATCGGAACGGCGCTTAACTATTGGGCTATGACTTCCATGCCGGCACATATGTTGTCAATGCATGTAACTCTTCCTTTCATCGGACAACTTTCCATGCAGGTTTTCTTGTCCTGTCTCGGATTTGCAATATTTGGTATTGGAAGTGAGGCGACGGGAATTACGCTATCCAAAGCGATTGTAAAATGGTTTAAAGGGAAGGAGCTGGCTCTTGCCATGGGACTTCAGATGTCCATTGCCCGGTTGGGAACGGCTTTGGCTCTCGCCGTATCATTGCCCCTCGCTATCAAATACACCTACAGTACACCGATTTTACTGGCTTTTGTACTGATGCTGCTTGGTTTGGTGGCCTTTATTGTTTATGTTATCATGGACATCAAACTGGATAAGTCCGAAGAAAATATTGAAATTGAAGAAGAAGAGCCTTTCCGGGTAAAAGATATTGTTTCGATTGTAAGCAACAAAGCTTTCTGGTATATTGCTATTCTTTGTGTATTGTTTTACGGAGCCGTATTTCCGTTCTTGTTTTTTGCACCGGATTTTGTCATTAACAAATACCATGTAGCCCCCAATCTTGCCGGATATATTCCTGCATTGCTCCCGGCCGGAACGATTGTTTTAACTCCTCTTTTCGGATATATTTATGACAGAAAAGGAAAAGGAGCTACTATTATGATTATTGGTGCGGTTATGCTTCTGCTTGTTCATAGTTTTCTTGCTGTTCCCGGTCTTAACCACTGGATTTTTGCTGCCATTTTGGTTATTATCCTGGGTATTGCTTTTTCGCTGGTGCCTTCGGCCATGTGGCCTTCCGTACCGAAAATCATTCCTGAAAACCAATTGGGAACTGCTTACGCCGTCATTTTTTACATTCAGAATATCGGTCTGTTCATTATTCCTACCATCTTGGGGGTTGTTTTGACCATGTCCAACCCGAGTGTAAATCCGAATAAAATGCTGATTAAGTCATCCATCGAACAGAGCTTCCAGAAAGCATTGGCAGCAAAACAAATTACTTACAATAAAAAGGATTTGAAGATTGCCATTGATAAAGCTACCGGAAGGGTTGTTGACTCGATCGTTCAGAACACTTTTTACACGCCAACACCGGAAAAAGAAATCAATAAAACTACTTTGCAAAATAACATCATTGCAAATAACATAAATGCTGCCGCTCAATTTAACCTGATAGACGGAAGCAGAGCTTCGCTGCTGGCGTTGGCTACTGTTTTTACCAAGACAACGTATCCCATTATCGAGAAAGAAAAACTGAACATAACTTATAATTACGAGAACGATATTCTCATATTTGTGTTACTTGGTGTGTTATCTGTTATTTTCGGATTCCTCCTTAAAGCAGAAGACAAGAAGAAAGGCTATGGTTTGGAATTACCCAACATGGAGAAATAAAATTGAATGGACAATCTTAAAATTATAAAATCATGAGTAAAGAAATTTTAAATCTGGAACCTAAGGCTTTGTGGAAAAACTTCTACAGCCTGACACAAATACCGCGTCCTTCGAAAAAGGAAGAAAAAGTCATTGAGTTTCTGAAAAAATTTGGTGAAGACCTTGGACTGGAAACCATTGTGGACGAAGTAGGCAATGTCATTATCAAAAAACCCGCCACAGAAGGAATGGAAAACCGTAAAGGCATCATTCTTCAGGGACATATTGACATGGTTCCTCAGAAAAATTCAGATGTGGATCACGATTTCGAAAAAGATCCCATCGAAGCATACATTGACGGAGAATGGGTAACCGCCA
Source organism: Candidatus Sulfidibacterium hydrothermale (assembly GCF_020149915.1). Taxonomy (GTDB): domain Bacteria; phylum Bacteroidota; class Bacteroidia; order Bacteroidales; family F082; genus Sulfidibacterium; species Sulfidibacterium hydrothermale. The sequence continues at coordinate 2,844,190 of NZ_CP083760.1, forward strand.
AAGGAACAACCCTTGGTGCTGATAACGGAATCGGTGTGGCGGCTGCCATGACGGTACTCGAAGCCAAAGACCTGCAACACGGTCCGGTAGAAGCCTTGTTTACCATTGACGAAGAAACCGGCATGACCGGTGCTGAAGGACTGAAACCCGGATTGCTGGATGGAGACATCCTGTTAAATCTTGATTCGGAAGACGAAGGCGAACTGTATATTGGCTGTGCCGGTGGTGTGAACACCAACGGTGAAATGGAATACAAAGAAGAAGATGTACCGGAAGGCACGGCAGCTTACAAAGTAGCTGTTAAAGGCTTGAAAGGCGGACACTCCGGGCTGGATATCAACCTCGGACGGGGCAATGCCAATAAAATCATCAATGCGTTACTGGTTACCGCTGCCGAAAAGTTTGGTTTACGCGTAGCCGAAGTGGAAGGAGGAAATCTGCGTAATGCTATTCCGCGTGAAGCTTTTGCCGTAGTGGTCGTTCCGGAAGACAAAAAAGCGGATTTTGAAAAATTTGTGAAAGAATTTGACCAACTTGTAAAAGACGAATTTGCCAAAACCGATGAAGGCGTAGAAGTTACGGCTGAAACTACCGAAAAACCAGCCAAGGTGATGGAAGAAAAAGCACAAAATGCTTTGTTTAAAGCCGTAGCCGACTGCCCCAATGGCGCTATTGCCATGAGCAAAGAACTGGAAGGGATTGTAGAAACCTCTACCAACCTGGCTATCGTAAAAGCCAAAGACGGAAAAATGGAACTGGCCACATTACAGCGCAGCCTTACCGAAGACGGAAAAGACAAACTGGCTGCCGATGTACGGGCTGCTTTTGAAGGTGCCGGACTGAAAGCCGAAAGTTCAGGAGACTATCCCGGATGGAAACCCAATCCCGATTCGATTATCCTGAAAGAAATGAAAGAAATCTATGAAAAAAAATTCGGAAAAGTACCGGAAGTAAAAGTAATCCATGCCGGCCTGGAATGTGGTTTGCTCGGTTCGGTTTATCCTAATTGGGATATGATTTCCTTCGGACCAACGATCCGCTGGCCCCATTCACCGGATGAAAAAGTAAATATCGCTACCGTCCAGAAATTCTGGGACTATCTGGTAGAAACACTTAAAAACGTTCCGGAAAAGTAATTTCCCTTTTCTGAAACAAAAAAACAAATTCCCTTTTCGATGGTTTCGAAGAGGGAATTTGTTTATCCGAAAAAAAGAAAAAGTTTTTTTGACAATAGATTTGTCAGATTGAAAAAATAGTCTATTTTTGCAGTCCCAAAATTTACAGGAAGATGACAAAGAGAACGTTTCAACCATCAGTAAGAAAAAGAAAGAACAAACACGGTTTTCGTGAAAGAATGTCTAGTGTAAACGGCCGTAAAGTCTTGAAGAGAAGAAGAGCCAAAGGAAGAAAAAAACTTACTGTTTCCGACGAACGCAGATAGTAAGTGAACTGAGGTTCATATTTTTCTATATAGCCGTAGAAATTACAGAGACTGTCTTGAGCTATTCAAGACGGTCTCTTTTTTGTGTTTCCCTCCCTGTTAAATAACAACATCTGTTTCTCCGCTGCATCGCTTATTTTCTTTTAGCTAAAAAAAAGCTTCATCCCTTTTTATGAAATGAAGCTTTAAATAAAAGTAATGCCTATAATATTTTCCCCGGCAAAAGCACGTACAACACAAAAACAACTTGTAAAAAAAAATTTCCCCGTTTTATCCACAAAAACCGATGCACATCCAAAATTAATCAGAAAAAACACAAACACCACAAGCACCGGTTTTCTGATTATTCTATTTTTGTAAAAAACCCAGAACAATGACAATAAAAGAGGCTCAAAAAATAGTAGATAACTGGATTACTACTACCGGTGTCCGTTATTTTAACGAATTGACCAATATGGCCATTCTTACAGAGGAAGTAGGCGAAGTAGCCCGGATTATGGCCCGGAAATACGGAGAACAATCCTTTAAAGAGAGCGATAAATCTGCTGATCTGGCCGACGAGCTGGCGGATGTGCTCTTTGTAGTGATTTGCCTGGCCAATCAAACAGGAATCGATCTGGAAAAAGCGCTCATAAAGAATCTGGAGAAAAAAGAAAAGCGCGACAAAAACCGTCATAAAAACAATCCGAAATTGTAAGGAAACTGCTATCTTGAAAACCGGTTATTTCTTTCAGATACAGCCTTCACCAAAAACAAATTTTAAACCGGTCAATCCAAAAAAGTAGTATATTTGCAGCCCCTAAAAAGAGGGATAATTTTGCGGATGTGGCGAAATTGGTAGACGCGTCAGACTTAGGATCTGATGCCGCAAGGCGTGGGGGTTCGAGTCCCTTCATCCGCACATTTTTATTTTAACAAAAATCATTTCAATGAATATTACACAAGAAGAAAGCGGCAAACTCACAGCCCTTGTTCATATCAATCTGAAAGAAGAAGATTACATCGAAAACGTAAACAAACAATTAAAAGAATACCGGCGGAAAGCACAAATGCCCGGTTTTCGTCCCGGAATGGTTCCTATGGGAATGATCAAAAAAATGTACGGAAAAGCTGTTCTGGCCGATGAAGTAAACAAAACGGTTTCTGATGCCCTCAACAACTATCTATACGAAAATAAAATCAACGTACTGGGAAATCCGCTGCCCAATCCTGAAAAAACCAAAACCATTGATTTTGATAAAGATAAAGAATTCGACTTCTTTTTCGATATCGGCATTGCTCCTGACATTGAAGTAAACCTGGACGAAATCGGAAAAGTACCTTATTACAAAATCAAGGTAAGTGATGAAGAAGTGGAAAACGCTTTGGAAGATATCCGTAAACGGCTCGGAAAAGAAGAACATCCGGAAAAAGCCGAACTTGATGATACCGTAAAAGGGAAATTCATCCAGGCTGACGAAGAAGGAAATCCGGTGGAAAACGGCCATGTAAAAGAAGAAGCTTCTTTTGTCATTTCTGACATTGCACTGAAAACCATTCAGAAAAAATTTGTCAGTAAAGCCAAAGGAGCACAAGTTGTTTTCAACCCTGCCAAAGCATTTAAAAACGACGACAAAGTAAAAGAACTGCTCGGTGTATCGGATGAAGAAAAATTAAAAGCGGATTATATTTTTGAAATAGAAGATATCATCCGTACCATTCCGGCTGAACTGAATGAAGAATTCTTTAAACAGGTTTATCCTTCCGATGACCTGAAAACCGAAGAAGATTTCAGAAACCGTATCCGCGAAGATTTGGCCAGCCATTATCAGATGGATGCCGACAAACAGTTTGTTTCGGATGTAATTGATGCTATTCTTGAAAAAGTAAATCCGGAATTGCCGGACGAATTTCTGAAACGCTGGCTTTACGAAAGCAATGAGGGAAAAGCCACCAAAGAGCAAATTGATGGCCAATACGACAGCTATGCCAAGACTTTTAAATGGCAGCTGATAGAACAAAAACTGATCGAAGCCACTGGTGACGCACTGAAAGTAACCCGCGAAGATGTCCGTAATAAATTGCGCAGCTATTTCCAGATTCCTGAAGGAGACACTACCAATCCACAGGCCGAACAGCTGATTGACCAGCTTTTAAGCAACGAACAGGAATACAACCGGATTTTCGGCGAATTGATGGACCAGCGTTACATTGCTTTCTTTAAAGAGAAAATTGAAAAAGACGAAAAAGAAGTCACCACAGACGAATTCGTCAAAATAATTTCAACTCCTAAAGCCTAAACATCATGAACAACAGCAGCAGCGAATTTAAAAAATACGCCACCAAACATCTGGGGATCAATAGCATGACATTAGAGCGCTATAGCTCGGTTTATGGTAATTATATCTCCCCTACCATTATTGAAGAACGTCAGATGAATGTAGCACAAATGGATGTTTTTTCGCGGTTAATGATGGACCGTATCATTTTTCTTGGCGTACCGATCGACGATTACGTGGCCAATATCATTCAGGCACAACTGCTGTTTTTAGAATCGGTGGATGCAAGCCGCGACATTCAGATTTATCTTAACACACCGGGGGGTTCGGTTTATGCCGGCTTAGGCATTTACGATACCATGCAATACATCAAACCCGATGTGGCTACTATCTGTACCGGAATGGCGGCTTCTATGGGAGCCATCATCCTGTGTGCCGGCGAAAAAGGCAAACGAACCGCTTTGCCGCATTCGCGCGTACTGATTCACCAGCCAATGGGCGGAGCTCAGGGACAAGCATCTGACATCGAAATCACGGCTCGTGAAATCCTGAAACTCAAAAAGGAACTTTACGAAATTATTGCCAAACACAGCGGACAGACTTACCGGAAAATTGAAAAAGACAGCGACCGCGATTACTGGATGACAGCCAAAGAAGCCAAAGACTATGGCATGATTGACGAAGTGCTGGGGCAAAAATAATCTTTGAAAAATGTTTTAATGTGTTGTCTCTGTAAAAACAGGCAACATCAATCTGTTATTCATGGCAAAATCAAAAGAAGAACACTGCTCATTTTGTGGCCGGCCTAAATCAGAAACCGATCTGCTGGTAACCGGACTGGAAGCCCAAATTTGCAATTATTGCATCGAGCAGGCCAAAACCATTCTGGATGAAGAACTGCGTGCCAAACACAAAGAACTAAAAATCGATCACACGCTGTTAAAACCGGCAGAAATCAAAGCTTTTCTCGACCAGTATGTCATCGGGCAGGAAGACGCCAAAAAAGTACTTTCTGTGGCCGTTTACAATCACTATAAACGAATTGGACAACGCTCAGATGAGAATGACGTGGAAATCGAAAAGTCAAACATCATTCTCGTGGGAGATACCGGTACCGGAAAAACATTGCTGGCACAAACCATTGCCCGCATGCTGCATGTTCCGTTTGCCATTGCTGACGCTACCGTCTTAACTGAAGCCGGTTATGTGGGCGAAGATGTGGAAAGCATCCTGACCCGCCTGCTACAAGCTGCCGACTACGATGTAAAAGCCGCCGAAAAAGGAATCATCTTTATTGATGAAATAGATAAAATTGCCCGTAAAAGCGACAACCCTTCCATTACCCGCGATGTTTCGGGCGAAGGCGTACAACAGGCTTTGCTCAAATTACTTGAAGGCTCGGTGATTAATGTACCACCGCAGGGCGGACGAAAACATCCGGAACAAAAAATGATCCAGGTCAATACCCGGAATATCCTGTTTATTTCGGGAGGTGCTTTTCAGGGAATCGAACGAATTATTGCTGCCCGTCTGCGTACCAATGTGGTAGGTTACTCCTTTGCCGGACATAAAGAGGAAGGAATTGACATGAACAACCTGCTGCAATACATCTCTCCGGCCGACCTGAAAAAATACGGGCTGATTCCTGAAATTGTCGGACGCCTGCCCATTCTGACTTACCTGAATCCGTTGGATAAAGAAGCATTAAAACGCATCCTGACAGAACCGAAAAATGCGCTGGTAAAACAATTTACCAAGCTGTTTGAAATGGATGGCATTCAATTGGTTTTTGATGACGCCGTTTTAGATTTTGTTGTTGAAAAATCCATTGAATTTAAACTGGGAGCCCGCGGATTGCGCTCCATTCTCGAAGCCATTCTGATGGATGCCATGTTTGAACTGCCATCGAAAAAACAGACCAAAAAGTGGCGGGTTACCCTGAAATATGCCAAAGAAAAACTGGAAAAATCCAATCTTTCCAAATTAAAAGCTGCGGTGTAAATGCCGGTTAAAAAATTAAAATGTACTTTTGATACATTTTAAAAGGCATTGGGTTTAACATGTTTGAGGAATTTTTAAACCATATCCGGCAACATCAGCTTTGTTCTTCCGATGATAAGATTTTGGTAGCGGTAAGCGGTGGGGTAGATTCTATGGTCATGTTGCACCTTTTGCACCGGGCCGGATTTTCTCTTGCCATAGCCCACTGCAATTTCAACCTTCGGGGGCGTGAATCGGATAATGATGAAAAATTTGTCAGGGAACAAGCCAAAATTTATCACATCCCGGTTTATGTAAAAAACTGTAACGCATCCATTTACGCAAAAGATAAAAAAATCAGTATTGAAATGGCCGCACGCCACTTACGATATGCATGGTTTGAATCTTTGCTTACAAAACACCACTTTCAAAAACTGGCTGTAGGACATCATCGCGATGACGATGCCGAAACTTTTTTTATTAAGCTGTTACGCGGCTCGGGACTGGACGGACTAAAATCCATTTTACCGGCACGCGATGTGTTTATCCGGCCGTTGTTGTTTGCCTCGCGTGAAGAAATAATGACTTATGCCCAAAAACATCATCTTCCTTTCCGGGAAGATTCTTCCAACGATTCTGACGACTTTCTGCGTAACCGCATCCGCCACCATTTGCTTCCGTTTTTCGAAAAAGAATTTCCGGGCAGCCAAAAAGCCCTGGCCGAAAGCCTGAAAAAGTTAAAAGAAACCGATGCTGTCTTCAACCAGTTGATTGATGAAAAAAAAGAAAATCTTTTCATCCGGGAAAAAACAGCCGTTCATATCAAAAAAGAGAAACTCCTTTTCCCGTCTCCCCAAAAGGCCTGGTTTTATTTTCTGCTCCGCGAATTTCATTTTAACCGGCAAACGACGGATAACATTTTCGACGTACTCCAGTCGGAACAAACCGGACAGTTATTCTATTCTGACACCCATGTTTTGCTAAACGATGCGCATGTTTTGCAAATAAAAAAGAGAGCCGAACTGCCAGATGACAAAGTGTATCTTGTCCATCCCGGTAAACCTTTAAAAAAGCCGATTTCTCTTTCTTTTACTTCCTTTCTTAAAAAAGAGGTTTCCTCACTTTTTACCACAGAAAAGGAGGCTATTTTTGATCAGGAAAAACTCCGTTTTCCTTTAAAACTACGGCATTGGCAAAAAGGAGACCGGTTTTCTCCTTTTGGAATGAAAGGAAGTAAATTGCTGAGCGATTTTTTTACTGATGAAAAGATCAACCGCTTTTTGCGCGATGAAATCTGGTTGCTGACCAGTGGCGATGAAATCATTTGGGTCATCGGCTACCGGACATCCGAGAAATTTCGTGTTACAGACAAAACGCAAACCATTCTAAAAATTACCTGGCATCCATAAAGGAAACAGACACTTTTCCCAGAACGGTCTATAAACCTGAGCAAACGATAAAAAGCTTATTCACTTAACTTTTCCAGCCAGCGTTCAATTTCATCTACCTGGATTGCCGGGATATCCAATTTGTTCTTCTTACGATATCCGTTTAATTTCTGCTGAATGGCGGTGGCTTTCATTCCGGAAAGATCCTGGGGTTTGGAAAATCCGGCTTTGATCATATGCTGAGCCCATTCGCTGTTGATACCGAAAGCGGTAAAATCTTCCGGTCCATAAACTTTTACCGGCTTTTCAGGTCGCATTTGCGGGAAGAACAACACTTCCTGGATGGATGGCTGATCCGTTAAGAGCATAACCAGCCGATCAATACCGATTCCGATACCCGATGTGGGCGGCATACCATATTCCAGGGCACGCAAAAAGTCATAATCGATATACATGGCTTCATCATCCCCTTTTTCGGCCAACCGTACCTGCTCTTCAAAACGCAGTCGCTGGTCAATAGGATCATTCAGCTCAGTATAAGCATTGGCCAGTTCCTTCCCGTTCACCATCAACTCAAAACGCTCGGTCAATTCCGGATTATCCCGGTGCCGTTTACAAAGCGGAGACATTTCTACCGGATAATCAGTAATAAAAGTAGGCTGGATATAATTTTTCTCACATTTTTCCCCAAAAATCTCATCAATCAGCTTGCCTTTTCCCATCGACGGATCCGTTTCAATATCCAGCTTTTTACACACCTCACGCAACTGATCTTCGTTCATTCCGCTTACATCAATGCCTGTATTTTCTTTAATGGCATCCAAAATACTGATGCGTTTAAAAGGTGCTTTAAAATCAATCTCGTTTTCACCTACCCGTACTTTTGTGGTGCCGTGCAGATCGGTGACAATTTTTTCGAGCATGGCCTCCGTGGTTTTCATCATCCACAAGTAATCTTTATAGGCCACATACATTTCCATTTGGGTAAATTCCGGATTATGAAAACGATCCATTCCCTCATTCCGGAAATCTTTGGCAAATTCAAAAACGCCTTCGTAACCGCCAACGATCAGCCTTTTTAAATAAAGTTCATTGGCAATACGAAGATACAACGGAATATCCAGCGCATTGTGATGGGTAATAAACGGACGGGCAGCAGCACCACCGGGAATGGGTTGCAAAATGGGGGTTTCCACTTCCAGATAGCCTTTGGCATTCAAAAAATCGCGCATAGAACGAATAATCTGGGCCCTTTTTACAAAAATATCCCGGACATGGTCGTTCACCACCAAATCGACATACCGCTGCCGGTACCGTTGATCAGGATCGGTAAAAGCATCATAAACTTTTCCGTCTTTTTCTTTTACGATGGGAAGCGGCCGCAGCGATTTAGCCAACACTGTCAGTTCGGTCACATGCAGGGTAATTTCTCCCATTTTGGTAACAAAGATAAATCCCTTCACCCCGATGAAATCACCGATATCCAACAATTTTTTAAAGACCGTGTTGTACATGGTCTTATCTTCTCCGGGACAAATATCATCGCGTTTCAGGTAAATCTGGATACGACCGGTGGGATCCATAATCTCGGCAAACGAAGCGGCTCCCATAATTCGCCGGCTCATAATACGGCCGGCCATACTTACGTTCTGAAAAAGCGTATTATCTTCCGGATATTTTTCTTTTACTTCTTTGGCTGTAGCCGTTACTTTATATTCGGCCTGGGGATAAGGATTAATTCCCAGTTTTCTCAACTCTTCGAGCGCCTTGCGCCTAACGATTTCCTGTTCACTCAGCTGCTGCATACCTGCTTTCTTTAAAATTTTTGCAAAGATAATACTTCTGCAATTAGCGCAAGCAATGAAATTTAACGGGAACATGAAGTATTTTGAAGAAGACCGGTTGCCCATTTAAATCCGAACGGATCGATAACAAAATGAAACGGGAGATGCTAAAATCCGCCGGCTGGCTGAGAAGGAAACTTTAAATCCTGAGTATAAATCTCTTGCCAACCATTTTTCGTGGTAAAAAATTCGGAAAAGACAATTAGTGAATCCTGTCAGAACTTAATGAAAAAATATTTAACCCGTTGATTTTTAGATGTTTTTATTCTTTAACATCCGGTAAAGCGTGGATTTCCCAATCCCCAGTTTTTTGGCAGTCATCACCACATTTCCATCATATTTTTCCAAAAAGTAACGAATGATTTTTTGGTTATAATCAGCCAACGTTGTTTCTTCCAACAAAATATCAGAGGGAAGTCCGGCAGAAGAGAACTGAATATCTCCGGCATCAATTACATTACCGTCTGACATTACTGTAGCCAGTTCCACAATAGCAGCCAGTTCCCGAACATTGCCCGGATAACTGTAACTCATCAATTTATCCTGTGCTTTCTTGGTAAACACTTTGGGTTCCAGACCGTTCTCTTTACAATATTGTTCAGCAAAATGTTTAGCCAATAAAATAATATCCAGTCCCCGATTCCGCAGCGGAGGCAATTCAATAGGAAGTCCGAGAAGCCGATAATACAAATCCTGGCGAAAATTTCCTTTTTTCACTTCCTCGGCCAAATTGCGATGGGTAGCTACAATCAAGCGCACGTCAATTTTTATGACTTCATGGCCTCCGATTCGTGTGAGTTCCTTCTCCTGAATAACACGCAACAATTTGGTTTGCATGTTCATATCCATTTCTGCCACTTCGTCCAAGAAAAGGGTTCCTCCATTAGCCAGTTCAAACTTTCCGATTTTCCGGGTATCAGCACCGGTAAAAGCACCTTTTTCATATCCGAAAAGCTCACTTTCAATCAGTTCGTTGGGGATAGCCGACACATTGATGGGAATAAAAGGCTTTTTGGCCCGGGGAGAATTATAATGTATTGCTTTTGCCACCAACTCTTTCCCGGTTCCGGTTTCACCGGTAATGGAAACCGTAATATTGGAACGAATGGCCTTGTCCATCCGGTCAAAAACCTTTTTTAATGGCGGACTGTTACCTTTAATAATATTCCGGAAAGCATATTTTTTACCCAATTCATTTTTTAGGCTATCCAGCTCAACCCGCAGATTTTTATGCTGACGGATATTATTCACCGCATTCCAAAGACGGTCTTTCGTATCGTAATCTTTTACAAAATAATCGTAAGCACCGGCTTTTAACAACCCCACAGCCGTTTGGATATCTTCCTGTCCCGAAACAATGATAACCGGCAGGTCGGGATAATCTTCTTTTATTTTTTTCAAAACACGATCACCCCGCATGTCCGGAAGCCCATAGTCCAGCGAAATCACATCCGGTTTTTTATACAAATTATCCAGACACTCTTTTCCGGTTTGAAATAAAAAAACTTCATTGTCCGGATTCAGTTCCAAATGACGTTTCAGTAATTCGCCGTAAAAATGGTCATCTTCAACAATAAAAATTCTTAATGGAGATTGAGTTGCTGCCATGTAACCTGCCTTTGTTGTTTATTATACTGGAAATCGCCGGAAAAGTTTCCATATTTTGGAAAATTCTCAAAATGGGACTCCACTCCTTTTTCCTGATATAAATTCTTCTATTTTCAAGGTTAGCAAACGCTTACAATCCGTATGCCATAAAGCATATTTCGCTGTTTTTAAACAAATTAAAAAATTACCCAAAATTCTTGAATCTACTTTTCCCAATATGAAACGCTTTCCCAGGCCCTAAAAAACTCCATTTACGGATAATCTCCCCGATTCCGGAATACAACTACTTAAATACTTTTTTAACATCAGCCCCCCTATTCGTATGATTTTTTGTACTTTTCACTAAAAATTAAAAATGAAAGTTGCCGTAACCGGTGCAACGGGTCATGTGGGAACCTGCCTTGTTCAACAGCTTCTCGAGAAAAACCATAAGGTACGGGTATTGGTACATCACCATCCGGAAAACTTACAAAACCTTCCGGTGGAAATCGTAACGGGAAGCCTCCAGGAGGAAGAAACTTTGGAGCAATTGTGCAACGACCGGAAAATTATTTTCCACCTGGCCGCCAAAATTTCCATCGGCAACGAAAAAGAAGAACCGGTTTATGAAACCAATGTAACCGGAACCAAAAAATTGGTGAACACTGCACGAAAAAGCGGAGTAAAAAAATTGATCCATTTTAGTTCCGTACATACGCTACAATCCTTTCCTCACAATAAACCTCTTGACGAAAACCGTCCGCTGGTATTAGATTCCAATCTGATTTATGAAAAAAGCAAAGCTGTGGCTGAAAAATGGGTTCTGGAACAAAACACCACTGACTTTCAGGTTATTGTACTCAATCCAACAGCCATCATCGGTCCTTGTGATAAACGGCCTTCTTATTTGGGCCGGGTAATTCAAAAGATTTATCAGGGCTCATTACCCGGACTGGTTCCGGGCGGCTATAACTGGGTGGATGTTCGCGACGTGGCTGCTGCAGCAATAGCCGCTGCCGAAAAAGGACATCCCGGTGAACGGTACCTGCTTTCGGGAACCTGGAAGAGCCTGCAAGAACTGGCCGAAATAATTTGTGCTCACCGGAATAAAAAATGTCTTATTCCGGTTTTCCCTTTCTGGCTGGCATATGGGGCCGTTCCTTTTATCACCTTTTTTTCCCGTGTAGCAAACAAAGAACCACTTTATACCCGCACCAGTCTGACTATTTTAAAAAATGCTCATCCGAATATTTCTTCTGAAAAAGCCCGTCGCGAACTGGGATTTTCTCCCCGTCCGCTGGAAGAAACCCTTGCCGATACCATCAACTGGTTTAAAAAACATCAATATCTTTGAACCATGATGAGTGAAAAACTGTTTTTTCATTTGCTTTATGCCTGGATGGCACTGGCTGTTGTCATTTTTCCCATTTTATTAAAGGTCACCGTTCCTTACGGACGGCACACCCGCAATACCTGGGGGCCTATGGTAAAAAACCGTTTGGGTTGGTTTTTAATGGAACTGCCTGTGGCCATTGTTTTTTCATGGTTCTTTTTTCATGGAAAAGCGCCTAAAACAGCTCCGGTTTATGTATTTTACGGATTGTTTATGCTGCATTATTTCAACCGGATATTCATTTTTCCTTTCCGGTTACGCGACAATGGGAAACAGATGCCCTGGCTCATTGTTTTGCTGGCCCTGTTTTTCAATTTTTCCAACGGATTTTTTAACGGATACTGGTTTGGAACGCTCAAGCCAGACTATCCGGTATCGTGGTTCAAAAGCTGGCAGTTCATTGCCGGCCTCATCCTGTTTTTTACCGGCATGATCATCAACATTACTGCTGATCAGAAATTGTTGAATTTACGAAAAGGCGGAAAAAAAGGATATTACATTCCTCATGGCGGATTATTCGAAAAAATATCGTCTCCTAATCTTTTTGGAGAAATCATTGAATGGAGCGGGTGGGCGCTGATGAGCTGGTGTCTGCCGGCCTTTTCATTTGCCCTATGGACCGCCGCCAACCTGATTCCGCGGGCATTGGATCATCACCGGTGGTATCATCATTATTTTACGGATTATCCGAAAGAACGAAAAGCCCTGATTCCTGGAATTTTATAAGACTAAACCAAAAAGAATATCATGAATAAATTTTTACTTTTCATTGTTTTATTAATTTTTGCCGGATGTCATTCCGCAACCCAATCACCAGCAAAAACCGGAGATGAAAAACCTTTACAACTGACCCGGAATGAAGCCGAAAAGCTGGTTAAACTGCCTTTAAAATGTATCCACCAAGAATATCCAAACAAACCCGGGGAAGTGCTTACTTCGGACAAAGACCTGAAACCACCGCGTGAAGTTCATCCTTGTTTTTATGGCTGTTTCGACTGGCATTCATCGGTTCACGGACACTGGTCGCTGGTGAAGCTACTGAAACAATTTCCGAACTTAAAAGAAGCCGATACCATTAAAGCGATTTTACAACAACAACTATCAAAAGAAAACATTTTGCGTGAAGCAGCTTACTTCCAACCTAAGCTGAATCATTTGTATGAACGCACATACGGTTGGGCATGGCTGTTGAAACTGGCTGCCGAGTTGCACACCTGGCATACCCCGCTGGGACAAAAACTGGAAACCAATCTAAAACCACTCACCGACACCATTGTGGCGTTGTATAAAAATTATCTGCCGCGGCTGCATTATCCCATCCGGGTAGGAACCCATACCAATACCGCTTTCGGACTTTCGTTTGCTATGGATTATGCCCAGGCAGTTCACGATACCGCTTTTGAAAACCTGATTCGCCGGAGAGCCAAAGATTTTTATCTGAAAGACAGTGCGTACCCGTTACGTTGGGAACCCAGCGGCTACGATTTTCTTTCGCCGGGCATGGAAGAAATGGATATTATGCGAAAGGTATTACCGGAAGCCTCATTTAAAAACTGGCTTAAGAAATTTTTACCGGAATTGATGAACAAAAACTTCACCTGGACCCCCGGCGTAGTTTCCGACCGTAAAGATGGAACACTGGTACATTTGGATGGTTTGAATTTCAGCCGGGCCTGGTGTTTGTACGGACTGGCTAAACAATACCCGGAATTTGATTACCTGATTCCGGTAGCTAACCGGCATGTCCGGTATTCTCTTCCCAACCTGATGGGAGACAGCTATATGGGCGGGCACTGGCTGGCTTCATTTGCCATTTATGCACTAACGCAATAAAAAAAACTATTCTTTTTCCTTGGCCTGATTCCAGTAAGCATCCATCTCGTCCAGCGTCATATCCGTCAGGCTGCGGCCTTCTTTAGACGCCTGTTCTTCGATGTACTGAAAACGACGGATAAATTTCCTATTGGTTTTTTCCAACGCATCATCCGGATTAATACCAAGATACCGGGCATAATTCACCAGGGCAAAAAGCAAATCTCCAAACTCGTCTTCTAACTTTTCTTTCGGACTGTTTTGTTCCACTTCAGCATGCAGTTCCTGTAACTCTTCCGTTACTTTATCCCACACCTGCGAGCGTTTTTCCCATTCAAAGCCCACGCCCTTGGCTTTTTCCTGCATCCGAAAAGCTTTCAACAACGGAGGTAATGATCTTGGAACACCCGAGAGCACCGATTTTTTCCCTTCTTTCAGTTTTAGTTTTTCCCAGTTATCAGCTACTTCGTCAGCTCCGGTCACTTTTACATCGCCATAAATATGCGGATGGCGGTATACCAGTTTATCTGAAATACCCTGTAAAACATCATAGACATCAAAAGCCTTTTTTTCTTCACCAATTTTGGCATAAAAAACCAGATGCATCATCAAGTCACCCAGCTCTTCGCGGATCCCTTTCATGTCTTTATCCAGAATGGCATCCGACAACTCATAAACCTCTTCGAGTGTCAGATAACGCAGACTTTCGATGGTTTGCTTTTTATCCCACGGGCAACCTTCACGCAGATCATCCATAATATCGAGCAAACGCCCGAAAGCTTCCATTTTTTCTTCCCGGGATGCCCCAAATTGTTTCTTTTTCACTGATTTCTACTTTTCAAACAAAGGACTAATACGCCCGGGCAAAAACCACCCGTCGTTTAGACGGTTTACCGGAATAAATACACTGGCCCGGTTCTTCTTTTCCGTCCAAAGGAAGCAAGCGAATGGTAGCTTTGGTTTCTTCTTTGATTTTTTCTTCCGTTTCGGCTGTACCATCCCAATGCGCCCAAACAAAGCCGCCCTTTTCAATACGATCTTTGAAATCATCCCAGGTATCTACCACAAAAGTGTTTTCCGTTCTGAAATCCAATGCTTTCTGGTAAATATTTTTCTGGATGACTTCGAGAAGATTTTCAATCTTTTCTGCGATATTTTCCACATGGAGTGTTTCTTTCTCCAGGGTATCGCGCCGGGCCACTTCGATGGTACCATTTTCCAAATCGCGCGGACCAATAGCCAGCCGTACTGGAACACCTTTCATTTCCCACTCGGCAAATTTATAACCGGGTTTCTGGGTATCACGGTTATCAAACTTCACGGAAATTCCTTTGGCACGCAAAGCTTTCATGATTTCCTGCACTTTTTCCGTAATGGCTTCCAGCTGATGCGCTTTTTTAAAGATGGGAACAATCACCACCTGAATGGGGGCCAATTTTGGCGGCAATACCAGCCCATTATCATCAGAATGGGCCATAATCAGCGCACCGATAAGCCGGGTGGAAACTCCCCACGAGGTAGCCCACACATAATCCTGCTTATTATCACGGGTCAGGTATTTTACATCAAAAGCTTTGGCAAAATTCTGTCCGAGAAAATGGGAAGTTCCTGCCTGCAAAGCTTTTCCATCCTGCATCATGGCCTCAATACAATAAGTTTCTACCGCACCGGCAAAACGTTCGCTGGGTGATTTAACGCCCTGCAACACCGGTACGCCCATATAATTCTCCACAAAATCAGCATAAACTTTCAAAATGGTTTCAGCTTCCTGTATCGCTTCTTCGCGGGAAGCATGGGCGGTATGTCCTTCCTGCCAGAGAAACTCGGCTGTCCGTAAAAACAAGCGGGTACGCATTTCCCAGCGTACCACATTAGCCCACTGGTTAATCAAAAGCGGTAAATCGCGGTACGACTGGATCCATTTCCGGTAAGTATCCCAAATAATGGTTTCAGAAGTAGGACGCACAATGAGTTCTTCTTCCAGCTTAGCATCCGGATCCACAATAACACCACCGTGGCCATCATTTTTCAACCGGTAATGGGTCACTACGGCACACTCTTTGGCAAAACCTTCCACATGCGCTGCTTCTTTGCTAAAAAAAGATTTGGGAATAAACAACGGGAAATAGGCATTTTCATGTCCGGTTTCCTTAAATTTTTCATCCAGGATACGCTGCATTTTCTCCCAAATCGCATATCCATAAGGTTTTATCACCATTGAACCACGAACCGCCGAATTTTCAGCCAACCCGGCTTTAATCACCAGGTCGTTATACCATTGCGAATAATTTTCGCTTCTTTTTGTAAGTTCTTTTGCCATTTTGTACTTTTGGTATAGTCTTTGCAATTTTTTTAATGAACGGCAAAAATAAACAATGTTTATCGAAGCACAATATTTATCGTCATGAAGAAAACAAAATATATCCTCTTTTCAGCTGTAATCGTGAGCTTTATTTTCATTACAGCCTGTAGCACCACCCAAAGTGTTCCCACTGACGACGTGTACTACTCCACTACTCCCCACACGGCCATAGCAGCCAGAACCACATCTTCCTCGGTAAATTACACCAAAAACACACAAACAGAAAACACAGGAACCTATCATGAAGGTTCGGTGGAAAACATTTCGACAGGCTCAGAACAAACAACCAAACAAACAGCAGCCAACGACGATTATGATGTAGATTATTCAGCCCGTCTGAAACGATTCCATGACTCCAACGACACCACACTTGACTATTATGATTCATACTATGAAGATCGCACCATGCCCGGAGAAGAGCAGACAAGCAACGACAAATCAACTTCTTCTACTTCAGTAAGCTATTCTTTCGGCCTGGGATTTGGCAGCCCTTATTTTGGTTCCAGTTGGTCGTTTGGTTTCGGATATCCTTATTCAAGCTGGGGGTTTGATTTAGGATTCGGATGGACTTATCCTTACTGGGGATACTATCCACCGTATTACGGTTATTATCCGCCGTACTATAGTTATTATCCGCCATACTACATCCCGCCGTATTATGGAATCCCTCCTTATTACGGCTACTATCCGCCATATTATCCGGATTATCCGGATGGAGGTTTCCGAAGCGTTTATCAACCGCGGACACACCGGGGCGGCAGTTCTTCCATTCCACAAAGCGTAGTAGCCGGTAGTTCTGGTGTCTATTCTTCGCCGAACAGCAAATCGACTCCCGCCGGAACGGATCAGGTTTCTTCTAAACGAGTACCTATTCATCCGCAAAACGGCGAAGCGGCAAAAACAGGAAACCGATATGTCCGGCCTGCCGGTTCTGTCCGTTATAATCCGGAACAAGCCCGGCAACGCGCAGAAGCAGTACATACACAGGAAAGATTCAACAAACCAGAAAAATCTCCGGCGTACAGAAAAAGCTATGAAGGAAACAGAAGCCCGCAATTCGGCATCTCCGAATCACGAAACCGGGGAGCAGAAAATTACCGCAAACCGCCGGCTTATGTACGGGAAGAAACGATGCCTAAACCGAAATTCAGCAAGCCCAAACAATACCGCAGTTTAGAATCTCGTTCGCCACGTAGCAGCAATGAGTTTTACCGTACATCACCGGTTCGTCCTAATCCGGAATTTGGCACAGGAAGTTCCATCCGGGAAAACTCAAGATACCAACCGGTAAGAAGACAAAATGTTTACCGTCCGGTTCGTTCATCTCATTCTGTTTACCGGAGTCGGCCGCAGCCAGAAATCAAAGTGTACAGTGCCCCTTCGCGGGTATCGTTCCCTAGTTACCGTCCGGAAAGAAGAAGTTCGGGATCGGGAAGCAGCACGGCTCCTACACGGAGTTTCTCGGTACCCACCCGTACTTTTTCAGCTCCCACCCGAAGGAGTTCATCCGGATCAAGCAGTATTAAAAGAAGTTCCGGATCGGGAGATATTAAACGTTAAAAACAGGTTCTGTTTTTCTTTTTAACTGATTTAAAACCATCATCATGAAAAAGTTATTCATCACGATAACATTGTCGTTTTTTGTGTCTTTCCTTTTTGCACAAACAGCAGACGATGCTTTGCGAATTTCCCAAAACTTTTACGAAAGCACGGCACGTAGCACAGCGATGGGCGGAGCCTTTGGTGCCCTGGGAGCAGATCTTTCTGTGGCTTCTACCAATCCGGCCGGACTGGGACTTTTCAGAACAAGTATCTATTCGATCAGCCCGGAAATAAACATCCGGAATGTCAGCTCCATTTATAACGGAGTTTCTTCTTCTGACAATAAAACGATCTTTAACTTGAGCAATTTAGGCTATACCGGAGTTATTGACCTGGGAAACAGAAACCAGAAAGGATGGAAATACATGCAGTTTTCATTTGGTATGAACCGGTTAAATAACTTTAACACAACCCGGGATATGCAAGGCCCCAACTTAAAAAATTCACGGCTGGATGTTTATGTCGAAAATGCTGACGGAATTAATTATCAGGACATTGAAAATGACAACAACAACCAGTATTCTTTCGATTTGAATCCAGCCTGGCAACTTTATCTGATCGATACCATCCCCGGCTATCAAAACCTGTACTACAATCCCGTTCCTTATGCCGGAACTTACCAACGCGAAGTTATACAACAACGCGGCTCCATCAACGAATGGTTTTTCTCTTTTTCGGCCAATTACAATAACGTACTCTATTTAGGCGCGACGATCGGGCTGGATGCCCTACGGTATTATAGTACTTCGTATTATTCTGAAAGAGATATTGCCGACACCATTCCTTATTTCAAAAGCTGGGAATTCGATCAGTATGTGGAAACCCACGGCTGCGGTTTAAACATCAAACTGGGAGTAATCGTACAACCGATAAAATGGATTCGGATTGGGTTTGCCTACCACTCTCCCACATGGTACTGGAATTTGCAAGACACCTGGTACACCACCACTTATGCCGATCTGGAGTGGAATTCCCCATCGTCGGTTTCCTCGCCTACCGGAAATTATCAATATGATTTTACCACACCTATGAAATTCCTGGCGGATGTAGGAATCCTGATCAGTGACAAAGGAAGTATTTCGTTTGAATATGAACATCTGAATTATTCAAACGGAAAATTCAATTCTTCGTCATACGATTACGTAAGCGAAAACAGCGACATCAAATCTTATTACAAGGCTACTGACAATTTCCGGATTGGTACGGAATGGAGGCTGGGACTGGCCGATGTCAGAGCCGGATATGCCTATTACGGAAATCCGTACGCCCGCAATTTAAATGATGGCAGCCGCCAGTTTTATTCGGCCGGAGTAGGTTTTCACTTCGGAAATTTCGTCCTTGACATGGCGTATGTTTATTCCAAAATGGACAAGGATTATTATCTCTACGGAACCAGTGATATTTCAGTAGCTCCAGTTCAAAACAGCTACCAAAATCATTCGGTAATTCTAACGTTTAGTTACCGGTTGTAAAATTCTCTTTTTCCGAGATTCTTTGCAAAGCTTCTTTGGCTTTTCCGCGAATACTGTTTACGTATTCATCAAAACGTAAATCCAGTACTTTTTGATAATATTTTTGTGCCAATTTTAAACTGTCTTCCGATTCGTAAATCTCACCCAGTTTTAAGGCAGCATTGGCAGCAAAATATTGGGGAGATTCACTTCCCAGTTGCAGGGTAATCCGATAATCCTGTTTTGCTGTCTGAATATGATTCTGCCGGTGGGCAATGCGGGCCAGACGATAGATCCGCTCCAGTTTTTCTGCTTTGGTAATAAAAGAATGGGTATCGGCTACAAGCAGTTTCTCGGCCTGCTGGTAATAACCGCCGTCAAAAAGCAACCGGGCTTTTAACAAAACCAGGTTGGGAACAACACCCGATTCCGCCTCGGTTTCTGCCTCTTTATCTGCCCCCACATTGGTACGGCCATAAGCCAAAACCGAATCCATCCGCTGATGATACAAACGGATATTCTTGTTCAACAATGCCGCCCAGGCCCGTTTTCTCCAGGCATCTTTAATATAATTCAGTCCTTGAAAATGATGAAGAAAATAAGCATATTCTGCATCAGCGGAATCTGTTTTCAGCTTACGCAAATAACAATCTCCTTTTAAATAATCCAGGTAATAAAAAGGCAAATAGTTTGAATCCTGCGGTGCATTTTTCAACTGTCGCAGCGCCTGATCGTTTTTTCCAAAACGGATGGCAATATCGGCTTTCAAAAAATCGGTTAACAGATTTGTGGAATCAACCTGGCGCAAGTAATAGAGCAATTTTTCAGGAGCTTTCCGGTTAGGCGAAAGATTGAGTTCAATAAATCCCAAATAAAAGAGCGCTTCAGGATAAAGATAAGCATAAACACGGTTTTGAGAAGACTCTTCCAAAACCCGGTAAAGTTCTGTTTTACCCTTTTCCACGGTTCCTTTCATGGAAATAATTTTCAGCATCCACTGGTATTTATCCGGAACAAGACCAATCATCACATTCAGCACGCCAAAGGCAATACCATTAGGCACAAAGAGAGGAAACTTTTCCGTGTTATCCGAAATCAGCCGATAAGCCCGGTTAATTTCCCATGCCGCGGTAAAATACCCCCCGAACTTCAGCCGGGCAAAAGCCCACTGCAAGTTCATGTTCCCTAATAACAGATTTTTATACCGGCTACTGTCCGGTAGAGCTTTTATTCTGTCGTACCGGGCATCAAAAGCATCATCCAACCGGTCGAACAACGTTTGATCTTCCGTAATAAAAATCTGCAGAAAATCGCGATAATTTTCCAGATAATCCACATAAACATTATCCGGATAACGCTGTTTTTCTTTATCCAGCAAACGGCGGGCCGGAGCAAACCGTAACGACATAATTTCGTTATATGCTTCCCGGCACAACGAATCAACCCTTACCTGCTGGGCAGCAACAAGACGGGGAACAAGCAACCATACAATGAAAAAAAAAGAGATTTTGAATTTCATTTTTCCCGTTTTTCGGGTCATCAAAAAGCAAAAAAAAGTTAAAAAATCACCTGCTTTCTTCCCACGAAAATCTGTTTAAAAAGCACTAAAGCCCTGTTAAACCCACCTTACAGGCCATTTTCACCGCTCAGCCGGTGAAAACGGGAAAAGAAAGCACCGGATAATTCTGCGCTAAATTATGGTTTTTTAACCTACCTTTGCATCTGAACAAGTCCGATTTTACATGAAAATAGTCATTTTTGGTAAACAATTTGACCCCGGACAAATACCGTACGTTCAGCAATTGTTTGATGAATTATACCGGAGAGGGGCCAAAATTTGTGTATATAAAAACTTTTTCGACAAGATAAAAGACCACATTCGTTTTGCTGAAAAACCGGGTGTTTTTGTTCGATCGAAAGACATAGAAAAACTGGATTTTTTGTTTTCTATTGGTGGTGACGGCACCTTGTTGGATGCTATTCCTTATGTTCATGACCTGGGCGTTCCCATACTCGGGATCAATCTTGGAAGGCTGGGATTTTTATCCAGTGTATCCAAACAGGAAATGGTCCAGGCTATTGACCACATTTACAGTGGAAATTACTCACTTGACCAACGCACCCTGTTGCAGCTTGAAAAGCCCAGCGGACTGTTTGGCAGATTAAATTTTGCTCTGAACGATTTAACCATTTATCGTAATAACAACACTTCTTTGGTTTCGGTACACGTGTATGTAAATGATCTTTTTCTAAACACATACTGGGGCGACGGGCTCATTATCGCCACACCTACAGGCTCTACCGCTTATTCTATGAGCGTGGGCGGCCCCATTTTAACACCCGGCTCGGAAAATTTTGTGATTGCACCCATTGCTTCACACAATTTAACGGTACGACCTATCGTTATACAGGACAACAGCGAAATCAGGATCAAAATTGAAGGAAGAGAGGAAAAGTATCTCCTTTCGCTGGATTCGCGTCAACAGCAAATCGATAAAACGGAAGAGATGATTATAAAAAAATGTGATTTCAGGATCAATCTGGTTCAAATGCCCGGACAAAACTTTTTTTCCACTATTCGGGAAAAACTTTTATGGGGTGTCGACAGCCGGAATTAACCGAATACAAAAAATAAAAATGATTTAAATTTGCCGCTCAAAATCAGGGACAATATCTGTAAATGAAAATAAACTTACCCATATCTTTTACCTGTCTGCTTTTTGTTCTGTCAGCAGGATTTCTGTTCCCACAGGGGTTGCATGCACAAAATTCTTTGGAGGCGGGAATTTCCGGAGGCATCTCTTATTACAACGGCGATATTGTTCCGGGAACTCCGTTTGTTTCCCCCCAACCGGCTTACGGAGGCATCATCCGGTATAATTTTAATAACCGGTGGTCCGCCAAGCTCACTTATACCCACGCCAAAATAACCGGTGATGACGCCAAAACAGAAGCCGTAAAAAACCGGATGCTCAATTTTACCACCGTAATCGATGACATTTCCATAACGGGTGAATTTAATTTTATGGACTATTTTACCGGAAGCCAAAAGCATAAATTCACTCCCTATCTCACAGCCGGTGCCGGTTTTTTCTATTTTAACCCTACCACAACGTATAACGGACAAACCTATAATCTGCGCGATTTGGGCACCGAAGGACAAAATGTCAATTATGATGGCCGTAAACCGTATAAAAAATATAACTTTGCCGCGATTTTTGGTTTTGGATTCAAATATAGTTTAAGCAAACGGTTTGGCCTTTCAGCCGAATGGAACATGCATAAAACTTTTACGGACTATCTGGATGATGTTAGCACGACTTATTATCTTGACGGACCGGCACTGGATCCAAACAACCTGACTGCTGAGCAATATTTTTCTGACCCGACACTGAGTCATACGCCGGGTGAAGAACGCGGAAACAGCGGAACAGATGACTGGTTTGGAATTGTCCAGGTCAGCATAACATATAAAATTGAACTGAACAACAAGCGGGGATGCAAAAACCTGCAATGGTAAAATATATATGGAACTACTAAAAAGTATCGATCCCGGAAAGCTTCCCTCCCATGTAGCCATTATCATGGACGGAAACGGACGGTGGGCTAAAAGGCAGGGTCGTAATCGTGCTTTTGGCCACCACAAAGGAGTAGATGCTGTCCGCACCGTGGCCGAAACCGCAGCAGAATTGGGTATTCAATATCTAACCCTTTATACTTTTTCCACCGAAAACTGGAACCGGCCTAAAGAAGAAGTGGATGCCCTGATGCATCTGTTTGTGGAAACCATTGAAAAAGAAATCCCCACATTAAACAAAAACAATATCCGGTTGAATGCCATTGGCGATATCAACGGCCTTCCGGAACTAAACAGGGAAAAACTGGTCAGCACCATAAAACAGACACAAAACAATGACAGGATGGTACTTACCCTGGCTTTGAATTATAGTGGAAGATGGGAAATGGTGGATGCTATCAGAAAAATGCTGCACGACCAGAAAAAAGGTCTTCTAAACCCGGAAGACGTCAACGAAAAAACCATCGCATCCTATTTAAACACAGCTCACATGCCCGAACCCGAACTGGTCATCAGAACCAGTGGAGAACAACGTATCAGTAATTTTTTACTGTGGCAAATTGCCTATTCCGAGTTGTATTTTACACCGGTATTATGGCCCGATTTCGGTAAAGATGATTTTTATGAAGCCATCATCGAATACCAGAGAAGAGAAAGAAGATTCGGCTTAACAGAAGAACAAATTAAAAATTGGAGAACAGAAACAGAATGAAGATGTGTAAGAACGAATGGAGCCGGTGGGTATTGTTTTTTGGAATTTTGTTTTTGATGCCTTTTCTGTCAAAAGCCCAAACAAACGAAAAGGACCTGCTTTCGCAAATCAGTTACGATCATCCCCAAAAATACACCATTGGCGGAATTGATGTCTCCGGCATCAGTTATCTCGACAAATCAGTGGTCATCATGCTGTCCGATCTGGAAAAAGGACAACGAATCAAAATACCCGGTGACGACATCACCACGGCCATTCACAATTTATGGAACCAGGGCCTTTTTGATGATGTACGGATCTACGCCACCAAAATCAAAGGGGACAGCATCTTTCTCAACATCTATCTTCGCGAAAAACCCAAACTGAACAAATACAGTTTTACAGGAATCAAGAAAAGTGAACAGGATGATATTAAAGACAAAATCAACCTGACCCATGGTGATGTGGTAAGTAACCACCTCATTATGCGTACCGAAAATATCATCAAAAACTTTTATCGTGACAAAGGATTTTTAAACGCCGAAGTCACTATCATTCAAAAGCCCGCCGGGCCACGGAACAACCGGAATGAGTTTGAAGACCTCATCATCAACGTAAAGAAAAACAAACGGGTTAAAATTGCCCAAATCAACATCTACGGAAACCATGCCTTTTCGGATGATAAAGTGCGAAAAGCCATGAAAGACACCCGCGAAAAAGGTTACTTTAACCCTCTCAATCCTTTGGGAATGGTGGTTGTAAATTCTGTAGCCGACATTGTTACGCTGAAGCCGAAAAAACTGAAAAATGAGTGGGTAAATTATTTTACCAAGAATTACCGGCTTCAAATCTTCAAAAGTTCCAAGTTTATTGAATCGAAATTCCAGGACGACCTGAACAAAATCATTGCAGAATACAATGCCAAAGGGTATCGTGATGCCCAGATTGTAAAAGATTCGGTTTACAAAATTGACAAGTCGGATATTGGGATTGATATTTACCTGAAAGAAGGCGACAAATATTACTACCGGAAAATCACGTGGGTAGGAAATACCATTTATTCTTCCAAATTCTTAAGTGCTGTTCTTGGCATTAAACCGGGCGACGTATATAACAAAAAACTGCTGGAAACCAACCTGAATTATAACGATAAAGGGTTCGATGTCAGTAGTTTGTACATGGACAACGGATACCTGTTCTTCTCTGCCACACCGGTAGAAACTTATGTCGGGAATGATTCCATTGACCTGCAAATCCGGATTCATGAGGGGAAACAGGCACGCATTAACAAGGTTACCGTTTCGGGAAATACCAAAACCAACGACCACGTTATTATCCGTGAGCTGCGTACCAAACCCGGCCAGTTATTTAGCCGTACGGCTGTTATCCGGAGTGTCCGTGAGCTGGCCAACCTGAAATATTTCAATGCCCAAAACCTGAAACCGGATATCAAGCCCAACCAGGCTAATGGTACGGTAGATATCAACTACAGCGTAGAAGAAACTTCTGCCGACCAGATTGAGCTTTCCGGTGGTTGGGGATATGGCCGTGTTATTGGAACCATCGGGCTGAGTTTTAACAACTTCTCTTTGAGAAATTTCTTTAACGGAAAAGCCTGGCGTCCGGTACCTTCGGGCGACGGTCAAAAGCTGTCCCTTCGTTTTCAAACGTATGGTGCCGGTTATATGAGTGCCGGAATTACCTTTACCGAACCTTGGCTTGGTGGACGAAAACCCAATGCCCTGACCGTTTCGTATTATTACTCCATCTACTCCATAAACGGCGAAACAACCGTTACTCCTGATCCGGAAGACACCGCCTATTACTATAACGGAAATCAAAAATTTGTCAGCCACGCCATCACCATCGGATTAGGAAAACGATTAAAATGGCCGGATGACTATTTCACACTTTATCAAGCCATTAACATTCAGCTTTACAACCTGGAAAACTATGCATCCATCTTTTCTGTAGGCGATGGAAACGGCCGGTACAACAACCTGAACTATACCATCACACTGGGCCGGAATTCAGTTGACCAGCCTATTTATCCGAGGTCAGGTTCTGACATTTCATTGTCGCTCGAATTAACTCCGCCTTATTCTCTATTCTCCAACAAAGATTACCGGACAATGTCAGATGCCGAAAAATACAAGTGGATTGAATATTACAAATGGAAATTTAAGGCCTATCTCTATTTTGAGCTGATGCCGAAAATGGTATTGGTAACCAAAGCCCGTTTCGGATATCTTGGAACATATAACAACGACCTGGGAATCACACCATTCGAACGGTTCTACCTTGGTGGCGACGGCTTGTCGGGATACAACAACTACGATGGACGTGAGGTGATTGGTATGCGGGGTTACGGTAATGAAACCATTACACCTGACTATTACAAAAACCGGAACCTGGGGGGAACCATTTACTCGCGTTATACCCTTGAACTGCGTTATCCTATTTCTTTGGCTCCCACATCCACCATTTACATCGAAGCTTTCTTTGAAGCAGGAAATGCCTGGGCAGGAACACACGATTTCGATCCGTTTGACCTGAAACGGTCTGCCGGAATCGGAGCACGTATTTATTTGCCGATGTTTGGTTTGTTAGGACTTGATTGGGGTTACGGTTTTGATGAAATTCCGGGAATTCCTGATGCTAACGGAAGTCATTTCCACTTCTCGATGAACGGTTCTTTGGATTAATTTTGGCAAACTTATTGCAACCGATAAAACGAACACAAATTTTTTGCCTTATGAAAAAGACCATTTTTCCCCTTGTCTCTGCCCTGTTCATCTTGTTGTTCCTTTTCCGGAGCCAGGATGTCCATGCACAAAAAAGTGCCTTTGTTGACACCCAATATATCCTGAACAACATTCCGGAATATACTGATGCACAAGACGAACTGAATGAACTTTCAACCAAATGGCAAAAACAGATTGCCGCACTACACCAACAGGTTAGTGAAATGTACAAAAAGTATCAGGCCGAATCCGTACTGCTTCCGGCAGATGTAAAGAAAAAACGGGAAGATGCCATCGTAGCCAAAGACAATGAAGTAAAAGAATTACAGAAAAAGTATTTTGGTCCGGGTGGCGAACTTTTCAAAAAACGGGAAGAACTCATCAAACCGATTCAGGAAAAGGTGTACAATGCCATTCAAACTGTAGCCACAACCGAAAATATTGCCTTTGTTTTTGACAAAGCCGGCAGTCCTACCCTTTTGTATGGTAATCCGAAATATGACATCAGCGATGCCGTATTAGATGAGCTGGGAAAAGTAATGCAGACAAATCATGCAGGTAATGGCCGGTAAAACGGGATGTTATTTTTTTCTATTTAACGAATTTTATGACACAGGTTATTTAAATTTTTTTACATTTGCGGCTCAATAGGTTCAATAATTATTCATCACAATATTCACAAAATGAAAACAATTAAGAGAGGAATTTTACTTTTGGCAGCCGTTCTTTTTATTTCCGGAGTTGGATTTGCCCAAACCCCGTTGAAAATCGGCTACATTAATTCAAATAAGCTGATGGGCATGATGCCGGAAGCTGATTCCGCCCAGGCACAGGTAAAAAGATATGCTACCGGGTTGCAAAAACAAATGCAGGCTATGGCACAGGAATATCAGAGAAAAGTGCAAGATTATCAAAGTAATGTAGGCACCATGTCTGATCTGATCCGCCAAACCAAAGAAAAAGAAATTTCAGACCTGCAACAGCGCATCCAGGCTTTCCAGGCTTCTGCTGACCAAGATGTTCAGAAAAAACAACAAGAACTCTTTCAGCCCATCATTACGAAAGTAAAAAATGCTATTGATGCGGTAGGAAAAGAGTATCATTATACTTACATCCTTGATGTTTCACAAGGCGTAGTGTTGTTTTACGCTAACGGCGATGATGTTACTCCGTTGGTAAAAAAGAAACTGGGATTGAAATAGTTAAAGAACTTTTAACCATAAAAAAAGCCTGCTGATCAGCAGGCTTTTTTTATGGAACTATCCGGCTTTACTCTTCCTCATACCACGAAGCATACATCGAATAATTATCTGCAATCCGTTTAATTTCTTCTTCGGTAAGCCGGGCATCAATGGTTTTAATCTTTTTGGCCGGAGTACCGGCAAAAACACTTCCCGAAGGAACCACTGTGTTTTTCGTAACTACAGCACCGGCAGCAATAATCGAATTGCTTTCAATCACCACATTATCCATCACGATAGCTCCCATCCCAATCAATACATTATCATGAATGGTACAGCCATGCACAATGGCCCCATGAGCAAGCGATACATTGTCACCAATATTTACCGGATACTTCTGATAAGTACAATGGATGATAACACCATCCTGAATATTTACACGGTTACCTATCCGGATATAATGCACATCGCCACGCAATACAGCCTGAAACCACACACTACAATCATCACCCATAACAACATCTCCGGTTAACGTAGCATTTTCAGCCAGATAACAACGCTTTCCCCATTGCGGCGTCTTTCCGCGTACTGTTTTAATCAAAGCCATAGTTATTTCTTTTTTTCAGGATAATCAATGGAATAATGCAAACCAATACTCTCTTTCCGGTTCATGGCCATCTTAATCACTAAATAAGCCACATTGATCATATTACGCAACTCACAAATTTCTTTGGAGACGATTGACTTTTCATACAGATCTTCGGTTTCCTTATACAAAATCTCCAGCCGGTCAAAAGCCCTTTTTAATCGCAGGTTCGAGCGAACAATACCCACATAGCTGCTCATAATAGCCTGCAACTCCTTTTTCGACTGGGTAATCAGGATCATCTCTTCATTCAGCACCCGGCCCTTGGCATCCCATTCGGGAACCGCTTCGTTAAACGGAATTTCTTTAATCTCTTCAGCCGCTTTTACTGCAGCCCGGTGTGAAAAAACAGCAGACTCGGGCAACGAATTAGATGCCAGGCGGTTTGCCCCATGCAAACCAGTACAGGCCACTTCGCCGGCAGCAAATAAATGGTGGATGGTTGTACGCCCATGCGCATCGGTTTTGATGCCGCCACAGGAATAATGTGCCGCCGGTACCACCGGAATCATCTCTTTGGTAATATCAATACCAATGCTCAGACATTTGGCATAAATGGTCGGAAAATGATGTAAAATTTCATTTTTACTGATCTGTGTAGCATCCAAATACACATAATCGTCCCCGGAGAGTTTCATCTCGTTGTCGATGGCACGGGCCACGATATCACGCGGAGCCAGCGATCCCAACTCATGATATTTTTTCATAAAGGGTTTGCCCTTTTTTGTTTTCAAAACCGCTCCGGCACCCCGCAGGGCTTCCGTAATCAAAAAGGAGGGCTTTTCGCCCGGATTGTATAACGACGTGGGATGAAACTGAACAAATTCCAGATTTTCAAGATGTGCTTTTGCCCGGTAAGCCATGGCCAGTCCATCGCCGGTAGCCACCAGCGGATTGGTGGTGGTCTGGTAAATATTTCCCATACCTCCGGTAGCCACCATAGTTACTTTCGCCAATATCGTTTCCACCTCATTGCTATTCATGTTCATGGCATAAGCCCCGTAACACTCAATATCCGTTCTTCTGCGGTTAACTTCCTCGTTCAAATGGTGCTGGGTAATCAGGTCGATGGCAAAATAATTTTCCAGAATTTCGATATTCGGATGCTGTTTGGCCTTTTCGCTTAATGCCCGCTGAATCTCAAAACCGGTATTGTCCTGATGATGTAAAATCCGGTACTCCGAATGACCACCTTCACGGGCCAGAGCATACTTTCCGGAAGATTCTTTATCAAATTGGGTTCCCCATTCAATCAGTTCTTTCACCCGGTCAGCCGCTTCGGTAATGGTAATTTTGACAATCTCCTTATCGTTGATACCGGCACCGGCCTTTAGCGTATCTGCAATGTGTTTCTCATAATTGTCGGGCGAATACATTACGGCAGCCACGCCTCCCTGGGCAAACGAAGTGGCAGTATATTCCATTTTGTCTTTGGTAAGAACCAATACTTTTCCGTAAGGGGCTACTTTTAAAGCAAATATCAGTCCGGCACTGCCCGAACCGATGACCAGAAAATCGACTTTGCGTTTCATGCTTTTTTTTACAAAGGTAAAGCAAAACCTCTTAAAAACGGCTATATTGTGAAAAACTAACAATAAATTCTTTCCCATCAAATTCCCCCCGTAAATACGGAAATTTTTATCTTTACCTTTGTTAATCAACCCCTTTACAAAACCATGAAAAATCTCATGACAAAAACCGCGCGCTGGATGAGCGTTTTGCTTATCCTGATTTCTTTCGGATGCCAAAATATCCCGGCAAAAAAGAAAAGCAAGCTACCCAATATTGTACTCATTTTTATGGACGATATGGGTTATGGCGATGTGGGAAGTTACGGCGCCATCAATTATCAAACGCCTAATATCGACCAGTTGGCGGCCGAAGGCATGCGATTTACCAATTTTTATGCGGCTCAGGCAGTTTGCAGTGCCTCACGGGCCGGTCTTTTAACCGGTTGTTATCCCAACCGAATCGGAATAGTCGGTGCTTTAATGCCTTTTTCCAAAATTGGTTTATCCGACAAAGAAACCACCATTGCACAGATGCTGAAAAAGAAAGGATATGTTACCGGAATGACAGGAAAATGGCACCTGGGATGGCAGAAAAAATTCCTGCCGTTGCAGCACGGTTTTGATGAGTTTCTCGGGTTGCCCTATTCCAATGACATGTGGCCCTACGAATATGACGGCCGGCCTATCGGCAAAAATTCAAAAAGGCCTTGGAAGAAAAAATACCCGCAACTTCCGCTGATAAAGGGGAATAAAAAGATAAAAGAAATCCGGGGAATGAAATATATGGATTCGCTGACTTATTATTATACCCGTTTTGCCGTTGATTTTATTAACCGCCACAAGGATAAACCTTTCTTTCTGTACATTGCACACTCTATGGTTCATGTTCCTTTGGGGGTAACCGACCGGTTCCGCGGGAAAAGCAAACAGGGAATTTTCGGCGATGTGATGATGGAAGTGGACTGGTCAGTGGGAGAAGTTCTTAAAACACTGAAAAAAAACGGATTGGAAGATAACACGCTGGTCATCTTCACCAGCGATAACGGTCCCTGGCTCAATTTTGGCGATCATGCCGGATCAACCGGCGGTTTGCGCGAAGGCAAAGGAACCAGTTGGGAAGGTGGTCAGCGTGAACCGATGATTGCCCGCTGGCCCGGAAAAATTCCTCCGGGTACCATCTGTAACAAACTGTCGTCAACCATTGACATTTTACCGACACTGGCCGAGATAACCGGCGCACCTCTGCCCAAACTGAAAATCGACGGAGTGAGTATTCTGCCCCTTTTGCTGGGGGATAAAAAGGCCAACCCGCGAAAAGTTTTCTATTACTATTACCGCCGCAACAGTCTTGAAGCCGTTCGAAAAGGCCATTGGAAGCTGGTGTTTCCGCATACCTATCGCTCGTACGAAGGGGTTTTGCCCGGCACAGGCGGCATGCCGGGAAAATACAATTGGGATTCTACCGGCCTGGCGCTGTACGACCTGCGCCGCGACCCGGGAGAACGTTACGATGTAAAAGCACTTTACCCGCAGGTTGTGGCTGAATTGCAAAAAGTGGCCGATAAAGCACGCGAAGACCTCGGCGACGACCTGACCGGTAAAAAAGGAAAAAACAGACGCCCTCCGGGAAGAGTTGAATGAACAATAGCGGGAAGTCTGAAGCCGGAAGAGAACTGTTTAGGAAAGCTGTAATCAACCGGTATAAATTGGAAGCTTTTGTATTTCACCACGAAAGAACGCAAAGTATATCACCAAGTACCACAAAGAGAAATTGTTTTAAGACATACACAAATTCAAACGACTTTTTGATAAATAACACATAAAATCAAAGGAGTTTTTGTTGTGAGAGAAGGATGTATTTTCACTTTTCAGGTTGGGTCAAACCTGAAAAGTGGCCATATCAATTTGCGGTTGGAACGGTTCGTCTTCCATCTTTCAGGTCTTATCCGACCTGAAAGAAGAAACAACCTTGCTTAATGAAACAGAATTAATATCTTTGTATTGGTGTAATTTTCAATTTGTATCCCCGCCTGAACGATATCAGTCGGGCAGATTTGAAATATTGGCACTGTAGATCAAGAACATTGACACCGGAACAAACGGTTGTGAATTGCTTTCAATTTGTATCTCCGCCCGAATGACACAGTCGGGCAGGTTTGATTTCAAAAAGCGATAACGTTCTGTTGTGAATTGCTTTCAATTTGTATCTTTGAAATATTAAGCACAGCAGCGTAAGATTATTCAACGACTCGAAGGCTGTTGTGAATTGCTTTCAATTTGTATCTTTGAAATATTAAGCACAGCCGGTTTTGGTGCCATTGTTTCTGACGTGGTGTTGTGAATTGCTTTCAATTTGTATCTTTGAAATATTAAGCACAGCGCGTACGAAATTTTATTTCCGGCGTTTTTGGTTGTGAATTGCTTTCAATTTGTATCTTTGAAATATTAAGCACAGCAAGAAGAGTTACCGGAAACTATTAACACCAGTTGTGAATTGCTTTCAATTTGTATCTTTGAAATATTAAGCACAGCTAGAAAAAGATTATTACAAATATCTTAATCGTTGTGAATTGCTTTCAATTTGTATCTTTGAAATATTAAGCACAGCGGAACCCGAAAAACCGATGCCCGAAGGAGAGTTGTGAATTGCTTTCAATTTGTATCTTTGAAATATTAAGCACAGCAATTATTGACGATTTAAAAAGTGATGATAAGTTGTGAATTGCTTTCAATTTGTATCTTTGAAATATTAAGCACAGCTTGATTTGCCAATGTTGGATGCTGTGATAAGTTGTGAATTGCTTTCAATTTGTATCTTTGAAATATTAAGCACAGCCGCCGTCGGCGGCGTTGCACACGGCCAGATGTTGTGAATTGCTTTCAATTTGTATCTTTGAAATATTAAGCACAGCACCCTTTGTCCGCGGGAAATTCCAAATTACGTTGTGAATTGCTTTCAATTTGTATCTTTGAAATATTAAGCACAGCTCAGCCAATTTTACAAGAAATAACCGGTTTGTTGTGAATTGCTTTCAATTTGTATCTTTGAAATATTAAGCACAGCATAATGGCCTTAATCGGATTGATTATTAGTCTTTTATGTTTGTTTTCAGAACGAAAAAAAGCCGTGCAAAACCGGAATCTAAAGAGGAAAAGCGCTTTTTTGATTCCTGAATCCGGTAAAATAAAAACTGTTTTGCCGGATTTTTTTAAAAGAGTTCCAGTTGCTGTGGCGTTTCGGGTGCCGGCGTTTCTTTTGGCCCACGGAAAAATTCCATCATTTCGAATTGTTTGTCGGTTAAGGTAAAAATGATCACTTCGCCTTTTGGAGGTAGCGAAAGTTTAGCCCGTTTGATATGTACCTGGGCATTTTCGCGGCTGTTACAATGACGAACATAAATGGAAAATTGCAACATGGTAAAACCGTCTTGTTGTAATTTTTTACGAAACAAGGCGATATTTTTCCGGTCTTTTTTGGTTTCGGTCGGCAAATCATAAAACACAAAAACCCACATAATCCGGTATTGGTTAAGTTTTGACAGCGAGTTCATGACATTAGTCGAAATCGGGATAACTAATTTTTCTAATTCCCCCTTCAAAACAACGCATCAGCGAAGCCGTGGTTTGTTGCATCCCTACCATAAGTGGTCCGCTTTTTCCGTTGATCGTGACGTCAACAACCGGAATTTGCAACAATCTTCGTTTTACATCGGTGGTTAATTCTCCTTCAAAATCTTCTCTGTCCGTAATTGATAATACAACACGATCAACATAAGGCCGGTAAGGTTCCATAATGTCATCAGCCAGACAATAAGCATCGTATTTGTTGCGGTGATGAATACCGAGAGCCGGCAACATTCCGCTGGCAACCAGCGAACGAGCTACCACAGCCCGTAAAATGGCATAGCCGTAATTCAGTAAATTATTGGGTGGAATACCAAATCGCTCTCTCTTAAACGGAACATCAAAAAGTGTCCGCCAATAATAAGCAGCCGCCCGGCTTTCGTAATTATCCGGATCACCACTTTTTACTTGCGATGCCCAATAGTCCATATTTTCGGTATCCACTCCTTCCTGCCGAAGTAACGAGGCCTGATTGCGGATTTTCTGTTTTATGGTTTGCTGCCAAAGGTTCTTCTTAAGTGGTTTAGTGGCATTTACCTGAAAATGTAATTTTTCGGTGTACGTGTTGTGTGAAGCCATCGGCAACATCAGTCCCAAAGGAAGATGCGCAGCATCATTGACCAAAACAGCAGTATTATTTGCCACCAATGCTTGCAAAACCGGTTGGGTAATTTTAATTTGATAATGATCAAGAATGATGATGCCGATATCTTCGATAGGAACCGTTTTCTTTTCTCCGTTCTCTAATTCCACCACCAGTTGATTTTGATTTTTGAACAGATAGCAGGGATTGCCAAAATAAAGGGTGCGTTTGATCATCTTGTTACCTGAATTATATTTCCCAACCGGTCGGTTTTAAGTTTCCAACAACGTTCTTTAATCGAAAAATTATTTAAATCAAACTCCAGTTTGTTTAATTTACTGAATTCAAATTTATTGTAAATTGGTTTTGAAATGTTGTTTTGAATGCAATACAAACGATTTCCTGTACAACTTACCATTTTATAAATCCTATTTACTTGTTCTTTTTTCAGATTTTTAAAATCAACCAATGCCGGATTTTCCCGTTCTTCTTCTGTAGGAACATATACCAAATCGTTGGGAGAAAGTGTAAAAAGAAACTCCCCTTTTTCGGGTTTTACCAGAACCGGCGTTCTCTTGTCTTTGGGTAAATGGGCAGTTTGCTTTTGATGTTCAATGACTTCGTTTAACGGAACCGTTTCAAAATTTCGTTTACCGTTTTCACCAAGATAAACCGCAAAAAAGAGATTGGTTCCTTTTGCCGCTTCCACATATTTCTTACTTCGGTTTCCTTTTGTCCCAACAGCAAATTTATTCCCTTCTTCAAATAAACGAACCTTGTAAATGGGTTGATGTTTTTTTCCGCCATTGAGTTGTTTGATGTTTTTATTTAATTCGTCGATACCCTCTGGACTAAAAGCGGCATCAAAATTCGCCTTTCCATTTTCACCCACAAAATTTTGCAAATGACGAATAAGTATTTCTTTTATTCCGCTATCGGTAATTTTTTCAATGTGCTTATAATTTTTTATTTCAGAGAGAGGAGTTCTTACTGCCGTTGCCTCAGTATAAACAGATACATGTGTAACTTTTTTCCCATTAATTTGAAGGGGATTTTCTTTAAAGTAATGTATCCGGTCTTCGACATTAACCTGCTGAATCGCCTTTCTTATCTGTTGGTTAATTATCAATTCCGGATTTTCAAAGGCTTTCTTTAGGGAAACTTTCTTCTTTTTATTAATCAACACTTTACCCGAAACCATCTCTTTATGCAGCGGTTTTCTAATCGCCCAGTTGTCTCCTTTTGTTTGTTGTACAAGTTGTTTTTTAAGTTTTCCATCTTTTTCTACCCACTGCCATGTTTTATTTTTTGACCTATTGATAACCCGGATATTTTGTTTAAAACTGACCACTGTTTTTTCCAGTGCATTTTTTGCATCCATAGGAAAAGTCGGCCAGGGCAGTTTGTATGCTTTAGCTACTTTCCGGCTTTTTATTTCACCGGTGTGAGGATCGATTTTTTCAACGTTTTCAACAATTCTCAATTTGGATATAAGACTATAATTTTCTCTCTGGGTATTTAATGATGTAATATAATTGATATGATCTTTTGTACAACAGGCTATTACCAAAGCATCTAAAGCATGATGCCTGTGATCAATTCTTTTTTTACTAAATCCTTTGGAAACTTCATCCGGCACTTGTATGCGAAAAGCATTGATTTTGAAATCCCAAAAACCAAAGTTGTTAGAACCCGTTAATTCATTTAATCGTTTAAACCGAGGGGCAATAATCTCATTCCATTTATTATTTAAGCCCCAGTTTTGTTTCAGAACAGAAGTTATACTTCCGGTAAGAGTAACAATATTTTTGGCAACCGCTTCTTGTTCATCTTCCTGTCGGACAATGTTACTCAACAAACCCTTTATTAGTTTACTGATATAACGGCTATCATTTAGCTGACGATTAATAAAGCCTTCAGGGACATCTTCGCTTAACAGGTTCTTTAACTTTGTACGGTTCTTTTTAAAATATTTATTACAATGATTTTCATAATCATCAAGTTTAAAAATCTCTACACTTTTCCCTTGCCCCAGGTCAACTTTTTCACCTCCATGATTTTTAATGAATTCATACGCAGTTTGGTTATCTTTTAGCTGATTAACTTCACTCTCGCAAATTACTTTATTACTCATGGAATCATCGAAATAACGCGATTGCGGGATAATGTGTTCGATTTGATAATCAGTTGAAAAAAGTTTGCTTAACGGTATTATTTTTCCCGTGTAGGGAGAAATATACCCCTGCGAAAGCCATAATTTATAACGTATAATCTCAGAAACTGTGGGAGAAGAGGCTTTTCTTATTTTCTCAATTTCATCTTCGGAAACCTCATCATATTTGGCATTAGGATTTTGATAAACACCTTCTTCATATATTTTCAATATTTCCTGCTGACTTGGCGAATAGGGCTTAATTTCCGGAATTCCCTCATTTTTCAGTTCCTGTAGTATTGCTTTTATCCGCTGATTAGTGTTTTCATTTTCAATAATTTTTTGGGTTATTTGTTTCCGCTTTTCAGCCGGGTTCTTCATTTCTCGTCCCAATTCGATATGAATTTCATCAAAGAAATTTTCTTTACTGTTTCCATAATAATCCCAAATATCCCGTACGGTTCTCAATGTTTCTGTAACTACCTGTTCTACAATCGGGTTACGCAAACTATGTTGTTTAAATTCACGTAAATATTTATCAATATCTTCCGGTGATTTCCAGGGTTTTATGTTCCCGCTTTCCGCATGTCTGTTGTAAACCACATAGGAAGCCAGCCACAACGGTAATCCTTTGAAATCATTAATTGTTGTAAAATCTTTTGTTTTCTCACGAACTCTGTCCTGAATTTTTTCATCAAATTCTCCGGTTAATATTTTTTCTATCCGGTTTTTTGTAACCCGGTCTATAGCATCTTCGCTCCAATATTTTCCCATTCGCATCAAGGGCAGTAATTTTTTAATCGCTTTTTCGGAGAGGGTTCCATATTCATTTTTGAATGAGGGAAATTTTATGAAATTTTCCACAAATGCCTCTTCGTCGAGATTATGTTTTTTTGCAAAAGTATGGAGCGCCTTTTCATACTCATTCAAATCTTTAATAGAATAAATCAAATGCCAAAGTTGTTGCTCAATTTCATCCGTAAGAAATTCATCTGCATTTAAATGGGAAAGTTTTCTCAAACGGGATAAAAAAAGCATTTTTGTTTCATTAGCCGGATATTTTTTGTCTTCAACATAGTTCCATCGATAATTGTTTTTTTGTTTTTTGTCGATAAGATTCTTTGTAATCAGGTATTGGATAATATTTTTTTGTTCAACATCTTTTCTTACACTCAGAAAATCAAACAGGTCTGTCCAACCGGCTTCTGTTTGAAACAATTCATTGGTAACGTCTTTATCAATCAGTTTTCCTTGGTCGTCATTAATTTGATAAATTTTCAGGTTTTTCAGAAATTGCCACAACCGAAATTCCTGATACAAAGGATGTGATTTGGCTATGGCTTTAAGAGGTTCGGTAACAGTTATCTCCTTTTCAATCCCTGTTATCACATCTGTTTCTGTTTTTTTAAAAGTTCTGGTCTCAAACTGACATCCGGCAATTGTTGATTTTTTACTTTTTAAAGGGCGTTGGTAAAAAATAATATCTTCCAAGAAAAGATACTGAAAACCCTTATCATCAATATTTTGCCGATGCGCTTCGTTGTGAGGATAAAGTTCGTTTAAACAAGCTTCATACAGATTTTTATCCTGTAACTCCGGATGAAA
Source organism: Candidatus Sulfidibacterium hydrothermale (assembly GCF_020149915.1). Lineage (GTDB taxonomy): Bacteria > Bacteroidota > Bacteroidia > Bacteroidales > F082 > Sulfidibacterium > Sulfidibacterium hydrothermale. The sequence continues at coordinate 2,881,622 of NZ_CP083760.1, forward strand.
GGATATTTGGGTTTGCAGTATTTTCTGTAATTCAGTTTTATAATACTTTCGTTCAATTGTTCTAATCAATTTTCCTCGTATTTTTTGAGCTGGATTTTGAAGTAACACGTCATAAATGTATTCTCCAACTTGTTTTTCCGAAGATTCAATATCCTGTTCTGTTTTCTTCTTCAGTAAATTCCAGTCATCCTCTTTTGGTGAACGAAAACTTCTTTTTAAGGTACCATCTTTACCTACAGTAGTTGTGACAATAAATTCTTTGGTTTTCCCAATCCAATTGGTAAGAGGTTCTTTGCTCAGCCTTTTATAAACCCAGTTGTTTTCCAAAATTACATTGTACCAAATCCCTTTAGCATTTTTATCTTCTGTTTCTTTGACATCAATTACTTTTAAAGCATAATATTTTTCATCTTTTTCATCATTTTCTTCTATTTCATCTCCCCTAAGTTGATAATACCCTCTTTTTTGATTGAAATTCAACAATAACCAGGCAATCTCTTCTTTGGAAATTTTTTGAGTGAGTGCTTTTTTGCGGAGATAATAAATCGTCCAATCGTATGGGATTTTTATATTTAGTCCCCTACTCTTAAAATCATCAACCATTTCCTTAAAAGAATCTATATAAACAAATTCATATTTTCCGGATATGGTTTTCTGATAATTTATCTTCACTTCATATCGAAATTGCCCCGGATGTTTCTCAAAATCAATAGCATTTTTATAATGTTCCGGCAAAAAATCCAATATTTTTAACACTCTGTGCAAACGTTCTCTTCGCAAGTTACTCCTTTGATAAAGTCGTCTTATTCCTCTGTATCTCGTACGTTCAGCTGTTTGTGAAATAGAATTACCCGATGCAAAATCAGTTAATTGCGCTTGATCCATAGGAATTATTCGACTTCCGGTTTTTTGAATGGATCCCTGTTGATTGTCAAAATCCAAATTAATCAGGGCCCAACCAATACTGTTGGTTCCCAAATCCAAGCCTAAAATCTTTTTCATGATCTCTTTTTAAAATATTTCTTATCTTTGGTGTTACAAATTGAAGCAATTCACAATAAGGATTATTCCGTTGTGAAAACATTCAAAGCGGTCTGAAGAAATTCGGGTCGCTTTTTGTTTTGAACAAATATGGAACATTACAGGGCACGGGTTTTACGGTAAGCAAGATACAAAAAATTCTTTTTCCCTGACAAAATCCCGTTTCCCCGATTTTTCTATCTTTGAACCTCTTCTAAACCGTTTTACCATGAAAAAATTTAAATACCTTGTACTTGTAGTGGTAGTGGCTGCACTGGCTTATGGTGCCAATTATTTTATTGCCCGGGCACCTATTTTTACAGGATATGCGGCCAAAGACCTGGCTTCGTGGACTTTTCTGACTCATCGCACCCAAAAAGACATTGAAAAACACGACTTGAGTTTTTTTCCGGTCAACCTTTCACACAACGTCATTGACAAAAAACACAAACGGGTAACGGGTACTTTTCTCGGCATGGCTAAACAGGTGGCGGTTTACCGCCAGGGACTCGGTTGTACGCTGGTAGCCGATGCCGACATCAACAAAGTGATGCAACAAAAAATGACGGAACCGGTTCTTCCTAAAAATCCACAAAATATTTACTGGCCTATGGGCGACAAAATGCGCGACACCCTTCCGCCGGCTGTGGACATAAAAAAGCTGCAGGCAGCCATTGATTCGGCATTCAACGCCGGCAATACCCGAGCCGTTGTTGTGGCTTATGACACCCTTTTTATGCGTGAAAAATATGCTCCGGGATTTGATAAAAACACCCGGATATTGGGCTGGTCGATGAGCAAAAGCATTACCAGTGCGCTCATTGGTATTTTGGTAAAAGAGGGGAAACTGAAGGTCAATGCTCCGGCTCCCATCAAAGAGTGGCAAAACGACGCGCGGAAAAATATCCGGCTGGCCGACCTTCTGCACCAAAGCAGCGGACTGAAATGGAATGAAGATTACGGCGATATTTCCGATGTTACCATCATGCTGTATCGAAAAGGAAACATGGCGGAATTTGCCATTCAGCATCCGGCCATTTATCCGCCGGATTCGGTTTGGTACTATTCGTCGGGAAACACCAACATCATCTCGGAGATTATCCGCCGCACCATAGGCAACGACCAACAATACTGGAATTTTCCGCGGAAAGCATTGTTCAACAAAATCGGGATGCGTTCGGCGGTACTGGAAACGGACGCCAGTGGAAATTTTGTGGGATCGTCGTATACCTTTGCCACGCCCCGCGACTGGGCCCGGTTCGGATTGCTCTATCTGCAAAATGGCAAATGGCAGGGAAAACAACTTCTTCCCAAAGGCTGGGTAAAATATGCCCACACACCGGCACGAAAATCACAAGACCAATACGGCGCCCAGTTTTGGCTGAATAAAGGAACCCATGAAATCAAAGGATATCCGGACATTTATTATTGCGACGGTTTCCATGGTCAGCGGGTGTACATCATTCCGTCAAAAGATCTGGTTGTGGTGCGGATGGGACTAAACGGCCACGGAGAATTTGATTACAACAAATTCCTGACCCGGATTTTAGATGCTTTTCATTAAACGAAAACCGTAACCGGTTTTAATTTTCTTTTTTTCCGGCAATACGATGCGATAAAGGCTTTTTGTATTGTAACGGAATATCCGGAATGCCATCGTTATTTTTGTCTTTTAGCTGTTGCAGATAATGGATAACCGCCAGCCATTCGGTTCCCGGTTGTATCCCTTTTTTATTTTTGTTAAAGTCAATCAAGGCAGTGTTCATATTGGTAACGGGGTTTCCGTGAGCATCTTTCGGAACCACACTCACCAGTCCGTGACTTAGTTTTTTCACTCTGCCAAGAAAGCTAAGCAGATAAGTGTCAGCAGTAATACTGTAAAGTTTGGGATTCTTTTTGGAAAGATCTATCGGTTTTCCGTTTATTTCAATTTTGTACACTTTGTGTAACATCACTTTTTTGGGGTTGTAATACACTTTTGCGCCGGAAACAAAAACGTAACCATCGTCGCTTTTGGAAAGCAACAACACTTCCATAAGATTTTTCAGTTCATGGCCGGTGATGTAAATTTTAGCAAGCGGATAACCCGGCAGACTGTCGTTTACGCGGCCCAGCGACAAGACCCTGAAGATATCAGGAACCGTAATGACACCGGTTTTTCCTTCCAAAATATTGTCACGAATGGTACCTGAAGCAAGTAGTTCCACATCGGTACTGTCGCCATAACGATTTACATCATGCTGTATGGCCTGGGTAAGAAAAACGCCAAGATTGGTATGCTGATATCCCCGCTTGTTGTGTTTCATTAAGTTGAAAGATGTTTCTGCCACCGGTTGCCGGTAGTATAAATGCTGCCGGTTTAAGATTTTTTTATTGATCTGGCTTTTGTACCGGTTAATTTCATCATTGACTTTGGCATCTCCCAAAATGTGGTCGTCAATAGGAATCAGGCGATAATGGTATGCGGCAATTTTTCCGTTTTTAATGGTGAGATCAAGCCGTCCCAGGTTATGCAAATAGCATCCGGTTTGTACAATCAGTGTATTTTTCACTTTAACGGGCTGTGGAGTAACCACATGAGTATGGCCGCTAATGATGACATCAATGTACTTGGCTTTTTTGGCCATTTTTACGTCTTCGCCGTAAAAACCGCCTTTTCCATCAGAATACACACCACTGTGCGACAAACAGATAACCAAATCAACATGCTTTTCCTTTTTCAGCATTTTTGCGGTTTTACGGGCGGTTTTACTCTGTTTTGCCACCTGTACAGGAGCTTTTAAAGGAGCCACTTCAGCCGCATCTTTTCCCAGGATACCGATAATGCCTATTTTAACTCCCTTTACTTCAATAATTTTATAAGGTAAAATGGTTTTGTTGGCAAAAAGTTTGGCCAGCTGCCCGTCTTTCGGCGCATCAGGAACCGGGTTCAGATTGGTAGAAATAATTTGCGGAAGTCCGCCTCTTTTTTCAGCCGCCTGAATGGCTTGTGCCAGTGCATTGGGGCCATAATCAAATTCATGATTGCCGATGGTGGTAAATTGTATGCCCATCTGTTTCATCAGCGAAAGCTGAAATCCGGTTTGAGGCTCAATGGTATTAAAAAGGGTTCCCATTAAAAAATCTCCGGCATCTAAAATAAGGGTTCCGTTCGGGTTTGTTGATTTTTGTTGTTTCAGCAAAGTAGCCAGTCGCGCAAAACCTCCCAACACACTGTCGTTGTTGATGATCATGGGGGTGTAATCTATTTCGGGCCCATCACCGGTAATGCGCGAGTGCATATCGTTGGTATGTAATATGGTGATGTTTTGGGCATGAAGACTGCCGGTGGCAAAAAACACGATGAAAAGCCACACTATTTGAAGATTTTTCATTTTTAAAAAGAATAAAAAATTGGCATGAAAAATTGTTTTGTGTTCAAAGTTACACAAATAGCGGGAAAAGCACGGGTAATGAACAGATTTTAACCGTTCCCCGAAAAAATGATGTAAAGTTTCCTTTTTAGCTTACAAATCCAGCAGCACTTCTTCTGCGCTACGGGCACCGAAAAGCATACGCTGGGGTTGTTCCAGCATTTCTTTTACTTTCACCAGAAAGCCCACCGACTCCCGTCCGTCAATAATCCGGTGATCGTAAGACAACGCCACATACATCATCGGATGGATTTCCACTTTTCCGTTAACCGCCACCGGCCGTTTCACAATGTTGTGCATTCCCAGGATGGCACTTTGCGGCGGATTAAGAATGGGTGTGGACATCATAGAGCCAAATACCCCGCCGTTGGTGATGGTAAAGGTTCCTCCCTGCATCTCGTCAAGGGTAATTTTATTTTCTCTTGCTTTGACTGCCAGTGTTTTGATAGCTGTTTCTATTTCGGCCAGGCTCATTTTTTCGGCATCTTGTATCACGGGAACAACAAGTCCTTTGGGCGCACTGACGGCTATCCCGATATCCACATAATCGAAATAAATAAGCTCATCTCCTGAAATTTGGGCATTCACCTGAGGAAAAAGCTGAAGCGCTTCGGTAACGGCTTTGGTAAAAAAAGACATAAACCCCAATCCCACACCGAACTTTTCTTTGAAAATCTCTTTGTATTTCCTTCGGATTTCCATGATCGCGCTCATATCCACCTCATTAAATGTGGTCAGCATGGCGGTTTCATTTTTTACGGAAACCAGTCGCTGTGCCAGCTTTTTACGCAGCATGCTCATCTTTTCCCGGCGGATATTCCGCTCTCCGGTCCATGATGTTTTGGTTGCAGCGGTGGCTTGTTTGCGGGGTTGCTGATTCCTGTTTTCAAGAAAAAACCGGACATCTTCTTTCCCGATGCGCACCGACCGGAAAAATTCGGCCAATTCTTTTTCCGTAGCGCCTTCCTGCTGAAGCAGTTTCCGCGCCAACGGCGAAAGATGAAGCTTTTCACCGGTTTTATCTTCTTCCGGAGTCCTGTTTTTCTGTTTTTCTTCCGGAGCATTTTTCGGGGCTTCTTTTTCCGGGGTTTCGGTTTTCTTATCTTCCGGAAGTCCGGCAACCGGCTTGTCCGGAGCCTCTCCTTTTACTTCCGTATCAATAACCGCCAAAACCGATCCCACTTCGATAGTGTCTCCTTCTTTAGCCAAAAGCTTTATTTTTCCGTCGGCTTCGGCAGCCACGGTAAGGGTCGCTTTATCCGAATCGATTTCCACAATATCCTGATCTTTTTCCACTTGTTGGCCATCTTTTACCAACCAGGCAGCCAGTTGTACTTCGGTAATGGATTCACCCGGACTGGGGACTTTTATCTCTACTTTCATGCGTTTAATTGTTTATTTCAAGGGTTTAACACCAGAGTGAAATTTACTGTCGATATGTTGTACCTGCAAAGCAGCCAATTCTTTTTCAAATGATTTCCAGCGGTTTCCGATACAAGCCATCTCACACTCTTCATGCAGGTAAGGACATTCGCATTGCAGAAAAACTTTATCCAGGATCTTTTGTTCGCGAATGACATGAAATTGCGGAGAACCGGTAGCCGGACTTCCGCTTTCAGGACGACTTATCAGCCGCAACGAATGCTTTTTGTCGAAAACTTTTTCGATAAACTGCCAGGCTCCCATGTTGGCTGGTTCTTCCTGAGCCCAAATAAAATCGGTTGTGTTTTTATATTTTCTGATGATCGCGTTCACCTGTTTTTCCGGAAAGGGATAAAGTTGTTCAATACGAACCAAGGCCATCGTATCTATTTTCAATTTCTCTCTTTCGGCCAAAAGGGCATAATAAAGCCGTCCGGTACAAAAAATAACACGGGTTACCCGGTCAGGAGTGACTGTTTCATCATCCATCACTTCACGAAATCCGCCCTGCGTAAAATCGGTTAACGGCGACACGGCACGCGGATGACGCAACAGACTTTTGGGGGTAAATACGATAAGCGGTTTGCGAAACGGACGTTTCATTTGCCGCCGGAGTAAATGAAAAAAGTTAGCCGGCGTTGAACAATTGGCAATTTGCATATTTTTCTCGGCCGCAAGAGTCAGAAACCGTTCCATGCGGGCACTGGAATGTTCAGGACCTTGCCCTTCGTAACCATGCGGCAGCAACACCACCAAATGGTTCATCACATTCCATTTTTCTCCGGCACTGCTGATAAACTGATCAAAAATCACCTGAGCCGTATTGGCAAAATCGCCAAACTGAGCTTCCCAGATCACCAGCGAATGCGGCGAAGCCAATGCATAACCATATTCAAAACCCAGCACCCCATACTCCGACAACGGAGAGTTAAACACCGCAAACGGAGCCTGTTGTTCCCGGATATGATTTAACGGCACATATTTCTCTTCCGAATCTTCAAGACGCAAAACGGCATGCCGGTGTGAAAAAGTACCTCTCTCCACATCCTGACCACTGAGCCGTACCGGAATATTTTCTGCCAGCAGACTTCCATAAGCCAGCAACTCTCCCATAGCCCAGTCGAGCTGTTCTTTCTTAAAAATCATTTCGGCCCGCTGTTGCTGTAGGCGAATAGTTTTCCGGTAAAACTTCTTTTCATCGGGCAATGCCGTAATTTTTCCGGCAATTTGCAGCAGCTCTTTTTTAGGAACGGCCGTTGACGGCGAATGATGGAAATCTTTATCCGTTGCCGGACGGATTCCTTTCCAGATATCTTTCAAAAAGCTGTCGATCGCCGCCTTTTTGTGTGATTTTGCTGCCGCATAATGTTCTTCGAGCCGCTGGTTAAAATGTTTTTCTTCCTGCTGGCAAAATTCAGGCGTAACCGCCTTTTCCTGCAGCAGTTTTTCTTTATAAATCTGGTACGGGTTAGGATGCTTTTCAATCGCCTTGTACAACAAAGGCTGGGTAAAACGGGGCTCATCTCCTTCGTTGTGTCCGTAACGGCGATAACACAAAATATCAATAAACACATCCTTATGGAAACGGTTCCTGAATTCCATAGCCAGCTGAACCGTAAAGACTACCGCTTCGGCATCATCACCATTAACATGAAATACCGGAGACAGGGTCGTTTTTGCCACATCGGTACAATACGTACTGCTGCGGGCATCGAGATAATCGGTGGTAAACCCAATTTGATTATTAATGACCAGATGAATGGTTCCGCCGGCAGAATACCCTTTCAGGTCAGACATCTGGATCACTTCGTACACCACTCCCTGTCCGGCAATGGAAGCATCGCCATGAATAAGAATGGGAACAATTTTATCCGGATTGTGTTCCAAATGGTTATCCATTTTTGCCCTGACAATTCCTTCTACCACAGCATCCACCGCCTCAAGGTGAGAAGGATTGGGCGACAAGGTTAACTTTACCGGTTTTCCTTTGCTTGTTTTCCGGCGGATGGTGTAGCCCAAATGATATTTTACATCGCCCAGGAGATTTTCATCTTCATATTCCACCCCTTCAAATTCGGCAAACACCTCTTTAAACGGTTTTCGCAGAATATTGACCAGCGTATTCAAACGTCCGCGATGCGACATTCCGATAACGAACTCTTCGATACCCAGGTCGGCTCCTTTTTCCATAACGGCATCCAGTGCCGGAATCAGGGCTTCAGCTCCCTCCAGCGAAAACCGCTTCTGCCCCGGAAATTTTTTCTGCAGAAAATTTTCAAAGTGTACCGCCCGGAGTAATTTTTTCAGGATATAGACTTTTTCTTCGCGGGAATAGCGGGGACGGTTTTGGGTGGTCTCGAAAGTTTTCCGCAACCAGTTCACAATCGTCACATCCCGAATAAAATAATACTCGGTACCGATAGAATGACAGTAGGTCGTTTCCAGGAAAGCCACAATATCTTTCAACTTTGCCGGACCGATACCTATTTCATTACCGGCAAGGAAAGTCCGCTCAAGATCGTCCGGGGTAAGTCCGAAATTTTCGATAGACAGGGTGGGAACATATTTGCGCCGTTTACGCACCGGATTGGTTTGGGTAAACAGATGCCCCCGGCGCCGGTAACCATTAATCAGGTTGATCACTTTAAATTCATCGGTCGTTTCCAAACCCGGCGTTCCTTTTTGCGGATAATTTTTCAAAGCAAAATCAAAGCCCTGAAAAAACTGTTGCCAGCCGGGGTCTAACGCTTCCGGATTTTCCTGATAAATTTGGTAGAGATTTTCAATGTAAGCAGGGTCGGCCTGGTTCAAAAAATGCGCATCGTCCATCATGGTAAAGTCGTAAGTAGAAAGCACAAAAATACAAAACTTCCTTCTTATTTAGAATCAATTTAGATATTTTTATATTTCCATATAATACCGATTATATTTCGATTTGTAATTTGGGATAAAAGATGAGACCAATGGACCCACATCGTTAAAACTGGGAAATAATTTAGAATCGTTAAAAATAATTTTGCTAAATGCTTGTTTTTCCGGATAAATATGCGGACTTTTGCTTCAAGAAAAAAATATAGCCCATGAAGAACAGAAGAAAATTTATCCGGAACAGCCTGATCACGGCCGGTGCTGTTGCTTTTTCCGGTCCGTTACTGGCTGCAGCTACAGAACCTCAGAAGAAAACCATTCATGCACTGCCAGGAATTATTTATACAGAAAAAGACCAGGGACGCTGGAACGGGAAAGCCCCCAGCCATGTACCACAGGTAAAAATTGAGGGCAACAAAATAAAATTACACACGGTTCATCCCATGACTGCAGCACATTATATTGTACGGCACACACTGGTGGATGCTTCCGGAAAGGTATTGGGTTCCAAAACGTTCTACCCTACTGACGTGCAACCCATTTCTGAATTTGAACTTCCGGCCGGTTTTCACGGAAAACTTTTTGCCACCAGTTTCTGCAACAAACACGATTTCTGGATAAAAGAATTTACGGTTTAATTCAGAGAATCAACACTTCCGGTTCCAGCTGAATGTCAAACTTTTTCAAAACATCTTTTTGGATGGCTTTGGCTAAGTTCAATATTTCCGGACCTGTTGCTTTACCGTAATTCACAATCACCAATGCCTGGCGTTCGTACACACCGGCATCTCCTTTTCTTTTTCCTTTCCATCCGGTTTGTTCGATCAGCCAACCGGCAGGAATCTTTATCCAGCCATTGGGTAACCGGTAAAAAGGAATGTCAGGAAACCGCTGCTGCAAATGGTGAAAACGCTCTTCGCGAATGATCGGGTTTTTAAAAAAGCTGCCGGCATTCCCCAGCTTCTCCGGATCCGGAAGTTTGGCCCGACGAATGGCTTTTACGGCTTCGCTCACCGCCCGGACAGTAATTTTTTCGGGAGGCGTTTTCTCAAAATATTTTTGCAACGGCGCGTAATCCAGGTGAAGATCCGGTTTTTTCTTTAACCGGTAAGTTACGTTCAGGATAAGCCATTTGCCGGCTTCGCCGCCTTTGAAAATGCTGCTCCGGTAATCAAAATCACATTCAAGCTTATTGAAATAACAACGTTGTCCGGAAATTAAATTACAGGCTTCGAGAGACTCAAAAGCATCTTTCTGCTCTACGCCGTACGCACCAATATTCTGCACAGGAGCAGCACCCACTGTTCCGGGAATCAGGCTCAGATTTTCCAATCCGCCCCAGCCTTTTTGCACCGTAAAGTCCACAAAATCACTCCAGTTTTCACCGCTTCCCGCTTTAATCAGCACCTCATCGTCAGTTTCTTCCACCACATGATATCCTTTGATGTTGCTGTGTAAGATCCAGCCGTTAAAATCGCGGGTAAACAACAAATTACTTCCGCCGCCAAGGATAAAATGACGGTTTTCGCCCGGGTCGAAATTTTTTACCACATCTTCTATTTCTTCATAAGCAGAAATGGAAACAAAATAGCGGGCTTTTACTTTCACACCAAAGGTGTTATAATTTTTTAAAGAAATATGATCTAAAAACTGCATAACTTTTTATCCCTTTTTCCTGCCGGATGACTTCCATTGAAGACCCGTATAATTTTCAGGAGTAATGGCCTTTAATTCTTTTTTTACTTCTTCGCGAACATCCAGGTTATCAATAAATTTCCAAACTTCCTGCCGGGTAATCTTTTTGTTGGTCCGGGTCAGTGCCTTAAGGGTTTCGTAAGGCTGCGGATAACGCTCACGCCGCAAAATATTCTGAATGGCCTCGGCAACCACCGCCCAATTATCGTTTAGATCGGCTTTCAGTTTTTCTTCATTCAAAATCAGCTTTCCCAATCCTTTTTTCAGCGAATGCAAAGCAATGAGCATGTGGGCCAGCGGAACCCCAATATTACGAAGTACGGTAGAATCGGTTAAATCGCGCTGCAAGCGCGATACCGGAAGTTTTCCGGAAAGATGCTGCAACAAAGCATTGGCCACTCCGAGGTTTCCCTCGGCATTTTCAAAATCAATGGGATTTACTTTGTGCGGCATAGCCGACGAACCCACTTCGCCGGATTTAATCTTTTGCTTAAAATAATCCATGGAAATGTACAGCCACACATCACGGCTCAAATCGACAAGAATAGTATTTATCCGTTTTAAAGCATCAAACCAGGCCGCCAGATCGTCGTAATGTTCAATTTGTGTGGTCGTCTGCTGACGCCGGATTCCCAGTTGTTTTTCCAAAAAATCATTGGCAAATTTTCTCCAGTCCACCGACGGATAAGTTACCACATGGGCATTCATGTTTCCGGTAGCTCCGCCAAATTTTCCTGAAAACGGAATACTCTGCAGCAATTCCAACTGTCTTTCGAGCCGTTCAACAAAAACGAACAGCTCTTTTCCCAATCGTGTAGGAGAAGCCGGCTGTCCATGTGTACGGGCCAGCATCGGAACCGCTTTCCAGCGGTCAGCCAGGCCGGCCAGTTGCTTTTTCAGGTTTTGAAGAGCCGGAAAAAGAACATTATGATGCGCCTCTTTCAGCATAAGCGGAAATGCCGTATTGTTAACATCCTGAGACGTTAATCCAAAATGAATGTATTCTTTCAGCTCTCCCAGTCCGGCTGCTTCCATTTTGTCTTTAACAAAATACTCCACCGCTTTCACATCGTGGATGGTCACTTTTTCTGTCTTTTTAACCGTACGGGCATCTTTTTCAGAAAACTGCTGATAGATTGTCCGCAAGGCATCAAAACGGGAAGCATCCACATGCTCCAGTCCGGGCAAAGGAAGCCGGCACAAAGCGATAAAATATTCCACTTCCACACGTACACGATAACGGATGAGGGCATACTCAGAAAAATACTCCGAGAGGGATTTTGTTTTTTCCCGATAGCGGCCATCTATCGGAGAAACAGCGGTTAGCGGCGAAAGCTCCATGGGTTTTAATTTTTTTCAAAGGTAAAACTTTTGGATTAACCTTTCAGAAATAAAACCACCTTAAAGGTTAAAAAATCTATAGGCTTGGGGCAGTTTACTTCATATCAAAAAAAGAAAATAAAAAAACTTGCATATATGTAACGAATACGTTACTTTTGCCCTGTGAGAGAAATCTTGATCACACCGGAATGTTTAGATTTTATAGATCATCAGGGTGAAAGAATATCAACCAAGTTTTTTCAACTGATTGAGGTGATTACAGAAATAAAAATTGTACATTCAAATTTCATTAAAAAGCTAATAAATACACATTTTTATGAACTAAGAATAAAAACAGGTAACGAAATTCGTGTAATCATATTTGCTGTAGATCATGCAAATTTTAATGAATGTACAAAAGCAATTTGTTTAATGGGCTTTCATAAAAAATCGACAAAAGATTATAAAAAAGCGATTAAGCAAGCAGAAAAAATATTAGAAAAATATTTATAAAGCGTAAAATTATGGGGCAGTTAATAAAAGCGAAAGACATCATTGAAAAAAAATACGGCAAAAAAGGAACTGAATCTCGCGAAAAATTCAGAGATGAAGCTTTTTCATATTATTTTGGAGAAATCATTAAAACACGCCGAAAGGAATTAAAGCTAAGTCAAAATGATTTAGCGAAAATGATTGGCAAAAAAAGACCCTACATCTCAAGAGTTGAAAATGGTGAAGACATCAGAATATCAAATTTTGTATTAATTGCAAATGCTCTTAATTTATCCATTGATCTGACTGCAAAATGATTAGCGACAACATTCTCCTGTCCATGCATGTATGTGTGTAGACTTTTTGGCAGAATAACGCGTACACCTTTCAAAATGTTTAATGTTTTGCATTTCAAATTTTAGGCACTGCCAACTTTAGGCAATGGAAGTACTTGAAGTGTGAAGTACTTAAAGTGATTATATCTTGTATTTATAACTAATCCCGAAGGGGTTGAACACTGACCTCTGAATAAATTCAGAGTCAATGATAATAGTCGTCCCTACGGGACTCCAATGTATCACATCTTATCGGTGTTTGACGCAGATAAGTCCGGAAATTATCGTTCGAGCGGACACTCAAACGATGAAAAGCGTTGATACTTTTTTGGGGATTTGTCTTTTTGTTTTTTGGGATTTCGTTTGTGATTTGATTTTTTGTCTTTTGTGGTTTTCCCCTTTAGGCACTTACGGAATCAAGGTATAACCATACGCCCGTTTTTCTTTTACCAAACGTTGTAACCTTTCGCGGTCTGCCGGGGATAGAATAAAAGGATTGTTACGCAGAATAAGAATCCGGATACGGGGACTCTCTGCCAGTTTCCAGGGAAATTGAGACAAATTATTATGTTGTAGATCAAGCTCTTTCAGTTCTTTTAATCCGGAAAGATCCGGAACATAAAAAAGCTGATTATACCCCAGCCCCACTCGTTGTAAATGCGAAAAGTTTTTGATCCACGAAGGAATTACTTTCAGCTGGTTATGATGAATGTACAAATACCGCAATTGCGTCAGATAGCGCATGGAATCAGGCAACACCGAAATGTGATTAAACGAAAGAAAAAGCTGCCGGAGGTTTGTCAGCCTTCCGATAGCCGGAGGAATTGCTTTCAACTGGTTGTAGTAAAAATCAAGCTGAACCAACCGGTGCAACCGGAAAACTTCTGCAGGAATCGTATCAAACCGGTTTTTATAAAAAATAAGGATTCTCAAACTATCGAGATTACCGAAAGATGCCGGAAGCGAAGAAAGCTCATTTTTAGCAAAGTTGAGTTTTTTAGCCGACTGCCATTCATCCACATTTTCCAGCAGTTGTTTCAGATGGTTTCCTGCCAACAGGATACTTTTTACCCCACTCAGGTTTTTCACGGCTCGTTTATTCAGCTTCACCGCGTTAAAGTTCAGGTTTACCTCTTCCAATGCCGTCATTTTCCGGAGAAACCGCGGAATACGTTTTATATGATTGTACTCCATCTCCAGTGTTTTCAGGTTTTTCAGCCGTTTAATAGAGCGGGGAATTCTCCTGAACCGGTCATGGCTAAGCTTCACAAAGGTAATGGTTGAATTTTTCGGAAACCGGATCTTTTTCAGCGGATTATTCGAAAAGACCACATTCCGGAGGCTGTCGCTTTCCAGACAGGAAACCGGGATTTTCTTCAAATGGTTTCCTGAGGCTTTTAATGATCTCACTTTTTTAAAGCCCGAAATATCCGGCAGTTTTGTGAAATCACAACGGGAAAGATCCAGCACAAAAACAGAATCTTTGTTAGCCGAAGCCAAAAAATGTAACCGTTCCTGCTGTCTGATCCGGGCCAGAGAATCATTTCTTTTTTGCCAAACCCGGAATAACGAATCGCGCCGCGCGGAAACCGTTTTCAGCTTTTGTGTATACCCGGCTTTGGCCAGAAACAAAAAGAAAAGAAAGAAAACTATTTTTTTCATGTTTCAAAAAAACGCCCAAAAAGGTTGTCTAAAGCAGAGCTTTTGGTAAAAAGCTTATTGAAGAGAAAATTTTACAGGAAGATTAAAACTAACGCGAACCGGTTTTCCATGCTGATAACCGGGAATCCAGTGAGGCATACCCATCAAAGCTTTTAGCACTTCGTGGTTGATGGCTTCTCTGGCAGCACCGGTCCCTATACTTCTCAGAATCTTAAAATGGGAAATGGAACCATCTTTTTCTACAATAAAATTTACGAAAACTCTTCCCTCTACCCCGGCTTTTTTAGCTTCTGCCGGATAAGTGATGTTATCCGCCAAGTATTGCATAAGGGCTTTTAAGCCACCGGGGAATTGAGGCATTTTTTCAACAACTTGAAAAACCTGGCCGGTATCTGCCTGAGCGGCAATTGCGTTTTGCTCAGCAGGAGTCTGATCCCGAATAACAATCTTTTTGTCCTGGGTAACCACAGCCACCTGCGGCGAATTATCCGGTACCGGCTGGTCAGCATTGCTGCAGGCAAACAGCGTTAAGGCAATAGCGCATGCCGTAAATAATAATTTCACCGGCATCTTTTGGGGGGATTTTTGATTTTTCATCATGATCATCCGTTTTTTTAAAAGTAAATAACTAAAATTATGGGTAATGGGACTGAACTCAAAACCGCCGGCTTCGCTGAAAAGCAAATGCAGATAGCTGTTTTCGCTACTTTCGGAAACCGTTAGGTCCCTATCGGCAATAAACTCATGGTTTTCTTTCACCGCTTTTTTGATCAGATACACAAAGGGATTGAACCACTGAAAGATACCGAGTATTTCGAGCCATATTAAATCGAGAGAATGTTTTTGCCGGATATGAATCTTTTCGTGGCAGATAATGGCGGCCGCCCGGGGATTTTCAAATATCGCTTTACGGATAAAAATCAAATGGAAAAAAGAAAATACCGGAAGCTCTTCGGTGACAAAAACAAATTTTATCCCCGCTTCTGTTTTGGTTTCTGATTTCCGGACCAGCCGGTAAAGGCGAAATAAACTAAACAAAAAACGAAGTGCCATAATAAACACACCCAAAAGATAAACATCCCACAGTATAGTTACCAGCGACCATGCCGAGCCGGCAGCAACAGCACTTCCCAGGTCGCCTACCTGTATTTCGCCGAGCTGCACCGTTAAGAGTTGCCCCAAAGGATTTTGAAAACCGGCAGGAAACAGTGCCGGCAACTGAATCAATGGAATAAAGACCGACAGCAATGTGGCAAGGAGCAAATAATACCGGTTAAACCGGAAATCGGTTTGTTTTCTGAAGAAAAGGAACCACGCACCGTAAAAAATTCCCAGACTGAGCAGCGACTTAACAAAATAAAGCATCAACGGGTTCATGATTTTCAAATTAAAGGTTGTTTTTCTTTTCGATTTCTTCCTGAATAATTCTCTGCATCTCTTCCAGCTCTTCAAGACTCAGATCTTGGTCCTTCGCAAAAAAGGAGGTAAAAGAACGATAAGAATTACTAAAATAATTCTTGAAAAAATGGCTGAAAAAAGCTTTCCGATAGGCTTTTTTTGTAATCAGCGGGTAATATTCATAGGTTTTACCCTCCGTCCGGTGCCCCACAAAACCTTTTTTTTCCAAAATGCGAATAATGGTGGAAACCGTGTTATAGGCCGGCTTGGGGCGGGGTAACTCAGCAATGATATCTTTGACATGGGCTCTTTTCAAATCCCATAGTTTCTGCATGATCTGCTCTTCGGCTTTGGTCAGTGTTTTCATTTTCCGTTTTATTTATAACTAAAAGTTTAGTTAATTATTGCAAAGAAAGTAAACCTTTTGCAATAAAACAAATTTTTTAACTAAAAATTTAGTTGTTTTTTTACCGAAGCCAAAACGGACAAAGTTAAGGCACAAGCGGACGTATGTTTGCAGTTTGAAAATAAATTAGGTTATTTTGTTGGAGAGAGAAAAAAGAAAACTCAACTCGTCCGTGTTGTCCGCCAGAAGGCGGATACCTTACGGCATAAATACGGACGTATTTATTACCGCATTTGTAATGCTTAAGACCGGTACAGCAATCCTGTTGATTTTTATTGGAAATCCATCCGCGTTCAAAACGCGGATGAGAGGTATATCCACTGGACATTCAATGTCAGGTTCTATTCCAAAAACACAAAATACTTTTGCCAAAAGATGACTGATGTCACCGGAATATTTATTGAGCAGCATAATCTGAAGCTATTTCAAAAGATTTCTGAATTAAGAATATGAAGTATGCTATCAGAAAACACAATTTTTAAAATTAATCTTTGACTATGAAATTTGCTCTTGTTAATAATAAGAAAAAAGAAGCGACCAAAGGAGCTAAAGGAATTTGTCCAGTTTGTGGCTCAGAATTAATTGCCAAATGTGGTAAAATCAAAATAAATCATTGGGCCCATAAAAAAAGTAGCGAATGTGACCCATGGTGGGAAAACGAGACAGAATGGCACCGTACATGGAAAAATAATTTTCCAAACGAATGGCAAGAAATTCTACTACCTGATGAAAAAACAGGAGAAAAACACATAGCCGATGTTCGTACCAAACATGGTTTAGTAATTGAATTCCAACATTCACACATTGATTCACAGGAACGTATTTCTCGTGAAAATTTTTATAAAAATATGGTTTGGATTGTTGACGGAACCCGGTTAAAAAGAGATTATCCTCGCTTTGTCAAAGGATTGAAAAATAATCTTCGTAAAACAAATAAAAAAGGATATTTTCAAGTTAATTTTCCAGAAAAATGTTTTCCATCTGCTTGGCTTGAAAGTTTGGTTCCCGTTATTTTTGATTTTTTAGGAATGGAATTAATGGACGACCCTAATGATTTAAGAAATAAGCTTTATTGTTTATTCCCGAAACAAAATAAAAGAAAAGTTACCCTAGCAATTTTTACACGTGAATCATTCATAAATAATGTCATTAATGGCAACTGGTTTAAAAAACAACAAAAACAAAATGCAAAACCTTTAGTACAGAACAAAATTAAAAAGAGAAGAGAAAGTACACATTATTACGACCCTAAAAAAGGACGACTTGTAAGAAAGTGGCGTTTTTAGGAAAAAAATACCATAACAACAATTAATAACGATCATATCTTTCTCATTACAACGCCATTATCATAAAGTAGTAACACGTAAAACAAAATTAAACAATTCATCAACGACATAAATTATTGTTTAACAACCTAAAATTCATAATTATGCATTTTTTAAGTAGCTTAATTCCCTTAGCATTGATGGCAGGAATATTTTGGTTATTCCTATACGTTACCCTGCTTATTATCAAAAAAGTATTTCCCTGTAAAAAGCAGAAGTAATTTTCACCTTCGTTTTTTACCGCTTACCTCAACTCGTCCGTGTTTGTAACACGGACGTATTTATTACAGCATTTGTAATGCTTAAAAACCGGTACAGCAATCCTGTTGATTTTTATTGAAAATCCATCCGCATTTTGAACGCGGATGAGAGGTATGCCTGAATATTTTGATTGTAATGAAAGAAAATGCATTATGCCTTTTCAACAATGCAATTATTTATTACACATGCCTTTTATAAAAGGCAATATCATGAAACGATCAGTAGCTAAATTAATAAGCTTAGTGTTTTCAACAACATTCAAATGTTGTATTTTCTAGAAATCCATCCGCGTTTTGAACGCGGATGAGCGGTGTTTTTGTATTAAGGCGCAAGCGGATGCTTACGCCAGTTTTAGTTATTCCTTTTGTATCTTTTGTTTGCGGCAGGGGTGGAAGCGGATAGCCCGCAGGGCCCGGGCAGATGGAAGGCTTGCGGAGGCGGGGCGACAGGCGAAGCCCCCGCAAACGCTTAGCCGACACTGGCCGGGCACGAGGACTATGAGCGGACAACCCGTGATGGCTTTGTGTGTAAGCCCGCCCAAGTTATAAAAGCATAAGCAAATAAAAAGCTAAGGCACTAGCAGATACTCCGCCATTTTTAGGGTTTTTTAGGTGCAAGCGAATGCTTACGCCAATTTAGTGCCGTTTAGTTTTCGGAATAAAAAAAGCCTTCGCAACGGTTGCGAAGGCTTTTTTCTCGGTGATATTGAAATTATTTCAATCCTTTCTTTTTCATGTAAGCATCCGGTTTGGGAGCCCGGCCACGGAAATCTTTAAAGAGTTTCATCGGATCTTCGGTACCGCCTTTTGAGAGAATATCTTTGCGGAAACGGGTAGCGGTGGCATGGTCAAACAATCCCTTTTCCTTAAAAGCCTGATAAGCATCGGCATCAAGCACCTCAGCCCAAACATAGCTATAATATCCTGAAGCGTAGCCCCCGGAGAAAATATGGTTAAAGTAAGTACTACGATAGCGGGGTACAATTTCCGGAATCAGATGAATCCGGTTCATGGCCTGTTTTTCAAAAGTATTCACATTACCGGTAAACGGTTTGGTAATGGTGTGCCAATCCATGTCGAGATAAGAGGCTGCCAAATATTCCGTCAGGGTAAAGCCCAAATTAAACCGGCTGGCGGCTTCCATTTTTTTGATCAGCGCATCAGGAATGGGTTTCCCGGTTTTGTAATTTTTAGCATAGCTTTTCAGTACGGCCGGCTCAGTAGCCCAGTTTTCCATGATTTGCGAAGGCATTTCCACAAAGTCGCGCGGAACCGCTGTTCCGGAAAGACTTTCGTAATGACACTGGCTAAAAAGACCGTGCATAGCATGTCCCATTTCGTGGAACATGGTTTCTACCTCGTCCAGGCTCAGCAACGCCGGCGTATCGCCGGTAGGCCGGGTAAAATTATAATTGACAGAAATAACCGGAATCACATTTTTACCATTTTCAAAATGCTGTTTCCGGTAAGCTGTCATCCAGGCACCGCCCTGTTTATTCGACCGCGGGAAAAAGTCCATGTATAAAATTCCAATCAGTTTGCCATTGGCTTCGCGTACTTCATAAGCCTGAACATCTTTTTGATACACCGGAATTTTTGCATTCGGAACAAACTGAATTCCATAAAGTTTGTGGAGAACGTCAAACAAACCTTTACGCACGTTGCCCAATTCAAAATAGGGACGCAGTTCGGCATCGTCAAGATTATATTTTTGTTTGCGGAGCTTTTCGGTATAATACCACCAGTCCCAGGGTTGTATTTTAAAATGATTGCCTTCGGCATCAGCCAGCTTTTGCAGGTTAACGGCTTCTTTGCGGGCCATATTCATGGCAGGAGGCGTAATCTCATCCAGCAAACGGAAAACATTTTTCGGCGTTTTGGCCATGCTCTCTTCCAAAACATACGATGAATAATCGGGATATCCCAACAGTTTTGCTTTTTCGAGACGCAGGTTCACCATCTTTTTCACAATGGCTTTATTATCATTTTTGTTGTTGTTATCGCCCCGCATGATGTAGCCTTTAAACATTTTTTCGCGCAGGTCACGACGGGAAGAATATTGCAAGAACGGGATCAAACTGGGTTTGTTAAGTGTAAACAGCCAGCCCGTTGTTTTTCCGTGTGCCTTGGCGGTTTCGGCAGCGGCATCAATCACGGTTTTAGGAAGTCCGGCAAGGTCTTTTTTATCCGTAAGGTATAATTCAAAGGCATTATTATCAGCCAAAACATTGTCGCCAAATTGCAGAGAAAGTACACTTAGTTCTCCATTAATCTTTTTCAGTTTTTCTTTGTCGGAAGCCGAAAGTTTTGCTCCGCCCCGGACAAACCGGCGATAGGTTTTTTCGAGCAGCATATTCTGCTCGTCATTGAGTTTTAGTTGATTTCTTTTCTGATAAACCTGATCGATACGATCAAATAACTTTTGGTTCATCAGGATGTTATCATCATGTGCCGAAAGAACCGGCGCTTCTTCTTTGGCCAGCTTTTGCAGCGTATCATTGGTATTGGCCGAGAGAATATTCTCAAATATGGTTTGTGTACGGTGCAACAGTTTTCCGCTTTCTTCCAACGCTTCAATCGTATTGGCAAAAGTGGGTGTCGCCGTATCTGATACGATCTTTTCAATCTCGGCATTTTGTTGTTCAATCCCTTTCTGAAAAGCTTCTTTGTAATCTTCAGCTTTTATTTTCTGAAACGGCGGAACCCCAAACGGAGTATCAAATTTTCCAAGCAAAGGATTTTTTCTCATAGTTGTTTTCTTTTTTACGGGCTGCTGACAGGCACTGACCAAAAAAACAGCGAGCAGCATCAGGAATGATAATTTTTTCATAAAACGGCTTTAGTGTGATAAATTAAGGGGCAAAGATAGGAAAAGGCCATGATTCACCAGCACTTTGAGCGGCAAAGAAATGGGATCGGTCGATTATTTTTCAAAACCGGTCGAATAATCGTACCGGGGAAAATTTATCTTTTTATTTTCGCTGAAAAGAAAACCATGAATCTTCGAAAATATCTGATCCCCACTTTACATGTTTTGGTTTGGATCATTATCTATTTTCTGCCTGATCTGTTATTTGAAGCGCCCTCCGGACCGGTTTTTATGGTTAAAAGAAACCTGCATTTCATTTTGGTGTTGTTTTTTTTCTATCTAAACTATTTTATCCTGGTTCCCCGGCTGTTACTACACAAAAAACAATGGTTGTTCTCACTGGCCATTCTGTTTGCGCTGATTTTTACCTATTACGTTAACGATTTTGTAATGCAGAAAACACGGACAAAATTTGCCGTTGAAACCATAAATACGACAGGGACAAAACCATTGCCTTGGGCTGAAAAAAGGCACGAGCGTCACCGCCGGGCAGGAAATGCCGGAGCCGTGGTGATGGTTCTCATGAGTTTTTTTGTAAGCACCATTACCCGGGAAACCGAAGCGTGGTATCATCAGGAAAAAGAGCGAAAAGAGCTGGAGAAACAACAGCTTCTTTCCGAGCTCTCTTTTCTTAAATCGCAGGTCAATCCGCACTTTTTGTTCAACAGCCTTAACGGGATTTATGCCCTGGCCATCAAAAAATCCGATAAAACACCGGATGCCATTTTACAACTTTCGGAACTGATGCGACACATGTTGTACGAATCGGATAAAGAACAGGTTGACCTGGAAAAAGAAACCGCTTATCTGGAAAACTATATTCAGCTTCAAAAACTGCGCTTACCGCCGGAAGTGCAAATTCATTTTCAGGCAGAGGGCAACCTATCGGGCAAAAAGATTGCCCCCATGCTTTTTATTCCGTTCATCGAAAATGCATTTAAACACGGCGTGGACACCAACGGAGGCAACATCCAGATTAAACTGCAGGTAAAAGAAAACCGGCTTTCGTTTGACATGATGAACCGTATCTCGAAAGCCCAAAATAAAGATACCGTTTCCGGAATTGGCCTTGCCAACGTACGAAAACGGCTTGATTTGCTTTATAGCGGCCGTTATCATTTGGAGATCAAAGAATCCAACGGGAATTTTATCGTACATTTACACCTGAACTTAGAAGCATGATGACCTGTATTGTAGTCGATGATGAACCGCTGGCACGGGATATTCTGGAAGAATTTATCCGGAAAGTTCCGTTTTTGCAACGGGAAGCTTCGTGCAAAAACGGTTTTGAGGCACTTGAAATATTACAGAAGAAAAAAATCGACCTGATTTTTCTGGATATCCAGATGCCCGACATGAGCGGAATTCAGTTGTACGAATCGCTGAACTACCGGCCAATGGTTATTTTCACCACGGCTTACAGCGACTATGCAGTTACCGGTTTTGAACTGGATGCTGTGGATTACCTTGTAAAGCCGTTTGCCTTTCAACGCTTTATGAAGGCTGTAAACAAGGCCGGCGAGCTTTATCAAAAACAGGTCCCGGCCGAAAAAAGTACGCCGCGTGATTTTATGTTTGTAAAAGACGGCACCAAAATGGTGAAAGTGATGTACAACCGCATTTTGTATATCGAAGGAATGAAAGATTATGTAAAAATCATTTTGGAAGACAAAAAGATGGTGCTGACCCTGCTGTCGATGCAAAAAATGGCAGAACAATTACCCTCCGGACAATTTATCCGCATTCACCGTTCTTACATTGTTTCAATTCCTAAAATTGATATGGTGGAGAAAAACCGGGTGGTCATTGCAGGAAAATATCTTCCGGTAGGCAACCTGTATAAAGCAAAGCTGATGGAAGTTCTTCATTCAAACTAAAAAGGTCTCTGCCAAAACCCACCTGTTAATCTGATTTATCCGCGAGGATGAGTTCATTCCATGAAAAAACAACAGAAAATCCGCGGGAATGCATCTCTTCTCTGAAAACCTTTTCCGGTTGATGTGAAGTAACCAATACAAAATCTCCGCCCCAGGCTCCCAACGATTTTACAACTCCCTGATAATCGCTAAACAAACGTTCTTGAACCGGTTTTATTCCCAACACTTTCGAGAGGATGGTTTCGTGCTCTTGCAAAAGGGTTTCAAAAGTTTCTAACCGGTTGACCGTGATGATCTGCTGCGTAAGCGAAGAAATGGTTTCGATGGTTTTCGGGGTAAAGACCGCCTGCTTTTTAAAAGTTTTAATGCTTTCGTCGCTGCGTTGTTTCCGGCCCAGATAAACGAAATAGAGTTTTTCTTTAAACGGCGGATCCCACGCCACAGGCAAAACCACCGGTTTATTTTCCACAATCTGGTAAAAAACCGGACCTTCCGCCGTAGCACAGGCCACGTCATATCCCGACCCGCCCAATGCTTTCCATTGCAGCTGAAAAGCATCCACCCCGGCCCAGGCCGCCAGATTGGCAATCAGCGTAGAACTGGAACCAAAACCAAATTCCGGATGAAATTCCAAACGGGTCTCCGCTTCAAAACTCGTTTCACCATTCAAAAAAGCAGGGTTAAAACGCCGGATCACAGAAAAAATCTCCATCAGCTTTTGCGCTTTCGCCGTATCGGTTGTATCAAGAATACGAAGCGAAGGCAGTGCAAACCGGGCCTGAAACCACAATCCTTCCGGCTGCAAAGCAGTCCATTTCAGAAAAGGCGTAGTCGAATGACTTACTTTTTTTACTTTCAAAAACTGCCCGCGACGAACAGGAACTGCCAGCGCACGGGCACCTTCCATCACCAGATATTCTCCGGTAATCAGTAATTTACCATGTGCATACCAGGTTTGCTGTTGCATTATTTTGTCGGATGTCGCAGGTTTTTAATGAATTCGCCCACACTGGCAAAAGAAACCTTTTTATCGGAAAAATAAGCCGTGGCTTTTTTCTTTTCGTCATCGGTGGCCTTAAAATGGTTCAGAATATTCATCAGATGCATTTTCATGTGTCCGTGCTGGATTCCTTTGGTGACCAGCGAACGGACAGCTGCAAAATTATTGGCCATCCCCATAGCGGCGGTGATCATCATCAGCTCTTTGGCCGAAGGTTTTCCCAGCATCTCAAGAGAATGTTTGGCCAACGGGTGCAAAGCGGTGAGGCCTCCTACTGTACCTACAGCCAGCGGCAACTCAATCCAGTATTTAAATTTTCCGTTTTTGATCTCTACATGCGACAGGCTTTGATAACGCCCGGTACGTGAAGCATAAGTATGCCCGGCAGCTTCAATTGCCCGAAAATCATTTCCGGTGGCAATGGCAACAGCATCAATGCCGTTAAAAATTCCTTTGTTATGGGTAGTCGCCCTGAAAGTATCGATCTCGGCAATTTTCACGGCCGTGGCAAATTTCCGGGCGAACTGTTCACCGGTAAGTGAGGGATCTATTCCTTCAAGATCTTTAAAAGGGCACTCTACCCAGACTCTTACCAGACAGTCGGGCGTATAATTGGAAAGAATAGCCATAATGATGGTCAGCTCCCGCTCTTTTCCGTGAAAAGCCGGATGAGTCCGTACAAATTCTTTCAGGGTTTTGGCCGATTCTTCCAGGCAGGAATTAATAAAGTTAGCGCCCATGGAATCTTTGGTTTCAAAGCTCACCTTGATCTGGTAATAATTTTCCAGTTTATCGCGCATGTCGATGAGTTCAAAATCAAGGATTCCGCCTCCCCTTTTTTCCATATTGGCCGTAATGCTCCTGGCATTTTCGCGCATTTGTTGTTTCAGCTCATCAAAAACACGTTCCAGTTTTTCTTTTTCACCTTCCCACAGGAAGTGAACCTGACCAATTTTTACCGTATCGATTACTTTGGCTCTGAACCCGCCCCGCTCTGACCAGAAACGGGCTGCCGAGGAAGCCGCGGCCACTACCGAGCTTTCTTCGATCACCATCGGCACCAAATAGGTGTGTCCATTCACCATCACGTTAGGCGCCACACCATAAGGAATGTAAAAGTTGGTTATGGTGTTCTCGCTAAATTCATCAAAAATCTTCTGTTTTTCGGTATCGGCATACCAAAAACTTTTCAGCAGCTCGATGGTCTCCACCTGATTATCCATCAGCTCAGCCACAATACGTAGCTTGTCCTCTTTTAGCAATTTAGAGAACCCCTTGATAATCAAATCTCTTTTTCGTCTTCCCGACATATTCCGCTAAGCTTCTCAAGTGTTTTAACGAGACAAAAATAAACGAAAATTGTTAAGGATTAGATTATTTTTATTTTGAAAATAAATGAGAAGAACCGGACAGCCAAACGGGTTTTGCTTTCTCTTTTTTTCCTATCTTGCGACAAAAGGTTTAATCATTGTAACCATGAAACGGTTTTTGTTGATTCTCTTGTCGCTGTTTGCTATTCAGGCATTTGGCCAAACAAACCAAACCGGACAAAATAAAAATGTTCTTTCCGCTGCTGAATTTTATCAGATTTCATTCAATGGAATCTCACTCAAACAAATCATCCAGACCCAGGGGAAACCGGCCCGGGTAAATCAGCTGTTTGGGAAAAAATTTCCTTTTGAAAAAGCCAATAATCCGGATCAATATTGGATTAATTTTGATGATGACAGCCTCAGCTTTACTTTTTATGTGAACTATCCTGAACCGGCCATATTAACAGCTTTAGAAGTAGAAAGCCCCCAAATTACCGTGAAAGTGCATTCGCTTTCTTTTCATTTGGGCGATCCGGTAGCCCAATTAAAGGGAGTGACCTATTCTATGGACAAAATAGCACGAACACAATGCATTATCTTTGTTCCCGGCAATGAAAAAGACCGGTATTTCCGGGTTGACTTTAATCCGTTTACCAAACGCATTTCCAGAATTTCTTATGTCGCCATCAGGAAAAACGAGGACGAACAATAAAAGCAACAAATCCAAATTGTCTACCAATAAAAAAAGCCGCTTTGAAGCGGCTTTTTAATAATGTCTTGGTTCATGTATCAGTACTCATCTTCGTTAAAGAAGAAATCTTCTTTGGTAGGATATTCCGGCCAGATGTCTTCAATTTTTTCGTACACTTCTTCCTCATCTTCCAGTTCCCTCAGATTTTCAATTACTTCCGAGGTTACCCCGGTACGCAGACACCATTCAATTAATTCGTCCTTGGTGGCCGGCCAGGGTGCATCTTCCAGTTTTGAAGCTAATTCCAAAGTCCAGTACATCGCTTAAATTTTAAGGTTAAAATTTTTGCAAAAGTAATTTTTTTTTAATACGGGCAACGAAAAATCAGAAATTTTGAAAAAATTTCTCAAACCCGTGGTTTCCAAAGGGATTCAGTAGCTCCAAGATCTTTTGAAAATTTGCGGGCCAACACAAACAGGTAGTCTGATAATCGATTCAAATACCGGATATTGACCGGATCAACCGGATATTGTTCATTCATTTTGATGGTTAGCCGTTCAGCCCGCCGGCAAACCGTCCGTGCAATATGGCAATAAGAAACCACCGGATGTCCCCCCGGCAAAATAAAAGCGGTTAACTCAGGCAAAGACTCATTCATTACATCCATCTCTTTTTCCAATAATGCCACATCCTCCGCATCAAGCACCGGTAATGGATTTTTTAAAGGACGTCCGTCAGCAGCCAGTGCACTTTCCATGGTAAACAACCGGTCCTGAATTTCCAGCAAAACGGCTTTGCTATGGTCATCAATATCCTGGTCACGAAGCAAACCGACATAAGCATTCAGTTCATCTACCGTGCCGTATGCTTCGATACGAATGTCATATTTAGGTACGCGGGTACCGCCAATTAGCGCGGTTTTTCCTTTATCTCCGGTTTTGGTATATATTTTCCATTTACTCATTACTTCCTGTTTTTTCAAGACGATACTGCAGCGTTTTCGCTGTAAGAAAGGATTCTTTCGTTGGGTTTATCTTCTTCAATTCTCCCGTCACGCAGCCGGATAATCCGGTGAGCATGCTCGGCTATATCTTCTTCGTGGGTCACCAGTACAATGGTATTTCCTTTCCGGTGAATCTCTTCCAGCAGTCCAATAATTTCAACCGATGTTTTCGAATCCAGGTTTCCGGTCGGTTCATCGGCAAGAATCAGTGACGGTTTATTTACCAAGGCACGGGCCACAGCCACTCTTTGTCGCTGTCCGCCCGACAATTCGTTGGGTTTATGGTTCATCCGGTCGGCCAACTGAACGCTTTCCAGTGCTTCGGTAGCCCGTTTTATCCGTTCCTGTTTGCTCACACCAGCATAAATCAGCGGAAGCATCACATTTTCCAAAGCGGTAGAGCGCGGCAAAAGATTGAACGTTTGAAAAATAAAACCAATCTCCCGGTTCCGCACATCTGCCAGCTCATTGTCCGTCATTTTACTTACGTCCATCCCATTCAGAAAATAGTGTCCGCCCGTAGGAGTATCCAGGCATCCAAGAACATTCATCAATGTCGATTTTCCGGAGCCGGACGGGCCCATCATGGCAACAAATTCATTTTTCTTAATGGAAAGGCTAATTTCCTGTAATGCTTTTACTACTTCGGAACCCACACGATAATGTCGTGAAATTTTTTCGAGCCGGATGATTTCAGAGGCCATAATTTTTGATTTTATCGTAACAAAGGTAACAAGAATGTGCCAAATAAACGGGAAAAAGATTTTTGACCGAAAAATGTTCAAGCACGGGTTTTGGATGGGAGATGGAGGATGTTTGGATGGGAGATGGGGGATTTTCGATGGAGGATGTGGAGATGGGAGAATGTGGAGATGTGAGGATGGGAGATGGGGGATTTTCGATGGAGGATGTAGATGCCTGAATATGGTTGACCGTTTTTACTTACTTATTTTCATTATTTACGTTGTTCATTCATGAGTGATCTTAGAGACTGAAGGATTGTTGTCCATTACAAAGATAACTTTTTTCAAATTCATTGGGGCTTTTTCGTTGTAACTCTATATGAGGCTTTTCCTGGTTGTAAAGTAACACGGTTCGGTCAACCTCTTTTTGAAGTTCTTCAAAACTGTTTATCTGACGATGGTTCAGGTAATTGTTTTTTATAACCCCGTTTAGTCTTTCTACTTTCCCGTTCTCCCACGGGTATTCGCACATGCTGTTTTTAAAGCCTTCTTTTTGAGTCAGCTTTAAAAAAGCCTTGTCGTAATATTGACCCCCTCCGTCTGAGTGAAATACAATACCGGTTGTCATTGTGTTTTCCTTCATCCGAAGTTTAATAGCCTTCTGTAAAGCCGGTAATGTAGTCTGTTCTGTAGTCAGCCTTTTTGAAACAGAATGACCTAAAATCCGTCTGGAATAGGAATCTTCAATAAAAGTGATGTAATAGAATCTGCTGTTTATTTCATAGTAGGTAATATCACTTTGCCATGCCTGATTAATTCCGGTTAAAGTCATGCTTTTTAATAAATTATCAAACCGGACAACGCCTGTGCTATCGGTGGTTCTTCGCCAGTTTTTTACCTTTGCTACCGTTAACCCTTCTGATTTGCAAAAGGCTTCAAACCGGTCTCTGCCCATGGTCTGGGGACGTAACTTATAATACATATCCCGTATTCCCATTGTAGGATGATCCTCTCGTATTTGATAAATCATAACCAGTAATTGCTTTTGCTCTGAGCGTATTCTCAGCTTTTTATCCAGCATCTTATGAAAAGCCTGTTTACTAATCCCTATGCTCTTATACAGACGGTTCATGCTGTATCGGTATTGTTCTCTGTGGTGCCAGAAATATTCGAGGGTCGGGTAGAAAACTTTTTTTTTATATCTACGCCATAGGTCTCTTCTGCCAGTTCTATCATCTTATCTTTGAAATCAATCAGGATTTGCTTTTGGCCGATTATCCGTTCAAGTTCTGCTACTTTCTTTTTGAGTTCCAATAGCTGCCTTGTGTCACTATCTGTTTCAATAATAAGTTTCTCTTTCTTGTCTTTCATAGTTCCGAATTTGTTTAACCACCGATAAACGTTAGTAGTGGTTACTTCATATTGTTTGCTAATTTCGGAAACTTTTGTTTTGCCTGTTTCTATTTCCCTGACTTTTTGAATCTTGAAACTGTCGCTGAAATGACGACGCCTTCGCTCGGCGGTGGTCATTTTAAATTGTCTTCTTGTTGCCATTTTTAACTGTTTTTTAAAGTGAATTCTTATGTTAAAAGTGGTCAACCTATTTCAGGCATTGACAGGATGGAAGGATGTGGGGATGGAGGATGTGGAGATGGGAGGATGTAAAGATGGAGGATGGGAGGATGTTGTATTTTAAACTTTAGGCATTGGGAAATGATGAACGATAAATGTATAGCGATGAACCAATGAAGGGGAAAAATTATTGGTTATTAGTTGTTATCAGTTGTTTGGGGTTCTGCGTTTCGCGTTTAGGGTTTGGGGATTTTTTGCGATTTGTTTTTTTGGGTTTCAAATCTGGTCATTGGGAAGGATGAATGATGAACGATGAATGGCGAGTGCGAATGGTGAATTGCTGATTTTTAATATTTTACCTGTATTTTCACTGTCATCCTGTCCGTAGGATTCTGCCGAAGGCATCACTTCGTTCTCCAAAGTCACGAAGTGATGCGTAGTGAAGGATTTCAAAAATAATTACAGTTGTTAAAAGAGATGCTTCGCGCTGCTCAGCATGACAAAAAAAGTTAATTTTTGGCGTTTGATTTTTTGTTTTTTGGGATTTCTAACTTTAGTACTTGAAGTACTTAAAGTGATTATATCTTGTGTTTATAACTAATCCCGAAGGGATTAAACCAGAATAACCCTGTACGAAGTGCAGGGAAATAAACCCATCAGAAAATCATAACCCCGAAGGGGTTGAATACCGGTCTCTGAATAAATTCAGCGTCAATAGTAACAAGTCGTCCCTATGGGACTCCAACACATCACACATCATCTGTGTTTAACGCGGATGAAACCGGGAAATTTATCGTCCGAGGATGCTCAAACGATGAAAGAGTTTAGCATTTGGTGCTTTTTGCGATTTGTTTTTTTGTTTTTTGGGATTTCAAACCTGGTCATTGGTCACTGGTCATCAGGAAGGATTAACAATTGATCTTCAGTATTTTATATATATCTACCCTATCATCCTGAACGAAGTAAAGCGTAGTGAAGAATCTCAAAAATAATCACAGTTGTTAAAAGAGATGCTTCGCGCTGCTCAGCATGACAAAAAAGTTGATTTTTGGCGTTTGCTTTTTTGTTTTTTGGGATTTCTAACTTTAGTACTTCAAGTGATTGGAATTTTGCTCTGTGGCAGCGACAGAAGCGGCAGCGCCCGGTGACAAAAGCCGATGTGAAACCGTGCAGCTGACAGCGACAAGCGAAGCTCGTGAGCTGCCGTAGTGTCACACGGCTTTTTGCACCGGGACTATAGCGGATGGCGCGGTTGCCACCCTAATCCTATTCCATTAAAACAAAAAAGCCTCTTCCTTGTTTGCACAGGAAAAAGGCTTTTTCTTTTAAAACCAGACAAAAATGGTTACAAATTAATGGCAACCACCTCTTTGATTTCGGGAATAACTTTTTTGAGCGTGGCTTCCACGCCGTTTTTCAGCGTCATGGTGCTGAAAGGACAAGCGCCACAGGCTCCGGTAAGCTCTACGTTTACCACATTGTCGTCCGTAATTTCAATAAAATTAATGTCGCCGCCATCGGCCTGCAGGTAAGGGCGCACCTGTTCAATTACATTTTGAACCTTTTGGTTGAGTTTTTTTCTGTCGTCTTCCATAGTAGATCGCTGTTTGGTGTGTTATTGGGGTACAGAATTTTTTACAATTTAGCGATTTCGGCTTTCAGCTTGGTCACAATTTCCTTGAAGGCTTCGCTTACAGGAGAACCGTCAATAAGAGAAAGCGGCATTCCTTTGTCGCCGGTTTCGGTTACTTTAGGTTCAATGGGGATACGTCCCAGCACCTTAATTCCCAACTCATTGGCCAGCTGATCACTGGCTCCCTGTCCAAAAATGTAATATTTTTTGTCCGGTGCATCTTCGGGAGTAAAGTAGGACATATTTTCAATTATTCCGAGCAACGGAATGGTAAGTTTTTCCTGGCGATACATCATAGCCGCCCGGCGCACATCGGCAGCAGCCACTTTTTGAGGTGTGGTAACCAGAACAGCTCCTGTAATGTTATAATTCTGTGCCAAAGTCAATTGAATATCGCCGGTTCCGGGAGGCATGTCAATAACGAGATAATCCAGTTCGCCCCAGTCGCAATCGGTCATCAGCTGATTAAAAGCATTGTTGGCCATGGAACCACGCCACATGAGCGCCTGTTCGGGTTTTACAAAAAAGCCGATGGAGAGAATTTTAATGCCGTAATTTTCGAGTGGCAGTAAAACCGGTTTTCCTTTGCGTTCAATCACTTTGGGTTGTCCGCCTTCCACGCCAAACATAATAGGCACAGACGGCCCCAGCACATCGGCATCCAAAATTCCCACTTTGCTGCCATCTTTAGCCAATGACACGGCCAGGTTAGCCGCCACCGTGGATTTTCCCACACCGCCTTTACCGGAGATAACAGCAATAATATTTTTTACGCCGGAAAGCGGACCGGATTCGTCACCCACCGGTTTTACATCCACCGTGATGTCATCGCCCAATTCGTTTTTCAGCGTTTTTACCACCGAATTGTAAATAATTCCCACGGCGGGATCATCCAGCTTTTCAAAAACAATGGTTACTTTAATTTCTTTTCCTTTGATGGAAATATCCTGTATCATGTTCAGGTCAACAATATTGTCTTTTTTGGCAAAAAAGATGACCTGTTTAAGTGCATCAACGACCTGTTGTTTTGTAATAGCCATTTTTATTTTTATTTAGATTGAATAATGATAATAAAATTTGATGCTACAAAAGTAGGAAATTTTTTCGAATGGTCTTTTTTTAATTTTATTGTTGTACCAATTTGTTTTCCGAAAGATTTTCATCCCCTATCACAGAATTTACCGGTTTTTATTCTTTTCATTCCCTGTTTTTTTGTATCATTGGCTTTTGCATAGGTTAATTCAGTCATCGTTAAACGGTTTATAAATGCCTTTTGAAAACCCACCGGAAAATTCGACACCGAAAACAGGCCTGAAAAGAGCCATTGCTTTCGGACGAAAATACATTGATTACCGCATGGGAATATATGGTGCCGTGGTAATGGCTTCCATTGTGTTTTACATTAACTTCCGCGGCACGCAGGATTATAGCGGAGCCACCACTGCCGCCCTGAAACAAGGTACTTACACTTTTTTCTTCGGCGGGTTTATCATGCGACTGAGTGAACGGATAGCGGTTGAAATCAGAAAAAAAGCCATTGCGCTAATCCTGGCCTGTGTGGTTCCTTCGCTTTTATCCCTGGTTTTAACTTTTGGGCTGCACAACCTGAAAGGGACACCCAAACCGCTTCAGTCCACTATCCCTACTGCTGTTTTTGTCATTCCGGCCACCGCTGTATGGGGCTATTTGAAAAGAAAGAAAGCAGAAGCTAAGATCCACAAAACAGATTAATATTCGTCGCGGCTTTTTATCGGCAAATCTTCCAGTTTATAGCGACTGATGGCATACACAAAAGCACTGGCCAGCCGGGCATTGGTGATGAGCGGAATGTTGAAATCCACCGCGGCACGCCGGATGGTGTAATCGTTGCTCAACTCTCTTGAAGTGAGGTTTTTCGGAACATTAATCACCAAATCTACCACCTTGTTTTTGATCAGGTCGTAGGCATTGGGCTGCTGTTTTTCGTCGGGCCAGAAAACACGAATGGTTTCAATGCCGTTTTTGGTATAAAAGTCGTGTGTGCCTTTGGTGGCATACAGCTGATATCCTTTTTCCTGCAGCATACGGGCGCTGTTGATGAGCTCGGTTTTCGAACGCAACGGTCCCGAAGAGATCAGAATACCCTTTTCGGGAATGCGGTATCCTACCGACAAAAGGGCTTTCAGGATGGCTTCGTAATAATCGTCGCCGATACAGCCCACTTCGCCTGTGGAAACCATGTCCACACCGAGCACCGGGTCGGCTTTGCTCAGGCGCGAAAAGGAAAACTGTGGTGCCTTGACGCCGATGTGGTCAATGTCGAAAAGCGATTTTCCAGGTTTTTCGGGATTTTCCCCCAGCATAATCCGGACGGCATAATCGATAAAATTGGTGTTTAACACTTTGGAAACAAACGGAAAGCTGCGCGAAGCCCGCAGGTTACATTCAATGACCTTGATATCGTTGTCTTTGGCCAGGAACTGGATGTTAAACGGACCGCTGATGTGCAGCTCGCGGGCAATCTGCCGGCTGATGCGTTTAATGCGGCGAACGGTTTCCACGTAAACTTTTTGCGGGGGAAACATGATGGTGGCATCGCCCGAGTGAACGCCGGCAAATTCCACATGTTCCGAAATGGCATACACAACCACGTCGCCGTCGCGGGCCACGGCGTCCATTTCAATCTCTTTGGCTTCGGTAAGGAATTTGGAAACCACCACCGGATACTGTTTGGAAACTTCGGTGGCCAGCCGGAGGAAATGTTTCAGCTCGTTTTTATTGGAAACCACATTCATGGCAGCGCCCGAAAGCACATACGAAGGCCGAATCAGCACCGGAAAGCCTACTTCTTCCGTAAAGCTGTAAATATCTTCGAGGCTGGTCAGCTCGCGCCATTCGGGCTGGTGTACCCCAATCTTGTCCAGCATTTCCGAAAATTTATAACGATTTTCGGCGCGGTCAATGTTTTCGGGGGCGGTTCCCAAAACAGGAATTTTTTGTCGGTGCAGCCGCATGGCCAGGTTGTTGGGTATTTGTCCGCCGGTGGAAACAATTACCCCGTGTGGATTTTCCAGTCCGGCAATGTCCAGCACCCGTTCAAAAGTGAGTTCTTCGAGATAAAGCCGGTCGCAGCGGTCGTAATCAGTGCTTACCGTTTCCGGGTTGTAGTTGATCATCACAGCACGAAAGCCTTTGCGACGGATGGTGTCCAGTGCATTTACCGACGACCAGTCAAATTCCACGCTGCTACCGATGCGATACGCCCCCGAGCCCAGCACGATGACCGAACGGCCGTCGTTTTCGTAACGGATGTCGTTTTCACTTCCGTGGTACGTGAGATAAAGATAATTGGTTTGTGCCGGGTATTCGGCTGCCAGCGTATCAATTTGCTTAACGGAAGGGACAATTCCCCGTTTTTGCCGGTGATTTCGCACTTCCAGAATTTCATCGTCGGTACTGCCGATGGCCCGGTCGTTATAAATCAGGCGGGCAATCTGAAAATCGGAAAATCCGGCTTGTTTGGCTTCGCGCAACAGCGCATCCGGTAAATCTTCCAGGTGGTTAAAAGTTAGCAGTTCCTGCTCGATATCCAGTATGTTCTTCAGCTTTTCGAGAAACCATTTGTCAATGCGGGTGTGTTGATGGATTTTTTCCACTGGCCATCCCCGGTGCAGTGCTTCGGCAAGGTAGAAAACCCGCATGTCGGTAGGCTTTTGTAATGCCTGCGCAAGATTGCGCGGTTTCAGTGCTTTGTTGGCAGCAAAGCCGTGCATGCCTACGCCCACCATGCGCAGTCCTTTCTGAAAAGCTTCTTCAAAACTCCGGCCGATGGCCATCACTTCGCCCACGCTCTTCATCCCGGAACCGATTTCGTGCGAAACACCGACGAACTTGTTTAAATCCCATCGCGGAATTTTCACCACAAGATAATCCAGTGCCGGTTCAAAAAAAGCCGGTGTAGTCCGGGTAACGCTGTTTTTCAGTTCGTGCAGGCCGTATCCCAGTCCCAGCTTGGCCGCCACAAACGCCAGCGGATAACCGGTAGCTTTGGATGCCAGCGCACTGGAACGCGACAGCCGGGCATTGACTTCAATAACCCGGTAGTCTTCCGAATCAGGGTCGAGGGCAAACTGTACGTTGCATTCGCCAATGATGCCTACAGCCCGGGCAATGTCCATGGAAAGTTGTCGTAATTTGTGGTATTCGCGGTTGGTAAGTGTTTGCGATGGGGCCACCACAATGCTTTCGCCGGTGTGGATGCCAAGCGGGTCGAAATTTTCCATGTTACACACGGTAACCACGTTGTCGTACCGGTCGCGAACCACTTCGTATTCCACTTCTTTCCAGCCTTTAAGCGATTCTTCCACCAATACCTGATTTGAATAAGAAAAGGATTTGGACAACAGCGTGGAAAGTTCTTCTTCATCGGAACAAAATCCGCTGCCCTGGCCGCCCAGCGTGTAAGCCGCCCGGATAATCAGCGGGAAACCTATTTTCCGTGCCGCTTCAAGGGCTTCCTGCCGGTTGGTAACGGCTACCGATTGCGGGGTTTTGATGCCGGCAGTATGTAGCATTTCGGCAAAACGTTCGCGGTCTTCGGTTTGAATGATCGATTCCACCGGCGTACCCAGTACTTCCACTCCGTGTTTTTTCAGTACTTCCGAACGGTACAGTTCCACGCCACAGTTCAGGGCCGTTTGTCCGCCGAAGGCCAGCAGGATGCCCTGCGGTTTTTCTTTTTCGATGACCTTTTCCACAAACCAAGGAGTAACGGGCAGAAAATAAAGCTTGTCGGCAATGCCTTCCGACGTTTGTACCGTGGCAATGTTGGGATTGATCAGGACGGTTTCTATTCCTTCTTCTTTCAGCGCTTTCAACGCCTGGCTGCCGCTGTAATCGAACTCGCCGGCTTCGCCGATTTTCAGGGCACCGGAACCAAGAACAAGGACTTTTTTTATCTGTTTTTCCATTTTTCGATTTCCTGTACAAAATTTCCAAATAAAAAGGCTGTATCGGTTGGACCACCGGCTGCTTCAGGATGAAACTGCGTGGTAAAAACGGGTTTTGTCCGGTGGCGGATTCCTTCGTTACTCTGATCATTCAGGTTTTTAAAATAAATTTTCCAGTCGCTGTTTAACGTCTTTTCATCTACGGCAAAACCGTGATTTTGCGAAGTCAGGTAAGCCCTGCGGGTTCCAGCCTGAATAACCGGTTGATTATGACTGCGGTGACCGAATTTCAGTTTGTACGTCTGTGCTCCGGCAGCCAGCGCTACCAGCTGATGTCCCAGGCAGATGCCAAATACGGGTTTGTCTTCTTCAAGGGATGTTTTCAGATGATTGATGGTAGGAACACAGGTTTGCGGGTCGCCGGGACCGTTGGAAATAAACAGACCGTCGTATTCCTCGTGGCTGTAATCGTAATCCCACGGCACACGAATAATCTGGGTGTCGTAACGCAACAGGTAACGAATGATGTTGTTTTTCACGCCGCAGTCCACCAGCAAGATTTTGTGTTTCCCGTGGCCGTAAACCCGTTTCTCGCGGATGCATACCTGTGCCACCAGGTTTTCTTTGTTAGGATCCCAAAAGGGGATGTCTTCATCGAAAATGATTTTAGCGGGCATGGAACCTTTTTCACGGATGTGTTTGGTAAGCTGCCGGGTATCAATACCGAACAGGGCCGGCACTTTTTCGCTTTTGAGCCAGTCGCCCAGGCTCTGGGTGGCATTCCAGTGGCTGTGTTTCTCTGAGTAATCGGAAATAATAAGTGCCGAGATGTGTACATGTTCCGACTCGAAATGCAGCAACATGTCCCGGTCGGTTTCTTTTCCGGGAACGCCGTAATTACCGATGGAAGGATAGGTCAGTACCAAAATCTGGCCGCGGTACGAAGGGTCAGTAAGGCTTTCGGGATAACCGGTCATGGCGGTGTTGAAGACAATTTCGCCGGCTACGGAAGCCTCGTATCCGAAAGAAAATCCCGAAAAGGTGGTGCCGTCTTCAAGTATCAGTGTGGCCTGCCGGTAGCGGTTGCTTTTCATGACTAAGCTTTTTAAGGCCGAAAAAAGGCGGGAAATAATCCCGGAACTTTATCGACTTGTTGTTGTTCCGGGGTTCAAAGATAAGCGGATTATTCAGCCAGGAAAACAATTTTGTTTTTCTCTTATTCCGGTTTATGAACACGGATTGTTAGCAATCTGATTAACAGGTGTTTAAAAATAAACAAAAAGGGATATGCTCGGGATAATTATAACTTCCGAAACCGATTGAAACAACTCTTGGAAAGAGGCAAAAGAAAATGTTTAAAAAGTTTCCCCGGTCAAATCTTTTACCTTTCCACTTTTCAGGTTTGGATCAACCTGAAAAGTGATCTTTCGCTCATCCGTGTTTGCAATGCGGATGTACTTTTTGAAATAGTTTTGTAAGATTTGTCTGTCGTTAAAATATGCGGGCGAATGATGGATAAAATCCAAAAAATTAGCGTGAATTTTTAAAGTGTAATCGAAAAATTCACGTGAAAATTTCGATTATATCTGAAAAATTTGCGTTACTTTTGTTCTTATAAATAATAACCAATGGAAAATAAGATTGAAAGAAGCTTAATGCCGGTATTGCAAAAAGAGCTGGCCGAAAGCCATAAGATTATTATTTTGTACGGGGCAAGGCAAACCGGAAAAACCACGCTGGCCAATGATGTGCTTTCAAAGACAGAAGGAAAAATTTTAAAAGTAAATGCCGACGAATTAAGATATGCCGAAGTACTTTCTTCGCGGGATTTGCATAAATTGAAACTGCTGACGGGCGATTATGATATTTTGTTTATTGATGAAGCACAACGCATAAAAGATATCGGTATTAATCTTAAAATCTTGTATGACAACATTCCAAACCTGAAACTGTTTGTTACAGGTTCTTCTTCTTTCGACCTCGCCGACAAAGTAAAAGAGCCTCTTACGGGAAGGACTTCCACGTGGGTTTTATATCCTGTATCGGTCAGGGAATTGAGCAAAACCCATAATTATTTTGAACTGCAAAGCCGGCTTGAAGAGTTTATGTTGTTCGGGATGTACCCGGAACTGTTCCGGTATGAAACGGCGCAGCGTAAGGAAAAATATTTACGGGAACTGGCCTCCGCATACTTGTACAAAGATATTTTGGAACTGGCACCTGTCCGTAATACTTCCAAGATAAAAGATCTGCTCAAAATGCTGGCGTTTCAAATCGGATCGGAAGTTTCCCTAAATGAATTGGGAAACAGCCTCGGGATGAGCCAGGAAACGGTTCAGTCTTATATCCATTTGCTCGAAAAATCGTTTATTGTTTTCCGGTTAAGCGGTTTCAGCCGAAATCTTCGGAAAGAGATATCAAAACGCGACAAGATTTATTTTTGGGATTTGGGCATCCGGAATATGCTGATTGATAATTTTTCGCCCTTTAGCTTTCGCAACGACATAGGTGCTTTGTGGGAAAACTTTATTATCTCGGAAAGAATGAAATATTTATCATACAACGAGATATATGCCTCTTCTTATTTTTGGCGTACTTATACCGGTGCAGAGTTGGATTATGTTGAAGAACACAACGGCAAATTGTATGGCTATGAAATAAAATTTAAAAAAGCCCGGAAAAAAGCCCCCAAAGCATGGGTCGAAAATTACGGAAGCCGGTTTCAGTGTATCACCCGCGACAATTTTTGGGAGTTTGTTGTGTAGTTTTGCTCAAAGAATGTTTATCCCGAACATATTTGTAACCCATATTTTAAAGCGACAACAACTTTCTGCTTCCGGCACCGGAGGCTTTCAGTTCATATTTCTGAAGAATATCCGACAACACCACTGTTTTTGACTTTCGTCTATAACTTTCCAAGAAATTCAGATTGATTAATGCTGACCGGCTGATCCGGATAAAAGCCCCCCGGTTTTTTAACCTTTTACCTAACGTCCCCAATTGAGCAGTGATGAGATGGGACTTTCCGTTGGTGAGGTGGATATAAGAATAATTTTTATCCGCTTCGCAATAAACAATTTCTTCGGGGGCAACCATAATAAAACCATCCAACGTGTTGAAACGTATTTTACCCCGGGTCATGTATGTTTCCAGCCGGTCAAGTTTTCTGTTCAGGTTCATTTCACTCCTTTCCAGCTGAAACCGGTCAATAGCATCTTTTAATTTATCCGTTTCAACCGGTTTGGTCAAAAAATCGAACGCTGCATGACGCAAGGCCTGTATTACATACTCGTCATATGCTGTAACAAAAATGACACAAACATTGACACGGATCATCTTTAATTTTTCCACCAGCCAGAAACCATCGTGTACCGGCATCTGCACATCCAAAAAGATAATTTCAGGAACCTGATCCACAATAATCTCTAAAGCCTGCTGTGCAGTTTCGGCTTTTGCAATAACAGAAAGCTCGGGGAAATGTTTCCTGATCAGGATTTCCAAACCATCGCGGGAATCCTGCTCATCATCTACAATCAGAACCGGAATAGGGTTATTCATTTTGGTTTTTTAAATAATAACAGTCAAAGTTAAATAAAAATATTTTTTCAGGCAAGACATGTACCGCCCTAAAAACAATATGGATTCGCTTTATAAGCAGTAAAAAGCGCTTCTCTGTTTCTCAAAATAATATTCATAAAAAGCTGAAAACTCATTACCTTTCCACGGTTTATCTGTTTTTAGGAATGTTTTTTCAAATTAGAGTAAAAAATGACAGGTTATTTTTTCTTCATGTTTTTTCAAAATTAAACAGAGAACCATTCTCTTCCAAAAAATTCTTTAGCTATTGTACCAGTTCCCCTTCTTTCTGTATAAAGACATATATTTTAAGTTTAAAGAGAAAAACAATACACTGATTCCAAATACCCATAGAATAATTATCACAATAAAAATGATGAAAAACAGATAAAAAAGAAATCAGGATTTTTTATCCAACACTACCCGCACAAGGGTCCCGGATGGGTGGCCGTTTTTATCCCGTAAATCGACATATTGCAAAGAGATACCTCTACCGCCGGTTTTCCGGTGTAACCGGATTAAATCGCGGAGCAGTTTCAGTCCTTTGCCGGGTTTTTGCAGTTTGGCTGCAGCTTCCCGGCCAATGCCATTGTCAGCAACTTCTATTACAGTATTCCCGCTTTCCATATAAAGCCGGACATCCACTTTTTTTAGCCCCGTTTTATTTCGTAAGCCGTGCTTAATGGCATTCTCCACCAGCAACTGTATCAACATCTGCGGAATCTTTTGATCAAGATTCACATGATTATCAATGGAAATAGAATACCCAAAATCTTCTTTAAACCGGAATTTTTCCAGTTCCAGATAATCTTTCACAAAATCAAGTTCCTCTTTCAGGGTAGTATTCAAAGTCTCTGTTTTCCTAAGCAACCCGCGAAGCAGCCGACTAAAGCGAACAATCTGGCCATACGTTTCATCTTTGTTCCCCAACGCTACATTATTGGCAATACCATTAAGAATATTAAACATAAAATGCGGGTCAAGCTGGCTTTTTAATGTTTTCATCTGCAACGCCGTAATAGTTTCTTCCATTTGCCGGTTTCGCAATAACCGGTTCCGGTGCATCCGCTGGGCAAACCATAAAATAAAAACCACTACTCCGTAAATCAGCAGCCAGAAAGGAAACTTTAAACAGTACAATGGATTGAATCTGTATGTATAATAATACAGCCGCGTTTTATACCGAACATATAATTCTCTTTTCCCTGTTTTGTTTTTAGAAACGCCACAATCAAATACCTGTAAATCAAAAGCAAAACCTTTATTTTCTACAGGAATTCGTACTACATGATCAAAATGGTCATCGGTAATAACGATATTCCGAAATCCTTTGGTAAGAAAAACATATTCTTTTTTATGACTTTTCCCAAGAAGAGAAGCAGACAAAATAAAGTTCCCAATATCATAATCTGTCTTCAATTTTTTAATTTTCAGTTTCTCATTAATAAATACAAGATAATTCCCATCTTTATAAATGAGTATATAGGGTTTCCCTTGAATCCGGTACGTTCCAAAAGTATTTTCCGTCGAAAATCTTTCACCAGGAGAGAAAGGAAAATCTTTTTCTGAAAACAACCGGGTACCATTTTTATAAAACCGGATTTTCAACAACTTTTTTGTCTTATTTCCCAAAAAGGCCACAATAAATTTTTCCCCTTTGTCATTCACAAAAGGCTTAATATTTACATAAGAGGGATATCCCTTATTCTCTATGGGAGGAAACAGAAATTGCAGTTTATGATTATACGCGGTAAACCACGAATCATAATCATCGTAAGGAATGGGCAGGGTGTCGCTGATATTGCCCGGTGTACCGGAGCTACAATAAATTTCAGGAAAGGAATCATTATCCATATCCGCAACCACTATATTCCCCAAATCAATTCCCGTGGACTTCGAGCGGAGTAATGTGTCTTTTTTCCGGTTAAAGATAAAAATACAACGCGGCTGTAAAGAGTAACCAGCCACAAAAGAAAAAACCAAATCTTTATATCCGTCTCGGTCCATATCAACGGCCCGAATTTTTGGAATAAGGTAATCTATTTCGCCATTTCTTTTCCATACTTTGGTGATAAACCGGTCTTTAAACAGATACCGCTTAGCGGGATAGGGTTGAAAAGCACCGAGAAAAACCGAATCATGACGATAATAAAAAACATACACTTCCGGATAACCATCCTTATTCAAATCCGCACAGATAAATTGTTTCGATCGATTCTGGAAATAACCGTTAAAATTCCATTGGTCATAATTAACTCCCTCATTGCTTGTTATCTTTACCGCTGCTTTATGATTAATATCATTATTAAAACCTACCAGGCATTCTGAAGCACCATCCTTGTTTAAATCCATAAAAACCAAATTAGAATGCAATCGGCTGTAATCTTTGTTTGTCACCTTTTTTACTTCATATTTGGAAAAGGTAACCGGAAGAGAAAGAATAATTCCAACAGCAATGGGAATAGCCAACACAAACGGGCTGGCCAACAAGTCGAGTAAAAATGTTTTAAAACGGGCTGAAAACATCATTGTTGATTCGTCAGCCTAAATTAGTAAAAAAATGATTATAAACCGGAAAAGTCTTTGTTTTATGATTTTTGTGGGATAATGGTGTTTTTACTTTTGAAGTTTCAGGATAATTGTTGGGAAATCCCAAAAGACAAAAAACAAATGACAAAAACCCTACTACTTTAAGTACTTCCCACTTCAAACTTCAAGTACTTGAAATGCCTAAAGTTTGAAGTGCCTAAAGTGGGAAAATTCCAAAAAAACAAAAAAGCAACCCCCAAAAAACAAATAAAATATTAATAATCAGCTTTTTGTCCTTCTGAGCGTAGCGAAGAATCTATTTTACTCCTTCATCGTTTGAGCATCCCGTTCGAACGATAATTTCCGGACTCATCTGCGTCAAACACCGATAAGATGTGATACATTGGAGTCCCGTAGGGACAACTATTATCATTGACTCTGAATTTATTCAGAGGCCCGTGTTCAACCCCTTCGGGGTTGTGATTTTATGATAGGTATTTCCCTGCACTTCGTACAGGGTTATTCCCGTTTAATCCCTCCGGGATTAGTTCTAAACACAAGATATGGTTCCAACTCGCTTTAAGTACTTCAAGTGCCTAAAATTTAAAATACGGAACATCAAACATTCTCACCACA
Organism: Candidatus Sulfidibacterium hydrothermale; assembly: GCF_020149915.1. GTDB lineage: Bacteria > Bacteroidota > Bacteroidia > Bacteroidales > F082 > Sulfidibacterium > Sulfidibacterium hydrothermale. Next base: position 2,923,548 of record NZ_CP083760.1, read on the forward strand.
TCTCACCTATTTTTTCCGGATATAATCAGCAATCCAGTCGCCTACTTCAGAAGTGGAACGCGGGTTGTCACGGGTTAGATCTTCGGTAACATAATTTTCTTCCATCGACTGCATTACGGCCTCACGAATCAAAGCCGCTTCTTCATTCAATTTAAAGGCATATTCAAACATCATGGCCGCAGAAAGAATGGTCCCCAACGGGTTGGCAATATTTTTGCCCTTGGCCTGCGGATACGATCCGTGAATCGGTTCAAAAACCGACGTCAGTTTTCCAATAGAAGCCGATGGCAAAAGGCCAAGTGAACCGGTAATCACGCTGGCTTCATCCGTAAGGATATCGCCAAACATATTTTCGGTGACCATCACATCAAATTTGCCCGGCCATTGTATAATTTGCATAGCGGCATTGTCCACAAACATAAAATCAACGGTCAATTCAGGATAGTCTTTGACCACTTCTCCGGCCACCTCACGCCACAACCTTGAGGTTGCCAATACATTGGCTTTATCCACTACCGTCAACCGTTTGCTCCGCTGCATGGCGTATTCGCAACCCAATTTTACAATTCGTTCAATTTCATAGCGATGATAAACCGAAGAATCGTACGCTGTATTTCCGTCTTCAGAACGTCCCTGAGGTTTTCCGAAATAGATGCCGCCGGTCAGTTCGCGGAGTACCACAAAATCCACATTTTCCACCAAATCACGCCGCAAAGGCGATTTATCCAGCAACGAACGGAAAGTGGTTACGGGACGAACATTGGCATAAAGCCCCAATTTCTTCCGCATGGCCAGGAGACCTTGTTCCGGACGTACTTTAGCTTTTGGATCGTTATCATATTTCGGATCGCCAATGGCACCAAAGAGCACCGCATCCGAACTTTTACACAACTCAAAAGTTTCGTCAGGAAAAGGATTTCCCACCGCATCAATAGCGGTAGCTCCTACCAATCCTTCTTCGAATACCAGTTCATGATGATATTTTTCGCCAACGGCTTTACATACTTTTATTCCCTGTTCTACAATTTCAGGACCTATACCGTCGCCGGCCAAAACAGCAATTTTCATTTTCATAGATATCAATTTTTATTTATTTTTTTCGGTTGAATATTTTCTGTTTTCTGTTCAATGATATTCAACATTTTTTCCGTGGCTTTGATGGCTGCTACTGTTTGGTCGCCATCCAATCCTTTTGTTGTGATGGTATGGCCATGAAATTCCCATTTGATAATGGTTTCGACCAATGCATCGGTTTTTCCGCCGGGAGGAATGGTTACCCGATAATCGGTTAAAACCGGTTTTTCCTTTCCCAGATCATCATATATTTTCCAGAGAGCTTTCATAAACGCATCGTACTGTCCGTCGCCTATTGAGCTGCTTTCCCGGACATCTTTATCCATTTGCACACGAATATGCGCCATCGGCCGCATGCCTCCCGAAAGGGTAAGGGTATAATTTTTAATAAAAATCCGTTTATTCAGGGCTCCGTTATCCAGCACGTCGGCAATGATGTACGGTAAATCATCAGCCGTTACACTCTCTTTTCTGTCACCCAGCTCGATAATCCGTTGGGTTACCTGCCGGAGCGCATCATTATCAAGATGATACCCTAATGTTTCCAGATTTTTTTTGATACTGGCTTTCCCGGAAAGTTTTCCCAGGGCATATTTCCGGGTTCTTCCAAAACGCTCCGGAAGCAAATCATTATAGTACAAATGGTCTTTGCTGTCGCCATCGGCATGGATGCCGGAAGTCTGGGTAAACACATTTTCGCCCACAATGGGTTTGTTCACCGGAATACGAATTCCCGAGAACCGTTCTACCAGATGGCTGGCCCGGTTAATATTTTTTTCAACAATACCGGTTTTTACTTTCAGATGGTCATGTAAAACGCCCACAATACTTGACAAAGGTGCATTTCCGGCCCGCTCACCCAATCCGTTGATGGTTGTATGAATTCCGTTAAAGCCTGCTTTAACGGAAGCCAACACATTAGCCACCGACAAATCATAATCGTTATGGGCGTGAAAATCAAAATGTAAATCCGGATAACGGTCTCTTATTTTTTTACAAAAAGTATACGTTTGGTCTGGGTTTAAAATTCCCAGTGTATCCGGCAACATAAACCGCAGAATGTTTTCCTCTTTCAGCGCATCAAGCATAAAATAGACATACTCGGGCGATTGTAACATTCCGTTAGACCAGTCTTCGAGATAAATATTTGCCGCAATTCCCGATTTTTTTGCCCATTGCACTTCTCTTTTTATTTCATTGACATGTTCTTCCGGCGTTTTGCGTAATTGTTTTTCAAGATGACGTAAAGACCCTTTACTCAGCAAGTTAACCACCTTCAATCCGGCATCCTGTATCCATTGAATCGACTGTCCGTTATCAATAAACCCCAATACCTCAACACGATCTGTTTTTCCGGTTTCGGCAGCCCACCGGGCAATTTTACGAGCGGCATTAAATTCTCCCTCCGACACACGGGCAGAAGCAATCTCCACACGGTCTACTCCCAGCTCGGTAAGCAGAAATTTAGCCAGCTGCAATTTTTCGCCCGGTGAAAAAGAGATTCCTTGTGTTTGTTCCCCGTCACGCAGGGTCGTATCCATAATTTCCAAACGCATCATTCCTGTTCTCTTTGTTGTTCAAATGCCATAATTTTCTCTTTTTTACTCAAAAGAAAATCAATATCATCATAACCATTTAAAAAGCAGAGTTTTTTATACGGATTGATTTCAAAATGTTCACTTTCTCCGGTAGAAAGCAAAGTAATGGTTTGCTCTTCAAGCCGAATTTCCAGCTGCACTTTCGGGTCTTTTTCTATCTCAGCAAAGATCTTTTTCAGAAATTCTTCTGAAACCTGGACGGGCAGCAAGCCATTGTTCATGGCATTATTTTTAAAGATGTCTGCAAAAAAGCTGGACACCACCACCCGAAAGCCATAATCAAAAATAGCCCACGCAGCATGTTCACGGCTGGAACCACTTCCAAAGTTTTTCCCGGCTACGAGAATCTTTCCGGAATATTTCGGGTTATTCAGCACAAAATCTTTCACCGGTTTTCCGGCTTTATCGTAGCGCCAGTCGCGAAAAAGATTTTCGCCAAACCCTTCGCGGGATGTTGCTTTCAGAAAGCGTGCAGGAATAATCTGATCCGTATCCACATTTTCTGCCGGCAGAGGCACACCGGTTGAAGTCAGTATATCAAATTTGTCAATAGCCATTTTTCTAAATTTTTTGATTGGTTTATGATTACATCAACGAAGCCGGATCGGTAATTTTTCCGGTTACGGCAGCCGCTGCAGCCGTCAGCGGACTGGCCAGCAATGTACGGGCTCCGGGGCCCTGGCGTCCTTCAAAATTACGGTTAGAGGTAGAAACCGAATATTTTCCGGCCGGAATTTTATCTTCGTTCATTGCCAAACATGCCGAACATCCCGGCTGACGCAATTCAAATCCGGCTTCTTTCAGAATATCAACCAAGCCTTCTTCATAAGCCTGTTTTTCCACCTGTCTTGATCCGGGAACAATCCAGGCTGTAATATTCTCGGCTTTCTTTTTGCCTTTTACCAAAGCGGCAAAAGCCCGGATATCTTCGATACGGCCATTGGTACAACTTCCCAGAAAAACATAATCCACCGGATGACCTTCTAATTTCATACCGGGTTCAAAATCCATATATTTTAACGCTTTTAAAAATGAGGGTTGTTCTGCTTCCGGTATTTCTTCCAATGCAGGGATGGTTCCGTCGATGGCGATTCCCATACCCGGATTAGTTCCGTACGTGATCATCGGACGAATATCTTCTGCCCGAAAATCTAATTCTTTGTCAAATACAGCATCCGGATCGGTTTTCAGGTTTTTCCATTTTTCAAGAGCCCGATCCCAGTCTTTTCCTTTGGGAGCAAACTCCCGGCCTTTCACGTATTCAAAAGTTATTTCATCAGGAGCAATTAATCCTCCGCGGGCTCCCATCTCAATACTCATATTACAAATCGTCATCCGGGCTTCCATACTCAGACTGCGAATAGCACTTCCGGCATATTCTACAAAATAACCGGTAGCTCCGCTGGCCGAGATCTGCGAAATAATATAAAGGATAATGTCTTTTGCCGTAACCGCTTTCCCCAACGTCCCTTCAATATTTATCCGCATTTTTTTGGGTTTGGGCTGCAAAACACACTGACTGGCAAAAACCATCTCCACTTCGCTGGTACCAATCCCAAAAGCAATACTTCCGAAAGCACCGTGCGTGGAAGTGTGGCTATCTCCACAAACAATGGTCATGCCGGGCTGGGTAAATCCCAGTTCAGCTCCGATAACATGAACAATGCCGTTATACGGATGTCCGAGCCCGTAAAGTTCCACGCCAAATTCTTTGCAGTTCTTTTCCAACGTTTGTACCTGAATGCGAGAGAGTTCTTCGCGAATGGGTTTATCCTGATTTTTGGTAGGAATGTTATGGTCAGCCGTGGCCAAGGTACGCTCGGGACGAAATAAAGGAATTCCCCGCTGACGCAATCCGCTAAAAGCCTGCGGACTGGTTACTTCATGAATATAATGACGGTCGATATACAGCACATCCGGTCCGTCCGGTACCGAATCAACCACATGGCTGTCCCAGATCTTATCAAATAATGTTTTTGGTTTCACGAATATTTCTTTTTTAACAGGTTAAATAATTTTTGAAATAGCATCTACAAAAGCTTCTACTGCGCCGGTAATAATATCGGTACTGGCCGAAAAACCATAGTAAAGTGTTCCACGATTTTCAATTTGCACATGCACTTTACCCAAATCGTCACTACCACGGGTAATGGCCTGAATTAAAAACTCTTCGAGATGCACCTTGCGTTTAATGATTTGCTTGACTGCCGTAAAAGCAGCATCAATAGGACCGTTTCCTGAAGCGGTAGCCGAATGGATCTCGTCATTGATTTTCAGCTGGACTGTAGCCATCGGAACCGCCGATTTACCACACACCACCTGCAAAAGCTCCAGATGAATTTTGTGGTCTTTACGGGTTGCTTTCCCGATTAGTGCCCGTAAATCATCATCTTTGATGTCTTTTTTCTTATCTGCCAAAGCCAGAAAACGATCATAAATCTTATCCAGTTCTTTGCGGGCAAAGCTGTAACCGAGAATTTTCAAACGGTGTTTTAGTGCAGCACGGCCACTCCGGGCGGTCAGCTCGATACTCGACTCTTTGATCCCCACATCTTTAGGATTAATAATCTCATAGTTTTCCCGGTTTTTCAACACGCCATCCTGGTGAATTCCAGACGAATGAGCAAAAGCATTACGTCCTACAATGGCTTTGTTGGGTTGTACTGGCATGTTCATGAGCGACGAAACCAAACGGCTGGTTTTATAAATCTGTTTGGTATTGATATCTGTATGCAAAGGCAGATCTTTATGACTTTTCAGAATCATTACCACCTCTTCGAGCGACGTATTTCCGGCCCGTTCTCCAATACCGTTAATGGTAACTTCCACCTGCCGGGCTCCATTCAAAACGCCTTCGATGGTATTGGCGGTTGCCATCCCCAAATCGTTATGACAATGCGTAGAGATTACCGCTTTGTGCACATTTGAAACATGCTCCATCAGGTAACGGATTTTTTCGCCAAATTCATGAGGAAGACAATAACCGGTAGTATCCGGAATATTTACCACCGTAGCACCGGCAGCAATCACGGCTTCCACCACTTTGGCAAGATAAGCATTGTCGCTCCGTCCGGCATCTTCAGCGTAAAACTCCACATCTTCCACAAACTTCTTGGCATATTTCACCGCAGCCACTGCCCTTTCCAGAATTTTATCCGGGGTAGAATTCAGCTTGTATTTAATGTGGTACGGAGACGTTCCGATACCGGTATGGATTCTTTTTCGTTTGGCATACTGCAACGCTTCTGCCGCTACTTCAATATCTTTTTCAATGGCACGGGTAAGTCCGCAAATTACCGGTTTGGAAACCGCTTTAGAGATTTCGACCACCGACTGGAAATCACCGGGGCTGGAAATAGGAAATCCGGCTTCAATGACATCTACCCCCAAAGATTCGAGAGCTTTGGCTACTTCAATTTTTTCCACGGTGTTCAGCTGACAACCGGGTACTTGTTCGCCATCACGAAGTGTGGTGTCAAAAACAATAATTTTGTCGCTCATAACTTTACTTGTTTAATGTTTTTTGATCAGGTTAAGTCGCCACATAAAAAAAACTTCCCGTCAATTTATGGCGGGAAGTTTGTATTTTATCTGAGCAACATTTACAAAACTCCCGTCAACACCTATCAATGATAAGTATCGAAAGAATTATCCACCAAATGTTGCTGCGACTGTCCATAATCATGGGGACAAATGTAAAAGTTTTTTGAAACTGACAAATATTAATTTATCCTTTTTCTAAATTCTTTTAATAAACCGAATTAATTTATTAAAAATCAACCAAATAGCGATGTGCTCAAATATTTCTCTCCACGGTCGGGAAAAATCACCACAATGTTTCCTTTTTCTGCTTTTTTGGCTGTTTCTATAGCAGCCACCATAGCTGCCCCACTGCTCATGCCGACAAAGATGCTTTCTTTCCGAATAATTTCACGGGCCATTTCATAAGCTTCTTCCGTTTCAATCATTACCGTCTCATCAATTTTTGACGGATCGTAAATCGAGGGTACCAGGGCTTCTTCCATGTTTTTCAGTCCCTGGATATAATGCCCTTTGACCGGATGAGCACAAACAATTTTTATTTTCGGATTGTTTTCTTTCAATGCTTTACCTACTCCCATAATGGTTCCTGATGTTCCAATGGCCGAAACCAGATAATCCACCTCTCCATTGGTTTGCTGCCAGATTTCTTCTCCTGTGGTTTTGTAATGGGCCAGTTTATTGAAATGATTGCTAAACTGATCGGGCATAAAATATTTATCCGGAAAAGCAGCGGCCAGTTCCCGGGCTTTCTTTATGGCCCCATCGGTTCCTTCAGCAGCATCTACCAGGGTAAGTTTTGCTCCAAAAGCCTGGATAATTTTACGGCGTTCCACGGAAACCTGATCGTTCATCACGATCTCCACATCATATCCTTTGATATTTCCGATCATGGCTAAACCGATTCCCGTATTTCCGGAAGTCGCTTCAATAATGGTTTTGCCTTTGGTTAACAGTCCTTCGGCTTCGGCCTGTTGAATCATTTTCAGGGCAATCCGGTCTTTGATGCTTCCCGTAGGATTAAAACCTTCAAGCTTGGCAAAAATATTCACCTTCGGATTGGGATTCAAATGATTGATTTTCACCATAGGTGTATTTCCTATGGTCTGTAAAATATTTTGATACATTTTTTTAAAGTTTAAACGGTAAAAAGGAATTTTACAACAGGCCCAGTTCCAATTTGGCTTCGTCAGAAATCATATCCTGATCCCAGGGCGGGTCGAAGGTAATTTCCACATCCACATTTTTCACCCCGGTAAGATAGGAGATCTCCTCTTTTACCTGCTGTGGCAAAATTTCTGCCACCGGACAATTGGGAGCCGTAAGCGTCATCAGGATTTTTACATTGCCTTCGTCATCCACTTTGTGTTCATAAATCAGTCCCAGATCATAAATATTCACCGGGATCTCGGGATCAAAAATATTTTTCAAAACATTAATGATCTTTTCTTCCAAAGCACGTTTTTCTTCTGCCGTCATCTTATTGTTGTTTTAATTGGATTTGAAAAGCACGGGCATACAACATAATTTGTTTGACCATCGACGAAAGTCCGTTGGCGCGGGTAGGTGAAAGATGTTCTTTCAAGCCGATTTTTTCCAGAAAGTCGAGTTTGGCTTCCAGTATTTCTGCCGGAGTATGTCCCGACAAAACCCGGATAAGCAAGCTGATAATTCCTTTGGTTATGACGGCATCGCTATCAGCCGTCAGGTACATTTTCCCGTCTTTCAGCTCGGCATGCAACCAAACCCGGCTTTGACAGCCTGTAATTAAATACTGGTTGGTTTTATATTTTTCGTCAATCAGCGGAAGCTCTTTTCCCAGCTCAATAAGGTATGAATACTTATCCATCCAGTCGTCAAACATGGAAAATTCGTCAATGACTTCCTGTTCTTTTTCAGCAATGGTCATGGTTTTGTTTTTTTTATCCGACAAAAAATCTACCGCAACATTTTTACGGCATCATTTACCGCCTTGGCAAAAATATCAATTTCTTCCAGGGTATTATACAATGCAAACGAAGCACGCACGGTTCCGGGAATACCGTAAAAATCCATCAGTGGCTGTGCACAATGATGCCCTGTGCGTACGGCAATCCCCATTTGGTCAAGCAACAAACCCAAATCATAAGGATGAATTCCATTAACCAGAAATGAAATTACCGCTGCTTTTTCCGGGGCATGTCCCACAATACGCAGTCCGTCAATTTCCTGCAATTTTTCTGTGGCATATTGCAGTAATTTTTCTTCGTGTTCAAAAATTGCTTCCTGTCCGGTTTCCTGCATATACCGTAAAGCAGCTTCCAAACCTAAAGCGCCCGCCACATTGGGGGTACCGGCTTCATAACGATAAGGCAATTCATTAAAAGTAGTTTTTTCAAAAGTAACCTGATCGATCATTTCGCCACCAAACTGATAAGGAGGCAGGCGACGCAACCAGGTAAACCGACCGTAAAGCACGCCAATTCCCATGGGAGCATACACTTTATGTCCGGAAAAAGCATAAAAATCCACACCCAGATCCTGCACATCCACTTTGGTATGGGCAATTCCCTGCGCACCATCCAGTAAAACCGGAACGCCTTTTTTGTGGGCTAACGCTACAATTTCTTTCACCGGATTAATGGTACCCAGCACATTGGAAACGTGCGTAACCGCCAGTAATTTAACCTGAGGGGTTAACATTTTCTCAAGAAAATTCAAATCCAGGGTTCCGTCTAAATCAACCGGCCAGACCTTCAATTTAACTTTTCCATTTTCGCAAAGTTGCTGCCAGGGAACCAGATTCGAATGATGCTCCATTCCTGAAACAACAATTTCATCTCCCGGTTGAATCCAGGGACGCAACACCGTAGCCAGCAAATTGATGGATTCAGTTGTCCCGCGTGTAAAAAGAATTTCTTTACTTTCAGCAGCATTAATGAACCGGGCAATTGTTTTCCGTGCATTTTCATAAGCTTCGGTAGCGGTCTGACTTAAATGATGAACGCCCCGGTGAACATTGCTGTTTTCGTGCAGATAATAATCTGAAATACGCTGAATCACAGCCAACGGCTTCTGTGTTGTTGCCGCGTTATCAAAATAAACCAACGGTTTTCCGTTCACCTCTTGATGAAGAATTGGAAAATCTTTTCTTATTTGCCCACTATTCATAATCTTAAATTTTGCTGATATCAATATCAAAAATGACTGGTTGGTCCGGATTACTACAATGCAACACACACCGGTCGCAAATGGAAAGGTCACCGCGCAAACGCCGTTTTACCATATCTTCAATGCTCACCCGCAAAGCATCAATGGAAATTTCTTTGATCACGGCATCGGCAAAGGCATACATCAGCAACATCCGGGCGTCGGCAAACGGAATACCCCGCTGCATCAGATAAAACAAAGCTTCGTTATCGAGCTGTCCCACCGAAGCCCCGTGGCTGCACTGCACATCGTCGGCATAAATTTCGAGATGGGGCATGGTATCAATGCGGGCTGTCTTTGTCAACAAAATATTGGCATTTTTCTGAAAAGCATTCGACTGCTGGGCATCGCGTTTGACATAAATATATCCGTTAAAAACGCCGGTAGCTTCGTTGTCAAGAATCCCCTTAAAAAGCTGATTACTATCACAATTTGGCACGTTATGATACACATTCACCTGGTTATCGATATGTTGCTTTTGATCCATCAGGTATAATCCCCGGATATCTGACCAGGCCCCGGAACCATTCATAAAATCGTGTATCTCATTACGAATCAATCCGCCATTGAGCGAAAAAGCATTAATCTTCAGCCGGCTGCTGGCCTCCTGATGGAGTGCTGTCTGATTCAGTAAAACCGTTTCATTATTCAGGTTTTGCAACTTATACAACTCCAGTTCTGCCTTCTCGCCTAAAAATACTTCGTTGACTTTATTAATAAAACCGGCATGATGGTTTACCGAATCGTCACAATGTAGCAAACGCAATTTGGCATTCTTTCCCAAAACGATCAGGTTACGGACGTTGATCATCAATCCCGGTTTATTCAGAATATGGATCACCTGAAAAGTCGTATCCACTTCCACTCCGTCAGGAACATAAATAAACACCCCATCAGGAGCCGCAGCAAGATTTAATGATTTAAAGCCGTCCGTTTGGGGCATTATTTTCCCCCAATGCTCTTTAACCAGCTCGGGAAATTCACGAAGAGCTGCTGAAAGGCTGGCTACGATCACACCGTTTTTATCCCGGGTAATTTTTTCTTCTTCGGGAGCATAAAAGCTGCCATTTAACACGGAAATAACCCGAGACTCAAATCCATGCACTTCACAAAGAAAGATCTGGCTCAGTTCTTTTTCGTAAGGAACCGGACGGTCAAAAAGATGCCAGTCGGTTTCCAATGCTGTTTTCAGATCCGTATGGCGCCAGCGCTCCATCCGGTTGTGAGGAAATCCGGACTGCTGAAAAGCAGCCAGGGCTTCCTGATGCAACTTATTCTCCGCCAAAGCATGGGCGCCACTATCTTTCAGCCGTTCCGAAAGATGACGAACAATCTTTTCCTCAAGCGGGAATTTTGTTTTTTCTTTTTTCATCATTTCATTTTCTTACACCGACTCAGCACCAAATTGTTCTTTGATCCATTCATACCCTTTTTCTTCCAGTTCGAGTGCCAGTTTCTTGCCACCCGATTTTACAATACGTCCGTCGTACATTACATGAACAAAATCCGGAACGATATAGTCGAGCAGACGCTGATAGTGCGTAATCACCACAAAGGCATTTTCATCCGATTTCAGCTGATTTACTCCATTGGCCACCACCCGGAGCGCATCAATATCCAACCCGGAATCGGTTTCGTCCAGGATGGCCAGTTCCGGTTCAAGCATGGCCATCTGAAAAATTTCATTTTTCTTTTTTTCGCCTCCGGAAAACCCTTCATTTACCGAACGGTTGGTTAATTTCGACTGGATCTGGACCAACTTTTTCTTTTCTTCCATTTTCATCAGAAATTCCTTGGCAGAAATCGGGGGTTTCCCCTGATATTCCCGTTTGGCATTGAGAGCCGTACGCATAAAGTTGGTCATACTAACGCCCGGTATTTCAATCGGATATTGAAAACTCAGGAAGATTCCTTCATTGGCCCGTTTATCCGGAGTCCAGTCATTGATTACCTGACCTTTATAAATAATCTCACCCTGGGTAATTTCATATCCTTCACGACCGGTAATGGCTGCCGCCAGCGTACTTTTACCGGTACCATTTGGCCCCATAATGGCATGTACTTCTCCTTTGTTTACGCTAAAATTCAGCCCTTTAATGATTTCTTTTCCATTAATGGAAACATGCAGATTTTTTATGTTTAAAAGCATTTTTTTTATATTTATCCGGCCTGACCGGGTTGATGATTCTTTTTAAGTGCCTTAAGTTTGAAGTATTTGAAGTGCCTTAAGTTTGAAGTACTTCAAGTACTTAAAATACTTAAAGTTATAACGTCATTATGTTTTCCCTTTCAATTTTTTTCCAATTGAAGTAAAAATCGCTATCAATTCGTGTGCTTCTTTCAAAATCAATTGTATCCTTTCTTCTTCTAACAAATTTAAATCTGAAATAATTTCTAACCAATAAATTGTTTCATTGGCTTCACTTTCACATATTTTAATTCTATTAATAAAATCTGCTTTACTTCTTGCCCGGTTCGCTTCTCTGTAGTTTGCACCAATACTTGTTCCCGATTTTGTTATTTGATTTTTAATTACATGATTTTCAACAGTATTTGGAATAGATCCCGAAAGGGCAATAATACTCATTGCAAACTTTCTTGTCCTTTTTTCCAGTTCATCACCAAATACCTTATTGTTCATTTCTGTTAACTTTTACCTATTTCAAATTTTAGGCACTTTAGGCACTTCTAACTTTAAGTACTTGAAATGCCTTAAGTTTGAAATACTTCAAGTACTTAAAGTTATAACGTCATTATGTTTTTCCTTAGCATTTTTTCCACTTCCGACTTCCATCTTCCGTCTCCTTTCACCCCACACTTCCTTCCAACGTAATGGCCAGCAATTTTTGCGCTTCCACAGCAAATTCCATGGGCAACTTATTTAAAACCTGTTTAGCATAACCATTTACAATTAACCCAATGGCTTTTTCCATATCAATGCCGCGCTGCTGGCAATAAAACAACTGATCATCCGAAATTTTCGACGTAGTGGCTTCGTGTTCTACAATTGCACTGTCGTTGGCCGTTTTAATGTACGGGAAAGTGTGTGCACCACACTGATCGCCCAACAACAGCGAGTCACATTGGGAATAATTTCGGGCATTATCTGCTTTTTTTGACACACGCACCAAACCACGGTAGCTGTTGTTGCTTTTTCCGGCAGAAATCCCTTTAGAGATAATGGTGCTTTTGGTATTTTTTCCAATATGAATCATTTTGGTACCTGTATCCGCCTGTTGATAATTATTCGTTACCGCAACCGAATAAAATTCTCCCACAGAATAATCCCCCATCAAAACACAACTGGGATATTTCCAGGTAATGGCCGAACCGGTTTCCACCTGTGTCCAGCTGATTTTTGAATGGTGTCCTTTACAAAGTCCGCGTTTGGTCACAAAGTTGTAAATACCGCCTTTCCCTTCTTTATCTCCCGGATACCAGTTCTGCACCGTAGAATATTTCACTTCGGCATCATCGTGAGCAATAATCTCCACAATGGCAGCATGCAGCTGGTTTTCGTCACGCATCGGCGCTGTACAGCCCTCGAGGTAACTGACATACCCGCCGTCATCAGCGATCAACAGTGTTCGTTCAAACTGTCCGGTATTGGCTGCATTAATCCGGAAATAGGTAGAAAGCTCAATAGGACACCGCACACCTTTCGGGATATAGCAAAACGAACCATCGCTAAACACCGCTGAATTCAAAGCAGCAAAATAATTATCGGTATACGGCACCACCGTACCGAGATATTTTTTTACCAAATCCGGATATTTTTGCACGGCTTCGCCGAAAGAGCAGAAAATAATATCGTGTTTGGCCAGGGTTTCCTGAAAAGTGGTTTTTACCGAAACACTGTCAATCACCGCATCCACAGCCACACCACTCAGCCGTTTTTGCTCTTCGAGTGAAATCCCCAGTTTGTTAAATGTTTCCAGCAATTCAGGGTCCACTTCATCCAAACTTTCCAACTCTTTTTTGGGTTTGGGTGCCGAGTAATAGATGATATCCTGATAATTGATCGGCGGGTGATGCAACAAAGCCCAATCGGGTTCCTCCAGTGTAAGCCAATGGCGGAAAGCTTTCAACCGAAATTCCAAAAGCCATTCCGGTTCATTTTTCTTTTTGGAAATAAAACGGATTGTATCTTCGGTGAGTCCTTTGGGGGCTTGTTCTGCCTCAATATCCGTAACAAAACCGTACTTATATTCTCCTGATGTGACTTCTTCCAAAACCCGCTTATCACTCTTTTCGTCACTCATGATCTATCTATTTAGATTAATTTTAAATTGAGCTGCAAAATTACAAAATAAAAGGTACCCAAGGAGGTTTGGATGGGAAGATTTTTGATGTGGGATGGAAGATGGAAAGAGGTTTGGATGTGAGGATGTTTGATGGAGGATGTAGGGATGTTCGATGTTTTTCTTTAGTGAGGGGAAGGGTCATCAGTAAACTGGTCATTGGAAATGATGAACGATAAATGTTGGGGAATGAACTGATGAAAGGAAAAAAGTCATTGGTCATTGATTGATTTTAAGCCTTTGGCGTTCTGCGTTTGGGATTTTTTTGTGATTTGTTTTTTTGTTTTTTGGGATTTCTAACATTGGTCATTAGTCACTGGCATTGGGAAGGATGAACGATGAATGGTGAGTGACGAATTGTGAATCGTTGATTTTCAAGATTTTACCTGTATTTCCACTGTCATACTGAACGGAGTGCAGCGCAGTGAAGGATCTAAAAATAATCACGACTGTTCAAAGAGATTCTTCGCTACACTCAGAAGGACAAAATAGTTGATCTTTTGCGTTTTTTTTGCCTTTTGGGATTTCTAACCTGGTCATTAGTCATTGGATGATTGGTTGGTTTTAAGCAGTTTGGCGTTCTGCGTTCTGTGTTTTGCGTTTAGGGTTTGAGATTTTTTTGTCATTTGCTTTTTTGTTTTTTGGAATTTCCCACTTTAGGCACTTGAAGTATTTGAAGTACTTAAAATTTGAAGTGTGAAGTACTTAAAGTTAGACCGATCCGTGCTTATAATTAATCCCTTCGGGATTAAACCAAAATAACCCTGTACGAAGTGCAGGGAAATAAACCCATCAGAGAATCATAACCCCGAAGGGGTTGAACACCGGCCTCTGAATAAATTCAGAGTCAATGGTAATAAGTTGTCCCTACAGGACTCCAATATATCACATCTTCCGTATTTACACAGACGAAACCGGGAAATTATCGTTCGAGCGGGATGCTTAAACAATGAAGAAGTAAAAGAGATTCTTCGCTACGCTCAGAAGGACAAAATAGTTGGTTATTAATATTTTATTTGTTTTTGTCATTTCTCTTTTGTTTTTTGGGATTTTAAAGCAATCAAACAAATCATTCCGACAAAAAAGAGAAGAAAAAACATATTTTTTTTCAGCGTTCGAACATTTTAAAAAAAATTGTACATTTGCACCCCGATTGTCCGATGGTGTAATGGCAGCACTGCAGATTTTGGTTCTGCCTGTCCAGGTTCGAATCCTGGTCGGACAACGAAGGTTAAACGAGAATGATTTGGAGGGGACGCATGTCCCCTCTTTTGTTGAAAATGATTAGCAAAACACAAATAGAACGTTGGGCTGAAGAACAGCTGAAAGATACTGACCGGTTTGTAGTGCAGGTAAAAGTAAGTAACGACAATGTTATTAATGTCATTATTGACAGCGACAGCGGCGTAACCATTGAGCATTGCATTGCTTTAAGCCGGTATATCGAGCAGCATCTTGATCGCGACAAAGAAGATTTTGAGCTGAAAGTTCTTTCGTCCGGATTGGAGTATCCTTTTTCGCTCCTGAGACAATACAAAAAATATCTTGGGAAACGGATCCAACTGAAAATGGCGGACGGTACAGAAAAAAAAGGGATTTTACAGGAGGCTGAAACCGACCATATTGTACTTCAGGAAGAAATAGAGAAAAAATATAAGAAAAATGTCCGGCGTATTCCGGGGGAAACACTACACATTCCCATGGAACAAATTAAACAGGCCAAAGCCGTGATTGAATTTTAACTGACAAAACAAAAAAACAATGGATAACATAAACTTAGTCGAAAACTTCTCGGAATTTAAAGAGTTTAAAAATATCGACAGAGAAACCATGATGCGCATCATCGAAGATGTGTTTCACAGTATGCTGGCCAAAAAATACGGTGAAGAAAGTAACTTCGACGTGATTGTAAACATTGACCGCGGTGACCTGGAGATCTGGCACAACCGCGAGATTGTGGAAGACGGCGAAGTAGAAAATCCGAACACTCAAATTGCTTATTCTGATGCCATTAAAATAGAACCCGACTTTGAAGTAGGAGAAGAAGTTTCCGAACAGATCTTTTTATCCGATTTTGGCCGTCGTGAGATTCTCAATGTACGCCAGGCGTTGGTAGCCCGTGTAATGGATTACGAAAAAGACAATATTTACAAAAAATACAAAGAAAAAGTTGGCGAAGTCGTTACAGCAGAAGTTTATCAAATCTGGAAAAAAGAGATTCTGCTGCTTGACGATGAAAATATTGAACTGATTCTCCCCAAATCGGAACAAATTCCTTCCGATTACTTTAAAAAAGGAGATAATATCCGCGCCGTGGTTTCCAAAGTGGACATGCGCAACAATACACCGGTGATCATCTTGTCACGTACTTCCCCTGTATTCCTGGAAAGACTTTTTGAACAGGAAGTTCCGGAAATCTACGACGGACTGATCACCATCAAAAAAATTGTGCGTGTTCCGGGTGAAAGAGCAAAAGTGGCGGTTGAATCGTATGACGACCGTATTGATCCGGTAGGCGCTTGTGTCGGGATGAAAGGATCACGTATTCATGGTATCGTGCGGGAGCTTCGCAACGAAAACATCGACGTGATCAACTACACAACCAACGACAGCCTTTTCATCCAGCGGGCACTTTCCCCGGCTAAAATTACCTCGATCCATCTCGATGAAGAAAACCATCGTGCCGATGTGTATATGCGACCCGATCAGGTTTCGCTTGCCATCGGAAAAGGCGGATTCAACATCCGGCTGGCCGGACAGCTGACCGGTTATGAAATTGATGTGTACCGCGACACCGATACGGACACAGAAGATGTAAAACTGCAGGAATTTTCCGATGAAATTGACCAGTGGATCATTGACGAGCTGATCAACATCGGCTGCGATACTGCAAAAAGTGTATTGGAGCTCGATGTAGAAGAACTGGTGAACCGTACAGACCTTGAAGAAGAAACCATTCGTGAGGTCATTCGTATTCTGAAAGCAGAATTTGAATAATATTGTTGCCGTTAAGCAAACAAATAGTATATTTCAGGAGTTAAAAAAGAAATAAAAGTAAAAACTATATGCCCGAAGCAAAAAGAAAAATAGTACGATTAAGTAAAGCTGCCAGGGAATTCAATATCGGGATGAATACCATTATTGATTTTCTCGGGAAAAAAGGTTTTAAAATTGAAACTTCCCCAAACACGAAGCTCGATCCTGAAATGTATGAATTGCTGGTAAATGAATTTCAGGAAGAAAAAGCAGTCAAAGAAAGCGCGCATAAAAAGGGCCTTGAATTCATTGGGAAACAAACCATTAGTATTGAAGACAAGCTGAAGCAGGAAAAAGAACAAGACAAAGAAGACGAACCGGAAGTGGATGATTTGCTGATTGCCGGGCACTCTGCTTTAGATTTTGAAAAACCGGAACCCAAACCGGAAAAAGAAACAGCTTCGCAGCCGGCACCTCAACCGGAACCGGAAGAAAAAGCCAAAGAAGAGCCACCTGCGGCTCCCGAACCGGAAAAAGCTGAAAAAGAACCGGAAAAAGAAGAAGAACCAGCTGCCGGCCCGATAAAAGAAGTAACTGAAGAAACCAAACCGGTGGAGACTCCTAAAGAAGAACCGGCTCCCGAACCGGAAAAAGCACCCGTTTCTGAAGAACCAGCTGCCCAAGCTCCTGAAGAAGAGAAAGAACCGGTTAAACCCGAAAAAGCACCGGAAGCTGAAGAAGAGAGTCCATTAAAAGGACCTAAAGTTCTGGACAAGATCGACCTCGACAGCATCAACCAAAAAACCCGGCCGGCGAAAAAAACCAAGGCCGAACGCAAAAAAGAAAAAGAAGCAGAACAAAAAAAGAAACAAAGCCAGCAACAGGCTGCCGCTGAAGTTCAGAAAAAAGAAAAACAGCCGGAACCGGAAAAACAACCGGCTCAACCGGAAAAAACAGAAACCCCGAAAGAACAAAAACCGGCGGAACAAAAACCGGCGGAACAAAAACCGGAAGAAGACCGTTCTAACTTTATCGAAACCAAGGTAGAAAAACTGACGGGACCCAAAATCATGGGAAAAATCGACCTCCCGGAAAAGAAAAAGAAAAAACCGGTCGCTTCTTCCTCTGGTGACGGACATGGTAAAAAGAAAAGAAAGAGAATAGATACCCGGAAACCAGGAGAAGCCGGCGGAAGGTCTCGTCATGACAACCATAAAAAGAAAGGAAAAGGACCGAAAAAACCGATCAAGCACGAGCCTACCGAAGAAGAAATCCAGAAACAGATTAAAGAAACACTGGCTCGTCTGGCTCCTACCGGAAAATCCAAAGCTTCTAAATACAGAAGACAGAAAAGAGAGAGTATCTCTCATGTTCATGAAGAAGAACTCCGGAAACAACAGGAAGAACAAAACATCCTGAAAGTTACCGAGTTTGTTACCGCCAACGAGCTGGCCAACATGATGAATATCAGTGTTAATGATATTATCAAAACCTGTATGCAGATTGGTTTGTTCGTATCGATCAACCAACGGCTGGATGCCGAAACCATTTCGCTGCTGGCCGACGAATACGGCTACAAAGTGAAATATGTGGATGTGGAAGAACATGAGATTCTGGATGTGGAAGAAGAAGCTGACGATCCGGACAAACTGGTTCCGCGTGCTCCCATCGTTACCGTAATGGGACATGTTGACCACGGAAAGACCAAATTGCTTGACTATATCCGGAATACCAACGTAGTAGCCGGTGAAGCAGGTGGAATTACTCAGCACATCGGAGCTTACGAAGTTACCCTGAACGATGGTAAAAAAATCACTTTCCTCGATACGCCGGGTCACGAAGCTTTTACAGCCATGCGTGCCCGTGGTGCCAAAGTTACCGACGTGGCCATTATTGTAATTGCCGCTGACGACAATGTGATGCCGCAAACCAAAGAGGCCATTAACCATGCCCAGGCTGCCGGCGTTCCTATTGTTTTTGCCATCAACAAAATTGATAAACCTACAGCCAATCCGGACAAAATAAAAGAAGAACTTTCGCAACTGAATATTCTTGTGGAAGACTGGGGTGGAAAATACCAGTCACAGGAAATTTCAGCAGTGACCGGCCAGGGAGTCGATGAATTGCTGGAAAAAGTGTTGCTGGAAGCCGAATTACTGGAGCTGAAAGCCAATCCGGACAAACGCGGAAAAGGAACCGTTATTGAAGCTTCGCTGGATAAAGGTCGTGGTTATGTGGCCACCATTCTGGTACAGGACGGAACAGTAAGAAAAGGCGATATTCTGATTGCCGGACCTGTTTTTGGCCATGTAAAAGCCATGTTTAACGAACGAAATGAAAAGGTAAACAGTGCCGGGCCATCAACGCCGGTGCTCTTACTGGGACTAAACGGAGCTCCGCAGGCAGGCGATACGTTCAATGTGATGAAAGATGAAAAAGAAGCCAAGGCCATTGTTACCAAACGGCAACAACTCATCCGCGAACAAACGCTGCGTTCACAAAAACACATTACACTGGATGAAATTGGTCGTCGTATTGCCATTGGCGACTTTAAAGAGCTGAATATTATTGTAAAAGGTGATGTTGACGGTTCGGTAGAAGCGTTGAGTGATGCCTTGCTGAAACTCTCTACCGAAGAAACCAAAGTAAACATTATCCATAAAGCAGTAGGTGCCATTACCGAATCGGATATTTTGCTGGCTTCTGCTTCCGATGCCATCATCATCGGATTCCAGGTACGGCCCATGCCGCAAGCCCGTAAACTGGCCGAAAAAGAACAAATCGACATTCGTCTCTATTCGGTAATTTACAAAGCTACCGAAGAACTGGAAGCTGCTATCGAAGGGATGCTGGCTCCCAAAACAGAAGAAAAAGTTACGTGTAACCTCGAAGTTCGCGAAACCTTTAAAATCTCTAAAGTGGGAACCGTGGCCGGATGTTATGTATTGGATGGTAAGATCACCCGGAACACCCGCGTGCGCCTGATCCGTGACGGAATTATCATTTATACCGGAAATCTCGGCTCCTTAAAACGCTTTAAAGATGATGTAAAAGAAGTTTCTGCCGGTTACGAATGCGGACTGAACATCGAAAACTTTAACGACATCAAAGTCGGTGACATTATCGAAGGATTTGAAGAAGTGGAAGTCATGCGAAAATAGCAGAATTCCATGTCATTAATAACAAAAAATGCCGGTAGGACTACCGGCATTTTTTATTACTCATAATAATCATTACCACCCCAGCACATACGCAAAAATCAGCGGGGCTACAATGGTGGCATCACTTTCCACAATAAATTTCGGGGTGTCAATTCCCAGTTTTCCCCAGGTAATCTTTTCGTTGGGAACAGCTCCTGAGTACGAGCCGTAGCTGGTGGTCGAATCGCTGATCTGACAGAAATAACTCCAGAAAGGCGTTTCCGTACGTTCCAGATCCTGATACAGCATGGGCACCACACAAATCGGAAAATCACCGGCAATACCACCGCCTATCTGGAAAAAGCCGATTCCTTCGTCTCCGGCATTTTGGGTGTACCAATCGGCCAGGAAACTCATGTATTCAATCCCCGATTTTACTGTAGACGATTTCAGTTCGCCTTTAATGCAATAGGAAGCAAAAATATTTCCCATGGTCGAATCTTCCCAACCGGGAACCACAATGGGCAGGTTTTTTTCGGCAGCAGCCAGCATCCAGCTGTCTTTCGGATCAATTTCATAATATTGTTCCAATACGCCCGAAAGAAGCAGTTTATACATGTACTCATGCGGGAAATAGCGTTCCCCTTTGTCTTCTGCTTCTTTCCAGATATCAAAAATATGTTGCTGCAACCGCCGGAAAGCTTCTTCTTCCGGAATACAGGTATCGGTTACCCGGTTTAATCCGCTTTGCAACAAATCCCACTCCTGTTGCGGAGTCAAATCACGGTAATGCGGAACTCTCTTATAGTGTTTATGAGCCACAAGATTCATGATATCTTCTTCCAGATTGGCTCCGGTACAAGAGATGATCTGCACCTTATCCTGACGGATCATTTCCGCCAGCGATTTACCCAATTCGGCCGTACTCATGGCACCAGCCATGGCAATCATCATTTTTTTACCGTCACGGATGTGCTGATCATAAGCACGGGCAGCATCAACCAGTGTAGCTGCATTAAAATGTTTGTAATGTTCAACCATAAAACGGCTGACAGGACCTTTATTTTCCATGGTATTTAAATTGATAAGACAACATTTTGTAATAAAGTTTGGCCGCAAGAAAATCCGGCCCTTTTAATTGAGGGATAGGGGCAAGTTCCACCATATCGAAACCCACCACCTGTTTATGCTGAAAAACTTTTTTCAAAAAACGAATCACGGTTATCCAGTCCAGTCCGCCGGGTTCCGGCGTTCCGGTTGAAGGCATCACCGAAGGATCAAAAACATCCAGATCCAGCGTAATATAAACCGGACCGGTAAGTTGCTGCAAGGCCTTTTCCATCCAATCGTTACGGCCGGCAATCTCTTCGGCAAACCAGCATTGCTCCCGGTTTAAAAAGGGCTTCTCCACCGTATCCATACTGCGAATACCCACCTGCACCAAATTGGTATGCAGCGAAGCATCGTGCAACGCACAGGCATGATTATACGGCGTTCCCAAATACTCCGGACGTAAATCGGTATGCGCATCAAGATGCAGAACACTTAAATCAGGATATTTTTCATAAAAAGCCCGGATAATTCCTATGCTGATGGAATGTTCTCCGCCAAAGAAAGTCAGAAAACGATTGGATTCCAGCAACTGTTTTGTTGTATGATAAACCGTTTCAAAAACCTTTTCCGGAGAACGGTTTTCGGTAATTTCCGGTAAAATATGGATGCCGTTCCGGTACACTTCCGAATCGGTTTCAATGTCGTAAATCTCCATATTTTCTGCCGCTTCGAGAAAAGCCGGAAAAGCCTGATCAGCTCCTTTTCCCCAGGTACTGGTCCCATCGTAAGGGATGGACTGCAACCAAACAGCCGCTGTTTCTTTTTGCGCATATTTTGCTTCGATGCCGGCAAAAGTTCTCATTGGTCGCTGGTATTATATCCCAAAATCTTAAACATTTCCTCCGGAGATTGTTCATTGCGATACACCCGGTCAATAAAATTACCGTTGCTGTCACGGTCAATAATCACATGCTTGGGCGAAGGAATCAAACAATGTTTAATGCCCCCGTAACCACTGATGGAATCCTGATATGCTCCGGTGTGAAAAAACCCGAGATAAAGCGGCTCTTTTTCCGTTTTGCTGTCGTATTTGGGCAACAAAACTTCCTGGTTCAGATCTTCTGAGTTGTAATAATCGGAATGATCACAGCTAATGCCGCCAATATTCACCCGCTGGTATTCGTGATCCCATTTATTGACCGGAAGCAGAATAAATTTTTCATGAATAGCCCATGCATCCGGAATAGTATTCATTAAACTGTTATCAATAATGTACCAGGTTTCACTGTCGTTTTGCTGTTTGGTTTCCAAAACTTTAAAAATCACCGCTCCGCTTTCCCCCACGGTATATTTTCCAAATTCGGTATAGATGTCCGGCTCCGGAATACCTTCTTTCAGGCAGCTTTCTTTGATATTCGAAATGATTTCATTGATCATGTATTCGTAATTATACTCAAAACCGAGGTTGTTACGAATAGGGAAACCGCCTCCCAGATTAAAAGCAGAAAGTGACGGAGCTTCTTTCCGTAATTTCACATAAAGACTCAGGGCTTTTTGAAATTCACCCCAGTAATAAATAGTGTCTTTAATTCCGGAATCTACAAAAAAGTGAAACATAACCAGTTCCACTTGTGGATTGTCTTTTATATTTTGCAGATAAAAGTCCATGATATCAGTATGTGGAATGCCGAGACGCGATGTGTAATACGACGATTGCGATTCTTCATTAATGGCCATCCGGATACCGATTTTAACCTTTTTGTCGCCCCACAGCTGACGAATTCTTTCCAGCTCTACCACACTGTCAAGAACGATAATGGACTGGTCAAAACCTTTTTGCTGAAGAAGATGAATCTTTTTTAAATAGCTCTCGGTTTTATGTCCGTTGTGTACGATCACACGGGAACGGTCAATTTTTCCTTCTTCGTACAAGCTCAGAATCAGGTCGATATCAAAAGATGAAGATGTTTCTATATCCACATTATGCTTTAGCGCTTCATTAACTACATGATAAAAGTGGTTGCACTTGGTACAGTAACAATAATGGTATCTTCCACGGTAACCATTGTTCTTTATGGAACGGTTAAAGAGGTTCCGTGCTTTTTTTATCTGGTCACCAATTTTTGGCAAATAGATAAAACGAAAAGGGGTTCCGTATTTTTCGATCAGATATTTGAGTGAAATGCCGTGAAAAGTGAGATGACCATCACGCAAATCAAAGCCTTCCTGCGGAAAATAGTAGCTTTGTTCAATCAAATCAAAATAACTGTTTTTCATTTCCCAAAAATTCCGTTTAACAAACCGGTTAACTACTTTTGCAACATTTTAATTGTCAACATATTAAAACGCATTCTTTTTCTTCTGAAAAGGTTTTGCAAAAATACGCTGAAAACGTATTGATAAATCAAATTGAAAAAGAAAAAGATACCGGGCTGTCAATCTTTTACAGAAAAATAAACCGGCAACTTAAATAACCCCGATATACAAAGCATTTCCGTTTTTTCCTTCCAGAATATCCACTGCCGGAAAGCAGGCATCCATCTCTGCAGCAAACCGTTTTTTAAATTGCCGGTAATCACTTCGTTCCAGGGTTTCCAATAACCATACCGCAAAAGAATTGCCTTTATAAAAATCGTGGATAACTACAAATTGGCGTGAAACCCGTTTCATTTCATCCAGCAAACGGGCTCTGGAGGGCGCTTTCATTCCGTGGAGCACGAAAGTAGCGGTAACCACGTCAAACGAATGATCCGCAAAAGCCGAAAGGTCTTCTCCATTTTGATGAAAGAACGTAATATCAGGATGATTTTTCCGGGCCTGAACCAGCATTTTCTCCGAAAAATCAACGCCCACCGCTTTTTTCAGTCCGTAAGCATTCAGTACACCAATCCAGGCTCCTGTTCCACAGCCCACATCAAGAACCTGTTTGTTTTTTAACGAAATACGGTCATTCAACAAAGCCGCCATGGCTTTATAATGGTTTTGTGTTCCCTTATCGATCAAGTGATAAAACGGGGCAATCAAATTGAAAATAAAAAGCGCCCGTTTATGCTCCTCTTTTGAAAAATAGTGTAGCATTCCCATGCGGCAAAAATAATCTTTTCCGAAAATTCGCTCATCCTTTACCCAACAGACAAAGAGTAAAATTCACAGTATCTGACCGGTACCAAACTCCCGGAGATAATGAAAAAGAACCCGGAAGCCACCCCACAAAAGGAACCTCTATTTTGCTTACCTTTGACGGTTACTCTTTTTAAAAGGACAATTATCATGAAAAATGTAAAACGCGGAATTATCTCGGCTATTATTTTACTCTTCCTGCTTTATTTAAGCGGATTGTTTGTTACTTATTACAGCGACTGGCTTTGGTTCAAAAACCTGAGTTACAGCTCCGTATTCGACACCATGATTCTGGCAAAAATATTGTCATTTATTCTCTTTTTCGTGGTGTTTTTAATTTTTGCCGCCATTCAGGTCAGGCTGGCGTACAAACGGGGAGGGGCCACCCGACATATTCCGCTGTTACGCAATGAAGACCCGCGCGAGCTTATTCTCCCGCTTTATCAGGGAAAACGTGTTTTTTGGTTCTGGGCTGCCGTTATTGCCTTTTTTGGTATGGTCATGGCTTCTTCAGCCTCTGCCCAATGGAATGATTTTTTACAATACATTCACGCCACAAATTTCGGGATCAAAGAACCGGTTTTGGGAAAAGATGCCGGATTTTACATCTTCCGTTTGCCGGTATTCTCATTTCTGACCGGATGGTACCTTTTTATGGTAGCGCTTACTGCCGCTTTGGTATTCCTCTCCTATTACCTTGACAATGCTTTTGGCATGGAAGGCAATACGCTGCGTATTTCCGGACACATGAAAAGCCATTTCATTCTGCTTTCAGGATTCTTCGCGTTGGGCATTGCTGCACTTTTTCAGATCAAACTCTACAATTTACTTTATTCTTCCAACGGCGTAGCTTACGGTCCAAGTTATATGGACGTCCATGCACAAATTCCGGCTTATCATCTTATTGTCATTCTAACCCTTGTTATTTCCCTGCTTTTGTTCTTATATCCGCTTTACCGGAAAAAGAAATTTCTCTTGTCGGGTATCGCCGTCTGGGTTTTGGTATGGATTGGATTTGTCTGGATTTACCCGTCGCTTATTGAACAGTATGTGGTAAAACCCAATGAGCTGAAAAAAGAAACTCCGTACATTTTAAACAACATCAAACTCACCCGCGAAGCTTTCGGCTTAAATAAAATCAAAGTAAAACCCTTTCCTGTAAAACAGGATATCACCTATCAGGATATTCTTGAAAACAGTCATACCATCAACAACATCCGGCTTTGGGACCGGAGGCCGTTAATTCAAACCTACAAACAGTTGCAGGAAATCCGGTTGTACTACGATTTCAGCAGCGTTCAGGTTGACCGTTATCATTTTAAAAAATACACCCAAGTGGCTTTAGGAGCCAGGGAATTGCCGTTGTCAGAAATTCCGGCACGGGCACGTACCTGGGTGAATGATCATTTGATTTATACTCATGGCTATGGAGTGGTAATGAGCCCGGTAAACAAAATCACCCCCAACGGAATGCCCGACCTTATTGTAAAAGATATTCCACCGGTTACCACCGTTCCGCTCCAGCTGAAACAAATGGGCATTTATTACGGAGAAGAAACCAATCAGTATGTTATTGTCAACACCAAAGCCAAAGAATTTGATTATCCGAAAGGCAACCAGAATGTTTACACCAGTTACAAAGGAAAAGGCGGCGTGCGTATTTCATCGCTGTTCAGACGGCTGGTTTATGCCTGGAAATTTTCTGACATCAAAATCCTGCTGACCGGATACATCACCAACCAAAGCCGGATTATGTTTTACCGGAACATTGCTTTACGCGATAAAATTCTGGCTCCGTTCCTTTCTTTCGACAGTCAGCCTTATCCGGTTGTAGGAAAAGACGGAAAACTTTACTGGATACACGATGCCTATACCACTACCAACATGTTTCCTTACTCCGAACCGGTATATCAGAACCCTATCGAACGTGGAATCAACTACATACGCAATTCGGTAAAAGTAGTTATCGATGCTTATAACGGCAATGTAACCTATTATGTCATCGATCCGAAAGATCCCATTATCCGAACTTTTGAAAAAATCTATCCCAAACTGTTTAAGCCATACAGTGCCATGCCCGATTTCCTGAAAGCACATATCCGGTATCCTACCGATTTGTTTACCCTGCAGGTTAAAATGTATAATGTTTACCACATGACCGACCCCAAGGTATTTTATAATCAGGAAGATTTCTGGCAAATTCCGAATGAAGTGTACAGCGATATCCAGCAAAAAATGTTTCCGTATTACATCATCATGCGGCTTCCCGGAACAAAAAAAGAAGAGTTTATTCTGATGATTCCGTTAACGCCGTCGAACAAAGACAACATGGTAGCCTGGATGTGTGCCCGTTGCGACGCTCCGAATTACGGTAAGCTCATTGTGTACTCTCTGCCAAAAGACAAACTGATTTACGGCCCCATGCAAATCGAAGCCCGGATTAACCAAAAACCGGATATCTCGTCTGAGCTTACGTTGTGGGGACAACAAGGTTCTCAGGTCATAAAAGGCAATCAGCTGGTGATTCCGGTGAAAAATTCATTCCTTTATGTTGAGCCGGTTTATCTGCAATCGGAGCAAGGACAAATTCCTGAACTAAAACGGGTTATTGTGGCTTACAAAGAACAAATTGAAATGCGGCGTACGCTGGATCAGGCTTTAAAAGCGGTATTTCAGGTACAAGCCGCACAAGACAGTACAGCCCAACAGATGACACCAGCCGCAATGATATCAACAGGAAACTACTCCGGGCTTTCCGTACAGGCACAACAAGCCTTGCAACATTACAATAAAGCCCTTGAATATCTGAAAGAGGATAACTGGTCAGGTTACGGAAAAGAATTGCAAAAAATGAAAGATATTCTTTCCCAAATGGCCGGTACCAAAAATGAAAAGAGTAAATAATAAATTTTTTTGAACGATGATCGAAAACATCCCGAAAGACTTTATCAATTTTGCGCTCGTTCTGGTTTTTTCACTCCTGATCGGAATGGAACAACGCCGGCGTCATTTTGACGAGAAACCCGGTGCATTGTTCGGAACCGACCGTACGCATGTTTTTATCGGAATTTTAGGTTTTATGCTGTTTGTTATGGCACCGCAGCATCTTTTTTTATTTGCTGCCGGCGGAATTGCCATTACCATTTTCCTTTCCATTTTTTATTGGAAAAAAATCGAAAACCGGAATCAGTACGGCATTACTTCCATGATTATTGTCTTGATCACTTACAGCCTGGCACCACTGGTTTATCTAAAACCGATTTGGATGGCCGTTTCGCTGGTAACTGTGGTGTTGGTTTTTACCGAAATCAAACAATTCTTGTGGAAACTTAGTAGCCGGTTTGATGAAAATGAATTTATTACCCTGGCCAAATTTTTATTGATCTCGGGAGTAATTTTACCCCTGTTGCCGCATCACGAAATCAGTGCACAAATTCCGGTTTCTCCTTTTAAAATATGGATGGCTGTTGTGGTTATCTCGGGTATCTCTTACATCAGTTATCTCATTCAAAAGTTCATTTTCCCCGACAAAGGAATCATGATTACAGGTATCCTGGGCGGAATTTACAGCAGCACAGCTACCACGGTGGTGCTGGCTCGTCGTTCGAAAACCAGCGATGCCAATATGAAACAAATTGCTGCAGCTATTATTGTAGCTACGGCCATGATGTTTCTTCGGATTTTGGCCTTGGCTTATATTTTCAATACCGCGCTGGCCACAGAATTAACCGTTCCTTTTGTTTCGCTGGCCGCTTTCTCCATACTGGTTTCTTTTCTGATCCTGAAAGTCGGGAAAAAACAAAAGGAAATGGATTTTAAACAGGCTGTAGCCAAAAACCCGCTGGAATTTAAAACGGCCCTGCTCTTTGCTTTGCTTTTTGTGGTTTTTACCCTGCTTACCAAATTTGTCATGTTGCACTATGGCAATAAAGGACTGGATATCTTATCGTTCATTGTGGGCGTTACCGATGTGGATCCGTTCTTATTGAGTCTGTTTACCGGAAAATATCATCTGACTTTAGCCATCTTGTCGCATGCTACCCTGATTGCCGTTACCAGCAACAACCTGATCAAGCTTATTTACGGGCTTTCCTTTGGAAGTGTTCATTTAAGAAAATTGTTGATCATTGGCTTTTCTGCTATTCTTGCTGCCGGTGTGCTGTTCATCATTTTTTGATCAACCGGGAAACAAGACTTTATTATGAACTATTGTTCATAATTTTTTTATTACTTTTGCAGAAAAACAAAGAATATGTTCCGGCTGGAAAAAAAACGTGAGCGGGAAGCCTGGTTACTGGCTTCCGTGATCCTGAATTTCATCTTCTCCATTGCCAAACTCGGATGGGGATTTTGGGTAGGAGCTACCGTACTAACAGCGGATGGTATTCACAGTATTTCGGACGTGATTGGAGCTTTTTTGGTTTTTCTGGCTTTACGCTTTGCCGGACATCAATCAAAAAAGTTTCCGTTCGGGATGAACAAGCTGGAAGACATGGCCGCCCTGCTGGGAGGGGTAGCAGTACTGCTGGCCGGTTATGGCATCATCCGTACCGTATTTTTCAGTGGCGGGGTTAAAACCCCGGAGGACATCGGCCCCACCCTTATTTTTATTGTCATTCTCATTGCTTTGGAATTTGTTTTTTACTATTTCGAACGCAAAGCCGGGAAACGGCTGAACTCGCCCGGAATAAAAACCGATGCGTTGAACTGGCTGGGTGACATGGGCGCCAGTTTGGTGGTTATTGCCGGAATGGTAGGATGGCATTATTCCATTCCTTATGCACAGGAAATAGCGGTAGTTATCATTGTCGTTATGATTTTTTACGGGGCATTTGAAATTTTACGCGACGCTGTTCTTTCGCTGCTGGATGCCTCGGTTGATACGGAAACGCTTCGAAAAGCGCAGGAAGTCATTGCATCCTTTGATGAAGTAGCCAAAATTGAACGACTGTTTATCCGGCGGGCCGGCAGTGTGTTATTTGCCGATATTGTTTTGGAAGTCAAAGAAAAAAACATGGAAAGTGCCCACCTGCTGATCGATAAAATTGAAAAAGCGTTGCACCGGCAGATTCCGGATCTGGCCATTGTTACCATTCACTATGAACCCGAGAAAAAACCGTTTAAAAAAGTGGCATTGCTCTTGAACGAAACCCGTCAACATGTAGCCAGTACTTTTGGCAACGCTGCCTGGATAGAATTGCGCGAAATCAACGATAAAGGCGAAGTACTCAGCAAAACGCTGGTAAAAAATCCGGTTATTCAGGGACAACGCGGAAAAGCCATCCGGCTGGCAGCCTGGCTTATTAAACAAAAAGTGGATCAGATCATCATCCATCCGCGAGACATGGAAGGCGAACTTCACACTTTATTTTCTGCACTGGGCATCGAAATCACAGAGAACATTTAATGTGTTCTTTTTCAAAAACAATCGGTATGAAATCCAACCGGAAAGAAGAACCCGGCTACATCTCCGGCAGTTTTCAAAAAACCTTATTTTTGTTTCAAACAGAACAGCAATATGGCGGAGATAGAAAACATTATTTTTGATTTTGGCGGTGTCATTATTGACATTGATCCTTTGCTCACCATTAAAGCCCTGGAAAAACTGGGATTTCATGATATCGAACGGCTAAAAACAGAAGAATTTTACCAAAAAGTGATTTATAAGTTTGAGAAAGGGATTGACACGCCGGAAGTCTTCCGGAACAAGCTGCGTGACTATCTGCAAATGAACCTCTCCGACCAGCAATTAGATGATGCCTGGAATGCCCTGCTTTATGACATTCCAGAAGAGCGTATCCGCATCATCGAGGAAGTCAAAAAAAATTATCCGGTTTATCTGCTCAGCAACTCCAATGAAATTCACTACGACCTGTATGTTCGTGATTTACAGCTTCGTTTTGGCTACCGTGAATTTGACGAGCTTTTCTCCAAAGCCTATTTTTCTTTCGACCTGCATCTGGCCAAACCCCATGTTGAGATCTATGAATTTGTGATTCATCACCACCGTATGGATCCGGAAAAAACCCTGTTTATCGATGACCGCATGGATAACATTGAAGGAGCCCGCCGGGCAGGGTTAAAAACCTTCCATTTGCAGCCCCCGCAAACCATCCGTCACCTTTTCAAAAACGGAAAACTTAAACCGGGGCTGGCCATTCAATAGCAAAATCGTTTCTTTTTCTACCTTTGCCCCCAAAATTGAAACCATGACAACCATTTGCGTATTTTGTGGTTCCAGTATGGGAACCAATCCACTGTATAAAGAAGCTGCCAAGCAAACCGCCGATTATTTTGTCCAGCACCGGCTTAAACTGGTTTACGGCGGGGCCAGCGTAGGGCTGATGAAAATATTGGCGGATACTTTATTGGAAAACAACCAGGAAGTCATCGGCATTATGCCCGGCCTGCTTATCGAAAAAGAAGTAGTGCACAACGGACTTACACAACTCATCCGTGTGGAAAGTATGGCCGAACGAAAAGTAAAAATGGTAGAAATTTCTGATGCGTTCATTGCTTTGCCGGGCGGTTTCGGAACCTTTGACGAATTAACAGAAGTATTGATATACAATCAGCTCCGTGTAATGGACAAACCTGTAGGGATTTTGAATACTGCCGGATATTTTGATAAAATGCTGGATTTTTTCGATCATGCCGTGCAGGAAGGTTTTGTCCGTGCCGAACACCGGGATAACCTGATTGTATCGGACAACATCGAAACACTAATGCAGCAAATGCAACAATATCAACCGGTTTCTACCAAAAAATGGATTGAAGACATTAAATCTGAATCCGGAAAATAATGCCGGCTAAACCAAAGCATTTCAACTTCTTTTAGTAATTTCGCAACCTGAAAAACTGCTCGGATAGCGATCGGTTTTTATATTGATTATCAGCTTATTAAAAAAACAAAAGAAAAGGCATGGCATACAATCATCAGGAAATAGAGAAACGTTGGCAGCAATTTTGGCGCGAAAACAAGACTTTTAAAGCCGAAAACCGGTACGATTTACCCAAATACTATGTACTGGATATGTTTCCTTATCCTTCGGGAGCCGGACTGCATGTAGGTCATCCGCTGGGCTACATTGCTTCGGACATTTATGCCCGCTACAAACGCCATCAGGGTTATAATGTGCTTCATCCCATGGGCTACGATGCCTACGGTCTTCCGGCGGAGCAGTATGCCATTCAAACCGGAACCCATCCGGAAATTACCACCGAAAAAAACATCAAACGCTATCGCGAACAACTGGATAAAATCGGTTTTTCGTTTGACTGGGATCGCGAAGTCCGCACCTCCGATCCTTCTTATTACAAATGGACGCAATGGACTTTTATTCAGCTTTTCAAATCGTGGTACAACAAAAAAACCGATAAAGCCGAACCCATTGCCGACCTGATAAAAATATTTGAAAAACAAGGAAACAGCGGTATAGAAGCGGCTTGTGATGAAGTGGGAACATTCTCTGCCGACGAGTGGAACCAGATGAACGAAAAAGAGCAGCAGGAAATACTGATGCACTACCGGCTGGCTTATCTTTCTGAAACGTTGGTGAACTGGTGCCCGGCACTCGGTACGGTTTTGGCCAACGATGAAGTAAAAGACGGGCTGTCGGAAAGAGGCGGACATCCGGTAGAACGAAAAATGATGAAACAGTGGCTGTTGCGCATCACCGCTTATGCCCAGCGATTATTAGACGGATTAGAAACCGTGGACTGGCCCGATTCGCTGAAAGAGATGCAACGCAACTGGATTGGTCGCAGTGAAGGGGCTTCGCTTACCTTTCCGTTAAGCCGCGATGCCGCCAAAGAAGGCGGAATCAAAGTTTTTACCACACGTCCGGACACCCTTTTCGGAGCCACATTTATGGTTTTGGCTCCGGAACACGAACTGGTGGAAAAAATCACGACGCCCGAACAGAAAGCCGAAGTGGAAACTTATGTTCAATGGGCCAAAAACCGCTCGGAACGGGAACGGATGACCGAGGTAAAAAAAGTAACCGGTAAGTTTACCGGTGCTTATGCGGTGAATCCGCTGACCGGAAAAGAAATTCCGATTTGGGTAGCCGATTATGTCCTTTCCGGATACGGAACCGGAGCCATTATGGCTGTTCCGGCACACGACAGCCGCGACTTTGCCTTTGCCCGGCATTTTGGATTGCCCATTGTTCAGGTCGTATCAGCCCAAGGAGAAACGCCCTCTGATCCTTCTGAGTGGGAAGAATCGTATGATGCCAAAGAAGGAATCATGATCAATTCCGGTTTTTTAAATGGCCTGACAGTAAAAGAAGCTATCCGGGCTGCCATTCAAAAAATAGAAGAAATGGGCATCGGAACCGGCACCGTCAATTACCGTTTACGTGATGCTATTTTCAGCCGCCAGCGGTATTGGGGTGAACCTTTCCCCATCTATTACAAAAACGGAATTCCCTACCCGTTGCCGGAAGAAGAACTCCCGTTAAAACTTCCGGAAGTGGACAAATATCTTCCCACAGAAACCGGAGAACCGCCATTGGCCCGCGCCAAAAACTGGAAAACTAAAGAAGGTTATCCGTTAGAAACCAACACTATGCCTGGTTTTGCCGGTTCCAGCGGATATTATCTCCGTTACATGGATCCGCATAACGACAAAGAATATTTTTCACGCGAAGCCAATCGCTACTGGCGTAATGTGGATTTGTACATTGGTGGTGACGAACACGCTGCCGGCCATTTGATCTATTCCCGTTTTTGGAACAAATTTTTGTATGACCTGGGGCTGGCCTGCGAGCCCGAGCCTTTCCAGAAACTGATCAACCAGGGGAAAATTCAGGGACGTTCCAACTTTGTGTACCGTATTCAGGGTACCAATAAATATGTTTCGTATAATCTGCGCAAGCAATACAAAACCCAGGCGTTACACGTGGATATCAATCTGGTGGATAACGATATTCTGGACATTGAAGCTTTCAAAAAATGGTTGCCCGAAAATGCCAATGCCGAATTCATTCTTGAAGACGGTAAATACATTTGCGGGTACGAGATTGAGAAAATGTCAAAATCGAAACACAACGTCCAGAATCCGGATGACCTGATTGAAAAATACGGAGCCGATACCCTTCGGTTGTATGAAATGTTTCTGGGCCCCATCGAACAGGATAAACCCTGGGATATCAAAGGAATTGAGGGCGTTTTTCGTTTCCTGAAGAAAATGTGGCGGCTTTATTTTGACGAAGAAAATCAGTTGTTGGTAAATGATGAAAAAGCCACCGAAGCCGAACTAAAAATCCTGCACAAAACCATCAAAAAAGTCAGAGGTGACATTGAACGTTTTTCGTTCAATACCGGAGTCAGTGCTTTTATGATTTGTGTTAACGAACTGACAGAACACAAATGCCATAAGAGAGAAATTCTGGAACCCCTAGCCATACTGATCGAACCTTATGCCCCGCATCTGGCCGAAGAACTCTGGAGCCGTTTGGGACATGAAGGCAGCATCAGCCGGATTGATTTTCCGGAATATGATGAAAAATACCTGAAAGAAAATACTTTTACTTATCCGGTTTCTTTTAACGGAAAAATGCGGTTTAAACTGGAACTTCCGGTAGATATGGATAAAGCGGAAATCGAAAAAGCAGTGCTGAACGCACAGGAAGCACAACGCTGGTTAGAAGGAAAAACCGTCCGGAAAATCATTGTGGTTCCCAAACGCATTGTAAATGTTGTTGTCGGATAAAAATTAATCCGGACAAATCTGTTTTTACGGTTATTTATCTGTCTTTCCGCCACGAGCCCCTCTTTGACGCGTGTAAAAAACGCTGTTTTTATACACTAATACCGGCTGAAAATCGACCGGCGCTTTTGATTCATTTCAATCCCAAAAGTGCTTTGATTTAATACCGGCATTTACCATTGTAGATTTTAAAATATTTCTAAACGGGACAGCCGAGTGCTGTTGTTTTGCCATAAAATGAAAAAATGTATCTTTACACTTTGAAACAGAAATAGTCAAATTAGCGTTGTTTAAAATTCTCTGTCAATGCATAACACAAAAGAAAAAATTCTGGCCGTAGCCACTAAAATTTTCAGCCGGTACGGTTTTTACAAAACTTCAATGGACGAAATTGCACGCATTGCCCACAAAGCCAAAGGCTCGCTTTACTATCATTTTGCCAGTAAAGAAGAACTTTTTACCGAAGTGGTTTCGCGCGAGATTGAACACATGAAAAAAGAACTTTCTGTGATTGTTACGGACACCGAACTGGATGCAAAAGAAAAACTGAAAAAATATCTGCTGACAAGAATGGCCGTACTTAAACAGGCAGCAAATTACCATGAAACGCTCAAAGCCGATTTCTTTGAACATTTTGAATTCATTGACAAATTACGCAGCAATATGGACCACTGGGAGAAAGTCCAGTTGCGCAGCATTATTAACCAGGGGATTCAGGAAGGCGTTTTTGCCAAAAAAGATAAAAGTACAGGCGTACTGCTTGATGTTTTTATTATGGTTTTAAAAGGACTGGAAATCCCGTTTTTCCTTCAGGATAAATACGATGAACTTAGTCCGCATTTTGATGATCTGATCAACATCATTATTAAAGGAATGGCTCCCGAATAATCCGGAGCCAAAGTCAGAACAAAAAAAGCCCGGCTTTCACCGGGCTTTTTTATCTTTCAGCTCGTCCGCTTAGGAGATCTTAATCTGTCTGGTCAGTTTAGTTTCTTCTTCTTTCTTAGGCAGGACAACGCTCAAGATGCCGTTTTTGTAATCGGCTTTGATTTTTTCAACATCCACACTTTTCGGTAAGGTGAACGAACGGCTGAATGTGCTGTAGAAGAATTCTCTCCGGGTGTAGTTATCATCTTTTTCATTCTTTTCTTCTTTTTTCTCAGAAGAAATAGTCAGCTGATAGTTGTCCAGGTTAATCTGGAAATCATCCTTTTTCATTCCCGGAGCAGCCATTTCCAATACGAATTTATCTTTTTCTTCTTTAATGTTCACAGCCGGAACATCACCGGTATATTCATCAACACGACCTAAGAAGTTTCTTTCAATATTTTCTAACAGGTCGGTAAAAGTCGGATACTGATTAAATTTTACTAAGCTCATAATTAAACCCTCCTTTTTATTTTTTGTTTTTTAATTTTTATTTTCAATTTCACCCTTGCTTAGTCAAATTGCATACCAATCCGATTTTTGTGGCTAACACGCTATAAATTACGACATTATGTCACTTTACAACGACAATACCTGTCAATTTGACTGTGCCCCACCGGTTTTCTTTCGCCCAAACACGAAGATTGCGTATCTTTGTTTTTTTAAGTAAAAGGAATTTGGATAAAGTCATTAACAGTCTCCGGCCTTCCCGCATTATTTTTCCCATACTCATTGGTATTGGAGTAAGCGGATGGTTATTATATCATAACTTTAACCGGGAGGCTTTTTCGTTTGTCCAGTTTTCGTGGCACACCCTGCTTTTCATCGTCATTGCTTTTTCAATGATGCTGGTGCGAGATGTGGCTTACATGTATCGTATCATTATCCTTACCGACAACCGGCTTACCTGGAAGCAGGCTTTCAACATTATCATGCTCTGGGAGTTCAGCTCAGCCGTTTCACCTTCGGTGGTGGGAGGTACCGCTCCGGCCATCTTTTTCCTTTACAAAGAAGGACTAAGCGGAGGACAAAGTACAGCGGTAGTACTGACGGCCATTTTTCTGGACGAAGTCTTTTTTATTGTTTCGGTTCCTTTGCTGTTTCTTTTTTACCGTGATAATATTTTTCCGCCCGAAGCACAACATCTCTCACAAATTATTTACGGATTTTACATGGGATTCGGAATCATCTTCGTGTACACCCTTTTCCTTACCTATGCTTTGTTTGTCAATCCGTATCTGTTCAAATCATTTATTTCGTGGGTCTTTCTTTTCCCGCTGATCAAAAAATGGCGTATGGGAGCCCGGAAATGGGCCAATCAGCTTATTCAAACCTCAAAGGTTATTAAAAAGAAACCGGCATCCTATTGGTTTAAAAGCGGTTTGGCCACTGTTTTATCCTGGACAGGACGCTACTGGGTGGTGAACTTTTTGTTCATGGCCTTTTTTGAACAATCCAAGAATTTATACGATCAGTTTCTGATTTACGGACGACAGCTAAGCATGTGGATTATTTTGCTGGTCAGCCCCACCCCAGGCGGAAGCGGCATTGCGGAATATATCTTCACCGATTTTTTAGGCGATTTAATTCCCAACAAAATCTGGATTACCACTCTGG
The DNA here is from genome assembly GCF_020149915.1 of Candidatus Sulfidibacterium hydrothermale. Classification (GTDB taxonomy): domain Bacteria; phylum Bacteroidota; class Bacteroidia; order Bacteroidales; family F082; genus Sulfidibacterium; species Sulfidibacterium hydrothermale. Next base: position 2,959,798 of record NZ_CP083760.1, read on the forward strand.
CCATCTTCTGGCGATTGATTTCTTACTATCCCTATCTTTTTGCCGGAGTCATTATTCTTCCGATATGGATTCGTCACGTCTATAAAAAATCAAAAAAATACAAGGTAATCCGCTAACTCAATCGTTTGCGTAAAGCATTGTACAATATGGCTTTTTGCAAAAAGCAGCTACAAACCGTAATTCAGGAACATACCCACAAAAAGCCCCTTTATTTTATTAATTTTGTAAACAGTAAAAACATCATAAAAATTTAAGAAACATGTCAGCAAAAATTTCAGACAAAGTAAAACCCGGTGTAGTTACCGGCGACGACGTACAATATATTTTTAAAATCGCCAAGCAGGAAAAATTTGCCATTCCGGCGGTAAATGTAGTAGGATCCGACTCCGTTAATGCGGCGCTTGAAGCTGCCCGGGAGGTCAATTCTCCGATCATCATCCAGTTTTCCAATGGTGGCGGCGCTTTTTTTGCCGGAAAAGGCCTGAGTAATGAAGACCAAAAAGCGGCCATCGCCGGAAGTATTACCGGGGCAAAACAGGTTCATCAACTGGCCGAAATATATGGTATTCCGGTTATCCTGCATACCGACCATTGTGCAAAAAAACTGCTTCCCTGGGTGGAAGGATTGCTCGATGCCGGTGAAGAATACTTTAAAACACACGGCAAACCGTTGTTCAGTTCGCACATGCTTGACCTGAGCGTGGAGCCGCTGGAAGAAAACTTAGCAATCTCCAAACGTTTTCTGGAAAGAATGAGCAAACTGGGAATGACACTCGAAATCGAGTTGGGGATCACCGGCGGAGAAGAAGACGGTGTAGACAATTCGGATATCGAAAATTCCAGACTTTACACCCAGCCCGAAGAAGTAAACCAGGCTTACGAAACCCTTTCATCGGTAAGTCCGCGCTTTACCATTGCAGCTGCTTTTGGTAATGTTCACGGCGTATATAAACCCGGAAACGTAAAACTGGAACCAATTATCCTGCATAATTCACAAAAATACATTCAGGAAAAACACCACACCGAAGAAAATCCGGTGAACTTTGTTTTCCACGGCGGTTCCGGATCAGAACCCGAAAAAATCAAAGAAGCCGTTTCGTATGGTGTGGTAAAAATGAACATCGATACCGATACCCAATGGGCTTTCTGGAATGGGGTACGGCAATACGAAGCCAAATACCACGACTACCTGCAAAGTCAGATTGGAAATCCGGAAGGAGAAGATATCCCCAACAAAAAATACTACGATCCCCGCAAATGGCTGCGTGCCGGAGAAGAATCCATGCGCGACCGTTTAAAACAGGCTTTTGAAGATTTAAATTGTCTGAACAGATATTAAAATAAAAACCAAAGGCGCAAAACGGTTCGTTTTGCGCCTTTTTCATTCTCATGCTAAACTACCCGCCCAAAATATTGCTGGCCTTTGGTGAAACTTTTTCCGAAACAGACGGTGTTTTTCACCAATGGCTTTTACAAAACGGATATCCGGAACTGGCTGCCCTGAGCAGTGCCATTCGCGGGAGCTACGAAGCAGCCGACTGGCTTTTAAAAAACAAATATCCGCATTTTGCCGCGCTTGACGGAGCCATCGACAAGCAGCCCAAAGCATACGCCTGGCTCCGAAAACATCATTTCGATTTTCTGGTGATTTTTGCTGATGCCGTTAACCAACACCCGGCTGCCGAACAGTGGCTACGCAACAACGACCTTCCCATTTTTTTACGTTTGTCTGATAAAATACGACAATACCGCGACAATCAGACATTTAACTACCACAAACTGCATTTTTAACCCATCCCCTTTTTGATAAAAAGGAAACCCGGACGCCCTGCTTTCCGTAAAAGGAAGAAAAATCAGGACAATGGATCTTATTGCTTACCTGTCAGAAAGATACTACGGACAAAAAAAAGAACCCACAGGAACCGGTCCGTACATCACCCTCTCGCGCGAAACAGGATGTAATGCCACCGGACTGGCTGCCGCGCTGGTAAAAACTTTCCGGAAAAACGGCCAACACTGGCACTTTGTTAACAAAGAGATTCTGGATAAATCAGCAGAGAAACTGCATCTTGACCGGCGACGGCTCGAGCACGAATTTCTTCTCTCCAAAAGCAGCATAATGGATGATGTCATCAAAGCCATGTCGTTACGCTATTTTAAAAACGACAAAAAGATCCGGGATACTATTTCGGAAATCATCCGCTATGAAGCACAAAAAGGACATGCCATTATTGTCGGGCGGGCCGGTGTGGTATCCACACAAGGAATTCCCAACGGACTAAACATCCGTCTGGTAGCTCCATTGTCGTGGCGTATCCGGTCACTGGCAAAACGAAAGCTGCTATCGGAAAAAGAAGCCCGGGAATACATTGAAGAAATGGACAGGAAAAGAAATTTTTTTCTGGAACAATTTTCCGGAAAACCGGTTTCCGAGATTTATTTCGACCTGACCATTAACCTGGCTACTTTTTCTGAACAGGAAGTTATCCGGATCATTATGAATACACTGGAAATAAAAGGAATCCTGTAATACCGATTACTCATCAAAATGCACTTTTAGCGCAGTGTAAAAACCAATCGGCGTAAATTACTTTTTCCAGGCTTTGGCAATCAAACCGGTACCGGTTTGATGCGTTCCTTTTACATCAAGATAGTTGAGTATCAAAACAAAAGGAAAAGTCAACAGATAATAAAACGGAAGTAATACAAAAAACAGGTAGCTGGTATTCAGCATAATAATCGGGAATTTCATACTCAGCTTCCACGCCAGTTTACCCGCCGGACCATACTGGTAATAAACATCGGTTTCGGCAAAACCGGCCCGTTTCATTTTTTGTGTGATTTCATCTATTCCGTATCCGTCACGAACATGTTCATCAATAAAAGAATGTTCTTCGCCTTCTTCATGATCATGATGATGCACATCAGAGCCTCCCTGATCAGAAGGAGTGGAAATAAGCAACATCCCTCCTTTTTTTAACGAACGATAAAAATTTTGCAATACTTTTTCATCTTCTTCAATATGCTCCATTACATCCACGCACAAAACCAGGTCGTATTGTTCTTCTTCAGCAAAGCGTGTTAAATCGGCCACAGCAAAAGTGGCATTGTCCAGTCCGATACGGTGAAAAAAAGCATTACAATCGGCGATTTGTTCTGATTTAACGTCAATGCCTTTTATTTTCCAGTTTTTATGACGCGAGGCCATGTAATAATCATACTGACCAAACCCCGAACCGGCATCCAAAACGGAAAGGGCTCCTTTTTTCTCTTTTTCAAGCTTTTTAAGCTCTTTACGGATATGCCACGAACGGAGCAACAAAAGGTCAAGCAGGCGGTAAAACAGTTTACGAAAAGCAGGTGTCCGGTTGAAGAAAACGCCTAATTTGCGTTTAATAGGATCGTATTGCATGAGCTTTCAGATTAAATCGGATTATTTTTCGTCTTCTTCGTCGTTTAATAATTCATCAATTCGTTCAATATAGTCCAGTGAGTCATCTTCGAAGAACTGCAAATCAGGGACTACCCGCAACTGAAAACGAATTCTTTCTCCCAGTTTTTTCCGTATTTCTTTTTTGTGCCTATCAATGTCTTTCATCAAAGCCGCTTTATCTTTCACGGCAAAAAGGCTCAGATAAATACGGGCAAGACTCAAATCAGGCGTTACATATACTTTAGTCACCGTAACCATCGCGGTTTTGGTAACATGTCCCAGCTCACGCTGAAAAATTTCACCTAAATCGCGTTGTAACAGCTTTTGAATTCGTTGTTGTCTTTTTGTTTCCATACGGCAAAAATAACACCTTTTACGGGAACGGATAAAATTTGCCTGGAATTATACAAACAGGCGCAACAAAAGGTCATAAAATTTTACCGGGCATTCCGGATTTTCTGCTCAATGGCCGTCGTAGAATAGCCCGGAAGGTAATCAATGGTCTCCACCTTTCCGCCACGGCTGGTCACCACGTCGTAACCCACAATTTCTTCCGGCTGATAATCACTTCCTTTCACCAACACATCCGGAAGAACGGTTTTTATCAATTCGTAAGGGGTTTCCTCATCAAAAAGCACCACCGCATCCACAAAATGCAGAGCCGCCACAATAACCGCACGTGCCTGTTCATCATTAATAGGACGTCCGGCGCCTTTATCCAAAAGCCGGACCGAGCGATCGGTGTTTACCCCAACAATCAAAACGTCGCCTTTATCTTTGGCCTTGCTGAGATAATCAATATGGCCCAGATGGAGTATATCGAAACATCCATTGGTAAAAACAATCTTTTTTTGCTGAAACCGCCAAAGATTTAACGTTCTTTGCAACTTACCGGAAGCTAAAATTTTGTTTTTAATGATGTCAAGATTTTTCATTACAGGGTTTTTTTGTTTTCGTTAACAAAATGTACAAATATCCCAGGCTACCCGCCACCACATTCAACAAGGTTTGACCGGCATGGGTAATGGTAGCAAATGAGATGGCTATATCCGGAGAGATATGGTAAAGTTCAACCAAAATAGACTTGACGATAAAGTGATACGCCCCGATTCCTCCGGGGACCGGAGCCACTATCCCCAGGCTGCCAATGGCCAGTAATGTCAATCCGTCCACAAAATTCAACCGGGATGTTTCCGGAAACATCATCACCGGAACGTAAACCATCAAAGCATAAAAAAACCAGATAAGAAAGGTGTATATCAGAAACAACCATTTGTGTTTCATGGTTTTTACTGTTTTTACCCCATCATAAACCCCACGAAAAAAACGCCGCATTTTCAAATAAAACGGATGATGTTCAAACCAATGCTTATTTTTTTTCAACAGCAGAAAAGCACCCACCAGAATAAAAAGCAAAACCGAAACAAACAGGGTGATATCCAAAATATTCACAAAAATCTTTTTGGCAAAAGGCCCCAAAATTTCATGCAGGAAATCACGCAGCAGCCGCACCTGAAAAACAATTACGCCCAGGATGAGCAAAGCCAGCGTCAACAAATCGATCATCCGCTCAAGGATAACCGTACCAAACAAGGCATTAAAAGGAATGTTTTCTTTTTTAGACAAAACCCCGCAACGGACCAGTTCGCCCATACGGGGCACCGCTGTATTGGCCAGATAACCAATCATTACCGATGAAAAGGTAGTGGAAAGCCTGGTTTTGTAATTCAATCCGCCAATGAGCATATTCCAACGTGCCGCCCGGAAAACATGCGAAATAAGAACCAACAGCAGCGAGAAAAAAAGCCAGGCATAATCTGCTTTTTTGATCTCTCCCCACACTTCCTGCATGTCAAGTTTACGAAAGCTTAACCACAGCAACACCAAACCAAAGGCCAGGAAAAAAAAATATTTCAGAACAGATGATACCCGCTTTCGTTGCACTGTTTCAGGGTTATTTTAGCCGGTTATTGCTATCCGGGAAAATGATATGCGGTTTGAAATTTTTGGCTTCTTCAAAATCCATGGCAGCATAGGATACGATGATGATCACGTCGCCCACTGCCACTTTCCGGGCAGCGGCTCCGTTCAGGCAAATTACTCCCGAATCGCGGTCTCCTCTCAACACATAAGTATCAAAACGACTGCCGTTGGTAATATCATAAATGCTCACCTTTTCGTTTTCGATAAGGTTTGCTGCGTCCATCAAATTTTCATCAATGGTAATGCTGCCGATATATTCCAGGTTGGCTTCGGTAACCGTAGCCCGATGAATTTTCGATTTTAGGACTTCGATGGTCATTTTCATGAGAAAAATTTAGTCGTAATTTTTTGCAAAAGTATTAAATTATTCGAATGTTGTCGATAAGACGCACCTTTCCGAGCCATACCGCCACACAAGCCACCGTGCCTACTTTGTTATTCCAGGCATGGATCGGCTGGAGCGTTTTATCGTCCACAATATCAAAATATTCCAGTTTAAAATGCTCATTTCCTTCAAACCGGTTGATAATCATTTGCCGCAACGGATTAGCACAAATATGCTGCCGGCGCAACTTGGCTTCTTGCAACGTCCGGTAAATAAACGGCGCTTCTTTCCGTTGTTCAGGCGTTAGCAAGCGGTTTCGTGAACTCATGGCCAAACCATCCGGTTCGCGTACAATGGGACAGGGAACAATCTCTACCGGAATGTTTTCCATCTCCACCAGTTTTTTTATGATGGCCAGTTGTTGAAAATCTTTTTCTCCAAAATAGGCCCGGTGCGGCTGAACAATATCAAAGAGTTTTTTTACCACAATCGCCACTCCGTTAAAATGTCCCGGACGAAACTTTCCTTCCATCACTTTGTCCAGCTCACCAAAATCATACTGTTTGGTCACTTTTTCAGGATACATCTCTTCTGCATCCGGGGCAAAAAGCACATCACATTGTACCTGTTCCAGTTTTTTTATGTCCTCTTCAAGCGTCCGCGGATATTTTTTCAGATCATCCGGATTGTTAAACTGAATCGGGTTAACAAAGATGCTCACGACCAGAATATCATTTTCTTTGCGGGCTCGCCGCATCAATTCAAGATGTCCTTCGTGCAATGCGCCCATCGTCGGGACAAAACCGATCGTTTTTCCTTCCGACCGCCGGGCAGCCAGATACTCATTCGTTTCTTTTATGGTGGAGAATATTTTCATTTGTCTTTTGTTTTATTCAGGATAGAAAGCAAATCGGCTTCTATACTTGTTTTGGGGGATTCAACAATCCGTCCGATTTCTTTTCCCTGATAGTCAACAATAAAAGTGGGGATACGATGAATATTCAAATCCGAAATATCCACATCACCGGCTTTTAACGTACGTTGAACCGCAATAATTTTAGGATGCCCGTGGTATCCGGCGTCATCCAGCACTTTAAAAAAGCGACCCATTTCCCGTTTGCTGTCGCCACACCAGCTTCCGAAAACAACAGTAAACTGCACACGGTTAATCTCCGGAGCCAGCTGTTTCAGGATATTGGTATCCGGATGATAATTCTTGTACTGACTGTTAAACCAGGTGCTGAACAGTCCGGTTTCTAACCCTTTCCGGTTACACAAACCGGTTAAAACTTCGCGATGCAAAGCAGGATCAACAATCACCCGGTTTATTTGCTGGGCCATCAGGACTTCTCCTCCTAAAAAAAGAAAAGCCACAAGAAAAAATATCCGTTTCATGAATTTACATTTTACTATGAATCAATCTATTTTGGTATCATCCCCTTCCTCTTTCCTTACACCATGCAAAGTTAGGATAAAACCGTATGGAGAACCAAGTAAAAGGCGAAAAAATTCTATCGGGAAAATCTTACTTCGACTTTTTCCGGAAGTTTAACTGATAACGCACACCGGCAAGTGCCCAAATGCCCGGCATTTCCACACTTCCAATGTCGCGGTACGGACGATCAAGCAAATTATTGACCTGTAAATAAAACCGAAAATGCGGAATCCGGTATTGCAGTTTCATATTGACCAAAAACACGGTAGCATAAGGAACTTTGTCATTGTCCGGATAATTATAGTAGTCTCCGTTTCGTTTCTGAACCTGAAATGTCCAGCCGGCCGTGAGCTTCCGAAGAACCTTATGCTGTACAAACAACGAAAAATGATGCCGCAGATAATCCAGTGCATAAAGCGACACATATCCGTTGGCCTCTTTATCGGCATGAAGAAATTGATAATGTATCCGAAGACTTTTCAGGAAAGCCGAAGCGGCTTTAGGCCGATATTGCAAAGAAAAACCCGTTCCAAACGTATTCATTTTCGTCAGGTTCATACTTTCCCACGGCAAATCCGGATCGGTTTTTATCCAGTCGATCAGATCAGAGGCTATCCGGTAAGAAAAATCAAGAGACAACGTTACTTGTCCGAAAAAATATTGCATTCCGGTGGAAAAGCCCCAGGCTTTTTCCGGTTTTAAATCGGAATTACTGATGTGATCAGGACCTTTATAATACAGATCGGTAAAAGTAGGCAGCCGGTTAGCCCGGTTAACGGAGAAATAAAGTTTCAGATCTTTTTCGGGGAACCACGAAAAATCCATCCCCGGGGATAACAACAATCCGTAATCCACATTGTACAAACCGTTAATTCCCACAGACAAAGAAAAAGACGCTTTCTGAACCAGCTGATTAACAAAAAGGTTTAATAAATGCCGCTCTTTTTGTCGCGTATAAAAAGCGCCGGGGTCAATAGACGAAAAAATGGTGTCGTGCATAGGTACCCCCAAAACATTGCTCACAATTCTTTGATACTGCCAGGAAGCTCCAGTAGACGTTTTTCCCAGTTGCGAATGAAAACGCACCGAAGCCTGTGCTCCGGTAACATCGGTACGATGAAAATTGGGGCCCTGATAAGGGAAAAATCCGTCCGGGGTATGGAATCCTGCACTGTCACCGTCTTTTACAAACCAGTCGCCTTCTTTCTGATACCAGCCCTCCCCTTCCCGGAAAAGTTCAAAACGATCATACAGCCGCCGCCAGTAAACACTGCCATTAAACTGCCATGGATGCTGCCATTGGGGACGGTTTTTCACCGACAGACCAGAGGTCATCACTTTTACTTTTTCATACTGATCCGGAAACAAGGCGGTATAAAAGCTGTTGGCCCCAAATGCTTTATCGGCATATCCCAGCATTAAATGATACTGACAACCTTTGGTTTCCAAGAAAGACTGGTGACTAACAGACAAACTCCGGAAATCGGTATTCACCCGATAACCATCAGACCGGTTCCAGGAGAAAGAAGTCTGCTGATCAATTTTTCCGGTTTGATAATTTGCCAATAACGCCGAAGAAAAAAGTCCGTATTGACCGGCATGCGTATCAAATGTCAGTGAATTACCCGTTGGTTGACGGGTAATGATATTCACCGCTCCGGAAAAAGCATTGGCACCAAACCACCGGGATGCCGGACCACGAACAATTTCTATTTTTTGAATATCCATCAGGTTCAGCACCTGATCCAGATTATGATGACCGGTTTGCGGATCACTCACCGGAATTCCATTAATCAGCAAAAGAGCCTGATCAAAAGAGCCACCGTCTAAATTAAGATCAGCCTGCATGCCAAAAACGCCCCGTTGGCGGACATCCACCCCCGCACTTTGTTCCAATACTTCTGCTGCAGAAACAGCCGGCAAGGCACGGATTGTCTTTTGTCCGATAACAGCAATCTGACGGGGAATCTGTCTCAGGCTGACACTATTGGCCACCGAAGAAATACGCACCTCATGCAAATTCACCGTATCGTGCTGTGCACAGGCAGGAAAAGCGGACAAAAATGCCGCCAAAAACCCAACAACAAAAAGGACAATTTTTTGTTTCACGCCCCTGTTTTTAACAGGCAGCAAAAATAAAAAAAGGAATGAAGAGCTCCTGCTTTAACACAGCAATTATTTTTGAAGCATTTCAAAACCTTTTTCTTTTGAAACATCTTCTAAAACGGCTTTTTTATCCAGCAAGTTGCTTTTTTGGAGCTTTTGGTACCATATCCGGGCTTCATCATAATTCTTTTCGGCCAGCAAAACTTTTATAATATTGGCATATAAAAAACCATACGGATAAGCCGGATTTTCATCAATTGCTTTTTTAAATTCCTGATAAGCATTCGCATAGTCGCCATGATCGAAAGCATCGTACCCTTTATTTACCGCATCGTTCATTGTCCGGTCAAGAATGAGGCCGAAAATGGAAAAACAATGTTCCTTACATTTTTCAATGACATCCACATAACGGATATTGCTATCCAGCGGCGGGAAATAGAGTTTAAAGGTCAGTTTCTCACCCTGCCACCGGAAATGGTAAACATCCGGGCAAACCGGAATACCTTCCGAGTGGGTCATGTACCATTTTTTGCGGCTTTGCAGGTTTTGAAGATAAATGTGTTTGCTGGCACAGAAATAGCCGGAGGGTGCCTGGTTTTCGATCGTAAGTTCAATCACAAAAGCATCTTTCAGAAAACTGACTTTGTTGACCATAAACGGGTGGGTAGCCACGGCAAAATTAGGAACCAAAATCGTATCCTGTGCCACAACGGGAACAGAAACCAACAAAAAAAAGAGCCACAAAAACTGGAATTTTTTCATCTGTTTAAATTTTTACACGAAAGAAAAAAAGCCACGAACCTCCGGATCCGTGGCTTTTTTTTGAAATCGGTTATTTTTTATTTTTTCTTGTTTCCACCAATTTTATAATCCAAACCTACAGAAATACCCCACAGGCTTTTGTCATACGTAACGTTGTATCCTACAGGAGTTCCGCCTACATCAGCAGAACCAGGAACAGTTTGGCTGTCGTAAGAAACGATATAACCACCGAACTGGAAAGTCAGGGCATCATTCAGTTTCCAAGCGCCACCGGCACCCACCGTATTGGTTGTCAAACTATAGCTAAAGTCTGACTGGTAAGAGGGGTTAACACCCGTTTGTGCATACAGGTAACCACAGCTTAACAACAGTTGTTTAGTTACGTGGAACTCTGCTCCAAGTGCATACTCCTGAAAGTTTTTATTAATGTTCTGATCGACATTCGTCCATCCGGTATTTCCATCCCAGTAAGTATGGAATCCGCCCTGCAGGCTAACCACTTTACTTACATTCATTTTAACACCAACCGAAAGCATAGCCGGCATATCAGCATTTACTTCTCCGCCATCAGGGAACATTTCAATCGGTGTTCCATCCGGATTCATTCCAATAATAAAGCCTTTTCCTTTAGGAGTGGAGTTTGTCAAAGTCATATTGGTTTTAAATTCATATTTAATACCAAAATTCAGGTTATCATCCATAAAAGAAAGGTTCACACCAATAATCGGAGTAAAACCACTTCCGCTTTGAGTAACATCAATATCCTGATCGGCCATCAATTTAGCTCCCGAATAGAGTTGGGCAGCCTGCTGAGCATACTCTTCAGCCATGGTAGCATAATTGGTAGATGCACCGTAATACGTTGTTTGAATTTGACTAAAATCCATTGCATCCACTTGATCCTGGGTTAATCCCAACTGAAGAAGAGCTCCGGTCATCTGGTCAGCCTGGTCCTGGGTAATGTATCCGGCAGAAAGCGCCTGATCAATGGTTAAACCACCAGCACCCTGGTCGAGTAAAGGTTGCAAACCTGAAGCGGCTGCACTATACAGCTCCGAAGCGGCTGCAGCCTGGGCAGAACCAGCAGAAAGCTGATCTCCCACATCATTCATAAAGGTACCGGCCGGAACATCGCCACTGGCTGTTTTCAGTGTAATATCCCTGATATATCCTGTGTAAGAATTTTCTGCCAAAACATAACGTACACCAGCATAAACCGAAACGTGATCGGAAATAGCGTAGCTGGCTCCCACCTGGAAACCATAATACACTGAAGTACCTGTCACCGACATATCTACAGAATAGCCGGTAACTCCCAGGCTGCTAAAAGCACCAACCAAAGAAGAAATCGGAACTTCTGCAGAAGGAATCCCTTTAGAGAAGTCAGCACTTCCGCCCCCGCCAATAACGGTAAAACCGAAAGAAAAAGCCCAGCGTTTATGTTTGTAAGCAAAATACAAATCCGGGAAAACAGGTGCTGTTACTGTTCCGGTAAAAGTTTTGTTATTTAAATAAGGAAAGGTGTTGGTAATAGTCAAGTCTTCAAAAATAGACTGGTTACTGAATGAAATATACATTCCATCTGCTAGTTTAGTTAATCCAGCCGGATTGTAATATACAGCATCGATTTCAGTAGAAGCATCACGCACCAGCATACGTGACCATGCTGCACTTTGATTGGTATTCGTCACCAACCCCCCTGCAAAAACAAGATTAACAACCAACAACAAACTCATTAAGGAAATGGTAAATTTTTTCATAGGAATACGGTTTTAAATTTGTTAAAGTTATTGGACGCTAATATATAAAATAATCATCCAAAAAAAGCAAATTTCTAACAAAAAAATAAGCATTTGCAGCTTATCAAATTGCAGCAAAACTCATTGTTATAAAATTACAATGCTGATTTCCAGGTATTTACCGATCTAATTCAGTTTGAAGATAAACAACAAAATATTTTCACATTTGTTAAGATTCTAACCATTTTCGGGCATTTACAAAGGCTTCTAGCCAGGGAGAAACGGCATCTTTTCGCCGGTTATCGGGGTAAAAAGGCCATTGCCAGGGAAAAACAGAACGTTCAAGATGAGGCATCATGGCCAAATGCCGCCCGTTATTTGAGCAAACAGCAGCCGCTCCCCAGTCGGAGCCATTGGGATTCCCGGGGTATTGCTCATAACTATACGATATGGGGATACTGTACTTGTCGCGGTAATAGGGGAAACTAAATTTTCCTTCTCCATGAGCTATCCAAACTCCCAGTCGTTGCCCGGCCAGACTCTTTAACATTATCGAATGGTTTTCGTGGATATTCACGTTCACGAATCCGGACTCGAACTTTCCGGAATTATTGGGCAACATCTTTGCTTTTTCAGGATGATCCGGATAAATCAATCCCAGCTCCATCATCAGCTGGCAGCCGTTACATACTCCCAGGCTCAGGGTGTCTTCCCGGGCATAGAAAGCATCCAGTGCTTTTTTGGCTCTTTCATTATATAAAAAGGCACCAGCCCAGCCTTTGGCTGATCCCAGGACATCCGAGTTAGAGAACCCGCCAACAAAAACCACCATTCCCACATCTGAAAGGTCTTCCTTTCCGGAAATCAAATCGGTCATGTGCACATCTTTTACCCGAAAGCCGGCCAGATACAAAGCATAGGCCATTTCGCGGTCGCCGTTCACTCCTTTTTCGCGGATGATCGCTGCCACCGGCGCTTTCTCGCGATGAACCGGACCGGTAACGTTTTCCTGCTTTCCGGAAAAATTCCGGCGAAAATGAAATTGCAGGTCCTGCCGTTTATAATTCTTCCAACGGGCATCTGCCGCCGCCTTACTCGACTGTTTTCGTTCAAACAAATAAGAAGACTGGTACCAAATATCACGATAACGCGGAATATCAAGCTGGAAATTTTTCGTTCCATGATGAATAACCAGCTGTCGCTGTGCAGTTACTTCGCCCAAAGCAAAAAATTCAACTGCGGCTTCTTGCAGAGTCCGGGTTACTTCCTCTGCCATTTCAGGTAAAACCTGTACCACCACCGACGGTTTTTCGCTAAACATCAAACGGATCAGATCTTTCTCCGGAAGAACAGCTGTATCGATTTCCATTCCGCCTTCGCTGTTGGCAAAATTCATTTCAAGTAAGGTGGTAATCAATCCGCCGGCCGAAATATCATGACCCGCTACAATTTTTTCCTCTTCAATCAATTTCTGAACCGCCTGGAAAGTTTTCTTAAAATAACCGGCATCTTCCACATCAGGATACTCCCGTCCTACTTTAGAGAATGTCTGGGCCAGGCTACTACCGCCCAAAGCAAACGGAGCCCGTGAAAAATCAATATAAAACAGTTTGGATCCGGGAACATTTTTTATTACCGGCGTAATGGTCTTTCGGATATCTTTTACAGCACCCACAGCAGAAACGATCACCGTTCCGGGGGCAAAGACCACTTTGCCGTCATCGTATTTCTGCGTCATCGAGAGCGAATCTTTTCCGGTGGGCACCGGAATTCCCAAGCGCACAGCAAAATCACTGAGTGCTTTTACCGCATCATACAGCCGGGCATTCTCGCCCTTATTCTTGGCCGGCCACATCCAGTTGGCACTTAATGCCACACTTTCGATACCTTCATCTAACGGAGCCCAAACCAAATTAGTAAGTGCTTCGGCTACAGAAAGACGCGAACCGGCTTCCGGATGAATCAGTGCTACAGCCGGGGCATGTCCTAAAGCGGTTGCTATGCCATTAACACCCTGATAATCAAGCGCCATAACGCCAAGATTATTCAATGGAAGCTGTAAAGGTCCGGTACAGGGCTGCATGGCCACTTTTCCGGTTACCGAGCGGTCCACTTTGTTGGTCAGCCAGTCTTTCGATGCTACCGATTCTAATAACAACACCTGCTGCAGGTATTCTTCAAACAAATTTTCCTGATGCAAAAGGTCTTCAAAAGAACGATCCTGACGTTGATCTTCAAGAATCGTTTTAGGTGGTTTGCCAAAAAGGAATTCCAGTGGCAGATCTACCGGCCGGACATTGGTTTTTTCATCTTCCACCACAAACCGGCCATCGCCGGTTACTTTTCCGACAACATACAACGGAGCTCTTTCCCGTTCTGCAATTTCCTGCAACAACGGCAAATCTTCAGGAGAAATAACCAGTCCCATCCGCTCCTGCGATTCATTGCCCAGAATTTCTTTGAACGACAAAGTCGGATCGCCCACAGGCAACCGGTTGATATAAATGACAGCACCGGTTTCTTCCACCAGCTCAGACAAGCTGTTCAAATGGCCGCCTGCTCCGTGGTCGTGAATAGAAATAATCGAATTTTTAGCTGCTTCCGCCAAAGCACGAATGGCATTGGCTACTCTTTTTTGCATTTCCGGATTGGCTCTTTGTACGGCATTCAACTCGGTACCCTGTCCATATTCGCCGGTAGCTACAGAGGAAACCGCACCGCCGCCCATACCAATACGGTAATTATCGCCGCCCAAAACCACGATTACATCGCCGGGATTGGGTTTTGCTTTCTGACTGTCGCGGGCATTGGCGTATCCCACCCCGCCGGCCAGCATGATCACCTTATCGTAAGCAAAGGTTTTTTCGTCTTCCTGATGTTCAAAGGTAAAAAGGCTTCCATTGATCAACGGCTGTCCGAATTTATTTCCAAAATCGGAAGCGCCGTTGGAGGCTTTGATCAAAATTTCGTCCGGAGCATGATACAACCAGGGACGTGGAGTTATTTTTTGTTCCCAGGAACGAACGCTATCCAACCGGGGATAAGCAGTCATGTACACCGCCGTTCCGGCCAGCGGCAGACTTCCTTTTCCGCCGGCCATCCGGTCACGAATTTCGCCCCCGCTTCCCGTGGCGGCTCCGTTAAAAGGTTCTACCGTGGTGGGGAAATTATGGGTTTCCGCTTTCAGCGAAAGTACGGATGCTATTTTCTGTACATTGAAAAAATCGGGCTTATCTTGCGACAAAGGAGCAAACTGCTCGACGTCAGGGCCGGAAACAAAAGCCACATTATCCTTATATGCCGAAACGAGATGCGCCGGGCTTTTTTGTGAAGTTTTCTTTATCCAGGCAAAAAGACTTTCCGGCATTTTTTCCCCGTCAATAATAAAATTCCCGTTAAAAATCTTATGCCGGCAATGTTCCGAATTGATCTGGGCAAAGCCATACACTTCCGAATCGGTGAGTTTACGATTTAATTTCCGGCTGACTTCCTGCAGATAATTCACTTCATCATCACTCAGCGCCAGACTCTCTTCCCGGTTATACGCGGCGATATCATCAATATATTTTACCGGTTCCGGCACCCGTTCCGTAGAGAAAATATCCTGATCCAGGTTTTCATAAATTTGCTGCAACATCGAATCAAAAGCGATGTCACGGTCTTTAAGCCGGAAAAACTGCTCGATGCGTTCCACTCCGCGAATTCCCATGTTCTGGGTAATTTCAACGGCATTGGTACTCCAGGGGGTTACCATTTCTTTTCGGGGCCCCAGAAAAAGGCCTTCTACTTTTTGTACCGGACACAGACGGGCATCACCAAAAAGCCAGTTTAATCTGCGATGTACATGGACTGTAAGCGGATTGCGGGCAGACACAACAAAGTACTGATACCGGTCGGGGGAATAAAAATAAATCATGAACAGGGATTTTGGGAAAACACCTGCAAATATAGAAAATGCCCCCTCCATTTAACAAAAATTACGATTTATTTTTCGAAAGCAAAAACCGGCTCTCATCGCTTCTGTTTACAGACGAATTAATTGATTATTAATATAATACACAAACAAAGATCAGAAGTTCTCCGGAAACAGAAGTCCGAATTTAGAATTATTTTAAAAAAAACAGCAGCAAATGTTTTCCGCATATAAATAAGGAGTACTTTTGTGCATTATTTATTTATTATTATTTTATTACACAATGAAAAAAGGAACAGTGAAATTCTTCAACGAATCAAAAGGATTCGGTTTTATTATTGAAGAAGATTCAAAAAACGAGTACTTTGTACACGTTTCAGGCTTAGTTGACAAAATTCGCGAAGGCGACGAAGTTGAATTTGACTTAAAAGAAGGCAGAAAAGGTTTAAATGCAATTGATGTGAAAGTAATTTAATTTTTTGCATACTCTTTTAAACAAAAGAAAACCTGACCGTTGTGTCGGGTTTTTTTATGCCCCGACCCGTCGGCCTAACCGAATTAAAACTATTTTCCGAAAATAAACGGCACGGATGTCAGGCGTATCCAATTTAGGTTTACTTTTGCACAATTAATTATTTATATTACAATTTATTACACAAATGAAAAAAGGAACAGTAAAATTCTTCAACGAGTCAAAAGGATTCGGATTTATTATTGAAGACGACTCTAACGAAGAGTATTTTGTACACGTATCGGGCTTGATCGACGAAATTCGTGAAGGCGATATGGTAGAATTCGGCTTAAAAGAAGGCAGAAAAGGTTTAAATGCAGTGGATGTCAAAACCCTTTAATGTCTGCATCATAACTTCATAAAAAAAGCCTGTCAGTTTTTGACAGGCTTTTTTTATGTCTTTATCCGGGCAAAACATAAACCGGAATTTTCATATTTTTGGAAAAACGTCAGGTGTAGGTTCAGATTTCATGAGAAAAGAAAAAAAATCACTGGAAGAAGTACACGCCTCGGTTGACACAACAAAGAAAACCGGAGTCTTCAGAAAACTCATGGCATTTATGGGCCCGGCATACCTGATCAGTGTCGGATACATGGATCCGGGAAACTGGGCTACCGATATTGCTGCCGGCAGCCGGTTTGGCTATCAGCTGATTTGGGTTTTGCTGATGTCGAACATTATGGCTTTATTATTACAAAGCCTGAGTGTGCGCCTTGGCGTGGTACGCGGTCGTGATTTGGCCCAGGCCTGTCGCGAAACCTATTCGCGGCCGGTAAATTTCATCTTGTACATCCTGGCAGAAATCGCCATTATTGCCACCGATCTGGCAGAAGTGGTCGGCATGGCCATTGGGCTGCAGCTTCTTTTTCATATTCCGTTGCTGTGGGGTGTCCTGCTTACTTTTGCCGACACCTTTCTTTTGCTTTTTCTTATTAACAAGGGCATGCGAAAGATGGAAGCTTTTATTCTGGCCCTGGTAGGCGTTATCGGTCTGGCTTTTTTTGTAGAGATGATTTTTGCCCAACCCAATCTGACTGAACTGTCCAAAGGCTTTATTCCGTCTCTTCCGGGAGACTCTGCTTTATATATTGCCATTGGCATTATCGGAGCCACGGTAATGCCCCATAACCTGTACTTACACTCATCGCTGGTACAAACCCGCAGTTTTAAACGAACACGTGTCGATATCGGCAGCGCCTTGCGATTCAACTTTCTGGATTCGCTTTTTGCTTTGAACATGGCTTTTTTTGTAAACGCCGCTATCCTGATCCTGGCGGCAGCCACTTTTTATCAGGCCGGGTTATTCCATGTAAGTGAAATTCAGGATGCATACAAGTTTCTGGCTCCTTTGCTCGGCACACACTGGGCCGCCATTTTGTTTGCCGTGGCACTGATTGCCGCCGGACAAAGCTCTACACTTACCGGTACCCTGGCCGGGCAAATTATTATGGAAGGATTTATCAATTTCCGGATCCAGCCCTGGGCCCGGCGGATGATCACCCGGCTGCTGGCCATTATTCCGGCCATTATCACCTTGTTATACTTTGGCGAAAGTTACACCGGGAGACTGCTCGTTTTGAGCCAGGTAGTTTTAAGCCTGCAACTGGGATTTGCCGTAATCCCTTTGATTCATTTTGTCAGCGACAAAACTTCCATGGGAAAATTCGCCATCCGGCTTCCGGTAAAAATTGCTGCCTGGTCCATTGCCCTGATTATCGTGATCCTTAATCTTCAACTAATTTTTCAGGAAATCCGGCAGTGGATGACCATGCATCCCGTACTGGTTACCACCCTTGTTATTCCGCTGACCACCCCTTTGATATTCCTGCTTTTTTATTTGCTTATTTATCCGGCAGTTAAAAAAGCAAAAATCAAAAAAAGCAATTTTATTCATTCGGGAATTCCGGAGCTACAGCTTTCACAGAAACCTTTATATCAACGGATTATGGTTGCGCTGGACTTTTCCGGTGCTGATGCATCCGTTATGCAACACGCACTGGCCATGGGCAATGAAAACACGGAATTTCTTTTTGTTCATATTGTGGAAAGCGCCACGGCACTGGTTTTTGGCGATGAAACCGAAGACCTGGAAGCAGAAGATGACGGACAGCGTTTGCAAAACTTTGTGAAAAAGATCAACACTTTCGGATTCAAGGCAAAAACCCGTATCGGCTACGGAAATCCCAAACAATTGCTACCCGAATTTGCCCGGGACTTCCAGGCTGATTTATTGATCATGGGCGCTCACGGCCACGGTTGGTTTAAAGACCTGATTTTTGGAACCACTATCGAAAAAGTACGGCACAAGGTGAAAATACCGGTTCTGATTGTCCGGAAATGAAAACGTGAGGACGTGAGGATGTTGGATGTGAGGATGGAGGATGTTTGATGGGAGATGTGAGATGTGAGATGTAATGTGTAGATGCCTGAATATGGTTGACCGTTTTTACTTACTTATTTTCATTATTTGCGTTGTTCATTCATGAGTGATCTTAGAGACTGAAGGATTGTTGTCCATTACAAAGATAACTTTTTTCAAATTCATTGGGGCTTTTTCGTTGTAACTCTATATGAGGCTTTTCCTGGTTGTAAAGTAACACGGTTCGGTCAACCTCTTTTTGAAGTTCTTCAAAACTGTTTATCTGACGATGGTTCAGATAATTGTTTTTTATTACCCCGTTTAGTCTTTCTACTTTCCCGTTCTCCCACGGGTATTCGCACATGCTGTTTTTAAAGCCTTCTTTTTGGGTCAGCTTTAAAAAAGCCTTGTCGTAATATTGACCCCCTCCGTCTGAGTGAAATACAATACCGGTTGTCATTGTGTTTTCCTTAACCCGAAGTTTAATTGCCTTCTGTAAAGCCGGTAATGTAGTCTGTTCTGTAGTCAGCCTTTTTGAAACAGAATGACCTAAAATCCGTCTGGAATAGGAATCTTCAATAAAAGTGATGTAATAGAATCTGCTGTTTATTTCATAGTAGGTAATATCACTTTGCCATGCCTGATTAATTCCGGTTAAAGTCAGGCTTTTTAATAAATTATCAAACCGGACAACGCCTGTACTATCGGTGGTTCTTCTCCAGTTTTTTACCTTGGCTACTGTTAATCCTTCTGATTTGCAAAAGGCTTCAAACCGGTCTCTGCCCATGGTCTGGGGACGTAACTTATAATACATATCCCGTATTCCCATTGTAGGATGATCCTCTCGTATTTGATAAATCATAACCAGTAATTGCTTTTGCTCTGAGCGTATTCTCAGCTTTTTATCCAGCATCTTATGAAAAGCCTGTTTACTAATCCCTATGCTCTTATATAGACGGTTCATGCTGTATCGGTATTGTTCTCTGTGGTGCCAGAAATATTCGAGGGTCGGGTAGAAAACTTTTTTTTTATATCTACGCCATAAATCTCTTCTGCCAGTTCTATCATCTTATCTTTGAAATCAATCAGGATTTGCTTTTGGCCGATTATCCGTTCAAGTTCTGCTACTTTCTTTTTGAGTTCCAATAGCTGCCTTGTGTCGCTATCTGTCTCAATAATAAGTTTCTCTTTCTTGTCTTTCATAGTTCCGAATTTATTTAACCACCGATAAACGTTGGTAGTGGTTACTTCATATTGTTTGCTAATTTCGGAAACTTTTGTCTTACCTGTTTCTATTTCCCTGACTTTTTGAATCTTGAAACTGTCGCTGAAATGACGACGCCTTCGCTCGGCAGTCGTCATTTTAAATTGTCTTCTTGTTGCCATTTTTAACTGTTTTTAATGTGAATTCTTTCGTTAAAAGTGGTCAACCTATTTCAGGCATTGACAATGCTGATTACAAATCATTTTCGGAGATACCGAAGACTTCTTCTTCCCCTTTATCGCCCTGTGGTTCCATGTGAACCACCACATCATACACATTCTGAACCGTTTCCCTGATTTCTTTTTCCACTTCGTGGCTGATGCGGTGACTTTCCTGTAAAGTCATCTCGCCCGGCAATTCGATATCCAGGGCAATAATGTACAAATGGGCCATTTTACGCACACGGATCCGGTGCGGGTGGGAAACATTTTCCACGTTTCGGCAGGCTTCAATAATTTTTTTGTAAATCTCCTGGTCATCCACTCCGTCCATTAGCTCCCGGCCCGATTCAATAAAAATTCTCAGTGCCGTGGCCATGATCCATCCGCTTACGGCAAAAGCGGTAAGCACATCCAGTATCGGCATTTTAAAAATAAAAGTGGCGGTAAGTCCCACCAATACAGAGAAAGAGATCAGCACATCGCTTTGCATATTTTTCGCATTGGCAATCAGCATATTACTCCGCTCTGCTTTTCCGGCTTTTTTCAGATAAAATGCCAACAACTGTTTTCCGAGGATAGAAACCAGCACAATATATACCGCCATCGCCTTGGGGATAGCTCTCGGTTCCGGATGGATCAGCTTGCCAAATGTAGAAATAGCCAGTTGTGCCCCGGCAAAAAAGATTATAAAAGCCAAAATTTTAGATGCCAGCGTATCGGCTTTGTTATAACCAAAGGGAAATTTGGGGTTGGGCGGCCGGGCAATAATATGTGCCGTGTAAAGGGTGATCAGCGAAGTAAGCACATCCGATGCCGAATCAATACCATCAGCCACGACGGCAAGGCTTCCGGACAAAACCCCCACCACAATCTTCAACAGAGAAAGGAATGCATTTCCATACACCGCCACTTTCGACACACGAACAATCCGTTTTTCTCTTTCGCCCAGGGCCATGGTTATTATTTTTGGCTGCAAAGGTATAAGAAAAACGCTCTCCCTTTTGCCTGACGGCAAAAGCGGAAAGCGTTTTTATCTTTCGTTGTTCATTCCGGAAATTATCCCAAAAACCGTTCGGCTTCAATAGCCGCCATGGCTCCGGTTCCGGCTGCCGTAATCGCCTGGCGGTAGTACTTATCCTGTACATCGCCGGCAGCAAAAATACCGGGAACATTGGTAGCCGTTGAGTCGGGTTTGGTAATCAGATAACCGGTTTCGTCCATATCCAGTTTCCCTTTAAAGATATCGGTGTTGGGTTTATGGCCGATGGCGACAAAGAATCCTTCAATGTCAATTTTTTTCTCTTCACCGGTTTTATTGTTTACCAGAATAGCACCATTCAACGCTTTGGTAAAGCCTTTTACTTCACCCACAATCTCTTTCACTTCGTGATTCCAAAGGATTTCGATATTGGGTGTTTCCATCACTTTTTTCTGCATGGCTTTAGAAGCTCTCAGCTGGTCACGACGGTGAATCAGGTACACTTTCCGGCACAAATTAGCCAGGTAGGTTGCTTCTTCGGCTGCGGTATCCCCACCGCCAACAACGGCTACATCTTTTCCTTTGTAGAAAAAGCCGTCGCAGGTAGCACAAGCCGAAACTCCACCGCCTTTAAATTTCTCTTCCGACTCCAGGCCAAGATATTTTGCGGTTGCTCCGGTAGCCACTATGACAGTTTCTGCCAAGATTTCAGTACCGTCATCCACTTTTACTTTAAAAGGCCGCTCTGTAACATCCACATCAGTAACCACACCCCAACGGATGTCGGCACCAAAACGTTCAGCCTGTTTTTGTAAATCTTCCATGAGTTTCGGGCCGTCAATTCCTTCGGGATATCCGGGGAAGTTATCTACTTCAGTAGTGGTGGTCAGCTGTCCGCCGGGCTCCATTCCCTGATAAACGATGGGTTTTAAATCGGCACGGGAAGCATAAATGGCAGCCGTATAACCGGCCGGACCGGAACCAATAATTAAGCATTTGGTTGTTTCCATATTCTTTATTTTTGATTTGTTTCTATTGGATTGAATGAATCATTCATCAAAACGGGTGCCAAAAAATCAGGCTTCCAGTTCGATGGACACAAAGTCGATTTTTCCGCCAAGAGGCGGATTCAGTTTCCGGATTTTCAAACGGGCCTGTTTAACCTGGGGGAAGTGTTGTTTTACACTTTCCAAAATACGTCTTCCCACATGTTCCAACAGTTTCGATTTGGTCTCCATCTCGGTTTTCAGCAGCTGGTAAACGGCTTGGTAATTTACCGTATCTGCCAGATTATCCGTTTGTTCGGCTTTGGTGGTATCCACTTCCAGAAAAAGATCGCAACGAAATTTGGTGCCGATCACCTGCTCTTCTTTAAAACAGCCGTGGTAAGCAAAAAACTCCATTCCTTCAATAGAAATCACAGACATCTTTTTTATTTTACGGTTTTTAAGCTTCTTTTTTCCCCAGTTCATGCAAACCGATTTCCAGTCTGCGCAAAGTTTCTTCCTGACCGATAAGGGCAATAATATCAAACAAGTGTGGCCCTTTTAGTGCCCCCACAATCAACAAGCGGAAAGCATTCAACACAGCACCCATTCCGTATTCTTTTTCTGCAATCCAGTTTTTTACTACAGCTTCTGTATTCTCAGCAGAAAAATCATCAATGGCGGCCAACAGTGTTTTTAATTCCGACATCTGGTCATACGAAGCTGATTTCCATCGTTTTTTTACCGCTTTCGGATCATACGATTCCGGCGCTCTGAAAAAGAAATCGGACTGGTTCCACAGCTCATGAACAAAATTCACCCGTTCTTTCACCAAAGCCACCACTTTTTCCACATACGTTTCATCGGCCATAATTCCATTCTGTTGCAACACAGGCATAAACAATCCGGCCAGCTCACGGTTACTTTTTTTCTGAAGATACTGATGATTAAACCATTTGGCCTTTTCAGGATCAAAACGGGAACCCGATTTCCCTACCCTTTCAAGTGAAAAAGCTTCGGCCATTTCATCAAGCGTAAAAAGTTCGCGTTCATCTCCCGGATTCCAGCCCAAAAGGGCCAGCATATTGATAAATGCTTCCGGAAAATAACCGGCTTCACGATAACCTTGCGTCACTTCGCCGGTTTTCGGATCGGTCCATTGCAAAGGAAACACCGGAAAACCCAGCCGGTCACCATCACGTTTGCTCAGTTTTCCTTTTCCATCGGGTTTCAGCAACAACGGAAGGTGCGCAAACTGTGGTGCTTCCCAGCCGAAAGCTTCGTAAAGCAACACATGTAACGGCAACGACGGCAGCCACTCTTCGCCACGGATGACATGACTAATCTTCATCAGATGATCATCCACCACATTGGCCAAATGGTAGGTCGGCATCCCGTCTGACTTAAACAAGATCTTGTCATCCAGCACACTGGTTTTCACTTCTATGGTACCGCGAATCAAATCGGTCATTTTTACGGTTTCCGCTTCCGGCATCTTAAAACGGATGACATAAGGATCTCCGGAGAGCAGTTTCTGCCGGGTATCTTCCACAGACAATGTCAGCGAATTTTTCAGCTGTTTTCTCTCCTCGGCATTATAAGTAAATGTCTTTTTTTGCGATTCAAACTGTTTCCGCAAAGCAGAGAGTTCTTCCGCAGTATCAAATGCATAATAAGCATGACCGGAAGCCACCAATTTTTCGGCAAACTCACGATATAAAGCTTTTCGTTCCGATTGTTTATACGGGCCGTAAGGACCTCCTTTGGTCACTCCTTCATCAAAAGAAATTCCACACCAGCGGAAAGCTTCCACAATATATTCTTCGGCACCCGGCACAAAGCGTGTTTGGTCGGTATCTTCGATACGCAAAATAAATTTTCCGTTATTTTTTCGGGCGAAAAGATAATTGTACAAAGCAGTTCGTACACCACCGATATGAAGCGGGCCGGTAGGACTGGGAGCAAAACGAACCCGGATTTCACGATTGTTCATTTGTTTCTGTTTTTAAGCGGCAAAGATAGGAAAACTCCGCTGAAGACCATGGGAAGACAAGCCGGTCATTTTCATAAAAAGCCGTTACCTTTGCCAGAAGAAAAAGTATAAAACCCGTGAAAATTGATATTATTCCTTATGCCTCTGCCATTCGGCCCGGTCTGGTAAAAAACCGGAACACGGTAGTCATTGATGTACTGCGTGCTTCTTCGGTAATGGTTACCGCACTAGCCAACGGTGCCCAGGCATTTATTCCGGCAAAAACAGCAAACGAAGCCAGACAAAAAGCAGCAGAATTTCCTGCGGACAAGGTTCTGCTGTGCGGTGAACGAAAAACAAAAATTATTCGTGGCTTTCATCTGGGCAATTCGCCCCTGGATTATACGCCGGAAAAAGTAGCCGGGAAAACGCTTGTCTTAACCACTTCCAACGGCACCAGAGCATTAAACCGTTTGCAAAATGCCAAAAAGGTTTTGATTGGTTCCTTTTTAAATATGGATGCTCTTGTTCATCATTTGATTGATGAAGAAGAAGTTGTCCTGGTCTGTTCGGGTACCAATTATAATTTTTCGATGGACGACGGAATGTGCGCGGCTCTGTTCATTGATGAAATGCGCCGGAAACGGCCGGTAACCTTATCGGATATGGCCATCACCCTGCACAAAGCCTATGAAAAAGATGATGGAAACCTGGATCTTTTGCTCAAAGATTGTTATCACCGGAATTTATTGATCCGGAACGGGTTTGGTGATGATGTAACCTATTGCTTTCAGAAAAACCGGTTGGACCTGGTTCCGGTAATGAAAGCAGGAAAAATCGTCAAGGCCTAATTTTCCAGTTTTTTTCCACCGTATCCTTTCCATTGATACGTTTCAAAAACAAAACGAACGGCATCTTCATAGGCGTCAAACGAACGGGTTTTTTTAATTTTCCCAAAAACCCTGACCGGATCATCAAACGAAAGCGACAGATAACTCCACAACTCTTTTAACCGGTTCAAAGCACGTAAATCGTCATTAAAATTTTTCCGGTAAGCATAATAAAGTTCGTCAACGTAACGGCGAATTTTGGTTTCCGGCGAGACCGGAGGCCGTTCTCCTTTTATTGCTGCCGGCAAAAAAGGATCGGCCAGCAAACCGCGTCCTAACATCCATCCGTTAACCGAAGGAAAACGGCTTTCCGCTGCATCAAAATCACCGGGCGAAAAAACATCGCCATTATACACAACCGGCAAAGTGCTGTTTTCCAACACTTTTTCGAAAGAGCCCCAATCCGTTTGTCCCTTATACATCTGAACACCCAGGCGGGCATGAATAATGAGTTCGGACAAAGGAAAAGAGTGAAAAACGGGCAAAAGAGCAAAAATCTCTTCCGGAGAATGATAGCCTAACCGGCATTTCACCGACAGCCGAACCGGAATTTGTGGCATCAGCTCTTCCAAAATTTTCTGAACATCTTCGGGATAAGGCAGCAAACCGGATCCCCGTTTTTTCCGGGCTACCCGCGGAAACGGACATCCCAGATTCCAGTTGATCTCTTCAAAACCCAAATCATGACAAATCCGGGCAAAAAGCAACATTTCACGGGCATCTTTGCTTAAGATCTGAGGAATTACCGGTACGCCATGATGGTGGGTAACCGCCAACTCTTGTTTGTGCGAACGCAGGCTTTTTTCTGTCTGGATCCCGGTAAAAAAAGCCGTGAACAGCTTATCGACCCCGCCAAAATACTGCGTGTAAACCTCCCGGAACACATACGTGGTGATTCCCTGAAAAGGAGCAAGATAAACAAGCGGTTCTCTTTGTTGTTTCATTTATCCGATGCCAATGGCCACAAAAGGATTTTCCCGTTTTTCGCGTCCTATTTTTGTATCCGGACCATGTCCGGGATAAACAACGGTTTCGTCGGGTAAAACAAACAACTTTTCCCAAATACTTTTTTGCAGCACGTCATAATCGCCCGTAGGCAAATCCGTACGGCCGATACTTTGGTAAAACAACACATCTCCGGTAATGACAAAACCTTCTTTTTCGGCATAAAAACAGAGACTTCCGTCAGCGTGACCCGGAGTATCCAGAACCTGCAAAACATCTTCTCCGAGCGACAATGTTTCTCCTCCTGCCAGCGGACGATCAATGGATTTTACAGCATTTAACGGCAATCCGAAACGGGCCGCACTGTCGAAAGCCCGGTCAAGAAAAGGCTGACCGCCGGGATGAGCCGCCAGGGGAATTTTATATTTTTCAGCTACTTGCTGATTTCCGATAATATGGTCAATATGGCTATGGGTATTCACTAAAAGAACCGGGTTCAGATGATTTTGCCGGATAAACTCATCGAGCTGCTGCATCTCGGCAGCACTGGAAACCGCCGGATCAAAAATAAACGCCTCACCACTTTCGTTGTACACCACGTAAGCATTGAGCTGAAACGGATTGAAAACAAATTTCTTAACTTTAAGCATGTGTTTCTTGTTTTTGCGGGGGACAAAGGTAAGATTTTGACCGGTTTCCGGAAACCGGAAATTATATCAATTGTATTTTAAAATGCGCTAAAAGTGCATTTTAAAATCTACAATGGCAAATACCGGGATCAATCGCGTAAACCTTTTACATGCGGAATTCCGGCAATAAAATCTTTCAGATAAAAAGGTTCGAAATAGGCAGTATCTTCAAACTGTTTCTTTTGCCATCTTTCTTCGGCAAGCGGGGCCATAAAAGCAGCAGATGGCTGAAAATCATCATCAAAAACAGCATTTCCCGACACAGGCGACAAAACCGGCCGACATTTCGGCGCCCCGTCGCCCATAAAAACCAGTGTTTTTCCCTGGCTAAAAAATTCGGAGAACGAATGCTCATCAATCACTTCGGCTTTGATTTCTCTTATTTCTTCCAGCCGGCTGTTATATATCGCAGTATAAACTTCCATACGCCGGGCATCAATCATCGGACAAAAAAGAAAATCATCACGAAAAGTATTTTCTTTTTTCATTTTTTGAATCATTCCGAAAGCCATAGCCGGCAAAGTTCCTATGGCAATAAGCGGTTTATCCAGCGAATAGCAAAACCCTTTGGCGGTAGAAACGCCGATACGCAAGCCGGTATACGACCCGGGACCTTTACTGACCGCTATGGCGTCCAAGTCCTGAAACGTGATGCCCGCTTCATACATCAGCTGTTCGGCAAAAACCGTAATATGCCGGGCATGAGAATTTTTTACTGTCGATTCCTGTATCGCTGTTACATTTCCGTCTTTGGCAAGCGCCACCGAACATACCCGTGTCGCTGTTTCAATATTTAAAATGCTGGCCAATGTTTTTTCTCCTTTTATTTTTTCAGAACGAACAGTTCTTTTTTGGGTACTTTTTTTACTTTATCGCCATTTTTCAACTCCTTGGATACCAACCGGTAAGGCGCTGTAATTACTTCATCCCCTTCTTTCACCCCTTTTTTAATCTCGATGTACATATTATCCTGAATACCGGTTTTCACCTTTTGCAGTTTGGCAATTCCTTTTTCATACAAAAAAACATATTCCTGTGTTTTTTTCGTCACGACATCCGCATTCTTTTTTGCTTTTTTCTCTTCCCGTTTTTCCAGTGCTGTTTTCATCCGGCCGGTAGAATCGGCCCGGGTGGTCACCGCCTGAATGGGAACAGCCAGCACATGGTCAGCACGTTTGGTCTGGATTTCGACAGAAGCCGACATTCCGGGACGGAACGGAGACGGAATCGGATTTTTCGGTTTGATCAAATCGGCATACGAAGATTTCAGCATCCGTATTTTCACATCGAAATTGGTCACCTGGTCGGCACTCACCCCGGTGGTGTTGGCCGAAGTGGCAATTTCAGTAACAATTCCTTTAAATTTCCGGTTCAGATAAGCATCCACTTCAATCAGTGCCGTATCATTCAGGGCCACCTGTACAATATCATTTTCATTCACTTCCACATTCACTTCCAACACATCCAGATTGGCAATGCGCATGATTTCGGTACCGGCCGAAAATTGCGACGCTCCGGTAACCCGTTCGCCCACTTCCACATTTAATTTGGAAACCGTCCCGTCGTTAGGGGCATAAATGGTCGTCCGGTTTAAATTTTCACGGGCTTCTCCCAGTTTGGCTCTTGCACTGTTTACCTGAAAAGCACTGGCTTTATAACTTTCTTCTGCTGCAGCCACTTCTGCCTTGGCCACAAGATAAGACGAACGGGCCGCATCAAAATCAGCATCGGAAATCACCTGGGTTTTCCACAGTTTTTGGCTCCGTTCAAAATCAAGTTTACTTTTTACAAACTGCGCCTGGGTTTGTGCCAGCCGGGCTTTGGCATTGGCCCGATTGGCTTCGGCAGTTTTCAATGCGGCTTCGGCCTGTTGATAAGAGGAAACGTAAATCTTCGGGTCGATCTTTGCCAGTTTCTGTCCTTTTTTTACAAAATCGCCTTCCTTTACATAAAGGGCGACCACTTCTCCGGAAATATAAGGACTGATTTTCACATCTTTAGCCGGCTGGATCTTTCCACTGGCCGAAATGGTAGCAATAATATTCCTGCGGACTACTTTTTCCACAGCCACCCGTTTGGCTTCCGTTGACTTTCCTTTTTTAACAGCTAAAACGATAAGAAGCAAAAGAATTACACCGCCAACGATGTACCAGATTGTTTTTTTACGGGATTTCGTCATTTGTTTGTTTTTTTAGCTCTGCGAAGATAATGAATAAAAACACAGCTTCCGAATTATTTACCAGCAGTTTGCACGGAACCCGGCACGGTCATATCTTTCAGCGAAAGGCTGCGTCCGAGATAAAAATCAAGAATCTTTGTCTTAAAAATATAGTCGTATTTAGCCGCCAGCATGTCCGATTCGGCATTGTACAATTTTACCTTGGCAATGTCAAAATCAGTAGAATTAACCATTCCCACATTAAACTTTTGCTGGGCGTATTTAAAGGACTCCCGTAAAGAAACCAATGATTTTTGGCGGGCAATATAAGTTTGATAAGCAGCCAGCGCATCGGCATAAGCCTGTTCGATATTTTTTCGTAAAGTATTCTTTTCCATCTCGAGAGACAGGTTGGCATTTTCCAACGAGATTTTTGATTGTTTAATCATGTTGGCCACCTGAAAACCATTGAGAATGGGGATGGTCAAACGAAATCCCAGGGTAATGTTTCGGTTATCTCTCATCTGGTCCCAGAAAGGTTTGGTTTCGTAAAAACCCGGATCCAGCGGATTGTTGCTCACGCGAATCTGATCAGAATAATTGTTTCCGTAAGAAGAGTTCAACGACAGTGTCGGGCTACGCCGTCCTTTGGCTACTTTCAGTGCTTGGCTGGCAGCCTTGACCGAATATTCGGCACTTTTGATCTGCGGCATAATTTCCAGTGCTTTGGAGTAAATAGACTGTACCGGTAACAAGTTGGGCTTTTGTGTAATCTGCAAATTGGGTTTTTCAATATCAAATTTGGTATTCCCTTTGATATCCAGAATCTGCATCAAATCAAGATAAGCCAGCATCAGTTTGTTTTGGGCATTCACCAAATTCACTTTATCGTTGGCTCCCTGCGCTTCAATATCCAAGAGATTTCCGCGGGCTACGGTTCCGGCTTCCACCTGTTTTTTGGTTCGTTCAATCTGCTTTTGGCTGATCTGTACCTGTCGTTTGGCATTATTCACCTGTTCAATGCTGTAAAGAATTTGCAGATAGGCAGCCGCAATATTCAGTGCAATGTTATCCCTGATCTTTTCTGAATTGTATTTTTTGGCCAGGTATTCAAATTCTTTTTGCCGCAACGTATTGACGTTCTGCATTCCGTTAAACAGGATCAGGCTGGCATTGACCGATCCGTAAGCCTGGTTGGTTTTGTTGTCGGTATAACGATACGTTGCCATGTCCACCGTTCTTCCCCACCCGGTATTTTGCGAAACGCTGGCATTAAATGTGGGTAAAAAGTTCAGCTTACTTTGCAACAGGTTTTCTTTGGACGACTCGGTAGACAACTCACTCTGTTTGATTTGCAGGTTATTTTGAAAAGCATAATGAATACATTTTTCTAACGACCATGGCTGCTGGGCCATTCCGTTCAATCCTGTCAGCAAAAAAGTAAAAAAGGAAATGACAAACAATATCTTTTTCATGAATAATCAATTTATGGATGGTTAATCTCTTTGCTATTATAACGATGTTTTATCACAAAACGTGCCATAAACATAATTTATTGAATGAATTGAGATTACAAAACAACGAAAAGCCATTCTGTCAAGAGGTTGTCCAAATTATAACAATCTTTGTTCGAAAACGGACAGGTGCTGTCAAGACCACTTTTTCCGGAAAAGGCTTATTTTCATTTTGTTTTATCGCCATTTACCGACAAAAAAGGGGGATTCACCGATTTTTCTTTTCGCTACCCCGTCAACCCGGTTATCTTTGCACTATTAAAACGTAAAAAATGGAAAAAAATTCCCGTCAGCCCAACCAACCGCAACAGGGCAAACTCATTATCGGCGGACTACTTATTTTTATTGGCGGGCTGCTCATGCTCTCTAACCTCGATGTTTTTGATATCAGCATAACCCATTATCTGTTCTCGTGGAAAAGCATTTTGATCTATATCGGATTGGTGATGCTGGCCAGCCACTCCAACAAAAAACCGGCGTATATTTTAATCGGGATCGGGGCTTTCTTTTGGTTGCCCGAAATTTTCGGTTATTCCGTACGTTTTCGTGATGTTTTTTGGCCATTGGTATTTATTGGTCTTGGTTTTTTACTGATTTACCGTCAACGTCCGCCCCAGCAAGTTCAGTATGACGAAAATGGTAATCCGGTTGCCGGCAGCAACGGATATCTGAATGATATTTCGGTGTTCGGCGGCGGAATAAAGATCATTCAATCGAAAAATTTCAAAGGCGGCAACATTACGGCCATCATGGGCGGATCAGAATTTGACCTGCGACAGGTTCAATTTGCCACCAATGTGGCGGTTATTGATGTTTTTACGCTTTTCGGCGGAACAAAATTCATTGTACCGGAAAGCTGGACGGTGCAGTCGGATGCCATTTCCATTCTGGGAGGCTTTACCGACAAACGAGCCATCACCATGAAAGTTTCCGACGAAAATGTTCTGGTCATCAAAGGGCTGGTCATGCTCGGGGGTATCGAAATAAAAAGCTTTTAAACTAAAAAACAGAATAGAATTATGAAATCAAAAGTAGCGGCCTATTTGCTATGGTTTTTTCTCGGGTTTTTGTCGGCCCACCGGTTTTATCTCGGAAAATACGGCACCGCCATCCTTTATCTGTTTACCGGTCAGCTGTTTGGTATCGGATGGATCATTGATGCCTTTCTGATCAACGGCATGGTAGAACAATACAATCTTAAAACGAGAGTAAAAAGAATAGAAACCGTTTGGGTATAACCTTTCAGCCATCAAGAAATGCTTTTAAACCCTTTATCAAAAAATAAGAATTATCTCCTTGGCTATCTTTCCATTTGGGCAGTCATCATTGCTGTTCACACCCTTATTTTAAATTTTTTTTACGGCATAAACGGTTCCATCAGTCTGGCCGATTCGTTGGTTTTCAACTTCAGTTTTATGGTGGCCGGATACAGCCTCTGGTACGTTATCCGGTTTAACCTTCGCGAAAAACCATCATTTATCGACATGATATTCAACCACTTGCTTACAGCAGTGGTCATTATCGGATTATGGTTGCTGCTGGGCTATTTTTCCATGAAAAGCCTGTACGGGAATCATACCGACTATCTTTTGTTCTTAAAAAATTCTTTGGCCTGGCGGGCCGTGATGGGCGTGTTTTACTACCTGCTTTTTATCATGTTTTATTACCTGATTCTTTACTACGACGACTTGCAGGAAAAACTGAAAATAGAAAGCAAGCTACAAAACCTGGTTACCCAAGCCGAGCTGGAAACGCTTAAATCGCAAATCAACCCGCACTTTTTATTTAACAGCCTGAATTCCATCAGCTCGCTCACCATCACCAATCCCGGAAAAGCTCAGGAGATGGTGATCAAGCTTTCCGATTTTCTGCGCTATTCGCTCAGCCACGATAAAAATGAAAAAACACCCCTTCAAAAGGA
Organism: Candidatus Sulfidibacterium hydrothermale; assembly: GCF_020149915.1. Classification (GTDB taxonomy): domain Bacteria; phylum Bacteroidota; class Bacteroidia; order Bacteroidales; family F082; genus Sulfidibacterium; species Sulfidibacterium hydrothermale. Next base: position 2,991,844 of record NZ_CP083760.1, read on the forward strand.
ATTTGAAAACCTGAAACGTTATCTCGAAATCGAAAAAGTGCGTTTCGGTAAACGGCTGAATTTTGTTTATCACATTCCTGAAAATTGCTACCGATATGTTATTCCCAACATGATCTTACAGCCTCTTATCGAAAATTCCATTAAACACGGCGTGTACAACAGTGCCGACGAGGTACAGGTAGAAATTACCTGCAAAGAAGAAAAATATGATCTTGTTATCGAAATCAGTAATGACTACGATCCGGAAACCATCAAACCCAAAGGTGAGGGCATCGGATTAAGAAATATCCGGAAACGGCTGCAGTTAATATACGGCCGGACCGACTTACTGGAAACCAAAGCGGATAAAATGGTTTTCACCGCGCGCTTACAATTACCTAAAGAACAAGAAGATGGAAAATAAAATCCTGACCATTATCATCGAAGATGAACAACCGGCCCGCGAATTGCTCAAAGCTTACCTGCAATCGCACAAAGAGGTGGAGCTGGTGGCCGAATGTGAAAACGGTTTTGACGGGGTAAAAGCCATCGCCGAATACCGGCCCGACCTGATCTTTCTCGACATACAAATGCCCAAACTCAACGGTTTTGAAATGCTGGAACTGCTGGACGAATACCCCGAAATTATCTTCACCACGGCTTACGACGAATTTGCCCTGCAGGCATTTGAACTGAATGCTGTGGACTATCTGATGAAACCGTTTTCGAAAACCCGCTTTGATCAGGCGCTGGAAAAAGTTTTTTCCCGGTTAAAAAACAAATCGCAGCAAAATCCGGTTGTGGAAAAACTGAAAGAACAGGTGCGCGAAACAGCAGGACCTCAGGAACGGTTTTTTGTAAAAACAGGCAACCACATTGACGTCATTGCCACCGACGAAATCATTCATGTGGAAGCCCAGGACGATTATGTGGAATTTCACACGGTGAAAGGCCGTTTTTTGAAAAAAGAAACCATGGCTCAGCTGGAAAAACAACTGCCACCCGACCGGTTTCTGCGCGTCCACCGCTCGCACATTATCCGCCTCGACCAGATGGAAAAACTGGAAAAATACGGCAAAGAAAGTTACATGGTTGTCCTGAAAAACGGCGACCGGGTACAGGTAAGCAAAAGCCGCATCAAAAAGCTAAAAGAAAAGCTGGGGATTTGATGTGAGGATGTTAGGGATGTGCGATGGAAGGATGTGGGGATGGGAGGATGTGATGATGGAAGGATGGAAAGATGCAGAATGATGAGTGATGAATGGCGAATGATGAATACTTGATTTTCAACGCTTTAATATTTCCCTTAGTGGTACTTTGTGATGTCCTTTGCACTCCTTTGTGGTGACGGATGGGAGGATGGATGGAAAATTTCTGATGTGCGATGTGAGGATGTGGGATGGAAAGATGTTTGGATGGTAATGATAAGTGTTGAACGATAAATGTAGAATGATGAACCGATGAAGGGGAAAAAGTCATTGGTCATTGGTGATTAGTTGATTATCAGCAGTTTGGCGTTCTGCGTTTCGCGTTTAGGGTTTGGGAATTTTTTGTCATTTGTCTTTTTGGTTTTGGGGATTTCTAATTTTGGTCATTAGTCACTGGTCATTGGGAGGATGAACGACGAACAATTGATTTTCAGTGTTTTATATGTATTTTTCCCTATCATCCTGAACGGAGCGAAACGTAGTGAAAGAGCTCAAAGGATGTTTGGATGTAAGGATAGAAGGTGTTTGATGTTAATGATGAGTGATGAATGGGAAAAGTTATTTGTCATTGATGATTGGTCGATTTTCGCGTTTTATCTATGTTTTTTACTGTCCTCCTGAACAGAGCACAGCGGAGTGAAGGATCTAAAAATAATCACGGTTGTTAAAATAGATGCTTCACTGCGTTCAGCATGACAAAAGAAGTTAATTTTTGGAATTTGAGATTTTTTTGTGATTTGATTTTTTGCTTTTTGTGATTTCTAACTTGGTCATTAGTCACTAGCCATTGGGAAGGATGAACAACGAACAATTGATTTTCAGTGTTTTATATGTATTTTTCCCTATCATCCTGAACGGAGCGCAGCGTAGTGAAGGAGCTCAAAGGATGTTTGGATGTGAGGATAGAAGGTGTTTGATATTAATGATGAGTGATGAATGGGAAAAGTTATTTGTCATTGATGATTGGTCGATTTTCGCGTTTTATCTGTGTTTTTTACTGTCCTCCTGAACAGAGCACAGCGGAGTGAAGGATCTAAAAATAATCACGGTTGTTAAAATAGATGCTTCACTGCGTTCAGCATGACAAAAGAAGTTAATTTTTGGAATTTGAGATTTTTTTGTGATTTGATTTTTTGCTTTTTGGGATTTCTAACTTGGTCATTAGTCACTGGTCATTGGGAGGATGAACGACGAACAATTGATTTTCAGTGTTTTATATGTATTTTTCCCTATCATCCTGAACGGAGCGAAACGTAGTGAAAGAGCTCAAAGGATGTTTGGATGTGAGGATAGAAGGTGTTTGATATTAATGATGAGTGATGAATGGGAAAAGTTATTTGTCATTGATGATTGGTCGATTTTCGCGTTTTATCTGTGTTTTTTACTGTCCTCCTGAACAGAGCACAGCGGAGTGAAGGATCTAAAAATAATCACGGTTGTTAAAATAGATGCTTCACTGCGTTCAGCATGACAAAAGAAGTTAATTTTTGGAATTTGAGATTTTTTTGTCATTTGATTTTTTGCTTTTTGGGATTTCTAACTTGGTCATTAGTCACTAGCCATTGGGAAAGATGAACGATGAACACTTGATTTTCAACGCTTTAATATTTCCCTTAGTGGTACTTTGTGATGTCCTTTGCACTCCTTTGTGGTGAATAGCATCTTCGCTCAATGTAAACACACCTTTCCCTTCCACTTTTCAGGTCTGGTCCGACCTGAAAAGAGAAACCGTCATTGCGGGGAGGCACGATGAAGCAATCCCGGTTTTAGGCACCATTCTCAAACACCATCCGGGATAAAAACCCGGTTAGAAACTTCTTTTATAAATGGATTCGGCCAGCTCGAAAAGGCGCGCGCTTTGTTCTTTCCCAATGGATAATGCTTTCAGCGACGCCAGCGCTTCCTCGTAAAATTTTTCCATGATGGCAAATGTATCTTTGTGCACATCCAGGGCTTCATAAACGGCTTTCATTTCCGCAATTTTCTTCTCTTCATCTTTTTCATCAAAAAGATCGAAAATTTTCCGGCGTTGTTCGTCGTCGGCTTTGGTCAGCGAAAGACAAAGCAGGTACGTTTTTTTGTTTTGCAGGATATCTCCGCCGATGCGTTTTCCAAAAGTTTTCTGGTCGCCAAACGTATCGAGATAATCATCTTTTATCTGAAAAGCCAGTCCGAGTTTCTCCCCAAAATTATAGATGTTTTTCTGGTCTTCGGCCGATGCGCCACCGAGAATGGCGCCCATATGCAATGCGGCCGCCAGCAAAACCGATGTTTTCAGCCGGATCATGTTCATATACTCCTCCAGCGACACTTCCGGAATATCTTCAAAATCCACGTCATACTGTTCTCCTTCAATCACCTCGGCAGCTACTTTTTCAAAAGCCGTCATCAAAGCAAAATGTTTATCGCGGGGCGCTTTGTTAATCAGGTGAATGGCATGCAGCAGCATGGCATCGCCGGTAAGGATGGCTTTGTTCACGCCAAAAGCCTTGTGAACGGTGGTTTCGTTACGGCGGATATCGGCTTTGTCAATAATATCATCGTGCACCAGCGTAAAATTATGATACGTTTCAATGGCGCAGGCCGTATCGAGGGCTTCGGAAATATCGCCGCCAAAAGCTTCGCAGGCGGTCAGCAACAGCACCGGACGAATCCGTTTGGCTTTCATTTTCATGATCTGCAAAGCCGGTTCATACAACACCTTCGGGAATCCTTCATATCCTTTGGTGAAAAGATAATCTTCAAAAATGGCTTTCAGTTCGTCTGCCGAATGTTTTTGATGTGAGTTTGTCATTATTTTCTTTTTAAAATTGCTGAACTATCTGAAGAGAAAACGGTTTCAGGAAATTTTTCGTCTGTTCAAAATCACGGGTAAACCCGAGCATCATTCCGCCGCCGCCCGAGCCACACAGTTTTAAAGAACAGAGGTTGTTTTCCAGTCCTTTTTGCCACAAAGGCAACAGTTTTTCGGGAATCATGGGCCGGAAATACTGCAAAGTAAAAGCCGAAAGTTTTTCCACAACCGGTAACAACGAAAGGGCATCGCCCGCCAGGTAGCTACGGATGCACCCGGAATTCAACGGAATCAGTTCCGTTTTCAGTTTTTCGGAAAACGCGGGGTCTTCGCATTGTTTTACAAAATAACGGACCAGCGGTTGTGTTTCGCCGGTCATTTCCGTATCAAGCAAAAACACCGCGCCGCCCGACGACGTTTCAAAATGCGGCAAATCAACTATTTTCAGGCGGTTATCGCTTTCCACCTTCACCGCTTTTTGCAGATAACAAATTAACGGATCCAGCCCGGAACTTTTGCCATGAAACCACGATTCCATTTCGGCCATCGTCTGTTTTAGCACAGCCAGTTTTTCATTGGAAAGCTGGTCGTCCGCCGGAATTTTATCCCGTCCGTAACGGTCGTAAACCGCTGCCACCAGCGCACCAGAACTGCCCAACCCGTAACCCGACGGGATGTTGCTGTTGAAGACAAGTCCGCGGTTTACATCGTTCTCGAACTGCGCAACATCCAGTTTTCCCGAAAAATGTTTTTTCTGCGAAAGCTGCCTGAGATAAGCGGCATATTTTTTCAAATGGCTGTTCGAATCCAGGGTCGTCTGTTGCTGCGGCTGAAAAGCGAACGCCCCTTCTAACTTGCTGTAAGGAATACTCAACGCTTCGGAACCCGCCATAAGCGCATACTCACCAAACAACAGGATTTTCGAATAAAACCGCTTGCACTCCTTCATCATTACAGGATTTTTTCAGGACCGTTCCCCACTTCATCTTCAATAAATCCCAACGGGCTCAAAAATGCCGTCAGTTCGTTTTGAATAAACGGCAGGATGTCTGCTTTAGCCGAAGCCGGATAAAGCAGATGCACGTTGGGGCCGGCATCGAGGGTAAAACATAGCGGCAAACCGGTTTCTTCGCGAAAAGCAAAAACCTTTTCGATGATTTGCAGGGTGTTGGGTTTCATCAACAAAAAGTAAGGCTGCGAAGTCATCATCATGGCATGCAACGTCAGGGCTTCCGACTCGGTAATGCGGATAAACGTTTCCATATCGCCGGTACGCAGGGCTTTCAGCAAATCGGCCAGGTTCCGGTGAGCCTGCCGGAAACGTTCGGCAGCAAACGGATTGGTTTTCATCAGGCTGTGTCCTACCCGGCTGGAAACTTTTTTCTGTCCGGCATCTACCAGCAAAATGGTATCCTGGTAATTTTGAAAAACAGGATCAATTCCTTCGTTCACCGGGAAACCGTAAAAATCGGAAGTGCCGGCCACGGCTTCGGTCTCACCCCAGATCACCAGTCCGCCGTACACCGACCGGGCAGCGCTGCCCGACCCCAAACGGGCCACATAAGAAGCCTTGCGGCGAAAGTCATCCTCATTTTGCAATGTTCCGAAATACTGACGTTCCAAATCGCACAATACCATGGCCAGCACGCTCATTCCCGAGGCGGAAGAAGCAATACCGGCAGAATGCGGAAAGGTGTTTTTGGAACGGATAACAAATTTCAACTGACCGATAAAAGGAAAGATATCCAAAAGCGTTTCAAAGAATTTCAGTGTTTTTTGCTCAAAAACCGGATGACGGTTTCCGTCGAAATAAAACTCCATCTCAGGTTTTCCGGCAACAGACGGAGAATAGGCTACTTCCGTTTCGGAACGCGACTTGCTCAACGTGAAGCTGATAGACGGGTTTTGCGGAATTTGTACCGGTTTTTTTCCCCAGTATTTTACCAGCGCAATGTTTGACGGACTGCGCCAGGCGATTTTTCCGGAAGGGACTGCCGCTTCGGGAAATCTTAGATCAGAATGATGATAATCAGGTTCGGAATGCACGTTTTTACTGTTTTCTAACTATTTAACACCGGGGTTACAGGCCCGTATTTGATCGCCAAAATTAAAAAAATTACGGAGACGAATGATTTGAATCCTGATTCCGCAGCGAAAATCACCGGTAAAAAAATTCATAACAAAATCAAAAATTTGTTTATTTTTGCAGTCCGTTTTTAGAGGGTACCGTGGCCGAGTGGCTAGGCGGAGGTCTGCAAAACCTTATACAGCGGTTCGAATCCGCTCGGTACCTCAGATGAAAAGAGGCTGTTTCCAAAAGGCAGTCTCTTTTTTTTATGATTAATTTTTGTCTTTGGGGATTTTGCTTGTGATTTGTTTTTTGGGATTTCTAACCTGGTCATCTGCAACGACGAACGATTGATTTTCTGTATTTTATATCTATTTCCAGTGTCATTCTGAACGGAGCACAGCGAAGTGAAGAATCTCAAAAATATTATTTTTGTAAACATCCTCTAATCAACGAAAAATGAAACCTATAGGAACCCATAACTACTTTGTATACATTACAACCAACCAAAATAAAACCGTACTTTATACCGGCGTAACCAACAATTTACCTTATCGGCTGGAACAACATGAGGAAAATGCAAAAACTACTAAAACTTCTTTTGCAGGCAAATACAATTGCTACCATCTTATTTATTATGAACGTTTTGAATATATTCAACACGCTATTGACAGGGAAAAAGAAATAAAAGGATGGGTACGACGAAAAAAGGAGAAATTAATCAATGAATTTAATCCTGAATGGAAATTTTTAAATGACGAAATTGAAGATTGAAATCTTTTCCTCTCCAAAAAATTTTTACTCCTGTCCGAAGGACTCTGCCGAAGGCATCGCTTCGTGACTTCGGAGAACGAAGCGCAACGAAGTGAAAGAGCTCAAAAAACTGGCAATAGTTAAAATAGATTCTTCGCTACGCTCAGAAGGACAAATCGGTTGATTTCTGGAATTTGTCTTTTTGTTTTTTGGAATTTCTAACTGGTCATTGGTGATTTGGCGAGTGGTGAATTGTTGATTTTCAGTATTTTAACCATACTTTTACTGTCATCCTGAACGAAGTGAAGGATCTCAAAAAAACTGGCAATAGTTAAAATAGATTCTTCGCTACGCTCAGAAGGACAAAAGAAGTTGATTTTTGGTGTTTGTCTTTTTGTTTTTGGGGATTTCTCGCTTGGTCATTAGTCATTGGATGATTGGTTGGTTTTAAGCAGTTTGGCGTTCTGTGTTCTGTGTTTTGCGTTTAGGGTTTGAGATTTTTTTGGAGTTTGATTTTTTGTCTTTTGGAGATTTTCACCCCATCGCAACTTCGCCTTTTCTTCTTCCCGCGTCCTCGCGCAATGCCCCGCCCACCCACCCCGTTTGGATATTTGGATGGAAGATGGATGATGTTTGGATGGAGGATGTTTGATGTCAATGATGAATAAATTGGTCATTGGTTGATTTTGAGTAGTTTATGCGTTTGGGGTTTGGGGGTTTTCCGGAATTTGTTTTTTGGAACTTCGTTTGTCATTTGTCTTTTGTTTTTTGCGATTTCCTTTGCGATTTGTCTTTTGCCTTTTGGTGCTTCATTTGAACTTTCCTTTTCCCCGTTTTGAAAATTGATGTTTTCACTTTATTTTTGTCACTGGCCATGTGGGGTTTTGGTGATTTGGTGATTTAGTGATTGGTGAATGGTGAGTAGTGAGTGGTGATTGGTCATTGGTTATTGGTTATTTGTGTTTTGTTTTTTGAATTTTGTTTTTTGTTGTTTGTTTTTTGTGATTTTTTTTTTTTGATTCGTTACTATGAAACCCGTCCGTAAACTTTTGCTCTTTGTTGTCCGTTTGGCTCTCCTTTGCAGTGTGATGCTTTCCTTTGCGTTTTCCCCTGCTGTTTCTTCGCTTTCTGCTTTGCCTGATGATGATGAATATGCCAATGCGGAAGATACGGTAACCGGTTACGGATATATTGCTACTGCCGATGAATTAACCAAACAAATCCTTGCTCATGTTGTCTTGTCCCTTTCTCCGGATTCTGTCTCCGGGGTGCCTGCCGATACCGTCTGGAAACTGGAAACCAATGAGGCCGGTACCGCTTTCTTTTCCCTGCCGGTGAAAATCTCTTCCGCTGATGCAATAAGCCTTTTCCCGGTGCTTAATGCTCGGGTTTTCCCTCATTCGGGCAGCGGATTTAATTTTATCTCTCCGGTGATTGTCCATGCTAAAATTCTGGTGTTTAATGCCAATGGTCTGCTGGTGACCGTGGAAGAAATTACAGGACGTCATGCTTTTGTTAACCTGAGGAACCAAAGTAACGGTTTGTATGTTTACCGGGTGGTGGGTGATAAAGGGGTGGTGTCTTCCGGTAAGTTTATCAAAACAAATGGGGTTGTAAAGAATGTGCGTGGTGAGGTGCCGGATAATGCTTTTAAATCTGCTGATTTCGGCTTTAAAAGTACGGCTTCCGAAGTGGCTTATTATTGGTTGAAGTGGCGTAAGGAGGGGTATAAAACGGACAGTGTTCGCCTGAGTCTTCATGAAGGCGATAACGGAACGCAGACCATTGCGATGGAACCTTTGCCGTTGGATACGCTTTGGGCTACGGGTAACTTTAAAGCGGTTGATGAAAACAACATGGGTTTAGAAGATGTTATTCTATACTTTAAACCGGATAGTGTGTTCAACCACACCCCCGACACCACATTCAAGATGGAAACCAAGGCGGATGGAAGCATCAGTTTCAAAGTTCCGGTCTGGATTAGTAACATCTCTAAACAAGATCCTATAAACGCTAAGTATCAATTAAAATGGAGTGAAGACGGTTACAAGACGGATAGTGCAGCATTCACGCTCACAGAAGGCGACAACGGAACACAAACAATAAAACTAACACCCTTACCAGTAGACACCACCTGGGGACAAGTTTTTATTGGAATTAGAAACAAAGAAACCGGAGAATCGATTACAGATATTACAGAATTAGAAATTACCCCAGATAGTATTGCAGATAAAACTCCAGATACAACTTATCACATTAAAACAAATGAAAGCGGATTTATTTATGATAACTTCCCAGTTAGAATCAGTAACAAGTTGCCGCCTTCGGAAATCAGGGCAAAATACAAGATAAAATGGGTTAAGGATGGTTTTTTCACGGACAGCACAGAAGTAACGCTAAAAGACGGAAAAAACGATCCAGTCTTTGTTTACTTACAACCTTTACCACCAGGTAAAGTAACGCTGATAGACACGGTAAGAGATTTAGAAACCAAGAAACCTTTGGAAAACATCATAACGAACATTATAGTAGCAGACACAGTATTCGCCACAGACACTACGGACGAAAACGGAGTATTCACTTTTAAAAACATTCCACAAGGAACAGCATTAACGCTTAACATCCACGGATCCACAAGCCACTACTCATTACTAAGCGTAAGCGGTTACAAAACACCAAGTGACGTTCCTTTAAACACAACAGATACTATCTTCGGAGTTTACAACGCTTACTTGATTGCAAGAAACCCAATAACCAGCGCCACACACATCAGGCAATTCTGCGGAGAAAACACCAACCAAGACACAATACCTTTTAGTTTCGACAACGATACTAACCTATCAACATATGTTACTGAATCCGACAGAGAACAATACAGGGCTTGGTTCAAACAATTCGAAAAAGACACTGACAGTGCATTCATATTCAAAGAAAGCGAAACCAGTGTCAAAGGAAAAGAAGGAATTTTCATCTACAACGGCTCCTACGCCACAGACGCTTATCAAGGAGAATACTCTACCCCATTAGGAAAAGTATATCCTGTAATATATGCAATAAGCAGTCAATTCATCTCAGAATACAGTGTTTTTGTTCACGAAGATCTAAGAGGACTTGGATACAGAGAAGTTAGTTGGACTAATAGTGTAATGAATGCAAAAGGTTCTGTATTTACAGATGAGGACAAAACACTAATCAAGATAGGACGAGAATACTATAAACAATTTTATGACGGAAAAACAAATATTGACCTTGATTTCATCTCTGATGACGAATAGTGGTGAGCGTGAATAGTGAATAGTGAATAGTGAATGGTGAGTGGCGAGTGGTGATTGGTTGATTTTCAGTATTTTACCTGTATTTCCGCTGTCATCCTGAACGAAGTGAAGGATCTCAGAGGTTGTTTGGATGTGAGGATGGAGGATGTTTGATGTCAATGATGAGTGATGAATGGGAAAAAGTTATTAGTTATTGATATTGGTTGATTTTCAATATTCTACTCATATTTTCATTGTCATTCTGAACGGAGCGCAGCGTAGTGAAGGATCTCAAAAAAACTGGCAATAGTTAAAATAGATTCTTCGCTACGCTCAGAAGGACAAAAGAAGTTGTTTTTTTTGGAATTTGATTTTTTGTCTTTGGGGATTTCTCGCTTGGTCATTAGTCATTGGATGATTGGTTGGTTTTAAGCAGTTTGGCGTTCTGTGTTTTGCGTTTAGGGTTTGAGATTTTTTTGTGATTTGCTTTTTTGTTTTTTGGGATTTCCTTTGCGATTTGTCTTTTTGTTTTTTGGGTTTTCTAACTTGGTCATTGGGAAACGATGAACGATGAATGTTGAGTGATGAATGGTTGATTTTCAGTATTTTACCACACTTTTACTGTCATCCTGAACGAAGTGAAGGATCTCAAAAAAACTGGCAATAGTTAAAATAGATTCTTCGCTACGCTCAGAAGGACAAAAGAAGTTGTTTTTTTTGGAATTTGATTTTTTGTCTTTGGGGATTTCTCGCTTGGTCATTAGTCATTGGATGATTGGTTGGTTTTAAGCAGTTTGGCGTTCTGTGTTCTGTGTTTTGCGTTTAGGGTTTGAGATTTTTTTGCGATTTGTTTTTTTGTTTTTTGGGATTTTTAACTTGGTCATTGGGAAACGATGAACGATGAATGTTGAGTGATGAGTGGTTGATTTTCAGTATTTTACCCGTATTTTTCACTGTCATCCTGAACGAAGTGAAGGATCTCAAAAAAACTGGCAATAGTTAAAATAGATTCTTCGCTACGCTCAGAAGGACAAATCGGTTAATTTTCTTACAGTGCTTTCACTTTTTCTCTTATCTCGGTCCATTTCTCTTCGCCAAACTTAGCACCCAGCACTTCGACCACCGTACCGGAAAGCAGCGAGCCGATCGCGCCGGCTTTTTCAAAGCCAAGATCGTTGGCCAGTCCATACAAAAATCCGGAAGCATACAAGTCGCCGGCGCCGGTAGTATCTACTGCTTTGGCTTTGATGGGAACAATACGGGTTACGGTTTCGCCCTGTTTCACCATCGATCCCTTACTGCCAATTTTCACCACGGCAATATCTGCCAGATCAGCAATGGCATCCAATGCTTCTTCCGGTTCTTTACCGGTAAACGCTTTGGATTCTTCTTCGTTGGCAAAGACAATATCCACATAGTTTTTTACCATCTCCTGCAAAAATTCTAGGTTGTCTTCCACCACGTTATAGCTGGCAAGATCCAACGATATTTTCAGTCCGGCAGCTTTAGCCAGTTTCAAAATGGTTTCGAGCAGTTCATGGTTTTGTACCAGATAGCCTTCCACATGAAGGATATCATAACCTTCAAAATGGCTTTGCGAAAGCATTTCGGGCGAAAGATCCAGGGCTGCACCAAGGAAAGTACCGAAAGTACGTTCGCCGTCGGGCGAGATCATTCCGTTGGCAATACCCGAAGGCGAATCAGAATAAAACAAAACGGGCTTGATGCCGCTGTTTTTCAAATCTTCTTCAAAAAAGCGGCCGGTTTCATCTTTTCCTACGCAGCCGATAAAAGCGGTTTCTGTTCCCAGTTTAGCCAGTCCGTGAATGGTGTTGGCAGCCGAACCGCCCGAGGCCATTGTTTTTTTCAGATTTTTACTTTTTTCCTGAATTTTTGCCGAGCGTTCTGCATCGACCAGTTGCATGCTGCCGCGCGGAAGACCAAGTTCTTCCAGCAGGCGGTCATCTTCTAATTGTGTTAATACGTCCACCAGGGCGTTTCCTATTCCTATAATTTTCATCGTTTCAAATTTTGTGCAAAGGTGGTAATTTTTATTGAACAATTATTTTGGAAAAGTAAGAACCGGACGAATTATGTATCCACAACGAGTAATATCCCGGCTTTAACCGGGGCAGAAACAAGGTTGTTTTACAACTTCCCGAACAGGCAGGAAGCCGTTTTTCAATCCATTTTCGTCCTGTCATATCAAAGATCTCCAAAAGAGAAGGTTTTCCGTTTCCCGGAAAAACAACGGAAATCTCACGGCGGGCAGGATTGGGGAAAACAGCAATTTTTTCTGTTTTACTGTTTATCATCCCGGCCGGAGCGGCAAAAGTGATCACGGCACTGTCAACGCTGGAACAGCCTCCGGTAATTCCCACCACGCGAATGGTTGTGGTACCCAACGGGAAATCGCCATAATTCACTTTTATTGTTCGGGTTACAGCGCCGGTTGTCCAGTAATAGCTATCAAAACCCGGTCCGGCATCATACTGCACCGAGCCATCCGGATAAAGGGTCGTATCGGCCGGTACCAGATGAATAGCGGGAACCGGTCCGTAAACAAAAGTTTCTTTTGTGGATTTCCCCACGCAGCCTTCCCGTGAAATAAAAACATAAGAAACCGCATGATTTCCGGGACCGGCCTGCTTGGGAGAAAACAAAGAATCATGCATTCCGTTACCGGAAAAAAATCCGCCAGCCGGAAATCCGGTTAATACGACCGCCGGATCATTTTCGCAATACGAGGGCATCAACCCGGAAAAATTCGCTTCCGGCAAAGGCGCCGGAGCAATCAACAGGCTATCTTTTGCTTTACATCCTTTTTCGTCGGTTCCCCACAAATAAACCGTCATGGTATCCTGCGGCATTACAGAAAAAGTATCGCTGGTTACGCCTCCCGGATACCACAAGTAATGTTCGGCGCCTTCGGCGGAGAGCCGGAAACGGGTATTCAGGCATGCAGCCGTATCTTGCTGCACAATTTTTGTTTCGGGCAACGGGAATAACGTTACGTTCAAATTATCTGTATACAAGCAAAGCGGATCATTTCCGCTAACCGCTTCATAAACCGTATTTTGCAAAGGCATCACCTGCAAAACAGAATCTTTTGACAAAGTATCTTTTCCGTTTAACCAATAAAAGATTTTGCCTCCCGACCCCACAACATGAAGGCTGTCGCCCTGACAAATTCCGGTATCTGCCGGGATGATGATATCCGGATAACGTATGGTATGCAGAAAAGTGCTGTCGGTAGCCGTGCAACCATGCGCATCGGCAGCTCTTACCCGGACCCAGTCGGAAACAGCCGGCTGGTAAAGAACCAAAGAATCGGCTTCGGTTTGATAATCGTTTCCGTCAAAAGACCAGATGTAGTCCTTAAATTCGCCTTGAACAGCAGAACAGAAAATAGTTACCGGTTTTCCTTCACAGGCTTTAAAAACCGAGGTATCCATTTTTACACGCACAGCCGGGAAAACAAAAAGCTGTGCCGAATCGGTATTTACACATCCCTGTGCAGAAAGGGTTTTTACCGTATAAGTCATCACAGTATCCGGAAAAGGAGAAACCACTTTTATCGTATTTGTTGTATCTCCCGTATTCCACAAAAAAGAGACACCGGGAGTACTGGATTCCGCATGGATTTGAGCAGTATCACCAAAACAGCTCGTCAGGCTGTCTTGCGGAATGTCAATATCGGGCAAAAGGTATTGCTCGATCTGAATGGTATCTGATGCCGAACATTTTTCCGGAGTAAACAAGGTCAAAGAAATCACCGTATCCGAAACAGGGCAAACCGTAATTGCCGATGTCGTATCGCCGGTACTCCAGCGGTAGGCATAATTTCCCTGCAATCCTTTTAACGAGATACAATTTCCCGGGCAGATTCCCGTATCGGGCCCCAGACTAAATGCCGGAATTTCAGGATATACAAAAATACGGGCAGAATCCTCAGCCTGACAACCATACACCGACCGGGCCTGCACATCAAATTTATATGTCGTATCCGGAACCTGTGGCAAAAAAGCGATCGAAGCCGTGGTATCTCCGGTATTCCATAAAAAAGTCAATGCGGAATCATTTGTTTCTGTGGACAGAAACACCGTATCGCCAAAACAATAAGACGTGCTGTCTTGTGCAATACGGATCACCGGAGGCTTATGAAAAGTCACCTTTACCGAATCCGAAACCAAACAGCCGTCTGCTGTTTTCACGGTTAATTTTACGGTTGTATCGCTTTCGGGACAAAGCGTTACCGTTGATGTTGTATCGCCGGTACTCCATAAATATTGATACGAGCCAACGGGCCCCGACAAAGAAAAGCAAGAACCGGCACAAACCGCTGTATCGGAGCCAAGAGAAACTTCGGGAACAGAAAAAACCGTTACGTGAATGGTATCACTCATTTCATTCCCGGCATTATCTTTCACCACAAGGGCATAATCGGTAGTCGTATCCGGCGAAACGGTTACAGCAGATGCCGTACTAAAAGGTTCGTTATTCCGGTACCATTGGTATTCCTGCATTCCGTCAGGACCTGACAATGAAAGTGTATCTCCCGGGCAAATTGCCGTATCGGGCCCCAATTTTACCAGATTACAAAATCCGGCATCATAATCAATGCTCCATCCACTGCGATCTAAAGAACACAGCGAATCCTGCAAGGCTATTTTCTGAGGCCCGGAAGGCATCTTCATGACATAATCCATGGCTACCAGCGCTTTCCATTGAGAACCGGTGGTCATAGCCTGCCGTGTAAATGAATCGGCCAGCATTTCTGCCGGATAATAATACCGGCCATCCCAGGATAAATTAATCAGTGCAGTATCTTTTCCGACTCCGGCATAATCATAATTTTCTGTGCCAAAGACTTCTATTTTTTCTACCGGGTTATCTGCATACACATTCAGGGTGAGTGTATAATACATCAAATCGGACGGGACATCTCCGGAAAAAGTAATTGTCATCCGGTTATTCCGAATCGTCTTGTGAATTTGTACTGCTTGTTTTACAACCAGATAGCTTAATATACGATCATCTGTGGTCAACAAAATATTATCTTTTCCCGAACTGCCGTAAGTACGGTCAATTTCTTTCATTTCATCAAGAAAAACCGAGGGGATGAGATGCATTCCGGAAAGCAGCCACATGTGTTTTCCCCTTTTACTTTCGTTGTACAACGAATCAGCATACTCTTTAAAATTACTGTAAGTAAACAGCCGGTTTATTTTCACCGGTTTTAACCAGTCAATCGTATCACTTTCCACATCAAAACCAATATTGCCATATCCTATCCAGCTGTTGTCCTGCCCCTGATTAATGGCATCATAATAATGGTTCCGGGAGAGATAATCCACATAGATGTCCAGTCCGTTGGGAATAACAAAACTTTTAAATGTCACTGAATCAGAGATTTTCCGGCGGGTATAGCTCCGGGTCCGTTGAAAGGCATATTCTATTTTTTCAGGAGATGAAACATCCGGATTATCAAAAAGTCCGTGATTTTCAATACCCCAGTGATGACGATACATCGTATCCAATTGCGTCCAGGTTAATTTTCCCGGATCATGATACGGATCATCAGGATTCAGAATATCGGTGTTATTGTAACTGCTAAATATATAGAGAGATGTGGACATTTTAAACGTGATCAAACGGCCGCATCCGTCAGTAAAAGTCAATCCCGGCGTAGTGGAGGTTCCCTGAAAAACAGGATATATTTTTTCATAAATGTCACTCAAAGCATCATCCATCTGAAAGCTCATCGCAAAAGCCTTATTGTAAAGTAAGGGCGCTTTTTGAACCGTAGCCAACGGAGGTTGTGTAAAGGTAATTACCACCGAATCGACACCGGGCGGATTAAACTGTTGCCCGAATACGGTTCCGGCAAAAAGGATAAAAATAAAGGTTAAGAATCTCTTGTCTACTCCCGCCATACGAACAAACTCAACGATAATCGATTATTTGAGGGGTTGGTTTATAAATAGACTGGCGGCGGTAAGAACGGCTATATTCACCGTTTTTATTTTCAAAATATTTTCTATTCTGTTGACCAAAACGGTAGGAAAGCGTAATTTCATGCGTTGTTCCGCTTCCTTTATTGATGCCACCGGTTCCAAATTCAAATGAATAATTGAGGGCAAAACCATACCCGACATACCCTCCAATATTTACAGCCAAAGCGCCTGTATTGCGATAAAGCAATCCGGCCCATGCCTGTTTCATATAAACCGCCATGGCAGACATTTCAAAATTCCCCGGCATATTTTTCGTCTTCCGGTAAACCGCAAAACCCTGCAGTTGCCAATTATCAACCAAATAAAAAAGATAGGAAGCATGAAAAAGAAATTCGCGTTGCATCTTAAAATCCGGGCTACCCGGATTGGTTACATCGTATGAGTTGTCCGCCATTGCATTCGGCATGGCAAAGCCCACATTCAGTCCCTGCCAGTTGTAGTCAATACCAAACCCGGCATTAAAAGTGCTTCCGCTTATCGAACTCCTCCCCTGCAAAAGCGGATCGGCCGGGTTGATTTCGGTCATATCCGAAAGGCTGATGGAATTTTGAAAATAATTGGCCCACACGCCAAAAAAGAGCCGCTGATTATCACCGGTCTGCAAAATGTAAGAATAACTGACGCTGGCCTTAAACAAAGAAAAAACACCGGTTTTATCCATATACATTTCGCCGCCAAGCCACATTTTTTGCTTATAAATGTTTCCGAAACCGTTCAACCGTACCGTTTTTGGGCCATCATCAATCTGAGTCCACTCACGGCGATAGTCCAAATGAATCTCAGAATAGTTAAAATACCCGGCCATTGCCGGATTTAAAGCATACGGATTATATAAATATTGTGTTGTTAACGGAAACTGCTGGGCACTAAGTGTTCCGCTGAAAACCAGCAATAATAAAAACAGATATGTTATCCTTATCTTCATCAGCGAATAATGCTTATGGTTCCCCTATATTCTTTTCCGTTATGATCCACAATGACATAATAATAGGTTCCTTTCGGCAATGGATTTCCGTTAAAATCACCTTTCCAGTCGTTGTTATAGTTCTCAGACGAATAGACCAGACTTCCTGCCCGGTTATAAACACGCAAACTAAAAGGAGGAATCACTTTGGTATTGTCCACTTTCCAGACATCATTATAACCATCGCCATTGGGCGTAAAAAAAGGCATGGCCGGAGCCGACGTTACAGGGACATCTCCGCCGCCTGAATTGGTATAAACCGCATAAAATACCGAAGTACCGGGACAAATATTCACATACGCTTTCACGGTATATTCACCCTCTTCTTTTACATAATAGTCGGGGGACAAAACATGAGGCGGCCACACAATAGAATCATAGTCTTCCGGATCTTTAACCGTTAAATAAGCGCTGTCGCCCTGGGCAAAAGAAACTGTATCATTGTAATACACCTGTGTACCGTCTTCACGTAAAATGACAATATCTGGCGATCCGTAAATGCTGATCGGCTTAGAAAGCGAATCTACACAACCATACGAGGTGGTTACTACCAGCTTTGCGGTATAATTGCCCGGATAATATTGGTGATAAGCATACATATTCGGACGATACTCAGAAAGGCCGTCACCGTAATCCCAATAGCGGGTAACAATATCGCCGAAATCCACTTTTGTACTGTCAATAAACAGGGTATTTCCTTCCGAGGAACATTGCCCGGAATAAGAAAAATCTACCTGCGGCACTTCCCCCACCGGAACCTGATGTACTTTGGTAATGATATTTCCCGATTTAAAGGTAAGCCGCATTCCCACCAGCCAGAGTTGTGCTTTTGGAAAAGCATAAAGCACCGTATCTCCGAAAGCATCGTCATATTCTCCGTCCATATTCAAATCCCAGGCGGTTTGCAGCAAAGTATCTTTTTCACTGGAACTTTCGTTAATCAACAGGGTGGAATCGCCCAGGCAAACCGTGTCATATTTAAAATCAATTACATATCCATAATCCGGAAGCACCATAAAATCCTGGGTTGTACTACAGCCATACGAATTGGTTACTTTTACCCAATAGGTTGTATTGCGAACGGGTTGAACACGAATGGAAGTATCGGTTGCTCCGGTACTCCATAAATATTCGGGATAGCCGCCCGAGGCCCAAAGCAAAGTATCGGTACCCGGCTGTATGACCACCGAATCGGAAGAATGTTGAAACACCGGAACGGGATAAACAATTACCTGTGTTGTATCGCGACCGGTTTGGTCGTCCGGGGTAGTAATTTCCACCCAGTACTGGGTATTTTCTTTAGGAGCTATTTTAATGGTTTGCACCGTATCCCCCGTATTCCAAAGATAATGTTTCATTCCGTCAGGCGCCTGCAAAGTCGCCGTATCACCCAGGCAAATGGTATCAGGAGAAACGGTAAAATGATAACTACAATAATTTTCCAAAGAAGAAGTATTCAATGCGCAGAGCTCATCATGATATTTTTGCAGGGTATCCGGATTTTGAATGGCATCCACATAATCCGAAGCGATGAGACAATTGGTGGCACTGGTATCGTTTTTGGCTATTTGAATATATTTTTCCGCTCTTTCGCCCTCCGGCTCAATAATTCGTCCGTCCCACGAAAAATTAATAATGGCCGTATCTCCGTGAATAGCATGGGTGGATGAAACAGCGCCCTGGACATCCACACTGGAAACCGGCTGGTCGCCCACAACAAGTAAAGTAAGCGTATACCAATGCATGTTGGTCGGAATTTGATCTCCTACAAAGCCGATTTGTGTTTCGTTTCCCAGTGTGGTGGCTGAAATCGTGGTCTTTTCACAAAGCAACAGATATTCAAACACTTCCTGATCACCGGCTACCCAAATATTATCTTTTCCGTTTTTTCCGTATGTGGATGCGATTTCTTCCATCTCTTTTTTAAACTCTGAAAAAGAGATATCCGGAGAAACACCAAACTGGCGAAAATCATAAACTCCCATATAATGATGCCCGTTTATGCTTTGGAGATCCATCAGTTGTACTTTACTGTACAAACTATTATCCAGGCGATTGGTCAGAAAAAGACGAGGCGGGGAAAAAAGCGGCTTTACCGAGGTTAAATCAATCGGGTTGTTTGTCAAGTCAAAAGAGGGGTTACTGAAAAAAGCGATATAACCCACATCGCGGGCCGGGAGCATTTGTCCCTGCCCGTCGGAAGGTAAAACATACGTGTCGGTAGTAATGCCGCCATTGGTATACGGAGCCGTCATTTTTACAGCAAAACTTATATTCCGCTGAACCTGATAATCCTGATCGGAACCATAAGGAGGATCCACCAATCCCCGGCTGTCAATGCTATAACCATTTTTCCAGAGCTCATCAATTTTTTTCCAGCTCAAATAATTGGCCGTATCATCCGAGTGAACATCCACTCCCGATTTTAAAGAGAAATAATTGACATCCAGTGAAAAAGGAACGTCATTTCCGGTACCGTCCGTAAAGAACAACCCCGGATTTCCGTTTTTTCCGGAAAAAAACGGATAGACGCTGTCGTACACATCCGTTGTGGCATCATCGGCCTGCAAAACCAATGCAAAATCTTTGTTGTATTTTAAATATGGGAAAGAGGTACTTACCGTGGCCGGTGCTGCAGAAAAAGTAACTGTTATTTTTACGTCTTCAAGGGTTTGTCCCCAACCGGAAACAGGATAAAGCAAATAACACAGAATTACACCGAAAAAAAAAGTTGTTTTTAAGTATTTTGTCTTTTGGTTTCGCACGATCCACATAGTTTTCTGGTCGAATTGATAAAAGTAGAAGAAAACGGTTTATCTTCCGCATTACCGAACAAATTTTTTTAAACAATTTATCAAATGAAGCCAAGAACTGGCCCGGTATTTACGGCGAAAAAATTTTTTAAAAAAATCCTTGCATATAAAAATTATTCTCTATCTTTGCGCCCACATTTGAGAGAAAATACGCCTCCATAGCTCAGTTGGTTAGAGCATCTGACTGTTAATCAGAGGGTCCTAGGTTCAAGTCCTGGTGGGGGCGCTTCAATCCGGTTCATACAGAGCCGGATTTTTTTTTTTGCATACCCTGCCGGATAATACGATCTTTCCAAAAGCATCAAAGCGTCCCAGGTTCCCCGCCCGACTGAACGTCGTTCGGGCGGGAAGTCCTGGTGGGGGCGCAAAAAAAGCCGGTTTGTTTCCAAACCGGCTTTTTTCTGTTTTTACCTTACCACAACAGTTCCATCTGTATTATTGGGAAATCAATAATCAAAAATACGATGTAGCTCGTTATCAATTTCTTTGGCTACCTTTTTCAGCTCAAAAAACTGCTGTTGAAGAATAAAAATCTCCGCTTCGTCAGAAGTCGTTTTCATTTTTTCCGTAATCTCTCTTAAATACCGGCTAATCACTTTGATACGGAATTGGTTTAATGTACTCACCACTGTTTTTGATAAGTCATCTTCTTCGCTTTTTACATAAATTTTATTCTTTTTCCAGCTACTGCTCAATTCGTAAGGCGTGGCAATCAACGAAATTGCTTCATCGGCAATTTTATCATCCATATGTTGGGTAAAATACTGTTCGTCCGGTACTTTTCCGGTTTCCAGCATCTTTTTTATCTCATCGGCCATCTGGTTGTAGAGCTTGTTTTCGAAAGTAATCCCATCATTTTCCAGGTTGGTCAAAACATATTTTGCCACATACTCTTCCTGAACTACAACCACTTCTTTTCCAAACTCATCAATAATTTTTTCCGTTTCCACATCGGGAGGCTGGATTTTGCGGTTTCCATAAAGCAAAAGAAGCCGCATAATCTGTTTTTCATGTTCGGAAATATCCAGCGGATCAATCTGATTTTGCCTTCCGGCCGGTTGTTTCATCACATCAATTGCAGACTCCGGCTCCAGTTGTTGTTCCGGGGTTGTTTTCCGCAATTTTTTCCGGTACTTTTCCCTGAGCAATTTATTCAGTTCGTTCATCAGCGTTTGCTCGGGAATATCCATCATGGCACTGCATTCCTGAATATAAACCGTTCGCTGAATGGCTTCAGGAATGTGGGCAATGGTTTGCACAATATCTTTTATCAATGTCACTTTGGCCACCGGATCGCCCAATGTTTCGTCCAGCAAAAGCCGGGTCTTGAATTTGATAAAATCGACCGCAGAAGTCCGGATAAAATTTTCCAGCTCCGAGCTGGTATGACTCCGGGCGTATGAATCGGGATCTTCGCCATCCGGGAAAAGAACAATTTTCACATTCATTCCCTGATACAAAATCAAATCAATACCGCGGAAAGAGGCTTTAATACCGGCTGCATCCCCATCATACAAAATAGTAATGTTGGGCGTAAACCGTTTAATCAGCTTAATTTGTTCTTCGGTGAGTGATGTTCCGGAGGAAGCGACCACGTTTTCAATTCCGGCCTGATGCAGCGAAATCACATCCGTGTATCCTTCAACAAGATAACAATTATCCTGTTTTACAATGGCATTACGGGCAAAAAAGATTCCGTACAGGCTTTTACTTTTATTATAAATCTCAGATTCGGGGGAATTGACATATTTTGCCGTTGATTTTTCAGAGGAGAGAATACGTCCGCCAAAACCAATCACTTTTCCGGTCAGGTTATGAATAGGAAACATAACCCTTCCGCGAAAGCGATCCATCAACCGGTTTCCTTTGTCAATAGATAAGCCCGTTTTTACCAGTACATCTTTTGAATACCCGTGTTCCAGGGCATATTTCGAATATTTTTCCCAGGCATCATGCGCATAGCCCAGTTGAAATTTTTTAATCGTTGCTTCCAGAAAACCACGTTCTTTAAAGTAGGTAAGTCCGACCGCCTTCCCTTCTTCGCTCTGAAAAAGCTGTTCCTGAAAATAATCAGACATAAAGGTATTAAGGGCAAACAGGGCTTCCCGTTCATCCATTTGCTGCTTTTCTTCATCGGAAAGCTCGGTTTCTTCTACGTCAATGCCATATTTTCGGGCAAGATATTTCAAGGCTTCCGGATACGAATAATGCTCGTGCTCCATCACGAATTTCACGGCATTTCCGGCTTTGCCACAACCAAAACATTTAAAAATCCCTTTGGCCGGCGACACGGTAAACGAGGGCGTTTTCTCATTATGAAAAGGACATAATCCAATGTAATTTACCCCTCTTTTTTTTAAAGTAACAAAATCACCCACGACCTCTTCAATACGCGCCGCATCAAATATCTTTTGTATGGTTTCCGGTTTAATCATAGCGTAAAAACAAGAGGGCTAAGATAAAAAAAAGAGAGGTAAGCAGGACGCTTACCTCTCAAAAACCAACAATTATGAAAACCCTTTAAACAAAGCAAAAATTATGAAAATTTACCCTTGCTATTGTTCGTGGCAAATATACAACGATTTTCTTTTTTGTCAAGAAGAAAAATAAAAAAATGTTGTTAATATTTGTTAAAGGTTCTGTTTCAATCAAATGGAATGGTTTAATTTTGCTGCATGAATAAACGGTTAACAATCATTATCATTGTTTTGGTTTCCCTGGCCAGCATCGGGTTAATGACGATTCAGGTTTACTGGATCAAAAATGCCATGCAGGTGAGGCAAGCTGTTTTTAACCGTGACGTAAATATTGCCATGCAACGGGTGGTTTTTACCATCGACAAACTTCGTTATCAGGAATATTACCTGAAAACAAAAGAATTTTATAAAAAGAACCTGAACGCTTTTGCTCTTTTTGACTCGCTCAACCGTGATTTAATCCACCAATCGCTTTCGTTAACCAGTCCGGCTGACATTAACCGAATACTGGAGAAAAGGCTTCTTTTAAATAACCAATACCACCAACTTTTTTCCGGTTTCAAGCAACCGGATGACATCCGTTTCTTTACCCAACACAAAAGCCTTATCGACTCACTGATACAGAGTGCATTAAGAGAAAAAAATATTAAAACACGTTTTGAATTCGGTATTTACAAACCGGTTTCCAACGCCATGATCCTGCAAAAAACAGGAAAATACCCTACCGAACTCCTCACAAAAAGCTACGTGTACGATTTAACGCCCATCAACAGCGACATGCAAGTCCCTCTTAAATTGCTCATTTATTTTCCTGAAGAACACTTTTTTATCATTAAAAAACTCTATAAACTACTCGTTGTTTCCATGGGGTTGTTTTTTATTATCATCGGGGCATTATCTTTCAGCCTGGTGGTAATTAACCGGCAAAAGAAACTGTCGGAAATGAAAAATGACCTTATTAATAACATGACCCACGAGTTTAAAACACCAATCTCTACCATATCGTTGGTATGTGAAGCTTTGCGTGACAGAGATGTTAAAAAATCGGATGAGTTGTACAACAATTATATCAGTGTCATCGACGAGGAAAATAAACGGTTGCGTACCATGGCTGAGCATATTTTACGTTCGGCTTCTATTGAAAGTGGCCGGCTGAAATTACACAAAGAAACCGTTGATCTTCATGAAATCCTGCAAAATGCCGTTAATGCTAAAAAGATTAACGCCGAAAGCAAAGGCGGCAGCATCTCTCTGGAAATGAATGCGGAAAACAGTGCCATTTATGCCGACCGGGTTCACATGACCAATGTTTTTGTTAATCTGCTGGACAACGCCATCAAATATAATCTGAATGCTCCGGTCATCAAGATCAGCACACGAAACCTGAAAGACGGCATTCTGGTAGATATTGCCGATAACGGAATCGGTATCAGCAAAGCCAATCAGAGTAAAATTTTTGACAAGCTGTATCGTGTTCACACAGGGAATGTACACAATTTCAAAGGATTCGGACTAGGACTCAGTTATGTCAAAGCCATTGTTGAACAACACAAAGGAAAAATAACCGTTGACTCGGAATTGAAAAAAGGTTCCGTATTTCATATATATTTACCCAACGAAAAGACAGAAAATCATGAAAAAGAAAGTTAATATCCTGTTGGCCGAAGACGACAAAAACCTCGGCACCATTTTGAAATCCTATTTGCAGGCCAAAGGATTTGAAGCCACCCTTTGCGAAAATGGAAAACTGGCTCTTGAGGCTTTTAAAAAAGGTGAATTTGACTTTGCCATTTTGGATGTGATGATGCCTGTAATGGACGGCTTTACCCTGGCCAAGGAAATCAGGAAGATTGATAAAAAAATTCCGCTGTTATTCCTCACAGCCAAGACCATGGAAGAAGACAAGATCCAGGGATTTGAGCTGGGTGCCGATGACTATCTTACCAAACCTTTCAGCATGGAAGAACTGTTGCTTCGCATCCAGGCGATTTTACGCCGAACAGAACAAGGGAGCAAAAAACACACCAACTCTATTTATAAGTTCGGAAGATATACTTTTGACTACGACCACCAGGTTTTGAAAATCGGCAAAACCGAAAACAAACTCACATCAAAAGAAACAGAACTGTTACGGCTTTTGTGTGAAAACCTGAATGAAGTACTGGACCGGACGGTAGCCCTGAACAAAATTTGGCAAGATGACAGCTACTTTAATGCACGATCAATGGACGTATATATCACCAAGCTCCGGAAATTCTTAAAAGAAGATCCGAAAGTAGAACTCATCAATGTCCATGGTATCGGGTTTAAACTGGTAGCTCCCGAAAAATAAGCCGATTATACGTTAACTTCGGTAACTTTCGGTTTCCCTGCCGGACCAATGTATTCGGCATCTCCAAACCCGAGAATCGCATAAAAAATAACGGGAAGGAGAAGCAAACCAAGCGTAAAGGCTACCCCCTTCCCAAAACTTTTGGAAAGCAGATTGGTAACCCAAATAGCCACCACCAGGTTGGCAAAAGGAACAAACATCCAGATGAGCCACCATCCGGGTTTTCCCACAATTTTTAACAAAAAGTAAAGATTTAAAATGGGGATGATTGACGTCCAGCCGGGTTGTCCGGCTTTTTCATAAACACGCCAAGTAGCAATAATCTGGACTAAAGCCAGAAAAAAAACAGAAAGAAGAACAATAACTACTTCGAAAGTACTGAGTGTGTTAAAACTATCCATAGCAACAAGTTTTTATAGTGAAACAAATTAAATCCGTTTTCCTCATTTTATAGTAAAATAGCCCATACTATTCAGGCATCAACAGCTTCCAACTTCTGACTTCCGACTTTTTGTCTTCCCTCTTCCTGCTGCTTCGTATCTAAATACTCATTTCCGGTACTTCTCCTTCAACCAACAGCGGGGCTTCCGTTTTTTCAACAATTTCTTCCACGCTGACACCGGGAGCTCTTTCTATCAGTTTAAAGCCTTGCGGCGTAACATCTACCACAGCAAGATCCGTTACAATTCGTTTTACACAATTCACTCCGGTTAACGGCAAAGTACATTCATTCAATAATTTAGGGTTTCCTTTCCGATCGGTATGCGTCATAGCCACAATGATATTTTTAGCCGATGCCACCAAATCCATGGCGCCGCCCATGCCTTTTACCATTTTTCCGGGAATTTTCCAGCTGGCAATGTCGCCGTTTTTATTTACCTGAAAAGCACCAAGCACAGTCAGATCAATATGCCCTCCGCGAATCATGGCAAAACTGGTAGCCGAATCGAAAAAGGCAGCTCCTTTTACATAAGTTACCGTTTGCTTTCCGGCATTAATCAGATCGGCATCCAGCTCATCCTTTGTTGGGAAAGGACCGATACCAAGCAACCCGTTTTCCGATTGTAAAACCACTTCCACTCCTTCCGGAATAAAATTGGCCACCAGTGTCGGAATTCCGATACCGAGATTAACATAGTAACCATCTTTCAGCTCTTGTGCTATGCGTTTGGCAATACCGTTTTTATCTAAACTCATGTTATTTAGTTTTTATGGTTCTTCTTTATTCAAAAATAATTCAACTATATTTTATTTCACGCAAAGCCCGCCAAAGACTACGCTAAAAGCGCAAAAAGATTACAGGTTATTTACGATTCTGTGAATATTATCTTTCAACGTTTTTGCATTAAAATTGATAAGCAAACCTAATTTCACACCAGACAATCTAAGATAGGTTAATAACTGGGCATAATGGACAGGCGCCAGGGTTTCAACAGATTTTACTTCAATGATAACCTTTTTATTAACCAAAATATCAATCCTATATCCTACATCTAACTTAACCTCTTTATAAACAAACGGCATGGCCACTTGCTGTTGCACATCATAACCCTTTATCCTAAGATCATATGCCAATGCATTTTCATAAGCGGATTCCAATAATCCCGGGCCAATACTCTTGTGCACTTCTATTGCAGTTCCAATACATTGATATGAAATATCATTCTCATGCATTTTTGCGTTCTCTGCGATTTTACACTTTTGCGTTCTCTGCGTGAAACATTATATTTTAATCTCGTGTCGTTGCAAACTCAATGCGTTTTTCATAATTTTCTCCCTGGAAGATGCGCTGGACAAATATTCCGGGAGTATGAATGCAATTCGGGTCCAGTTCGCCGGCCGGCACCAGTTCTTCCACTTCGGCAATGGTAATTTTTCCGGCCATGGCCATCATGTTGTTAAAGTTGTTGGCCGTATGCCGGTAAACAAGATTTCCGGCCGTATCGCCTTTCCAGGCTTTTACCAAAGCAAAGTCGGCAGTCAGCGCCGTTTCGAGCAGGTACATCTTACCGTTAAACTCCCGCACTTCTTTTCCTTCGGCCACTTCGGTACCGTAGCCTGCCGGAACATAAAACGCCGGAATTCCGGCACCGCCTGCCCGGCAGCGTTCAGCCAGCGTTCCCTGCGGATTGAGTTCCACTTCCAGTTCGCCCGAGAGTAACTGACGCTCAAATTCGGCATTCTCGCCCACATACGAAGAAATCATTTTTTTTATCTGATGGCGTTCGAGCAAAACACCCAGGCCGAAATCATCCACACCGGCATTATTGGAAATACAGGTTAGTCCGGTAACGCCCTTATCGTGCAACGCCCGGATCAGGTTTTCGGGAATTCCGCACAGACCGAAACCACCAAGCATCAGGGTCATGTTATCCTGAATATCGCGAACCGCTTCGGTAGCATTTTTTACCACTTTATTCATAGGGCAATTATTTAGGTTAAAAATCTTATTAACATCCTATTTGACGCGAAATCACCAGCCGTTGGATCTCGGAAGTTCCCTCACCAATCTGCAACAGACGCTGATCGCGATAAAAACGTTCGATATCATAGTCTTTCATCAGCCCGTAACCACCGTGAATCTGAACGGCTTCATCCGCCACCTGTTTGGCAATTTCGGAACAATACAATTTCGACATGGCTGCTTCTTTCGTATACGGTTTGCCATTGTCTTTCAGCCAGCAGGCTTTGTAAAGCAGGTTGCGGGCCAGTTCGATTTTCATGGCCATATCGGCCAGTTTAAAAGCATTAATCTGGAACTTCGTCAACGGCTTTCCGAACTGTTTTCGCTCTTTGGCATAATTCAGGGCCATTTCGAAAGCGCCCTGGGCCAGTCCCAGTCCCATAGCGCCGATGGAAAGCCTTCCGCCGTCGAGTGTATGCAACATGATATGAGAACCTTCGCCCACTTTTCCCAAAAGATTTTCTTTCGGAACACGAACGTCATCAAAATAAAGTTCAGAAGTATCCGAAGCACGCCACATCATTTTGTTATGCATGGGAACCCGGCGAAAACCGGGAGTTCCGGCTTCAACAATGATGGTGGTAAAAATTTTCTTTCCGTCTTTTTCGCCGGACACGGCCTGCACGGTACAACCTTTTGAAATATCAGAGGCTCCGTTGGTAATAAAAATCTTAGAGCCGTTGATAACCCACTCGTCACCGTCGAGTACAGCGGTGGTTTTAGAACCTCTTGAATCGGAACCGGCGCCCGGTTCGGTAAGTCCGAAACTCCAAAGCCCTTCGCCGGTACACAGTTGCGGCAGGTATTTCATCTTCTGCTCTTCGGTTCCAAACTCATATATCGGACTTATTCCAAGAGAGTTATGCGCGGCAAGCGTAGCGGCTTGCGATCCGTCTACCCGCGCCAGCTCTTCCACAGCAATAATATACGACAGGGTATCAAGTCCCTGACCGCCGTACTTTTCGGGAAGGTTCATACCAAAAAGGCCCAGTTCACCCATCATTTTGGTCAACTCATACGAAAATTCACCTTTGGCATCCAGTTCTTTTGCCCTGGGTTTCACTTCTCTTTCAGCAAATTCCCGTACCGTTTGACGGATCATTTGCTGTGTTTCTGTTAATTCAAAATCCATTCAATTTATTTTTTTATACCGTTTTATTTTATTCTGTCACCGAAATATTTACCAATTGCAAATCGGTATCTACCCGGTCGCCTTCTTTCACATTTACCTTATCTACCACTCCATCTTCGAGTGCTACGATATTATTTTCCATTTTCATGGCTTCCACCACCAGCAGTACGGTTCCCCGCGTTACGCTATCGCCGGGTTTTACATTTACTTTAATCACTTTTCCCGGCATGGGAGCAAACAGACTGCCCGCATCATTCGAAGCCTGTAACAACGGATCTTCCAGGGTTTCGTTTAACACATCAGGCCGCCTTACTTCAAAAACGTGCCCATCCATCGCAACAAAACGATTTCCCTGCTCCCCTTCGGAAATTACCGCTTTATAAAAACGATGAAAGATACGAAATTCTATGGAGTATTTATCCAGCTTATGCAGCAATATTTCTTTGCGTTCACCACCATCCATAAGGAAAAAGAAACGGTTTTTATCTCTTTTTTCCAGTCTGACCATTTTTTCTTTTCCATCAACCACTACCGGTATTTCCATCTTATTTCTCCAGTAGCCGATATATTCCCACACATTGCGCGGAGAGTATACTTTGTTTTCGTTAAGGACATAAAGCAAATAGGCAAGCACCGGAATATCTGTTCCAAATTCCGACCTGGCTGTTTCGATTTTCTGCAGGATTTCGGCTGTATGCGTATCGCAAAAACCGGTTGAGATCTTATTTTCGGCAAAAGCCGGATGCTGTAACAGGAACAACAAATAACTAATATTGGTACGAATGCCGTGAACATGATAATCTTTTAGTGCCGCGATCATTTTTTCACGGGCTATTGAACGGTCGTCGCCCCACACCACCAGTTTACTGATCATGGGATCAAAAGCACTTTGCACCTGTGCCGGACCTTTCAGGCTGCTATCCACTCGTATTCCTGCACCTTGCGGTTCACGATAAAAAGAAATTTTTCCGGGAGCCGGCAAAAAATCACGTGACGGATCTTCGGCATATATCCGGCACTCAATAGCATGACCATATTGAGAAAGGTCTTCCTGCTTTATACGCAAAGGATTACCGGCAGCCACCAAAATTTGTTCTTCCACCAGGTCAACACCGGTAACCATCTCCGTTACCGGATGTTCTACCTGAATACGGGTATTCATTTCCAGAAAATAAAAATGAAGCGTTTTATCCACCAGGAACTCTACCGTTCCGGCACTGTTATACCCTGCTGCTTTAGCAATCCGTACAGCGGCATCCCCCATTTGCTGCCGAACTTCTTCGGTTAATGTGGGAGACGGTGATTCTTCAATAATTTTCTGGTACCGTCTTTGAATACTACACTCTCTTTCAAAAAGATGAACCACATTTCCAAAATGATCGCCCAGCACCTGAATTTCGATATGCCTTGGTTCTTCGATATATTTTTCAATATAGATGGTTCCGTCACCAAAATAATTTTTGGCTTCACGGGATGTGGCTTCAAGAATTTCTTTCAGGTCATCTTCTTCGCGCACAATACGCATTCCTTTTCCGCCGCCGCCGGCTGCCGCTTTTACCAACAACGGAAAAGGAATTTCCGTTGCTTTCTCCAGGAGTTCTTCCGGAGAACCGGTTACCCCGGCGGTCATGGGAACTTTCAATTTCTTCACAAAAGCACGGGCTTCAATTTTATTTCCCATAAGACGAATCGCCTCGGTATGCGGGCCAATAAATGTGATGCCGGCTTTTTGACAGGCTTCGGTAAGCAAAGGGCTTTCCGACAAAAAGCCATATCCCGGATGAACCGCATCGCATCCGGATAAACGGGCCACCTCCATTATTTTATCCACATTCAGGTACGTGTCGCTTAATTCTTCTTTTCCAATACAATAGGCTTCGTCTGCCAATTCCACATGCAAAGCATCTTCATCAATTTCAGAATAAACAGCGACAGTGGGAATACCCAGTTTTTTTGCCGAACGGATGATCCGCACCGCAATTTCTCCCCGGTTTGCCACCAATATTTTTTTGAAAATTTTCATAAAAATTACTTTCTGTCTGTTTTATTTTTTTTGCTTTTTTCCGGTTACCCAAAAAGGTTTTCTCTTTTCCAGAAAAGCAGCCATTCCTTCTTGTCCTTCTTCGTCTGCACGCAAGCGGGCAATCATCCGCGAGGTAATATCTATCAACCGGTTCAGGTTGCGGGTTTCCGTAACCTGATTAATCAGTTTTTTGGTTTCTCTCACAGCATGAGGAGCAGCGGTTAATATTTCATGGATCAGGCTTTGGATCTTCGCTTCCAGTTCATCTTCAGGAACCACCTGATTTACCAAATGCCATTTTTCGGCTTCCCGGGCATTAAAACGTTTTCCGGTAAGCATCAGTTCACGCGCACCATATTCTCCAATGCGCTTGATAACAAACGGACTGATCGTTGCCGGTGAAATACCCAGTTTTACTTCGCTGAAAGCAAATTTTGTGTTTTCGGCAGCAAGTACCATATCGCAGGCCGCCAAAAGGCCGTTGGCACCTCCAAAAGCAGCGCCATGCACCACAGCCAATGTGGGAACCGGACATTCATAAACCGACCGGAACAATGTGGCTAACCGGCGGCCATCTTCTTTGTTTTCTTCAAAACCGTAAGCCGCAATAGATTTCATATAATTCAGGTCGGCTCCGGCACAAAACGATTTCCCGTTGCCCCGCAAAATGACCAGCCGGGGTAAATCTTCCGGAACCTTGTTATCCAACTCCTGAAAAAAATGGGTCAGTTCGCGGATCATTTCCTCATTCAGGGCATTATGTACTTCCGGACGGTTGAGTACCAGCTCAACGATTCCTTTTTTTGTCTGAACAAGGATTGTATTGAATTTCTTCATTTTAAAATCCTTTCTGCCTGACTTTTTGTATAAGCATTGGTTTTATCCCTCGTTGATTACAAACCGTTACATCCTAAAAATTCCATATTGTTGTTCGGGATATTTCTTATTTAACGACATGGCTATACCCATGGCCAGCATTTTCCGGGTATCTACCGGATCAATAATGCCATCATCCCACAAGCGGGAGGTGCTATACAAAGCAGCTCCTTCGCGTTCATATTTTTCTAAAATGGGCTTTCTTAGTTTTTCTACTTCTTCCGGAGGCATTTCTTTACCCATGGCACGGTATTGATCACGTTTCACCGTTTCGAGCACCGTCGCCGCCTGCTCACCACCCATCACCGAGATTTTGGCATTGGGCCACATGAACAGCAAGCGGGGATCGTAAGCCCGGCCTGCCATTCCATAGTTTCCGGCACCAAACGAGCCACCAAAGATCACCGTAAATTTCGGCACATTGGTATTCGATACCGCGTGTACCATTTTAGCCCCGTCACGGGCAATTCCTTTGCGTTCAAACTCTTTCCCGACTATAAAACCGGTAATGTTTTGCAAAAAGATCAATGGAATTTTACGACTGGTACACAACTCAATAAAGTGGGTCACTTTCAAAGCCGATTCAGAAAACAGCACGCCGTAATTGGCGATAATTCCTACCGGGAAACCCATAATACGGGCAAAACCGGTAACTACCGTCGTAGCATAACGGGCTTTAAATTCCTGAAACCGGCTGCCGTCCACCATACGCATGATAATTTCGCGCGGATCCACCATTTTTTTCAGATCTACCGGAGCAATTCCATAAAGCTCTTCCGGATCGTAAAGCGGTTCTTCGGGCGTAGTAATATCCAGCTGTTGTTTTTCACGAAATTCAAGGTTTTCAAATATGTTCCGGCAAATCTGAATGGCATGGGTATCGTTTTCAGCAAAGTGATCGGCTACCCCCGAAACCGCAGTATGTACTTCGGCTCCGCCCAGCTCTTCAGCGGTCACTTCTTCGCCGGTAGCGGCTTTTACCAACGGAGGGCCGCCTAAAAAAATGGTTCCCTGTTCTTTTACGATAATCGTTTCATCGCTCATGGCCGGCACATAAGCGCCACCTGCCGTACAGGATCCCATTACGATTGAGATCTGGGGAATACCCATAGCCGACATACGTGCCTGATTGTAAAAAAACCGGCCAAAATGGTTGGCATCCGGGAAAACAGTATCCTGTTCAGGTAAAAATGCTCCTCCCGAATCCACCATGTACACACACGGCAGGTGGTTTTCCATGGCAATCTGCTGGGCACGCAAATGCTTCTTAATGGTAAACCGCATATACGTTCCGCCTTTTACGGTGGCATCGTTGGCAATGATCACCGTTTCCTGTCCGTGAATGACACCAATACCGGTTACAATTCCCGCCGAGGGGAATTCATTGTTGTACTGGTCATAAGCAGCCAACGGCGAAAGCTCCAAGAAGGGAGTTCCCGGATCAACCAGCAGATTGATGCGTTCACGGGCCAGTAATTTACCCCTTTCTTTATGTCGTTTTACTGATTTTTCTGATCCTCCCCGGGTGACGGTTTCCAGAATGTTTTTATACTCATCCAGCAGTTTTATAAAAGCCTTGCGATTGGCTTTGAACTCTTCCGAATGAATGTCTATTTTGGTTTTTAACTGATACAATTTTATCGGGATTAAAAATGATGAACGTTTATTTTGGGAATGCAAGTTTACGGAAAAATGACCACATTTCCATGTTATTGATTAAATAAAACCGGTTCTTTATTGGTCAACTTCCCGGTTATTGGGCAGAATCCGGCATTTCGCCCATCCATTTTTTCAGAATGGAAATGGCTCTCTTTTTCATCGCAGGCGGCAAATTATTAATCCGGGTAAGATGGCTGCCCCCCGGCTTCACAAATTTTACCAGATTGTTCTGGTAAGTCAGGTTAACCGAGGTGGAACCCCACGGATCATCACCACCAACAAGAAACATCATATTATGGGCTTTATGACGGATAAAACAATCGACAGAATCCATGACGGACGGATCAAAGCCGGGTTTTGTTCCTTTGGGAAGTGTGAAATTGAAATTCGGATTGTGTTTAAAAACGGTCCATTGTTTAAACGGAGCAATGTTATACCCATACATTCCCATTTGTTTCATGGCCTCATAAAAGAACGGTTCAAACCGTTTGATGCCCTGGTCAGAAACCCATGAAAAATCAGCCACTTTGTCCCAGTATTTTACCATCTTCATCGGATTATCCGGCGTCATCGGGATGGCATCACAACGGGCTTTTCCCCATTGCCAAAAAGCAAACCGGAATTCAAAAACCATTAAATCAAATGCTTTTTCCCAACCGATACGAGAATAAGTATATCCTTTTGCTTTGGCTTCCTGTTTGAAATAAGGAAGATATTTATTCCGGTGGCTGATCAATTCTTTCTGGAAATTAAAAACCGCTTTACGGCATGCCGGTGTTCCTACCGAATCAAGAAACATATTAATCCGCCGGTCGGTAATGGAAAAATTCAACGGAGCCACATAAGGCACACTGGCCGTTACATCATCCGGATAAAAATAACGGTAGATCATACAGGTTTGTCCGCCTTTACTGATGCCGGTACTCAGCCATTTGCCATGATAAATATGCTTGAGCATTTCCACCACAGCATGATCGTCAGCAGCAGCTTGTTGCACGGTCAGGTAGCGCCAGTCGAGGCTGTCTGGTGCCGACGGCGGGAAAAAACGGTGTTCCAGCACAATCTGATTGGCGTTTAATATCGGGCACAATTCATTTACATATTTTGGATTGGCAGCATAATTAGCCCAATAGCCTTCGGTAACAAACACCACCGGTTTATCCAGTCCTTTGTTCGAAAGGAAAATCCGTTGGGTAAATGTTTTTCCGTTGGGATGGTTATGATCCAACGGCTCTTTAAACTCAATGAGATATTTCTCCGTAAAAAAGCTGTCAACCGGCATTTTTTTAAACGTAATGGGATACGTTTTAGCCAGTTGTTGTAATTCTTTCTCCAAACGGGTTTGTCCACTTACCGAAAGGGTAAAAATGAAAAAGAACAAAACGGCCATGCCTGATAAGCGCAAGGTTAATTTTTTCATGGGTTTTAAAATTTAATGTTTAACTGTACGTTTCTTTCACTTTTGTCCGACGGACAAACAAAATTACGATTTCCTGTTCGAATAATTCCTCATATTCCCTAAGTAAAACCCGTATTTTTCCTTTTTTTACCGACTGATGTCCCAAGGTTTTTATTTTTGCTGTTAGAAATGTATCTTTGTTGTTAAAAAACTGAACGTCATGTCAAAAAGAACCATTGTAACTTTGCCAGGCGACGGTATCGGAAGAGCTGTACTGGATGCAGCACTTCGTGTTTTAGATGCCGCCGGATTTGAAGCCGATTATGTAGAAGGCGACATCGGCTGGGAATTTTGGAAAAAAGAGGGAAACCCCTTACCCGACCGCACCATAAAACTGCTTGAAAAACATAAAATTGCTCTGTTTGGAGCCATTACATCCAAGCCGAAAGATGCTGCAGCTGAAGAGCTTGATCCGGCATTACGCGAAAAAGGACTGGTTTACTCTTCGCCTATTGTTGGCCTGCGGCAACATTTTAATCTGGATATTTGCATGCGTCCCTGTCATACCTACAAAGGCAATCCGTTGAATTTTATCCGGCGGGGAGCTGATGGCGGCGTGGAAGAACCGGAGGTCGATGTGGTTATTTTCCGCCAAAATACCGAAGGATTGTACGGAGGTGTAGAATGGTCCGATCCGCCTGATATCGTTTACAACGCGTTGATGACACATCCGAAATTTGTAAAAAATTTCGGCAAAGCACCCAAAAACGAAATTTCCGTTTCTACCCGTATCTTCACCAAAAAAGCTACGGAACGGATTTTACGAGCTGCTTTTGATCATGCTAAACAGTATGGCTATAAATCGGTTACCGTTTGCGAGAAGCCTAATGTCATCCGTGAAACTTCCGGGATGATGTACAAAATGGCCCAGCAAATGCAAAAAGAATCGTATCCTGAAATCGAACTCTGGAATACCAACATTGACGCCCAAATGATGTGGCTGACAAAAAATCCGGAAAACTATGGTGTCATCGTAGCCGGAAATATGTTCGGCGATATTGTTTCCGATGGTTTTGCCGGTCTTATCGGTGGTTTGGGCTTTGCCTGCTCGGCACAGTTTAATCCGGATTCGGGCATTGGTGTTTTTGAACCGACCCACGGATCGGCTCCCAAGTATGCCGATTTCCCGGTTTCCATTGTAAACCCCATTGCCATGATCGAATCTTCCTGCATGATGCTTGATTTTATCGGTGAAAACGAAAAAGCGGCCAAGATACGTAAAGCCGTAGCCGAAGTAATTGCCGAAGGAAAAGTTCGAACCTATGACATGATGAAAATGCACGGTACTCCTGATGTGGTAAACAAAGGAGCCGCATCGACCGACCAAATGGCCGACGCCATTATTGCTAAATTATAAAAGCACTAATTGCCCGAAAAAGGAATAGCAGACTTTTCTGTTATTCCTTTTTTTTAAAAAAACCGTAATACGGAAAATTACAAATCCGCAAAAATTTAAATAATGAACAACGAAGTTTTAAAACTCTGGCCCGAGTTGAATTGGATAAAGGATAACGGCTTACGCGAAAAGACGGCCAAAACCTGGGAACTGGCATTAGAACGCAGTGTTTTAACGGCTGATGATCTGGAAAAAATTCCTTTTACCCTGCTGGTAGGCTCCGACCTGAAAGTAACTTTTATGGACCATAAACGGGCTGTCGTTCATATTGCCCGCGATGCCGGCGAAAAAATCAACGCCATGTTTCATGGCGAGCTAACAGTAAATATGGATGTGTTGGTAGCCGGAGCTATTTTAGCTGATGTGGGAAAATTGCTGGAATATGAATTAGATGAAAACGGAAAAGCGGTACAGGGAAACTATGGAAAATACCTGCGGCATCCTTTTTCGGGAGTCAGCCTGGCCGAAGAAGCCGGCGTACCGGCTGAGGTTTGTCACATTATTGCGGCTCATGCCGGTGAAGGCAACATGGTAAAACGCACCACCGAGGCTTACATCGTGCATCATGTTGATTTTATGACCTTCTTGCCCTTTAAAGAACGGCTGGAAATCAAATAGGAAACATCAAAAGTTTTTGTTCACCACCAGGGCAAAAAAATCGTGCTCCAGCGGAAGGTATCCCTGCTCATAACAAAAATAATAAACCTTCCCTTCTTTGTTTTTATAAACGTGGGTAAAATGTTTAAAATCAAAACCTTTTGCCAGGAGAGTTTGTTTTTTTACCTTAGCTTTTCCATGTGGATTCAACTCCTTTAAAATCCGGCGGTTTTTTCGTAACGCGTGATTGATATTACGCATGTAAGTGGTTTCATCCCGGTTAAGCCGGTTGTTATAGGTATTTCTACACTGATCCGAACAAAATTTCTGGTCGACACGACCGTGCAGCTCGGCACCGCATTCCAGACAATAGCGTTTCATGTTGAAGGTTTTCTCAAAAATAAGCAAATTTTCACAATCCGGTGAGCTTCCGTGCCACTACGCGGTTATCGAAAAAAGTGGGAACAAGCAAAATCTTTTTTTGCGGAATAAAGCCCAAATCTGCTGCGTTAACCTGTTCGTCCGTGGTATTGCTCAATACTTTCTGCACGCCATCCGGTAAAATCAGCCGGATCTCTCCCGACCAGTCCGAAACCACATATTTTCCGTTTCCCAACGGAACAAGCCCATCAATTCCGTGGGGTACACGAGCCACAATTTTCAGCTTGCCCGTTTTAGGATCTGCTTTTAAAAGATGTCCCTGGCAACCGATGAGTAACGAATCATTTTCCACCGCCAGGCCATTGGCTCCTTTCAACAAAGGATCTTTTTTCCAGATTTCCGGTTTCCATTTTTTCATAACGAACACCGCTCCCAGTTGCGTATCGGTAACATAAATCTTTCCGTCAGGGCCCACCACTACATCATTCAAAAAACGGGCCCCCGGAAAAGAGACAAAACGAATGATCTTACCGGTATGCAAATCAATCTCTGCCAACCGGTCAATATCCGAAACCAACAAATGATTTCCTTTTATGGCCATTCCTTTGGGCGCATTCAATCCGGTTGCCCAATGCAAATTGACCACCAGCCCTTTCGAGTCCAAAAGGGCAATAAAACCTCTGCTGTTTTTCTCTGCCGGCTTTCCATTAATATTGGACACATAAATCAGGCCTGTGTGCGGGACATAAAGTACCGACTCCGGAACCTTTAAAACCCGGCCGGTTTGCCACACTGTTTGCAACGACTGTCCGTAAATAACGGGCATAAAAAGAATCGCCGTAAAGAAAAAAAACCAAAAACGTTTCATGACTTTTTATTTTATAGACAAAAATTTCTTTTCCGCGGACGAACGCTAAGATAAGCAATTTTTTACGTATGTTCGCTATTGATTTCAAACAACTTATTGAAAAAGAAAATAGCATACATCGTAAAATAACAACTATGGACTACAGAAAATTTGGAAATACCGAACTCAATGTCAGTGTTATTGGTTTTGGATCGTGGGGAATTGGCGGACCGGCCATGGCCAAAGACCTTCCCATTGGCTGGGGAAATGTGGACGACCGTACTTCGGTACAAGCACTAAAAAAAGCCTTCGACCAGGGGATTAATTTCTACGACACGGCCGATATTTACGGCGTAGGCCATTCGGAAGAACTTATCGGAAAAACTTTCGGAAACCGGCAGGATGTAATCATTGCCAGCAAAGCAGGACACCTGATCAACGCGGAAGGAGACCTCTCGGTAAACTATTCCAAATCGTATATTATTCAGGCCTGTGAAAAAAGCCTGAAACGGCTTCGCCGCGAAACCATCGATTATTACCAGCTCCATTCGGCACAGGTAAAACACCTGCAGCAAGGTGAATGTATTGAAGCGATGGAAACTTTGCAAAAAGCTGGAAAAATCAGATACTGGGGCGTATCACTCAACACTTTTCAACCGCAACCGGAAGCCGACTTTTTGATGCAACACCAGCTGGGAAATGGTTTTCAAATTGTTTTTAACCTTCTTAATCAGCGGGCACTTCCATTAATCCGGAAGGCTGCTGCCGCCGGCTACGGGATTATCGCCCGCATGCCGTTGCAGTTTGGATTGCTTACCGGAAAATTCAACAAAAACAGCCGGTTTGCAAAAAATGACCACCGGGTTTTCCGTCTCACTCCGGAGCTGCTGGAAAAAGCCGATCATCTTCTTCAAGAAGTATGGCAAAAAGCCAAAGAAAAGGGCATATCAAAAACGGCTTACAGCCTGAGTTTTTGCTATAGTTTTCCTGAAATATCCACGGTAATCCCGGGAATAAAAACGCCAGAACAGGTATTGTCTAATACCACGGGCATTGTTAAACTGTCTGATGAAGAAATTGCTTTTATGCAAAGACTTTACCAGGAAAAATTTACTGAACTGATTCAACTCATTGAAAAGAACGGTTAGTTGGAAACAGGAAGGCAAAAGAAAGAAGCCGGAAGCGGGAAGTTGGAAGATGAATGACTTATTCCCATTTTGAGGCACTATCATTTGGTTTTGATGAGATACCAGCCTCTGAATAAATTCAGAGCAATGGTAATAAGTCGTCCCTAGGGACTCCAAATATCACATCTTATCGGTGTTTGGGGGAGATTTCTTTGTCATTTGGTTTTTTGTTTTTTGGGATTTCCCACTTTAGGCATTTGAAGTATTTGAAGTACTTAAAGTTTGAAGTGAAAAGTACTTAAAATGAGAGATTCATATCTCGTGTTTGTAACTAAATCCGAAGGGGTTGAATACCAGCCTCTGAATAAATTCAGCGTCAATGGTAATAAGTCGTCCCTACGGGACTCTAATGCATCACATTTTATTTGTATTTGTCCGCTAGAAGGCGCGCTTTGCGGCAATAAAAGAGATGAACCGGAAAATTCATCGTTTTGTATTTGGTATTTAGGAATTTTTTGTGATTTGTTTTTTTGTCTTTTGGAATTTCCCACTTTTGTCATTGGTCACTGGTCATTGGGAATGATGAACGATAAATGTAGAATGTTGAACCGATGAATGGGAAAGGGTCATTGGTGATTAGTTGATTTTAAGTTATTTATGGTTTTGTATTCTGCGTTTAGGGTTTGGGATTTTTTTGTGATTTGTCTTTTTGTTTTTTCGGAATTTTCCCAACTTTAGGCATTGTGTGTAAGTGGTGAGAAATCTCCCGGAAAAAAGCCGGAAGGGCAAACCGTCTCTTTTCAGGTCGGGTAAGACCTGATAAGGTTACAGATACATCTTGCGGCAGCAATAGCAGGCAGTAGCTGTACGAAAGGACGCCACAGCACCTGTTGGCAGGCGGAGGCGACCTGTGGAAGCCCCCGTACTGCTTACAGGGACGTGAACGGCCTGAGTACACTACGCCGGATAGTGCGACCAGCCGCCCAAATAACAGAAAAAACTTACCGCTTATTGGACCGGCGCCAAATTCGCAGTTTTTCGGCCTGTTGAATCAGGTCTTCCCTGAAATCGGGATGGGCAATACTGATGAGCTCTTCGGCGCGTTGCCACGTGGGTTTGGGTTTGAGTTTGACGGCGCCGAACTCGGTGACCACGTAATCGACCAGCTGCCGTGGAATGGTGACGATGCTGTGGGGTGCCAGTGCGGCCATGATGCGCGATTCGGTTTTGCCTTCGGCATTTTGGTAGGTGGAATTGAGACAAATGAAGCTTTTGCCGTTTTTGGACCACTGGCTGCCGAGGACAAAGTCGAACATGCCGCCGTTGCCCGAAAC
The DNA here is from genome assembly GCF_020149915.1 of Candidatus Sulfidibacterium hydrothermale. Taxonomy (GTDB): domain Bacteria; phylum Bacteroidota; class Bacteroidia; order Bacteroidales; family F082; genus Sulfidibacterium; species Sulfidibacterium hydrothermale. Next base: position 3,031,798 of record NZ_CP083760.1, read on the forward strand.
CTGATACATGCCGAGGCTTTCGCCGTTGACCTGCGAGTACAAATCGACCTGCAGGGCGTTGTTGATGGAAACGAAATTGTCAAGCCGGGCAATGACGCGCGGGTCGTTGGTGTAGTTGGCCGGATAGGAAGCCAGGCCGGCGTTTTCGTGAATGAAATCGTACAGGCGCTGACTGCCGAGGGCAAAAGTATAAGGCACTTTATGACGGTCGATGGCTTTTTTGGAACCATTCATCACGCCCGACTGAATCATGTCGATATAGGCATCGGAAAGCATTTCGGTATGACCGCCGAGGTTTTTCAGTCCCGACTGTGCTATTAACCGCCCGACAGCATTGGGAATACCGCCGATACCGAGTTGTACTACCGATTCGTCTTTGATAAACGGCAGAATGTTTTCGGCGATTTTCAGGTCGGCTTCGGTAGGTTCGGCCGGAGGCATAGCGGCCAACACCTGCTCTTTGGGTGCTTCCACAATGGCGGTTACTTTTGCAATGTGTACCGACTCTTCGTTGCCGCCGAAAGCCCGCGGCATGTTGGGATTGACTTCCACGATGACCACTTCGGACATTTCGATTTTGGCCATGGTTTCGGAATTTTGCAATCCGAAGTTAAAATAACCGTTTTTGTCCATGGGCGTGGTTTGCAAAATGGTTACCTGCCGCCGCGGACGGGCCAGCCCTTCGCGGTAGTAGCGGGGTGCCAGATGGTAAATGATGGGCGAATAAAATCCCAGTCCGTACTGTTTTTGCATCACGCGGTTGATTTTGCTGAAATGCCAGTCCATGTACGTAAAAGCCTGGGGGAATTTCACTGTTTCGGGTACCGGCGGGACGGTGGTAACAGCATAGATGAGCACATCCTGTAGTTCGTTGTGCCGTGCGGCCAGTGCTTTGTCGCACAACACCGGTTTTCCGTTAAAGGCGCCGTATTCTACACGGTCGCCCGATTTAACAAGTTGTACTGCCTTTTCGGCCGTTGTCAGCTTTTGCTGGTAATCTTTCTGTATATCCATTGTTCTGTCGTTTAAAAATCAAATTATTACGCATGCGTAATATCAGCAAATTTATAAAAAGCCCGGAAAGATTCTCGTTGTTTTTAGGGTTTTTTAAGAAACCTTTTTAAAGATGGCGGATAAAATTATTTTATACGATTAAACGAAAATGGTACATAAATGGCACATAATCTTTGTTAAGATACTGATAATGATTTTTCTGGCTCACCGGCAAAAAAGTTTTCGGGCTTTAATTTGGATTGTTTCCTGTGCTTATTTAAAATAATTCAAAATTATTCGTACCTTTGCACACATAAAAATAATTATTAAAAAACAGTGTATTATGTCAGTATTAGTTGGAAAAAAAGCGCCTTTATTTGAGGCAACAGCCGTGGTAAACGGTGGTGAATTTGTAGAGAAATTTTCGCTGGAACAGTATATCGGAAAAAAACATGTTATCTTTTTCTTTTACCCGTTGGATTTTACCTTTGTATGTCCTACGGAAATCCTGGCTTTCCAGGAAAAGATGGAAGAATTTGAAAAACGCAATGTGGCTGTAGTCGGTTGTTCTGTGGACTCGGCTTACTCGCACTGGGCCTGGCTGAACACCGAGAAAAACGACGGCGGTATCAAAGGGGTAAAATTCCCGTTGGTTTCGGACCTGTCGAAAACTATCTCGGAAAATTATGATGTGCTGGCCGGTGAGTACGATTACAACGAGGAAGGCGAAATGGTATTTCACGGCGAAGCCGTCGCTTATCGCGGATTGTTTTTGATTGACAAACAGGGGGTTGTGCGTCATCAGATAGTAAACGACCTGCCGCTGGGCCGCAGCATTGACGAAGCCCTGCGTATGGTGGATGCATTGCAGTTTTTTGAAGAGCACGGCGAAGTTTGCCCGGCCAACTGGAAACCCGGCGACGAAGCCATGGAAGCCACCCACGAAGGAGTTGCCCAGTATTTGAGCCATCACTAAAAACAACTTAAACCGTTTTTACATTTTCTAAAAAAAGGCTGTCTGCCAAAGGGTGGACGGCCTTTTTTGCAGGATGTTGTTTCGGTATGTCAGCAAACTGTTTCGGACCTTCCCGAAAGGAATACAACAAAACGCTTTTTCCCTACCTTTGCCTGCCATGAAAATGCAGAAACCAAAACCGGGATCTTTGCTTGCCTCTGTCCGTACGCCGGCCGACCTGAAAAAGCTGAGCCGTAAACAATTGCCGCAACTGGCAGAAGAGCTGCGCAATTTTATTTTGGATGTGGTTTCGGTACATCCCGGACATTTGGGTTCCAGTCTGGGCGTCGTGGAACTTTCCATTGCCCTGCATTACGTTTTCAACACGCCGTACGACCGGCTCATCTGGGATGTGGGCCATCAGGCGTATGCGCACAAAATCCTTACCGGCCGGCGCGATGCATTTCACACGCTACGTCAGCTTGGCGGCATCAGCGGCTTTCCGTCACTGAGCGAAAACGAATACGACACTTTCGGTACCGGACATGCTTCCACTTCCATTTCGGCAGCACTCGGCATGGCCACTGCGTCGGTGCTGAAAGGCGAAAAAGACCGTCACCACATTGCTGTTATCGGCGACGGCGCCATGACCGGCGGCATGGCCATCGAAGGATTAAACAACGCCGGAGCATCGCACGCCAACCTGCTCATCATCCTGAACGACAACGGCATTGCCATCGACAAAAATACCGGTGTGATGAAAGAAGCCTTTTTGCGCAGCAGTCATCTTTTTGAAGCTTTTCACTTTCATTATTTTGGTCCGGTGGATGGTAATGACATTCCGCAATTACTTGATGCACTGGAAGAAACAAAAAAGCAAAAAGGGCCTAAACTGCTGCATATTATCACCACCAAAGGCAAAGGGTTTCGGGAAGCCGAAAAAAAGCAGACGCTTTTTCATGCACCGGGCCGTTTCGACCGGAATACGGGCGCTCTGATTGCCGAAGACCCTGAAAACCGCATCACCTATCAGGAAGTGTACGGTCGTACCCTGCTCGAGCTGGCCGAAAAAAACAAAAAAATTGTGGCCGTTACCCCGGCCATGCCTTCGGGTTCGGCTTTAACTTTTATGATGGAAAAATTTCCCGAACGGGTTTTTGATACAGGCATTGCCGAACAACATGCGGTTACTTTTTCGGCCGGACTGGCAGCTGCCGATTACACGCCTTTCTGCACCATCTATTCCACTTTTTTGCAGCGGGCTTACGACCAGGTGATTCACGATGTAGCCCTGCAAAAACTGCCGGTGGTTTTCGGCATCGACCGGGCCGGACTGGTGGGCGCCGACGGCGCCACCCATCACGGCGTTTTTGACCTGGCTTTTTTGAACAGCATTCCCGATATGGTGGTGGCAGCGCCCATGAACGAAACGGAACTGCGGCAGATGATGTTTACCGCCTCGCAATACAAAGCAGGACCATTTGCTATCCGTTATCCGCGTGGTTACGGATTTATGAAAGCCAGCGAATGGAAACAACCGTTTGAAACCCTGCCCGTTGGGAAAGGAAGGCAGGTTAAAGAAGGTGAAAATATAGCCCTTGTCTGTATCGGGCAGCCCGGAAACTTTGCGCTGGAAGCAGCCCGCCAGTTGGAAAAAGAAAACATCCGTCCGGCTGTTTTCGACCTGCGGTTTCTGAAGCCGCTGGATGAAGCGTTGCTGCACACTGTTTTCCGGCAATATCCGTTTATCCTCACCATAGAAGACGGCGTTATGCAGGGCGGACTGGCCTCGGCCATCGCTTCTTTTGCCGTGGCCAACGGCTACACCAACCCCATAAAAAGCCTCGGCGTTCCCGACCGCTTCATTCCGCACGGCAGCAAATCGGACCTTTACCGGCTTTGCGGTTTTGATGTGGAAGGCATTGTCGGGGCAGTGAAGGAGATGGTTGGTTAATGAAAGTCGAAGTTGAGAAATGAGATGGCTACCTTTCAGGTCGAGTCGTCTCTTTTCAGGTCGAACCAGACCTGAAAAGTGGAGACCGTGGAACTTTGATGAGAAAAGTTTTTTTAGCTCAACCTTTCAAGTCTGATTCGACTTGAAAGGTTACTTTAAAAAAAATAGTTTCCTTCGTACGCCTTTGTGGTAAAAGAAACCACGAAAGAACACAAGTGTATCACAAAGGAACATAAAGGAATGTGTAGGCGAAAGGGCGAAAACAAAAATCAGCCGATTTGTCATACTGAACACCGTGAAGTATCTCTCTTATGATATTGTGATTATTTTTGAGATCCTTCGCTTCGCTCAGGACGACAAGAAATACGGATAAAATATTAAAGATTAATACAATACAATCAAAATCTAACATCTTCCATCCTCACATCCAAACATCTCCATCCTTACTGCGCCAGGGATAGAGTGGAATAGCCCGCAGGGCCGGGGCGGCATGGAAGCCGGCGGAGGCGGGGCGACCAACGGAAGCCCCCGCAAACGACTTGGCTGACACCGCCCCGGACCGAGGACTATGAGCGACGACCCGCCCGGGCGCCCATAAAAATCAAACCAGCATCTTTGTTTTGCAACACATTAATTTTCAGTTATTTATTTTAACAATAGACTTCTTAAAAAAAGTCGTGTTCATTTCTTCGTTAATAACTGCCCGGGGATTTTCGGTTTTGTAAAAGGATAAAAGATATTTTTAACCTGCAAATTTGATGTAAGGGAATCCTGTGAAAATCAGGAGCTGTCCCCGCAGCCGTAATTCCGACTCTGTTTTTTGCAGAGTAGTATGCTTTTTGAACCACGCCACTGTCCGCCGGCCGGCGGATGGGAAGGCAAAAAAAGCCGGAAGAGCCGGAAGACCTGTCATTTTTGCCATCATTTCGTAGCTTTCGGGTGAAAAAGCGAAGAAAGACTGATCACCTTTCTGGAATTTTATCCTGTGCTACCATTAATTGTTTAACCAAAATTTAATGCTATGAAAATTAATGGTATGTTTCAAACCGTACAAAAGCGTGACGGACGGCGGGTTCCGTTTGACGCTGACAAAATCACTTTTGCTGTTTTTAAAGCCCTGCGTGCCACCGGGCAACCCGACAGAATTCTGGCCGGGAAAATTACGCAAAAAGTCATCCAAAAACTTACGTCTCCCGTGCCCACCGTGGAAGAGATTCAGGACGCCGTGGAATTTGAACTTTTTGAGCAGAAGCTGTATAAAACAGCCAAAGCGTACATTATTTACCGGAAACAGCATGAAGGGATGCGCCATGTGAAAGAGCTTTTTTCCAACATCGACATGGTGGACCAATACCTGAACAACAACGACTGGCGCATTAAAGAGAGTGCCAACTCTACCTACTCGCTGCAGGGAATGAACCAGCACATTTCGACCATTATCAGTTCGCAGTATTGGCTGAACAAGGTTTACCCCGACGAAATTGCCCGGGCACACAAAAGTGGTCGTCTGCATATCCACGATTTGGGATATCTGAGTGTTTACTGTGTGGGATGGGATTTGCAGGAACTTATTATGGTGGGTTTTAAAGGGGTTCCCGGAAAGGTGGAAAGCAAACCGGCCAAACATTTTCGCACGCTGCTGGGGCAAATTGTCAACTTTTTTTATACCATGCAGGGCGAAGCGGCCGGCGCACAGGCGTTTTCCAATTTCGACACTTACCTGGCCCCTTTTATCCGGCATGACGGCTTGTCGTACCGCGAAGTGAAACAAGCTTTGCAGGAATTTATGTTTAACATGAACATCCCCACGCGGGTGGGATTTCAAACACCTTTTACAAACATCACGATGGATTTGGTGGTTCCGGAAAACATGAAAAACCTCGGGGTGATCATCGGCGGGAAGATGCAGGATACCGTTTACGGCGATTATCAAAAGGAAATGGATATGCTGAACCGGGCTTTTGCCGAAGTAATGACGGAAGGTGATGCCAACGGACGGATATTTTCATTTCCCATTCCCACTTACAACATCACCAAAGACTTCGACTGGGATAACGAAAACCGGGAACCCATTTGGGAAATGACGGCCAAATACGGCATTCCGTACTTTTCCAATTTTGTGAATTCGAACATGTCGCCCGACGATGTACGGTCGATGTGCTGCCGGCTGCGGCTGGACACTTCTGAACTGCGATCGCGGGGCGGCGGACTTTTCGGGGCCAATCCGCTGACCGGTTCCATCGGCGTGGTGACGCTGAATTTGCCGCGCGTGGCTTACGAATCGAAAACAGAAGCCGAACTGTACCAGAAAATTGAAAAGCTGATGGTGCTGGCCAAAGAGAGCCTGGAAATCAAACGAAAACTGATTGAGAAATTTACGGAAAACGGTCTGTATCCCTACTCTCGTTTTTATTTGCGGAACATCAAACTGCGTAACGGGGCTTACTGGGACAACCATTTTTCAACCATCGGACTCATCGGCATGAACGAGTGCCTGTTAAACTTTTGGGGAACCGACATCACCACCTACGAAGGAAAACGATTTGCCGAGCAGATTATGGATTTTATGCGGGACAAATTACAGGAATTTCAGACGGAAACAGGCCACATTTACAACCTGGAAGCCACCCCGGCCGAAGGAACAACTTACCGGCTGGCACAAATCGACAAAGCGCAGTATCCCGACATTATTACCGCCAACGAAAAGCAGGTGAGAGAAAACGGTGCCGCCCCCTACTACACCAATTCCAGCCAGTTGCCGGTAGGCCATACCGATGACATTTTTGAAGCGCTGGAATTGCAGGACAGCCTGCAGACAAAATATACCGGCGGAACGGTTTTTCACACTTTTGTAGGCGAAAGTCAGCTGCCGCCGGCCTCGGTAAAAAAGCTGGTAAAAGTCGTCTGCGAAAATTTCAAACTTCCCTATTTTACGCTGTCGCCCACATTTAGCATTTGCCCCGAACACGGATACATTTACGGCGAACACAAATATTGCCCCAAATGCGAAGAAGAAGGGAAACAAAACCGGTGTGAAGTGTATTCGCGTATTGTGGGGTATCTGCGTCCGGTAGATCAGTGGAACGACGGTAAACAATCGGAATTTGAAGACCGGAAGCTGTTTGACAGCAAAATTGAAACCGGTGTGCCAACAGAATTACAGGAAGCTTAGGGGGTTATGAAGATAGCCGGATTTAAAAAACAGAGCCTGATTGATTTTCCGGGGAACATCAGCACGGTGATTTTTACGCAGGGATGTAATTTCCGCTGTGGGTTTTGCCACAATCCCGACCTGGTGTTGCCCGAAAAATTCGGGCCTTTGTACAAACAGGAAATGCTGTTTGATTACCTGAACAAATACCGCCATCTGCTGGATGCCGTTTGCATTACCGGCGGCGAGCCGACACTGCACAACGATTTGCCTGATTTTATCCGGGAAATAAAAAGTTTCGGGCTGAAAGTAAAACTGGACAGTAACGGCACCCGTCCGGATATGCTGGCTTTGCTCTTCGAACAGAAACTGCTGGATTTTATCGCTATGGACATTAAACAGGTGCTCGATTTTTCGCTGTACAACGCCATTGTCGGCAATACGTTAAATCGGACGGTCTTTGACAAGATACTTCGTTCGATAACTCTGATAGAAAATGCGGGTATTGACTACGAATTTCGCACCACCGTCATCAAAGGGGTTCATCAGCCGGAACAAATAAAGGCATTGCGAAAAAGATTTGGCCGGCATTACAAAATACAGCAATTCAACCCGGAAATAACTTTAAACCCGGATGTGACCGGCGAACCGTTTTCCGAGAAAGAGTTTCAGGCATTTCAGGCCGGATAGACAACCGGTTTTCTTTGTGGTAAGAGAACCCATGAACGCAAAGGCGAAGGGTGAGATGGGGCGAAATGGCGAAATAAGTGTCAATTTTTTAAAAAAGGCTTCCTTTGTGCCATCCTTTACGCGCCTTGGTGGTAAGAGAAACCACGAAGGAACGCGAAGTGCATCACGAAGGAACGCAAAGGAGGATCGAGAAAACAGCATCACCTTTCAGGTCGGACCGGACCTGAAAGGTGGAAAGTTATTTCCCAATTCCTGTATTCAACCTTTCAAGTCCTGTTCGACTTGAAAGGTTACGGAAACCGCTTTCGAGCATTCACACTCAAAGCCATCAATCTTCTTTGAATTTGTGTCAGGAAAGGTTTCACGCCGTCCGCAGCTCAATCAGCGTAATTTCGGGCAAAATGCCGATACGTCCCGGGTAGCCAATGGAACCCAGCCCGCGGTTTACGTAAATCTGCCGGCCCGAAGCTTTGTCGGTGTACAATCCGGCCCATTCTTTGTACAGATACTGCGCCGGACTCCATTTAAATTCTTTCGACTCGATACCAAACTGAAAACCATGTGTGTGCCCCGACAAGGTTAAATCCATATCAAAATGTTGCGGAATGACCACATAATCCCAATGCGTCGGGTCGTGCGACATCAGCAGCTTGAAAATATCCGGTTCCAGTCCGTGTGCCGCTTTTTTCAGGTCGCCCCGCTTGGGAAAGCGCGGATGTGCCCCCCAGTTTTCCACGCCCACCAGGGCTATTTGCTGATTGCCGCGGGTAAACTTCACATGCCGGTTGTTCAGCAGCTTCCACCCCATGCGTTTGTACAGCGCATACAGCTGATTCATATTCCGCTGCTTGGCGGCTTTACTGGGCCAGTTCACATAGTTACCGTAATCGTGGTTGCCCAATGTGCAATAAATACCCATGGGCGCTTTTAACTGTCGCAGTACCTTTTCAAAGCGAAAAGCCTCTTTCGTGGTGTAATTCACCAAATCACCGGTAAACAAAATCATATCCGGATGAAGGGCCTGTATCCGTTTCACCGCTTCTTCCAACGGCTTTTCCGATTTCCAGGTTCCCAAATGCAAATCCGAAATCTGAACAATCCGCAACCCGTCAAAAGCTTTCGGCAGTCGCTTGAAACGAAGTCTTTCGTGGACAATGTTAAACTCATACACCCATTTAAACATGCCGGTGAGCATGGTTCCCAGCACCAGTCCGCCCGAAAGGTATCCCATGTATTGCAAAAATTTACTTCGGCTGATGCCGTGGCCGTTTCCGTTTACCAAAGCCAGTTCCCTTCGCTGATTTTTGTTTATCATCACCGGCACCTTTTGTATCACCCGCCACAAATCGGCAATCAACAAAAAAATCAGCGGAAACACTTTAGCCGTGTAAAACACCAGGATAAAACCCACCCAGTACGTCCGGAAAACATCGTTCCAGTCCTGTATGGGTTTAAAAAACATGCCGATAATCATCACGCCGACCATCATCAGCGGAAGCCAAAACAAAAACGAAATCAGGTATTTATGCCAAAAACGATAGTTAAAAATAGATTTCCGTAATGCCGACCACAGGTACATATCGGCAAAAAAGAGCACGCCGAGCAGCAGATACTGATGACTGTACAGCGGCAGTTCGTGCCTTACCACAAAATAGCCGGTAAATATCAGGAGCAATCCGGCAAGCGATCCGATTTTAGAATTAAGTAGTTTGATAGCAGAATTTTTTAGTCGTTCTAACGGGCATGTTCCCGAATATAGTTCACCAGTCCGCGGGCTTCAAAAATACCCGTCAGCTTTTCCGGTAACGGAGCAAAATGAAAAGTTTTGTCATTAATTTTTATCACCCCGTTTTTAAAGTCCACCGAAACCGTGTCGCCCGGCTGATAAGCATCCACCGCTTCCGGCAGCAGGATAATCGGCAGTCCCTGGTTCACCGACGAGCGGTAAAAAATCCGGTTCACCGATTTACAAATCACCGCCTGCACGCCGGCGTAAGCCAGTCCCACGGCCGGATGTTCACGCGAGCTGCCACAACCGAAGTTGGAACCCGCTATGATGATGTCGCCTTTTTGCACCCGCTCGCTGAAATGCACATCGAAACCTTTAAAAAGGTGCGGCATAATCTTTTCCGGTTCCGAACTCAACACACTGTATGTCAGGTTTCCGGCAAACATCTGGTCGGTGTTCAGGTCATTCACATCTTTGTAATTCCACACCCCGTTGATGCGGCGGTTATCGTCTTCGGCAATGGTTACCGTATTGGTTTGCGGCAACGAATAGGGGAATTTATCGTGATGTTCCGTGCCGCGCGGGTCCACAATTTTGCCGGCCAGTGCCGAATAAGCCACCGTAGCCGGCGAAGCCAGGTAAATCGAAGCTTCTTTGTTGCCCATGCGTCCTTTAAAGTTCCGGTTGGCCGTCGAAATCACGTTGTAACCATCGGCCGGAATACCCTGCCCCGTTCCGAGACACGGTCCGCACGATGCCGACAGCACGTTGGCGCCCGCATCCAGAAAAATATCTATCAGCCCTTCTTTCATCGCCTGGCGATAAATTTTCTGCGAAGCCGGCACAATCACCATCTGGAAATCCTGCGGCAGCTTTTTCCCTTTCATAATTCCGGCCGCCACCCGCAGGTCTTCCAGCCGTCCGTTGGTACAGGTTCCCACCATAGCTTCGTGCAACGGTGTGCCTTGCACTTCCGATACCGCTTTTACGTTGTCCACCTGGTGTGGCGCTGCCACCACCGGAAACAGTTCCGACAAATCAATTTCAATTTCTTTGGCATATTTGGCATCGGCATCGGCCCAAACGCCTTCGCCCGAATAGCTGTCACCGAGATATTCACGCAGCACATCGTCCAGCGGAAAAACCGCATTTTTGGCCCCCATTTCCGACGCCAGGTTGGCCAGCGTCATGCGTTGCGAAACCGTCAGGTTACGCACCCCGTCGCCGTGGTACTCAATGGACATGTAATCGGCCCCGCGGGCACCAATCATCCCGATAATCCACAGCGAAATATCTTTGGCATACACCCCCGGCCGCAGCTTGCCGTGCAGCGTAATTTTCAGCGATTCCGGCACACGAAACCACGTTTCGCCCTGCCGCCACAGTCCGGCTGTTTCGGTACGATCAATCCCCGCAGCAAAAGCATTAAAAGCCCCCGCCGTACAGGTATGGCTGTCGCTGCCTACAATCAGCATGCCCGGCTTGGCATAATCGGCCATAATCTGATGGCAGATTCCCTTGCCCGCATCATGAAATTTGGTGATGCCCTGCTCGTGCACAATCTCGCGGATACGTTGATACTGGTTAGCCAGTTTGGCCGATGTCGGCGGCGCATTGTGGTCCAGCACAATCAACAGTTGCTCAGGATATTTCACCTTCTCGCCGTTCATTTTCCGGAAGGTATTAAAAATCGAAGCCGTATTGTCGTGCGACAAAATAATATCCGGCTTTTTAAACACAATGCTGCCCGTTTCGGCGCCAAAAATTTTCTCAGCAAATGTTTTTCCGCTCATGGCCTTCGGTTTTTCGTTTTTCTTTACCAGATGATAATTTAAACAGTAATTCACCAATCTTTTCTCATTTTCAGGCTGCAAAGATACAAGCTTTTAACACACATGATTTTATCAGGCTCATGATTTTTTGGGCGGGCAGGCCCACAGGCTTTCACGGGCTGGTTGCTCATAGTCCTCGGCCGGAGACCGTGTCGGCTAAGCGTTGGCGGGGGCTTCCGCTGGTCGCCCCGCCTCCGTAAGCCTCCAGCCGGCCCCGCCCTGCGGGCTATCCGCACCATCCCTGCCGCAAGCATCTCTTTTCAGGTCGAACCAGACCTGAAAAGTGAAAACGTGAAACTCCGGTTAGAAAAGGTTTTTTAACTCAACCTTTCAAGTCTGGTCCGACTTGAAAGGTTAACCAAACCTGCAAGCATTAAACAGACGAGCTAAAGGCAGACCTACCCAACAAACAATCGTCCAGACAGGCACAAAAACCATTTTTATCGGTTTTACCGGAATCAATAAACCCATCAGATAAAAACCGTTCCGTTTCCCGTGTAATTTTTACCTTTGTCCCCACATTGCAAACGAATGGAAACACCACCGAAAAAAGAAAAATGGTTCCGTAAACTCCGCCATAAGTACCGGTTTGTTCTTTTTAATGAAATTACTTTTGAAGAGCGAATCAGTTTTAAACTAAGCCGGTTTCAGGTGCTGCTGTTTTTAGTGGCTATGGCCATCTCTTTCATTGCCATTACTTTTCTTGTCATCGCCTATACTCCGTTGAAAGAGTATATTCCGGGATACCCCGACATTGAACAAAAAAAAGAACTCTATCATTTAAACCGGCTGGCCGACTCACTGATGGCCGATGCCCGGCAAAAGTCGCTTTATATACAAAACATCAAGCGTATTATTGAAAACAAAGAAAACACGGCTCCGCCACCGCCACCGGAAGTAAAAACCAAAAATTACGACACCATTACCGATCGCAAATCACCTGAAGACAGCCTGTTGCGTGTTTCTTTTGAAAATCAAACCCGTTTCAATCTTTTCCCCGGGAAAGCCCCATACATAGGAAATGCAGAAATTTACCAACAGAACTTTTTCCTTCCGCTCAACGGAATTATCACTTCCAAATTTGATCCGCTACAAAAACATTACGGAATTGACATTGTTGCCCCACACAACGACGCCGTGAAATCAGTACTGGACGGCACTGTTATTTTTTCCGGGTGGACACTTGAAACTGGTTATGTCCTGATTATTCAGCATGCCAACAACCTGCTTTCCGTGTATAAACACAATGCGGTTTTACTCAAGCACGAAGGCGATCTGGTAAAAGCCGGCGAACCGGTAGCCATCGCCGGAAATTCGGGAGAATTAACTACCGGTCCCCATCTCCATTTCGAATTGTGGTACAACGGCAAACCGGTAAACCCGGTCAACTATATCAATTTTAAATGATTTTTTCATGAAGAAAAAGATTGCCCTTTTCGGTTCAACGGGATCCATCGGCAAACAAACCCTGGAAGTGATTGCAGTACAAAGTAACTTCTTTGAAATTGAAGTACTTACTGCTAACAACCGTGCCGACCTTCTCATTGAACAAGCCCGGCAATTTACCCCCAACGCGGTTGTTATCGGCAATGAAGATAAATACCGATATGTGGCCGATGCGTTGCAACCGGAAGGCATAAAAGTATATGCAGGTGAAGAGGCTATCCGGCAAATTGCGGCTATGGAAAGTATTGACCTGGCTGTAATGGCCATTCTCGGGTTTCATGCACTCAAACCCCTGCTGGCGATACTGGAAAACAAAAAGCCGGTGGCATTGGCTAATAAAGAAGCACTGGTCATTGCCGGTGAGATCGTCATGGAAACCGCCCGGAAAAACCGGGTTCCGGTTATTCCCATCGATTCGGAACATGCGGCCATCTTCCAGTGTCTGATTGGAGAAACAGGCAATCTGCCCGAAAAAATTATTCTTACCGCTTCAGGAGGCCCTTTTTCAAGAGAAAATCCGGAATCACTGGCAAACATCACTCCGGAACAAGCACTGCAACATCCCACATGGGAAATGGGGCCGAAAACCACCATCGATTCTGCTACATTGATGAACAAAGGGCTGGAAGTCATGGAAGCCCGTTGGCTTTTCGGATTAAAACCGCACCAAATCGAACTCCTGATCCATCCGCAGTCGGTAGTTCATGCCCTGGTTTACTTTCAGGACGGAGCCGTAAAAACATTACTGAGCCAACCGGACATGCACATTCCCATTCAATACGCCTTAAGTTTTCCGCAACGGCTTCAGAATCCGTATCCCCGGCTTGATCTGGCTGCCGTGGGACAGCTCACTTTTACCACGCCGGATATCAAAAAATTTCGTAACCTTGCACTCGCTTTTGAAGCGATGGAAAAAGGCGGGAATATGCCTTGTATTCTTAACGCTGCCAACGAAATAGCGGTGGAAGCATTCCTTCAAAAAAAGATCGGTTTTATGAACATACCCGATATTATTGAAAAATGCATGCAAACGCTTCCGTATGTAGCTCATCCCACACTGGAAAATTATTTTTCCACGGATAAAGAATGCAGGATAAAGGCAAAAGAATACATACAAAAAACAAAAAAGTAACAACGTAAAGCATGGTCGTACTCATCAAAATATTACAGTTGCTGTTAAGCTTGTCTATCCTGGTTATCATCCATGAATTCGGGCATTTTGCAGCAGCCAAAATCTTTAAAACCAAAGTAGAAAAGTTCTATCTGTTTTTCAATCCGTGGTTCTCCATTTTTAAATTCAATTACAAAGGCACCGAATACGGTCTGGGATGGATTCCGCTGGGCGGTTATGTGAAAATTGCCGGGATGATTGATGAATCCATGGACAAAGAACAAATGAAAAAGCCGCCGCAACCGTGGGAATTTCGTTCAAAACCGGCCTGGCAACGACTCATTATCATGCTGGGCGGGGTAACCATGAATGTGGTACTGGCTATCATCATTTACGTTGGTTTACTGGCACATTACGGCGAAGAATATCTGCCTACACAAGAAGTAAACAAATACGGAATTGTAGCCGACAGCCTGGCCCGGGAAATGGGATTTCGTAACGGGGATAAGATCCTGACCATCGGCGGGAAAAAAGTAACCGATTTTCAGAAAATCCCCATGGAAATTGTACTGAACGAAGCCCAAACGGCTACCGTTCTCCGGGACGGAAAAAAGGTGGTTATCCATTTTCCCGAAGGAAGCCTTCGCCAGCTGATCAAACAGAAATCGCCTTATTTTCTGGCGCCACGTATTCCTTTTGTAGCCGGGAACTTTACAAAAAACTCCGCCGCCAAAAAAGCCGGGCTGGAAGTCGGCGATACTTTACTCGGTATCAACGGAAAATATTTGAAATATTTTGATGCTTTCCGTCAGGAAGTACAAAAGCATAAGAATCAAACCATTTTGTTGATTGCCAAAAGAGGGAACGATACCCTCCGGCTAAAAGTTCACCTGGGAAGTGACGGCCTTCTGGGAGTTTATCCCAAAAGCAACTTAAATGACTTTTTCCATCTGAATCAAAAGAAATATAATCTTATTCAGGCCATTCCGGCCGGTTTCGAACGCACCTGGGCTGGTATCGGAAATTACCTGAAACAGCTGAAACTCATCTTTTCGCCGAAAGTAAAAGCATACGAAAATGTAGGAGGATTCATTACCATTGGTAATATTTTTCCGGCCCAGTGGCACTGGGAAAGTTTCTGGCGACTAACCGCTTTCCTATCCATCATGCTGGCCATTTTGAATGTTTTACCCATTCCGGCACTGGACGGAGGCCATGTGTTATTCCTGCTATACGAGATCATTGCCCGGCGTAAACCCAGCGACAAATTTCTGGAATATGCCCAAATCGTGGGAATGGTTATCCTGTTCACCCTGTTAATTTTAGCTAACGGAAACGATATCATCAAACTTTTTAAACATTAGCAACCATGTGGACACTTCAAATTCCCGGATGGAAGAATCTACAAATCGAATACCTCGTTTTTGATTATAACGGTACTCTGGCCGTAGACGGCAAAAAATTGCCGGGAGTAGATTCCTTGCTGCAAGAACTGGCTCATTTTTTTGAAATTCACGTGGTAACTGCCGACACTTTCGGGCTGGCAGCAAAAGAACTGGAAAACCTGCCTTGTACATTGAAAATATTACCAAAAGAAAATCAGGCAGAAGCCAAACAGCAATACATTCAAAAATTGGGAGCAGAAAAAACGGTTGCCATAGGAAACGGACGAAACGACCACCTTATGCTGAAAGAAGCCGCTTTAGGAATTGTTTTGTTACAGGAAGAAGGGGCAGCTTATGATACCCTGGCTGCCGCCGATGTCGTTTGCCGGGAAATTACCGATGCCTTACAACTGTTTTTAAACCCCAAACGCCTGATTGCTACCCTGCGCGGATAGCCCAAAAGACAACATAATATCTCATTACGGAATTTTCTTACCTTTGCCGCCAGGAAATTCCTACATAAATACGAGAATCATTTCATGAAATTTCAAGAACTCCATTTGTCCGACAATTTGTTGGAAGCCATTTCTTTTATGGGCTTTGAAGAGGCTACACCTATCCAGGAACAAGCCATTCCGGCCATTCAACAGCATAAAGATTTAATTGCCTGTGCCCAAACCGGCACAGGAAAAACGGCAGCTTTTATCTTACCGGTTTTAGACGAACTGGCCAAAGACAATACACACGAAACCAAAGTACTGGTCATTGTTCCTACCCGCGAACTGGCCTTGCAAATTGACCAGCAAATACAAGGCTTTGCCTATTTTACTCCTGTAGAATCCATGGCGATTTATGGCGGCGGTACCGGTTCGGAATGGGACCAACAAAAACGGGCACTCACTTCCGGAACGGAAATTATCGTGGCTACGCCCGGCAAACTTATCTCGCATCTGAACATGGGCTATGTAAAATTTGACCATGTAAAATACCTGATCCTTGACGAGGCCGACCGTATGCTGGATATGGGATTTTACGATGACATTCAAAAAATCATTACCTATTTGCCCAAAGAGCGCCAAACGTTAATGTTTAGCGCCACCATGCCACCCAAAATCAAGCAACTGGCATCCAAAGCATTAAAGAATCCTGTTGAAATTACCATCGGGCTGTCAAAACCGGCTGAAGGCGTCCTGCAGGCAGCCTATCTCACGTATGAAAATCAGAAAACGCCATTGATCATTCACCTGCTGGCCGACAAACCCGATGTAAAAAGCATCCTGATCTTCAGCTCCACCAAAAAAAAGGTGAACGATATTGTAAGAGGCTTACGGGGAAAAGGCTTTCAGGTAGAAGGCATCTCCTCCGATTTAGAACAAAATCAACGCGAAGAAGTACTGCGTGGTTTTCGTTCGAAACGGGTACGTGTTTTGGTGGCTACGGATGTTTTGAGCCGGGGCATTGATATTAAGGATATTGACATTGTGATTAACTACGATGTCCCGGGCGATGCAGAAGATTATGTGCATCGCGTAGGACGAACAGCAAGAGCTGCCACATCCGGTCTGGCCATTACGCTCATTAATGAAAACGACATGCGTAGCTTTCAACAAATTGAAGCCCTGATTGGTTATGACGTAATGAAACTTCCCTTGCCGGCCGAACTGGGAGAAGGCCCGAAATGGAATCCCAAATCCGCTCCACGGCGTTTTTCACGAAATTCTCCCCGGAAAGGAAAGCAGCATTCACGGAACCATTCCCATGAAAACCAGAAAAAATTTCATCGCAAAAGCCGGAACAAACCTCCACGGGGAAAGAAAAGTTAACAACAACATCCGGAACACGCCTGTTTTGCACCAGGCACAAAAAATTTCATGGAAATTTTCAAAAGGAATGATTTTTCTTTCATGAGTAAGAAAAGATTTTTTTATATCTTTGCCGCCCGTTCATATCAAAAGCCCGAGTGGCGGAATTGGTAGACGCGCTGGTCTCAAAAACCAGTGAGGTAACACTCGTGCCGGTTCGACCCCGGCCTCGGGTACAAAAAAGCGCTCTGTTTTTCGGAGCGCTTTTTTTATTTTTTAAAACTTAATGCTGAATAAGATTGGGGATAGAAGCATCCGCCTTTACTACTTTATACAATTTATCACCCCGTCGCAGCAACGTTTTGGCCGGAAAGGAGCAAATATCTCCTTTTTTCACTGCAGTAACCGGTTCCAGCTCCCGTCTGATCTCCGAAAGAGAGTCTTCATAAACACCGGTGGTGCTGCCGATTACCATAATTTTATCGCCGACTTTTAGCTGACCGGTTTCCATTTTAAGCTCAGCCACCCCGATTTTGCTATAAAAATTGGTAATTTTTCCGATATACATTTTTCGTTCAGTCGCCTGGTTACCATAATCTTCGGTCCATTCGCCCAATTTTCGACCCAGATAATAACCATCCCAAAAACCACGATTATAAACCCGCGAGAGTTGTGCATTCCACCGGGCAACATTTTCCGGAGTATAGTTTCCTTCGAACCAGGCATTTACCGCTTCACGATAAGTCTGCGAAATGATTTTTACATATTCCGGCGAACGGCCACGGCCCTCCAGTTTTAACACCCGCACCCCGGCATCCAAGATTTTATCCAGAAAAGCAATGGTATTCAAATCTTTCGGTGACATGATGTACTTTCCGTCCACCACCAGTTCCAAATCCGATTCGGTATCTTTCACCGTATACTTTCTACGGCAGGGCTGCAAGCAGGCACCACGGTTCGCCGAAGAATTCAGGTTATCAAGACTCAGGTAACATTTTCCGGAAACAGCCATACACAAAGCACCATGAGCAAAAATCTCAATCTGGACCAACTCTCCGCGCGGCCCCCGGATATCCTGTTCTCGAATGGCCGTAGTAATGGCCTTTACCTGATCGAGCCGTAATTCGCGGGCCGTAACCATGACATCGGCATAACGGGAATAAAATTTTACCGCCTCAATATTGCAGATATTGCTCTGTGTGGAAATATGAATTTCTACTCCTTTCTGGTAAGCGTACTGAATAACAGCCTGATCTGAAGCAATAACAGCCGTAATTTGATTTTCTTTGGCAGCATCTACAATCTCCCGCATCAGCGAAAGATCTTCATCGTAGATTTCCGTGTTCAGCGTAATATAAGACCGGATATTGTTTTCATGACAAATGGCCGAAATCTTTACCAAATCGTCCAGGGTAAAGTTTTTTGATGAACGGGAACGCATATTCAGGTTTCCAATGCCAAAATACACGGCATCAGCGCCTCCCTGAATAGCCGCTGTTAGCGACTCGTACGAGCCCACCGGTGCCATAATTTCAATATCCTTTGCCGTCATCATTAAAATAATTGGGCTGCAAAAGTAATGAAAACCCTGTTTAAAAATGCTTTGCCTCTCCCCGGAAACCGACAGGAAATAAAAAACCCGGCATTCACCGGGTTTTCGTTTCTTTAAAAAATCTGACCTAAATAATCAGCATGGCATCACCGTAGGTGAAAAATTTGTATTTGTCTTTGATCGCCTGACGATATACTTCAAAAGCAAAATCGTATCCGAGGTAAGCCGTTACCATCATAAACATGGGAGAATAGGGCAAATGAAAATTGGTAACCATTGCATGCGCTGTCTTAAACTCATAAGGCGGAAAGATGAATTTGTTGGTCCATCCTTTGAATGGTTTGATTTTTCCGGTAATGGAAACGGTTGATTCCAGCGCTTTCATACTGGTTGTTCCCACGGCCACTACTCTTTTTTTGTTTTCGATGGAGCGGTTAATGATTTCAGCTGCTTCAGGGGTAACGATCAATTCTTCGGAATCCACTTTATGTTTGGTAAGATCTTCCACTTCAATTTCACGGAAGTTCCCCAGACCGGTATGCAACGTGATTTCAGCAAAATTTACCCCGATAATCTCAAGACGTTTCATCAATTCACGCGAGAAATGCAATCCGGCGGTAGGAGCAGCCACAGCCCCTTCGTGTTTAGCATAAATGGTTTGAAAACGTTCTTCGTCTTCTGGCTCTACCGGCCGGCCATGAATTTTCGGCAACGGGGTTTCTCCCAGCCGTTTCAGGGTAGCTTTAAATTCTTCGTAAGGGCCATCAAACAAAAAACGAAGAGTCCGGCCCCGCGAAGTGGTATTATCGATAACCTCTGCCACCAGGGTTTCATCTTCACCAAAATACAGTTTATTACCAATTCTTATTTTTCGGGCAGGATCGACCATCACGTCCCACAACCGGCTTTCCCGGTTCAGCTCACGCAGCAAAAAAACTTCAATTTTTGCTCCTGTTTTTTCCTTTTCACCATACAAACGAGCCGGAAAAACTTTGGTATTATTTATCACAAACGTATCGCCATCGTCAAAATATTCCAGAATATCTCTGAAATTCCTATGTTCCACCGTCTGTTTTTTTCTATCCACCACCATCATTCGACAATCTTCCCGGTCTTTGGGCGGATGACTGGCTATTAATTCTTTTGGTAAATCAAATTTAAATTGTGATAATTTCATTTGTTTATAATTTTGTATTTCACTAATCAAAAGTAACAAGCCCACGATTGAATAACCTTCTCCCACAGGGTTTTCGCGTTATTCATTCATGGACATTTCATGGTAAAATATTTACCTCCTTATTGAATGTTTCTTTTTTAACCTCAACAATCACGATTCGCTTTTTTCATTTTTCTAACCTTTGGCAAAAGGTTTTCTTCCTTTATTTTTCCGAAAAAAACGAATCCCCGCGTCGGGTTTAAAAAGCGTGCAAAGGTAAGCCATTTTAAAGGCGTTGTCAAGAAAAGTTTTTTTCAGCTTTGTGGAAACCAGTTCTTTACTTTTCGGCATCAAAAGAATAACCGGTTTCTTCGAGTACTTTTTTCTTTAAATCGTCAAGCGATAAAGCATCGGAAAGAGAATAATCGCCAATTTGTATACGCTTTAAAGCAAGCAGGGTGGCTCCGTTCTGAAGGCTCTTTCCAAAATCGTGCACCAGCGACCGGATATACGTTCCTTTACTGCATTGCACATAAAATTCGGCTTGCGGAGGCTCATAATTCAAGATCTTAAACTGATGAATGGTCACCTTCCGCGGCCGGAGTTTTACCTCTTCTTTTTTCCGGGCAAAATCATACGCTCTTTTTCCTTTGATCTTAATGGCCGAATAAAGAGGCGGAATCTGTTCTATCTCACCGGTAAAACGGGTTGTATTTTCACGTAGCTTTTCCAGACTTAATCCGGAAATATCAAAATGATGATCCGGTTCGGTCTCTTTATCATACGAAGGGGTTGTCATGCCCAGCTGCATGGTTCCGGTATAAACCTTGTCCATTCCCTGAAAACGGTCAATCTGCTTGGTCATTTTTCCGGTACAAATAATCAGTAACCCACTGGCCAGCGGATCCAGGGTTCCGGCATGTCCCACTTTAATTTTTTTTAACCCGTATACTCTTTTGATAAAATAACGCAAGGAATTCACCACATCAAAGGAGGTCCATCCCCACGGCTTATCAATCAGTAAAACCTCCCCTTTTACAAAATCAAAAGCCATCAGGAAATGCTTAAGTTAACACCAAAAGCATACAAAATCAGAATGATCAGGCCAACCACAATGCGGTAATAACCAAATAATTTAAATCCGTGATGCGTTAAAAAACGAATGAATGACTTAATGGCAATCAGGGCTACTATAAAAGCCACCACGTTTCCAAAAATAAGAATTCCGATGTTGTCGTAATGAATGGCCTTATAGTTTTCGAGCAATTTATATCCTGATGCCGCAAACATGGTAGGAACCGCCAGGAAAAAAGAAAATTCAGCCGCTGTTTTTTTGCTCAGTTTTTGGGTCATTCCACCAATAATTGTAGCCGCCGAACGCGAAGTTCCCGGAATCATGGCCAACACCTGGTAAAACCCGATAATCAAGGCTTTTTTATAGGTTACTTCCTGATCTTCAGAAGGGTTCTTAAACCACTTGTCCACAAACACCAAAACAATTCCTCCCAAGATTAACATAACGGCCACCACATACACACTCTCCAGCAACTGGTCAATATATTTATTGAGCAACAACCCGAAAAAAGCCGCCGGCAAAAAAGCCACAAATAATTTATAGTAGAAAGTAAGCGACTGGAAAAAACGCTTCCAGTACAAAACCACTACCGACAAAATGGCTCCAAACTGAATGTTAATGATAAAAGCCTGTATAAAATCATTGCTTTTCATTCCGAGAATTCCCTCGGTAAGAATCATGTGTCCGGTGGACGAAACCGGTAAAAATTCGGTAAGTCCTTCCACCACCGACAAAATTAAAGCTTGCAGCCAGGTCATTTTGAATGGTTTTTATTTTTCTTTGGGTCTTTTCATGATGGCGTACAACTCCACGCCATAACCGGCCAAAATCAGAATGGGAGCCAGGGTAAGCCGTCGAAAATCAAATATGGAAGGACTAAATTTTGTAGTCGTATCAGACCCTCCGCCAATCATAATCAAAAAGCCCAAAACCAACAAACCCAATCCGATAAACATATAAATGTAGTTCTCGCGCTGAAAGGCAAACTGCATGGGAGCATGTCCCTTGTTTTCTTTACCCGGTTTCTTTTGTGCCATGGTTAAAATTTTTTGCCAAAAATAATAGAAAAACAGCAACGCCTGTGCATCGGATACCGAAAACAACATTTTTTCACATAAAGTTAAGGTATCGCCACTAAAAAGGGGACAAAAATAAAATTAGGAAACTTTTTTTGTTAAAATAGTTTCCGGCGTGTATTTTTTTTATTTTTGCACCGGAATCAAAAAATCAAACCATGATTAAAAAATATCCAGCGCTTCTTATTTTACTTTACTTTTTATCTGGAAATCTGCTGGCCCAAACCAGCGATACAGCAGCTCATCCCGTTAGGCATTTTTCGTTACAACAGGCCGTAAGCTTTGCCATGGTGCACAATTGGGGAATAATTAATGCCGGTAAAGACCTGGAAATAGCCAAACAAAAAATCAAAGAACAAATAGCACAGGGCTTACCTCAGATTGACGCTTCCGTTGATTACAAAGACAATATTGCCCGGCCGGTATTCATTTTACCGGGCGAAGTAGCCGGACAACCCGGCGAAGGAATTCCCGTTCAATTTGGAACACGATACAGCGCCGGACTTACCGGAACGCTAAAACAGCTCATTTTTGACGGACGCTATTTTGTTGGCCTGAAAGCGGCAAAAGTTTCGCTTGAGCGAACCGACAAACAGTTTTTCAAGAACAAACTGGCTGTAAAAGAGCAGGTTTCCAATGCTTATTTCAATGTTCTTTCGGCCGAAGAAAGCCTTCGCATTGTAGATTCTACTTTACAGATTACACAAAAATTAGCCAACGAAACCGAACAGATTTACAAAGCCGGAATGGCAGAAGATGTCGATGTAGATCAGCTTAACCTTTTGGTTTCCAACTTAAAATCATCAAGAACTTTTCTGAAAAACCAAACAGGTGTTGCCCGTGCCTTTCTTAAATTTTATCTGGGACTGGGCGAAAAAGACAGTATCGTTCTTACCGAAACCCTTCCGGAATTAATCTACAAAAAAACGCATGACCCCCTGCTGTTACAGCATTTTACACTGGCTAATAATGTAGATTATCAAGAAGTAAATAAGGTAAAAGAGTTACGAAACCTACAAGTAAAACTGGCCAAATCGGAGTTTATTCCATCACTAAACGCCGTACTGAATTATCAAACACAGGCCCAACGTGACCAATGGGATTTTTTTCAAAGCGGAAAATGGTTTCAAAGCTCTTTTCTCGGTATCAGTATGAATATTCCCATTTTTTCCAGCGGCGGAAGAGCAGCCCGACTTAAACAGGCAAAAATTGCTTACGAACAGGCTCAGGTTTTGCAACGCCAGACAGCAGCCCAACTTTCCATTCAGTACCAGACATTAAGAAATGATTTTTACAACGCCTTGAGCGTTTATAGAAACAAACTGAAAAACAGGAAAGTAGCTGAAAAAATCTACCGTAAAACAACGACAAAATACACTCACGGGATGGCATCGAGTCTGGATTTGCTCAATACCCATAACCAATTTCTTAAAGCAGAAAGCGATTATATCACTGCCGGACTTAACCTCCTGCAATCAGCAGAAAAACTGGAAATCATTTTAACCAAAGCACAATAATCAAGAATCATGTCAAAACAAAACGAACAGGAAATCATTCAACAGGTTGCCGAACTATACAAAAAATACGGCATCAAAAGCATTACTATGGACGATGTTTCGCGCGAACTGGGAATCTCTAAAAAAACACTTTACACCCATTTTACCGATAAATCTGCTTTAGTCAATGCCGTAGTGGATTATCTGATCAACGTAAAGGTAGCCTATTTCAAGTCGCAAAAAAAAGGACAAAAAAATGCCGTAGACGAACTGTTCTACATCTTCAAATATTATTTAAGCATCCTTAAAGAATTCAACCCGTCGCTCGAATTTGACCTCAAAAAATATTACCCCCAAATTTGGGCGTGGGTGAAAAAGAGAAAACGTGAAGGAATCATCGAAAGTACCCTGGACAACCTGAAACGCGGAAAAAAAGAGGGCTATTTTCGAAAAGACCTCAACGAAGACCTGATTTCGAGATTATACCTTCTCCGTGTAGAAAGCCTTCCGGAAAGTGATCTTTTCTCGCAGGAAGAAATCTTCTCGCAAGATCTTTTCAAGGAGATGTTCTTTTATCATTTATATGGCGTACTCAGCGAAAAAGGGCTGGCTTACCTGAAAGAACACATGAACCAGTTGAAAATCTTAAAATAAAAATTACCGGTAAAAACAACGAAAAAATACAACCCATGAAAAAATATGTATTCCTTGCTGTAACACTCCTTTTGTTGGCTGGCTGTACCCACCAAAACAAATCGGAAATCGAGCAACAAATTATAGCTTACCAAAAACAGGTGGCAGCCATCAATAAAAAAATTATTGCTTTACAGGAAAAATTAGACCGGATAAACCGGGGGAAAATTCTGCATACAGGAAAAAAAATAACCGTTAACGTGATGAAAGTTGTTCCCACAACTTTTCACCATTATTTTGATGCTTCGGCCGAAATAGAAAGCGTTCACGAAGCCTACATCAGCCCGGAGGTAAACGGACAAGTGGAAAAAATTATGGTAAACGAGGGAGACCGTGTAAGCAAAGGGCAGCTGCTTGCTGTTTTAAATTCGGATGTCATGCAGGATAACATTCGCGAGCTGAAAGTTTCGCTGGAATTGGCTTCTTATACTTATCAAAAACAAAAATCGCTGTGGGAAAAACATATTGGCAGCGAGATTCAATACCTTGAAGCCAAAACCAAATACGAAAGTCTCCGGAACAAACTGGCCACATTGCAAACCCAGTATGAACGTTCTTTTATTAAGTCGCCAATTGACGGCTATGTGGATGCCATCGATATCAAAACCGGCGAAATGGCTATTCCGGGTCAGCGGATGTTTCATGTGGTCAACCTTAAGAAACTATATGTCAATGCCCAGATCTCGGAAGCTTATCTTCCTATCCTTCATGAAGGTGATCCGGTAGATGTCCGGTTTCCGGCCTTTCCTTCCATTGTTCTCCACAAAAAAGTTTATCGCATCGGAAAAGTCATTAATAAACAAAGCCGAACGTTTAAGATCCAGTTAAAGATTGATAATCCCCGGCAACTTTTAAAACCAAATCTTTTGGCCATTATCCGGATTAAAGACTACACCAACACCAAAGCGCTGGTGGTTCCTACCTTCATACTCCGACAAGACATTCAGGGATACTACCTGTATGTTACCACAACCGAAAATAACGTACCGGTGGCCCGGAAAAAATATGTGAAAATCGGAAAAACTTTTAACCAGGAAACAGAAATTACCAGCGGATTACAACCCGGCGATACAGTAATCACACAAGGATACAACAACGTATCAGACGGTTCTTTACTCAACATACAAAAATAATGGTTGCCCTATTCTCCTGGCCAACCGGCATTTAAAAAATGTAACCCATGAATACAAAAGAAGATATTTCCAATAAAAAAGTAGTCCGTGATTTTAAGCTTTCCACATGGGCGCTAAATAATAAAAACACGGTGTATCTATTTACCGTAGCGACCATCATTTTCGGTTTTATTGCTTACGTATCGCTCCCAAAAGAACTTTTTCCGGACATCAAGATTCCGACGGTCATGGTGCAAACCATTTATCCCGGAAACCCGCCTATCGACATGGAAAATCTGGTTACCCGGCCTCTGGAAAAACAAATTGAGTCGGTAAAAGGAATTAAAAAAATGACTTCTATTTCGTCGCAGGATGCTTCCAGTATTTTTGTGGAATTCCATACCAACGTGGATATCCGGAAAGCACTTGACGACATTAAAGATGCGGTGGACAAAGCCAAAAAAGATCTGCCTGACGATTTACCCAGCGACCCGCAGGTAACCGATATTGATGTTTCGGAATTTCCCGTCATTAACGTAAACCTCTCCGGAAACTTCAGCTTAAGCGAGCTGAAAGGTTTTGCCAACGATTTGAAAGACGAATTTGAATCAATCTATGAGGTTTCCAAAGTAAACATTACCGGTATTACCGACCGTGAAGTAAAAATTTACCTGAATCCGTTTAAAATGGCAGCCATGCAGGTAAGTTTCAACGACGTGGAAAACGCCGTCAAATTTGAAAACATGTCCATTTCCGGCGGGGAAGCCAAAATCGGGAAGATTGACCGGTCGGTACGAATTATCGGAGAGTTTAAAGACCCGAAAAAAATTGCCAACATCATCGTAAAACGCGAAAAAGGAAACATTGTCTATCTGCGCGATATTGCCACGGTGGTTTACGGCTTTAAAGAACGAGACAGCTATTCACATCTTGACCGGCAACCGGTAGTTACTCTACAGATCGTGAAAAAAAGCGGCGAAAACCTGCTGGCCACCACAGCCCACGTTTTTCAGGTTCTAAAAGAAGCCCGCAAAACCAAAATGATTCCGGACAACCTGCGTATTACCATCACCAATGACCAGTCAGATATGGTAAAGAAACAGATTAGCAATCTGGAGAACAGCATTATTATGGGAATTATTTTCGTGGTGGCTGTCCTGTTTCTGTTTCTTGGCACGCGCAACTCTCTCATTGTTGGTTTTTCCATTCCCATGTCTATGCTCATCGCATTTATGGTAATGGGGATGGCCAATTACAAAATCAACATGATCGTGTTGTTTGCCCTTATTCTTGCACTGGGGATGCTGGTAGACAATGCGATTGTGGTTACCGAAAATATTTATCGTTTTGTACAACGGGGTTATCCTGTAAAAGAAGCTGCGCGACAAGGAGTAGGAGAAGTTGCGATGCCCATTATTTCATCCACAGCCACCACTTTGGCTGCTTTCCTGCCCCTGGTTTTCTGGCACAGCATCATGGGAGAATTTATGAAATATCTTCCGGTAACACTTATTGTCGTACTGACCGCTTCGCTTTTCAACGCGTTGGTCATTGTGCCGGTACTGTTTGTTGATTTTTATAAACCCGGCGATAACAACCCGTTGCCGAAAACCAAACGAAGTCTCCGGCTGGCCGGTTTATTTTCTATTTTGGCCATAATTGCTTTCATTGCCAAATGGAATGTTGTGGGTTCGTTACTGGTGTTGGCCGTAATTTTAGGATTACTGAACCTTGCTTTTCTCACCCGGCTGGCTATTTGGTTTCAGAAAGTATTTCTTGTATGGCTCGAAAATACCTACTTAAAATTTATCCGTTTTGCCATACGAAAAAACAATGCGTACTGGATGATTGCCGGTACTTTTCTGCTCATGCTGCTCACGGTCGGCTTCTATTTTGGAAGCAAACCAAAGGTAGATTTTTTCCCGACTTCAGACCCGAAACTAATTAATGTGATGGCAGAAATGCCCATCAGCACCGACATCCGGGTATCCGACTCCATGATGCAGGTCATTCAGGCCGAAGTGTATCGTTTGATACAACCGGATATGAATATTGTAAAATCGGTTTTAACAGTAACCGGAAAAGGAGCCGTAGGACAAAATGAAGGATTTACCAGCCGCGGCGGGGCTCCCAACAAAGGAATCATTACCATTAACTTTGTGGATTTTCAGGACCGGCACGGAATCAATACGTTTACGATCATGCGCCGGCTGGCCGACAGCCTGATAGGGCGCTATCCGGGGGTAAACATCTCTCTTGAAAAACAACGCGAAGGACCTCCGGTAGGCTATCCCATCAACATCGAAATCAGCGGTAAAGAATTTGGCACACTGCTGGCGGTTACCGACAGTATCAAAGCACTCATTAACCGGAAAAATATTCCCGGTATCGAAGGACTGACCATGGACCTGAACACCGGAAAACCGGAGCTCTTAGTGAAAATTAACCGTGACAAAGCCCGGCGTTTTGGCTTATCCACCGGACAAATCGGCGAAGCCATCCGGACCGCCCTTTTCGGAAAAGATATCTCTGACTTTAAACAAGGCGAAGACGAATACAAAATCCGGATGATGCTGGCCGACAAATACCGGTACACCATTTCCGATTTAATGAACCAGCGCATTACTTTCCGTTCGGCTTCCTCCGGAAGAATCATTCAGGTGCCCATTTCGGCAGTAGCCACGTACAAACTGGGGTCAACTTACGGAGCCATTACCCGGATCGACCGGAAACGGGTAATCACACTCCACTCTAACGTAATCAAAGGATACAATGCCAATGAAATTAATGCCGAAATAAAAAAACTGCTGAAAGGTTATCCCATGCCGGCCGGCTATAAATACAGCTTTACAGGAGAACAAAAAGAGCAAAAAGACGCTGCGGATTTCTTAATGAAAGCCATGCTCATTGCCCTGGCATTGATTATGATCATCCTTGTGGGGCAGTTCAACTCGTTTGTTAAGCCGGCCATTATCATGTTCAGTGTTATTTTAAGTACCATCGGCGTATTTGGCGGACTGGCTACTTTTCATATGGATTTTGTGGTGATGATGACCGGAATCGGGCTGGTGTCATTGGCCGGAGTGGTGGTAAACAATGCCATTGTGCTCATTGACTACATCGGTCTGGTAAAATTACGGAAGAAAAAAGAATTGGGTATTGCCGAAGAAGACGATTTGCCCATGCCAGTGGCGATGGAATGTATTGTGGAAGCCGGAAAAACCCGTTTGCGTCCTGTACTGCTTACAGCCATTACAACTGTATTAGGATTGATTCCGCTGGCAGTGGGATTAAATATCAATTTTATTACCCTGATGAAAGATTTTGATCCACAACTGTTTTTTGGCGGTGACAATACCGCTTTTTGGGGTCCCATGTCGTGGACGGTAATCTTTGGGTTAACCTTTGCCACCTTCCTCACCCTGGTCATTGTGCCTTCGATGTATCATGCTTTATACACCGGGAAAGTGGCTATGAAAAAATGGTTTGGAAAGAAAAAATAGGAGTTGACTTGACAACAAAAAAGCCGGATAAAAATCCGGCTTTTTTGTTGAGAGCCTCCCATGGGACTCGAACCCACGACCTGCTCATTACGAGTGAGCTGCTCTACCAGCTGAGCTAAGGAGGCCTGTTTTATTTCAGGCTGCAAAGATATAAGAAAGATAGAAATTCAAAACGGCAAAATGACAAAACACACAAATTTTGCTTTAAAATATTTTAACATTTGTAAAACACAGGATTTTATTATCTTGCGGCACTTTTTGTTTTAAATATAAAATCCGTTAAGAATGATGAAAACAGTTGTAAAATCTACTCTCCTGGTGGGACTTATGATTTTTAGTCTGGGTGTGTATGCCCAATCACTCACCGTTGCCGGCGAAAAATTTAATCAGGGAACAGCACAATACAAAGCCAGAAACTTTGCCGGCGCAGTAAAATTATACGAAGAAGCATTGAAAATGTGTAAGAGCATTGGTCCCGATGCTGCCGATTTACAATCACAAGTAGAAACACAATTAGGCAACTCTTATTTCTGGAACGGGATTTCTTTATACAAAAAAAGAGAATTTGACCAGGCAGTGGCTCAACTGAAAAAAGCCAAAGCCATGGCTGCTAAAACCAATAACACCAAAATAAAAAATTACGCCCACATCTATATTGCCCGGGTTCATTCATCCAAAGGTCTTTCTTTAATCAAAGAAAAAAAGCTGGACGCTGCAGCTGCCCAGTTTGATTTGGCATTGAAAGAAAAACCCGATTGCTACAATGCTTATTATGGAAAAGTTTTCCTGGCCAAAGAAAAAAATGATATGGCTGCCATGATGGCTGCTACTGATCACCTGGCTCAAATGGCTGCAACAAATCCGAAAGCCGGAAAAAGATATGGTCAGGCAAAATATATCACCTTTACCTCTTTGTTAAATGCCGGTGCCGAACAACTTCAGAAAATGCATCCGGAAAAAGCATTGGAATATTTGAACGATGCTAAAAAATACGGAACATCAAATGCTGATCTGTATTATTACACCGCAGTAGCTAATGTAAGCCTGAAAAAATGGGATGCTGCCATTGCCGCTGCCAAAAAAGCCATTTCGATGCAGACTTCTGAGAAATCAGATATTTATTACACTTTAGGACAAGCTTATCAGGGCAAAGGCGACAAAGCCGCTGCTTGTAGTGCATTTAAACATGTTTTGAAAGGACCTAATGTTAAAGCTGCTCAGTATCAGGTAAAAGAAGTTTTAAAATGTAAATAATTTCTGTTTAAGAATAAATAAAAAAAGGGATGCTTCTCCAGCATCCCTTTTTTTATTCTTACACTTAAGAAAGTTTGTTTTTATCTTTTAACCGGGAATATTTTCGAAGGTAAACTTCATGCATCAATTTGGCAGTCACCCGCGATATGGCATGGGAACCTCCAAGAAATTCAGCTTCGATAAATGCTTTACAGGCTTTCTCCAGCACCTCTGCCACAATAAAAGCTTCATCCAGGTCACGCCCGACACATACTGCTCCATGATTAGCCAACAAAGCGGCCTGCCTGCCTTTTAAAGCTTTTACCGCATTCCTGGCAAATTTCTTTGTTCCGGCTATGGTATATTTTGACACCCTCACCGACGGACCAATAATTTGAACCATATCATCAATAATGGGCGGAACTTCGCGTCGTGCCACGGCTACCGTAGTGGCATTCATTTGATGGGTGTGAATTACCGCATTAATTTCTTTTCGCTGTTGATAAACAAAAGCATGCAGGTAAAATTCAGAAGAGGGTTGAATCTTTCCTTCATAATCAAATGTATGGTAATTCATCAAAACAATTTCTTCGGGTTTCAGGCTTTCGTAAGTACGGCCACTGGGAGTAATCAGCATTTCATCATCATTTACACGCACGCTGATGTTTCCCCAGCTTCGTGTTACAAGATGTTCGTTTACCAGCCGTATTCCGGCATCAATTATTTTTTTTCGTAAAGCGACCTGTTCCATGTTACCTTGTTTTACATTTCGAGCCAGTTTTTTATTATTTCATCTCCTAAAGTGGTCATATACGATTCCGGATGAAACTGCACCCCATAAAGCAAAAATTTCCGGTGCCGGAAAGCCATGATTCTTCCCGCTTCATCTTTCATCAGAATATCAAAACCGACAGGAAAATCATTTTCTTTCACATACCAGGAGTGATAATGACCAATATCAAACGAAACAGGCATATTTTTAAAAAGCCGGTCATTTTTCATCACCAACCCTTTGTTTTGAATACCGTGCAAAGGAGCAGGAAGTAAACTCAGCCTGGCACCAAAAAAACTTAAAAGGGCTTCAAACCCCAAACACACGCCGAAAAAAGATTTGGTTTTATAAAAAGCAGCAATGAATTTCATCAAATCGCCGGCTTCTTCAGCTACACCAGGTCCTGGTGAAATCAATACTTTTTCAAAACTTCCGGAAGAAATTTTCATTAACCGATCGTTTTTCACCACCTGAAAATCGATATTACCTGCCTGTTCTACACTTTGCACCAGGTTGTAAGTAAATGAATCGTAATTATCAATAATCAGTAACGACACCGTTTTTTATTGCAAAGGTAATCCAAAAAGCACCATTGAAAAACAGAGGGAATCCACTTTTTCAGGAAAGAATCTTTATAACTCCTGTTTAAAGATGAAATGGTTAATTTTGTTTCCTGTGAAAAAAGAATCCATTTCTGCATACGTCCGGGAAAAAATGAACCGGTGGGGAAAAAGCGGCCGGCCTTTTCTGTTTGTCCTGGATTTTGCATTACAACAACCGGAAATTTTTCCTTTGGATGAAATCAGCAACAAGGATATTCTGTTTGATATACAGGGGGTTAAAAATTTTTCTCCTGCTGCAAATACCAAAATAAAACCGGCTGATTTTCGCATTTATCCGGTTTCCAAAGATCGCTATTGCCAGGCGTTCAACCAGGTTCAAAAATACATCCGCAGAGGAGATACTTTTTTGCTCAACCTCACCATGCCCCACCGGATTGATACTCACTTAAACCTGAAACAACTTTTTTTCAACAGTAAGGCAAAATACAAAATATGGTTTCGTGATCGTTTTGTCTGTTTCTCACCCGAGATCTTTATCCAAACACAATCAAACCTTATCCGGTCATTTCCCATGAAAGGAACCATCGATGCCCGGATAAAAAATGCCCGCGAAAAATTACTGGCCAGCCCAAAAGAACGAGCCGAACACTTTACTATTGTTGATCTGATCCGCAACGATTTAAGCATCGTAGCAAAAAATGTGAAAGTAAACCGTTTCCGATACATTGATCACATACAAACACATAAAAACGACATCTTGCAAATGAGTTCTGAAATAGAGGGGACAATACGGCCCGAATTTAAAAAATCGCCCGGGGACCTCTTATTTGCTCTGTTGCCGGCCGGTTCCATTTCCGGAGCTCCCAAAAAGAAAACACTCGAGATCATCCGGGAGACGGAAAAATATGACCGAGGATTCTACACCGGGATTATGGGAATTTTTGACGGACAAAATATCAACAGCGGCGTAATGATTCGCTTTATTGAGAAAACCGAAAAAGGCCTGGTTTACAAAAGCGGAGGCGGAATTACCGCTTTAAGTAACTGTGAAGAAGAATATAACGAACTAATCGACAAAATCTATGTGCCGTTTCATTGAAACTATACGGCTTGAAAACGGCCGGTTCGAAAACCTTATGTTCCATCAACAACGCCTGGATCATACCCAGAGAATACATTTCGGGACATCTTTTAACATCAACCTGAAAGAAAAATTATCCAAAGCGCTGAAAGAAAATTTTTCGGACCAGCCTGCCGGATTATTCAAATGCAGAATTGTTTACAGCAAGCAAATACACGAAATTCGGTTCATTCCCTACTCCTTTCCTTCTATCCAAAGTTTGCAGATGGTAAAAGCAGATACCATCGAATATTCTTCGAAATATGAAAACAGAGAGCAATTAAATAGGCTTTTTGCATTACGGAAAAATGCCGATGATATTCTGATTGTAAAAAACGGACGGATTACCGACACCTCGTTTTGCAATGTATTATTTTTTAATGGTAAAGACTGGATTACACCCGAACATCCCCTTTTAAAAGGTACTCAAAGAGCGGCTTTGTTATACCAGGAAAAAATTATAACCGCTTCTATCCGTCCTGAAGATCTGTCGCTTTTTTCTAAAATCAGGCTTATCAATGCCATGATTCGATTTGAAGACCGGCTGGAGTTTCCTGTGCAAAATATTTCTCAAATCATTGTTGAAGCATAAAGACCGGTTTCACTTTTTTCAATACTTTTGAAAAAGTAAATTCATTATTCGTTTTGAATATTTTTCAATCATCACAAAAGATGAAACTCACACATATTGAACACATTGGCATTGCCGTAAAAAATCTTGAAGAGGCTATAACATTTTACGAAGAGGTTTTGGGATTATCCTGTTACCGGGTAGAAGAGGTAAAAGATCAGAAAGTGAAAACCGCTTTTTTCAAAGTAGGACAAACTAAAATTGAACTTCTTGAAAGTACCGATCCCAATGGTCCCATTGCAAAATTCATCGACAAAAAAGGAGAAGGAATACATCACCTTGCTTTTGCAGTGGAAAATATTGATGAAACATTAAAAGAAGCCGCTGAAAAAGGGGTGAGACTGATTGATACTTCTCCGAGAAAAGGTGCCGAAGAATTGGAGATTGCTTTTCTTCATCCCCATTCAACATTTGGTGTATTAACCGAATTTTGTGAGAAGAAGTCAAAATAAAAGCAATTATTTATGTCAGATCTGTTCGATTTTTTTATTTTTGAATATATATAATAAAACATTCATTTCATGCTCATTATTGGTATTGCCGGGGGAAGCGGCTCAGGAAAAACAACCGTAGTAAAAAAAATAGTGGCTTCATTGCCCCAGGATTCGGTAGCCGTGATCTCGCAAGATTCATATTATTATGACAATGGCGACTTAAGTCCTGAAGAAAAGCTGAAGATCAATTTTGACCATCCTAATTCTATTGAATGGCCGCTTTTAATTCAGCATATCCATGCACTCCAGCAAGGAGAAAACATCGAAATGCCCATTTATTCCTATGTTACCTGCGCCCGGGCTAAAGAAACCCAAACGGTAAAACCGAAAGATGTTATTATTGTAGAAGGTATTTTGATCCTCACCCATCCGGAATTAAGAAAATTACTGGATGTAAAATTGTTTGTTTCTACTGACAGCGACGAGCGACTTATGCGAATTATCCGGCGAGACATTCAGGAACGCGGCCGAAATTACGATGATGCTTTAACTCATTATGCCACGTATGTAAAACCGATGCACCAACAGTTTATTGAGCCAACGAAACTATTTGCCGACGTAATTATTCCGGAAGGAGGGAAAAACAGAGTAGCTATTGATATGGTAGTATCTCAAATAAAATTAAACTTAAAAGAAACAAAGAATGAAACTTGAGCCCAAACGAATATTAGTTTTGGGAATCTTTGCCGTTATGCTAACGGTTTTTTTCAGCACAACGTCCTGCAACAAAAATCCGGGACCCGGAGGTGTTGGACAATGGACATATTACTCTTCAGCCAATTCCGGTTTAATCAATAACGAAATTACCTGTTTTACCCAGGATCAACGGGGAAACATCTGGATTGGCACCCAATATGGCTTTTCGATGTTTGACGGAAGCCATTTTACCAATTGGCAGGAAAAAGATGGTTTAATTTATCATAAAATTACTTCCATTGCAGTGGACCAAAATGGAAATGTCTGGTTGGGAACCCCGCTTGGCGTTTCTAAATTCGACGGAGCCCATTTTACCAATTACACTACGGACAATGGTTTAATTTCTAATGATGTACACTCCATTGCCGTAGATGCTGACAATGTGATTTGGATTGGAACCGCCGAAGGAGTTTGTGCTTTTGACGGACAACAATGGACATATTACGAAAAAAGCGGAGGAGAAGCGCTGGTAAATAATCATGTACGATCGGTTATGGTGGATAAAAACCAACACAAGTGGTTTGGAACCGAGTACGGAGTTTCTGAATTTTATAATGGAACCTGGACTACTTATCTTTCTCCTAAAGCGCTGGCCAATTATGTTTTTTCTGTTTTTGAAGATTCAAAAGGGAATATTTGGTTTGGCACCATGGCCGGAGCACTACGAATGGACCCCCAGGGAAACCAAATTACCCTCACTACGGAAAATGGCTTGGCTTATAATCAGGTAGAATGTATAGCAGAAGATGACCGCGGGGTGATGTGGTTTGGAACACAGTTTGGCGTTTCTGAATACAATGGAACTTCCATCACAAATTATACAGCAACAAATGGCCTGGCTGCCAACTGGACTACTGCCATTTTAAAAACGGCTACCGGAGATCTTTGGTTCGGTTCGGTTAATAAAGGAATATCCGTTCTACATTTTACAGAATAAGCTTTCCGAAATCGTATAATCCTCTATGAAAACCATTAACTACAACTTGCAAGAAAAACGCGTAAAAAGACGTTTTGCACTGATTAACAATAATATATAAAATAATGCACGGTTTTTGCTTTTGTCTTATAACAAAAACAAAAGCAGATGTTGGTCTTAGCAATTGGCGTTTATTTAATCATTACCTTTATACTGACAGCCATTGGTATTGAGCGGCACAGTGAAGGACTGAAGATCTTCATTTTAAGTTTAGTACTTACCCCGTTATACGGCTTGATTCTTCTTTTTAAGAACAGACACAAAGCGGTTCCGGTTCATTACTACTACTGCTCTGAATGTAACTACATTTATCCGGTGAAATTAAAGCACTGCCCTATTTGTCAGGAAAAAGGTAAAAAAGTAAAGTTGGTAAAATTTGAAAACCCTCATAAACTTACAAGGCTCTATAAACAACTCACCCTTGCTTAAACACGAAGGCTGCCCGGTTGGGGCAGCCTTTTTTATTTTCTTTTCTCCTGAATCAATAAAAAATTAAAACCTTTCCCGTTAGAAAAACCGGGATACTTATTATTATCCCTAATACCAAAACTAATATCTTACATTACTAAAAGTTACTAGCGGATACCAGTTCGCACCAAGAATCAAAAAGTTATTACGACATGAGGTGTTTTAAACGCCACTTCCCTGCCAGCCGATTCCTTTTCCGGTAACATTTTTTCCGTATTTCCTCGGATAAAAAAAGCTGTCCGAAATAATTCAGACAGCCCTTTTCTCTTTTTAAATTCAAATACTAATGCTGAACTACAATTTTCCGTGAAATAATTCCCTTTTCGGAAACCAACCGCAGGAAATAAATGCCGTTGGGGAGATTTGCCGTATTAATTCTCAACTCCTTCTCAAAAGCTGTATTTACTTTTCGAGAAAATACTTTTAAGTAATAACGATTGTAAAGCGCCAAGGAATAATTTTCATTATCCTTATTATCAAATTTTAAAGTAAGTTGTGTCGCCACAGGATTCGGATAGGCATCAATAACAGGAGTAGCCAGCAGGGTGAAACAGGTATCGCTTTCCCCGAATAAAACACCAAACTTTTTATCAAAAATTCTGATCTTATAATCAGAGCCAGGGCCTATCGAAATGCCATTTATTGTTGTATCAATTTTCCAGCTCCAGGTTGTTCCCATAACACTATCCGCAAGAACATAATTAGCTGTAGCATCGTTTGCCTTTATAAGATGAATGACGAAAGGTCCTGACAGGTTGGTATTCCACGAAATCAGATGAGAAGATCCAATTTGCCATTTTTCACCACCATCAGGTTGAATAACATGAATAAACGAACCCGGCGGATAAAGTAAAACATGAAAAACACTATCACTTATATCAAAAATATTCGGGTTATCCACACTGCTAACAATAACTTCCAGGTCCCCCTGTATATCAGGCAAAGTCCAGGCATAAGTTGACCCGGGAACATTGGTGGCAATCGCCGTTAAATCGGATCCTCCTCCAGGTCTTATAATACCAATGTTAAATTTCCCGAGAACATTACTTTTCCATGAAATCAGATGAGTGGAACCGGCAGCCCACTTTTCACCGCCGTTTGGACTCAGCACGGTAATTGTTCCTTTCACTTTCCGGACTATAAAAAGTCCACTTTGACGCACCAGTGTACTATCGCTGTTGCTGATACATATCGCATAGCCATGTGAAATACGCACCGTATCCGGAACCGTCCAACCAAAAGTAGTACCTGTCGTTGATCCTAAATAAGAAACCCACGGCTTTGCACCTGGCGTAGTAACACTGGAAATATCTACGAGATAAAGTTTAAATTTTCCACGATAATTTGTATTCCAGGATATCAGATATTGTGACCCGATCAACAAGGTGTCATAATCTGATGGTTTTATAATAGTTAAAAAAGTTCCTTTTGGCAAGGCAGTAATCGCAAACGTATTATTGCTCAAGTCGGTTACCGTGGTATCGGAACTGCTGCTCACCCGTATTTTATAATAACCGTAAACCGGATACTTCGTCGCATTGGTTATCTCCCAGTCATAAGTACTGCCTAAAATATCCTTGCTAATCAATATCGAATCCTGTGGCTGAGTCTCACTACCATCCGGTTCGCAGTGTATCAGGTAAAGATCCACTTTCCCGGAAAGATTTGTATTCCACGATATCTTATGCGTCGTCCCTACTGCCCATTCAATATGTTTTACATTCGGCTGAAGTACTTTGATAAAACTTCCTTTCGGCAAGGCAGTAATCGCAAACGTATTATTGCTCAAATCGGTTACCGTGGTATCGGAACTGCTGCTCACCCGTATTTTATAATAACCGTAAACCGGATACTTCGTCGCATTGGTTATCTCCCAGTCATAAGTGCTGCCTAAAACATCCTTGCTAATCAATATCGAATCCTGTGGCTGAGTCTCACTACCATCCGGTTCGCAGTGTATCAGGTAAAGATCCACTTTCCCGGAAAGATTTGTATTCCACGATATCTTATGCGTC
The DNA here is from genome assembly GCF_020149915.1 of Candidatus Sulfidibacterium hydrothermale. Lineage (GTDB taxonomy): Bacteria > Bacteroidota > Bacteroidia > Bacteroidales > F082 > Sulfidibacterium > Sulfidibacterium hydrothermale. Next base: position 3,069,477 of record NZ_CP083760.1, read on the forward strand.
GTCCCTACTGCCCATTCAATATGTTTTACATTCGGCTGAAGTACTTTGATAAAACTTCCTTTCGGCAAGGCAGTAATCGCAAACGTATTATTGCTCAAATCGGTTACCGTGGTATCGGAACTGCTGCTCACTCGTATTTTATAATAACCGTAAACCGGATACTTCGTCGCATTGGTTATCTCCCAGTCATAAGTGCTGCCTAAAACATCCTTGCTAATCAATATCGAATCCTGTGGCTGAGTCTCACTACCATCCGGTTCGCAGTGTATCAGGTAAAGATCCACTTTCCCGGAAAGATTTGTATTCCACGATATCTTATGCGTCGTCCCTACTGCCCATTCAATATGTTTTACATTCGGCTGAAGTACTTTGATAAAACTTCCTTTCGGCAAGGCAGTAATCGCAAACGTATTATTGCTCAAATCGGTTACCGTGGTATCGGAACTGCTGCTCACTCGTATTTTATAATAACCGTAAACCGGATACTTCGTCGCATTGGTTATCTCCCAGTCATAAGTGCTGCCTAAAACATCCTTGCTAATCAATATCGAATCCTGTGGCTGAGTCTCACTACCATCCGGTTCGCAGTGTATCAGGTAAAGATCCACTTTCCCGGAAAGATTTGTATTCCACGATATCTTATGCGTCGTCCCTACTGCCCATTCAATGTTCTTTACATTTGGCTGAATAACATGAATCTTACTTTTTTCCGGAACTGCTGTTATCGCAAAAGTATAATTGCTTTCGTCGGCATACTGATCATTTACCGTACTTACGACCTTTATTAAGCAGTTTTCCGAGATTTCCTGATTCTTAGAAATCTCCCAACTCCAGGTAGTTCCTTCTACCGAATTGGCAATCGTCTGATAATGCTGTCCATTATCGGTACTCAACATAATTTTTACCGGTTGGGTAAAATTATCATTCCAAGAAATGAGATGTGTTGTCCCAACAGCCCAACTTTCTCCTCCGTTTGGCTGAATCACTTTTATAAATGGCGTTTGCCCCATTAATACGCCATAAAAAGTCAAAAACAGGACAGACAAAAAGAAAAACCGTAAAACAGATCCTTGTTCTTTCATTGCCGTATAATTAAAGTTTTATTACAAAGCCCATCATCTTCAAGTATTTACCTTCGCCGTTCCAAAATTAAATAAATATTCACCGAAAGTCAATACTTTTTAACAATTTATTTAACAGGACAATAACTGTTAGTTGTTTCACTCTGTTTTTCAATAAAAAAGCCGGAATAAATCCGGCTTTTTTTTACTTACAAATCTTATCAATCGTGTTGGACAATAATCTTCTTTGAAATTACTCCATGAGGAGAACTCAAGCGCAGGAAATAAATTCCATTTGGCAAATCAAAAGTATTAATACGCACCTCTTTCATATAAGTTGTATTGACCACTTTTGACATTACCCGCATATTAAAACGGTTATATAGAGTAAGTACGTAGTTTTCATTATCCTTTTCATTGAATTTTAAAGTAACAGTTGTCGTCGCAGGATTAGGATAGACATCAATTTTAGGCGCAGCCTGAGTAATAGCAAAAGTATTATTGCTCATGTCGAATACTTCGGAAGGATCATCCACACTGCTTACCTGTATGTAGTAATCTCCAGTAGCTAGATTGCTGGGAATCTCCCAGTCATACGTCGTTCCTTCCACATTATTCTTAATGTTCAGCACATGATAACCGGATCCGTCAGAAACATAAGTCGTATTGTCGGCATTGTGCGATATCAAATCAATGTTTACTCGCTTATCTCCTAAATTGCTGTCCCAGGAAATCTTATGTGTCGTCCCCACAGCCCACTCGATATTTTTCACACTCGGCTGGATTACTTTAATGAAACTTCCTTTCGGTAAAGCAGTTACTTCAAAAGTATTATTGCTCATGTCGAATACTTCGGAAGGATCATCCACACTGCTTACCTGTATGTAGTAATCTCCAGTAGCTAGATTGCTGGGAATCTTCCAGTCATACGTCGTTCCTTCCACATTATTCTTAATGTTCAGCACATGATAACCGGATCCGTCAGAAACATAAGTCGTATTGTCGGCATTGTGCGATATCAAATCAATGTTTACTCGCTTATCTCCTAAATTGCTGTCCCAGGAAATCTTATGTGTCGTCCCCACGGCCCATTCGATATTTTTTACATTCGGCTGGATTACTTTAATGAAACTTCCTTTCGGTAAAGCAGTTACTTCAAAAGTATTATTGCTCATGTCGAATACTTCGGAAGGATCATCCACACTGCTTACCTGTATGTAATAATCTCCAGTAGCTAGATTGCTGGGAATCTTCCAGTCATACGTCGTTCCTTCCACATTATTCTTAATGTTCAGCACATGATAACCGGATCCGTCAGAAACATAAGTCGTATTGTCGGCATTGTGCGATATCAAATCAATGTTTACTCGCTTATCCCCTAAATTGCTGTTCCAGGAAATCTTATGTGTCGTCCCCACGGCCCATTCAATATGTTTTACATTCGGCTGAAGCACTTTGATGAAACTCCCTTTCGGCATTTCTGTAACCGCAAATGTATTATTGCTCATGTCGAATACTTCGGAAGGATCATCCACACTGCTTACCTGTATGTAATAATCTCCAGTAGCTAGATTGCTGGGAATCTTCCAGTCATACGTCGTTCCTTCCACATTATTCTTAATGTTCAGCACATGATAACCGGATCCGTCAGAAACATAAGTCGTATTGTCGGCATTGTGCGATATCAAATCAATGTTTACTCGCTTATCCCCTAAATTGCTGTTCCAGGAAATCTTATGTGTCGTCCCCACAGCCCATTCAATATGTTTTACATTCGGCTGAAGCACTTTGATGAAACTCCCTTTCGGCATTTCTGTAACCGCAAATGTATTATTGCTCATGTCGAATACTTCGGAAGGATCATCCACACTGCTTACCTGTATGTAGTAATCTCCAGTAGCTAGATTGCTGGGAATCTTCCAGTCATACGTCGTTCCTTCCACATTATTCTTAATGTTCAGCACATGATAACCGGATCCGTCAGAAACATAAGTCGTATTGTCGGCATTGTGCGATATCAAATCAATGTTTACTCGCTTATCCCCTAAATTGCTGTTCCAGGAAATCTTATGTGTCGTCCCCACAGCCCATTCAATATGTTTTACATTCGGCTGAAGCACTTTGATGAAACTCCCTTTCGGCATTTCTGTAACCGCAAATGTATTATTGCTCATGTCGAATACTTCGGAAGGATCATCCACACTGCTTACCTGTATGTAGTAATCTCCGGTAGCTAGATTGCTGGGAATCTTCCAGTCATACGTCGTTCCTTCCACATTATTCTTAATGTTCAGCACATGATAACCGGATCCGTCAGAAACATAAGTCGTATTGTCGGCATTGTGCGATATTAAATCAATGTTTACTTTCTTATCCCCTAAATTACTTTCCCATGAGATCTTATGCGCTGTCCCGATTGCCCATTCAATATGTTTTACATTTGGCTGGAGAACCCGAATCTTACTTTTTGCCGGTACTGCTGTTATCGAGAACGTATGATTGCTCTCATCAGCATATTGATCATTTACAGTACTTACGACCTTTATTTTACACTCATCTGAAGTCGCCTGATTTTTAGAAATTTTCCAGCTCCAGGTTGTTCCTTCTACCGAATTGGCAATCGTCTGGTAAGACACACCATTATCCGTACTCAACAGAATTTTTACCGGTTTGGTAAAATTGTCGTTCCAGGAAATTACATGGGTAGTTCCCACGGCCCAACTTTCGCCTCCGTTTGGCTGAACTACTTTGATAAAAGGAGTTTGCCCCATCACACTCAAACTGAGCGAAAGAATAAAAACGGTCAGGAAACCGGGGGTCAAAAAATGAAATAACTTTTTCATGATATTGTATTTTAAGCTGTTAATATTTTCTTAATTCATCCATACAATCTTAATTGTTTTGATCGAATAAGCTGTTCCAACAGAGGCAAAATAGATACCTGACGGAAAAGCTTCCAATGAAAGCGGATAATGATAAGTACCTTTCGGTAAACTTCCTTTATAAATGGTCTTTAATTTTTTACCTGTAATATCAAAAATACTCAGGTTTACATTTGTTTTTTCATCCAGATTCAGCTGAATCACAGAAGATGTTGATGCCGGATTCGGAATACAGACAAATTTACTTACCGGGCTCTTCAACATTTTTACGGCTTCGGCAACCGGGGTAGAATAAGCCGCATCAAAATGATATCCCACAAAATACTTGTAATCAATATTGTAATTATAAGATACCTGGAAGGGGCCGTCTTGATTAATGACCCAGGAATTACCATCCCAAGTATAATAATCGCCGCTTATAGCATCTCCATATTTGTCATATACGTATTGTGTTAATGCCGAATCTGCCCAAACACTGTCATTCCATCGCTGAACATAATCGGATTCAATTCCTCCATAAAGGTCATGGGTATATTGTGCATTTACATAGTTTACCCATTGGTTATTTACGGTATCCCAATTTTGTCCCAACGCATTTGTCAACCACCCATAAGTATCATATGTATACAAATATTGTTCGGAGTTAACCCAGGTACTGTCAGTTTCTCTCCAGGTCTGTCCGATATAAGAAAGTTTATTATTTGCGGAATCATAAGTATACTCTTCTTTATAAAAGTTCTGCCATTGGAAATTTACCCCATTTTGAATAAGGGCAGTTAAAACATTGTGGTTGGTATCGTAAGTATAAAAATATTGTTGCTTTTTAAGCCACCCCAAACTATCATCCCAAACCGTGCTTGTTAAATTCACCAGATTGCCCACAGAATCGTAAGTTGCCAAATCAAAAGTATTATCGACCCATGTACTGTCATTCCAAACCTCTTTATAAGAAGACAACAATTTACCGCTGGCATCATAAGTATATGTTGTACTGTCTGATTTTTCCCATTCCCCATTATTCCATATTTCTCCCACACAAGTTTCCATTACATTATTAAAACCGTATGTATAAATGTTTTTTGCGGCATTGACCCAAACCGAATCTTGCCAATTTTCCCAAATTGAAACCAGCTTATTTCCGGAAGTGTCATAAACACAAATATTTACCGTATTATTCTCCCACCCATTATTACCTTCTTCCTGTACTAAGGTCATTGTTAAATTACCGGATGAATAGGTGTAAATATATCGTTTAGGATTTTCAAAATAAGAAGTCACACTTACTGTATCAAGTGTTATATCCTGAACATTAAGCGACTTATTATGTTTATCATGATAAGGAAAGGCCGGGTGAAGACGTTCATGAAAATTTACCGGGAAATCCCAAAGCAAAAAAGACGGATTTTTTGCCTGCTCTGGATTTAAAGAGGCATCAAAGCTTTTATTTTGCCCAAAGGCAGAAAAAACAAAAGCAATAGAAGCTAAAAGGATGAACAATATCCGGGTAAAGGTTTTCATTTTACTGCATTGTAAAGTTTTTACATATAATCTTTTTTCGTTCTACTTATCTCACCTGTTATTTCATCAACAAGTTTTATTCCAAAATTTTCATTCTGTTCATCTTTCCAGGAATTACAAGCCAAACACTATTATCAGTAAAGAAAAATTTTAGTCCAATTTTTCCCAAACCGAGACTTTTTTCCCAAAAAGAAAAAATAAGAACATTCCTTTTTCATCCCCACTTTCTTACCAGACATACTCCAACATATTCCCTCTCGAAAAAGGGATGTAAAAGTACAAAAAGTATCACGAATAATCAAACAAAATAGAACTTTTCTTTTCATCCCCTTTAATTATTAAAATTTAGCCGTTTAATATCCATCTTTCTCCACACAAAGAATAATACCTACTTGAGCCAAGGATCCTTACAAATTTTAAACATGATTTATACTTCTTGTTTCTCAACTTTATTTTCTAAACAAAGAAATTCTCTGTTTCAACGAATTTTCTTTTTCACGAATTTAAAAACACTGTTCGTTGCTAAGTTGATTTTTTTTACATTTGTCGGCCTGTTGGATTTTCAATCCGTTTTTTTGTTTTTTCAAACGTATGCGGGACAAAATTCAGGCAGGATATTAAGATTACAATAAACGAACAACAACAAAACTATTCGAAAATTTAAAAGCATATGAAGGTTTACAAAACAAGCGAGATTAGGAACGTAGCACTTATTGGTGGTGCCAAATCAGGAAAAACCACCATGGCTGAAGCCATGCTGTTTGAAGGAAAAATCATCAATAGAAAAGGAACCATTGAAGATAAAAATACGGTTTCGGATTATAAACCCATCGAACAGGAAAGAGAACATTCGGTACACTCTGCTCTGCTTCATACCATTTATGACAATAAAAAAATTAACATTCTCGATGTTCCGGGATTTGCTGATTACGTAGGCGAAACCATTGCCGCATTAAATGTAGCGGATACCGCTTTGCTCACAGTAAATGCCCAGGCCGGGGTAGAAGCAACCACCGAAACAGCCTGGCGGCAAACCGTAGTGGCTAACAGCCCGGTAGTCTTTGTCGTTAATCAGCTGGACCACCATAGTGCAAACTTCGACGATGCCGTCAATTCGCTAAGAGATTATTTCGGAGATAAAGTAACTGTCGTACAGTATCCTGTAAATGCTGGAGAAGGTTTTGACACCATTATTGATTTGGTGTTAATGAAACAATTAAAATTTAAAGACGGCGGCGGCGAACCGGAAGTATCGGATATCCCGGATAGTGAAAAAGACAAAGCGGAAGAACTGCATCTGAAACTCATTGAAAATGCAGCCGAAGGTGATGAAGCCCTGATGGAAAAATATTTCGAAAACGACACACTTACCATTGAAGAGATGCGTGAGGGGCTCCGACTGGGACTTATTTCGCGGGCAATTTTCCCCGTAATGGTTTCATCAGCCAAACATGGCATTGGCGTAACCCGCTTACTTGATTTTATCAGCAAATCCTGTCCGGCTCCTAATGACATGCCGGCCCGTAAAACGACTGACGGAAAAGAATACCATTGCTCTACAGAAGAACCGGCCGCTTTGTTCATTTTCAAAACGTCTATTGAGCAACATCTCGGAGAAGTTTCTTATTTCAAAGTTTATGGCGGTGTGATTTCCGAAGCGATGGACCTGATCAATCCGCGTACCGATAACAAAGAACGGATCACTCAGTTGTTTGTTTTGAACGGAAAAAACCGTGATAAAGTAGAAAAAGTAGAAGCCGGTGACATCGCTGTGACCATCAAGCTGAAAGATGTACAAACCGGAGACTCGCTGATGGATCCGAAAAATGCCGGAGCTGGTTTTGAGCCTTTCCCGTTGCCCGATCCGTTGTACACCGTAGCCGTTAAAGCCGTAAATTCTGCCGACGATGAAAAACTGGGAGCATTGCTTAACGAAATGCACAAAACTGACCCCAGCCTGGGTATAGAATTTTCACGGGAACTGAAACAGCTGCTGGTAAAAAGCCAGGGAGAATTCCATATCAACACCGTAAAATGGTATCTGACCAAAGCCAACGGAGTAGAAGTAGAAATCTTTACCCCCAAAGTTCCTTACCGCGAAACCATCACAAAAATTGCCGATGCCAGTTACCGGCATAAAAAACAATCAGGTGGTTCCGGTCAGTTTGGCGAAGTCCATTTACGGGTTCAACCTTATGTGGAAGATTACAAGAAACCCACTGATTTTCCGGTAAGAGGAACGGAAGAACATGATCTTCCGTGGGGCGGAAAACTTATTTTCAATAACTGTATTGTTGGTGGGGCTATTGACGCCCGTTTCATGCCTGCCATTCTGAAAGGAATTATGGAACGCATGACCGAAGGCCCGTTGACCGGATCGTATGCCCGGGATATTATCGTATATGTGTATGATGGGAAAATGCACCCGGTGGACTCTAACGAGATTTCATTTAAACTGGCCGGAAGAAACGCCTTTAGCATGGCATTTAAAGATGCCGGCCCGAAAATTATGGAGCCCATTTACGATGTGGAAATCATTGTTCCTGAAGATATGATGGGCGCTGTAATGACCGATTTACAAGGCCGTAGAGGAATGATCATGGGAATGGACAGCAAAGGCAAAAACCAGATTATCCGAGCCAAAGTACCGGGAGCTGAAATGGCAAGATATGCCACATCTCTTAGCTCCATTACCTCAGGCCGTGGTGTTTTCTCCATGAAATTCGATCAATACCAACAGGTACCAACCGATGTACAGGAACGCCTGTTGAAAGAATACGAAGAATCACAAAAAGAGGAAGATTAATCTTTTTCTTTTCCCAAACCTGGAAAAGCCGGAGGAAATATTTCCTCCGGCTTTTTTTGTTTACATCCCACAGCCCCCGTTTATTTAACAAAACATCCTATTTTACTTAAACAAACAATATATACAGCTTTTTATCCTGCTTTTATCTATAAAATATAGAATATTTAATTATAAATATATAAATTTATAGATCTTTTATCTAAAAATAATAACGTACTGGTTTTAAAATATTTACTTTTTCCAAATTTTTTCAGAAATTTCAAAGCTGGAGAAAATCCATTTAATTTAGGGTCGACATTATTTCTTAATTAACCCATTAAAAAATTGCCTTATGAAAAGATTTTTTCTCCTTTTTTTGGGTTTTGTGCTTAGCCTGACCACTTTTGCACAAACCGACATTCAGCTTCACTGGGTTTTTGGAGCCAAAGACCAACAGGCCCACCTTCTCTCCACCGTCGAAAGTTTTAATGTGGACAAATGGGGAAGTACTTACTTTTTCATTGACATGAACTATAAGGTAAGTGACAACCTTTATGGGGTGAATACTTCCTATTGGGAAATTTCACGAAATTTACGATTCTGGAAACCGCCCATTGATTTCCACGTGGAATATAACGGTGGTTTTGGGATGTACGAAGCCACCCCTTACAATGGCGCCTACGAAATTAAAAATGCCTGGCTGTTCGGGGGGCAATACACCTGGGCAAGTAAAGATTTCAATAAAATCTTTATTCTGGAATTACTTTACAAATACATTGTTAGAGAAGACTATCCATCCTTTCAGATTACCGGAGTCTGGAAACTGAACTTTTTTAAGAAGAAGCTGACCGTTTCCGGATTTTTCGATTTCTGGCATGAAAACAAAGACTATACACACAGCGACGGAACAACCAATCACACCAACATGGTTTTCCTCTCCCAACCCCAATTTTGGTATAATTTTGGACAACATTTTTCCATGGGTTCCGAAATCGATCTGGAAAATAATTTTATTATTGAAAACTTTAGAATTGTAGCTACAGCAGCTGTAAAATGGACTTTTTAATCTGAAAAATTTTTTTAACTTAATATTTTACGGGAAATGTTATGTTTGAGAATTACTTTCAGTTAAAAAAGCACAACACCGATGTCCGCACTGAATTCATGGCCGGTTTAACCACCTTTTTAACCATGGCCTACATTCTCGCTGTAAATCCGGGAATCCTCGGCAAAACCGGAATGGACCCCCATGCCATTTTTACAGCTACGGCTTTGGGGTCCATTGTAGCTACACTGGTTATGGCTTTATATGCTAATCTTCCTTTTGCTCTGGCTCCCGGAATGGGATTGAATGCTTTTTTTGCATTCACTGTCGTATTAGGAATGGGATATTCCTGGGAATTTGCCCTTACAGCCGTTTTTCTTGAAGGGATCATCTTTATCCTGTTAACCTTTTTCAAAATAAGGGAACTGATTGTAGATGCCATTCCGCTTACCATCAAACATGCTATTTCGGCCGGAATCGGATTGTTTATTGCCTTTATCGGACTTCACGGGGCCGGAATTGTCGTTTCTGATAAGGCCACACTGGTTACATTGGGAAACCTGAACAATCCAACAGCCTGGATTGCATTATCCGGACTACTCATCACCGGAATCTTACTGGCGCTGCGGATAAAAGGAGCTTTGATTTGGGGGATTTTTGCCTCCACCCTTATCGGTATTCCGTTGGGCATTACCCATTTTCCACACGCATCCCTCGTACAGCTTCCCCCTTCCATTGCTCCTATCTTTTTCAAATTTCAGTGGCACCACATCCTGACAATAAACATGCTAATCATCCTGTTTACCTTTTTGTTTGTGGATATGTTTGATACCGTAGGTACGCTGGTCGGTGTAGCATCCAAGGCTAATATGTTGACGAAGGAAGGAAAGCTTCCCGGAATTAACAAAGCCCTTCTGGCCGACGCCATCGGAACCACTTTCGGCGCCATGGTGGGCACCTCTACCGTAACCACTTACGTGGAAAGCGCAGCCGGGGTCGCCGAAGGTGGAAGAACCGGTTTAACCGCTCTTACTACTGCTATACTTTTTATCCTGGCCCTGTTTCTGGCTCCCGTTTTTTTGATGGTTCCGGAAGCAGCTACCGCACCCGTACTGATTGTCGTCGGCTCTTTTATGATGAGCCCGGTACAAAAAATCAATTTTGCCGATTATACGGAAAGTATTCCTGCTTTTTTAACCATCATCACAATGCCGCTCGCCTATAGCATTGCTGATGGCATTGCCTTTGGCATGATTTCGTATGTTATTTTAAAAGTACTGAGTGGCCGACATAATGATGTCAACTGGATGATGTATATCCTGACCGCTTTGTTTATTCTCAAATTTATCCTTTAAGAAAACAACAAATCAAACGAGAAGCTGCCCAAAGAAAGGGTAGCTTCTCGTAAAAACAAACATTTGTTATTTATTCTGATTTATTAAATAAATATAGGTTTTTTTTCTATAAAAACACCCAACTATCCCATAAATAATATGCTTTTTAGTTGATTTTCCGTAACATTTATTTTATCTTAGCAAAACAGGGATTAAACCTGTTTTTTCACCAAAAAAAGAACCTTTTAAAAAATACAAAATGGCTGTTTTATTCAAAAACATTTCGACTCTTGTCACTTTTAATCAACGTGACGAAATTTTATCCAATCAGGATATTTTAGCAGAAACAAACCGGATTGCATCCATCGGAAAAGACCTCACTCCCTCACCTGACACAGAAATAATAGACTGTTCAGGACTTATTGCCCTGCCGGGTTTTGTAAATACCCATCACCATTTGTATCAGACGCTTTTCAGGGGAATCCGCGAAGTACAGGAAATGCCTTTATTCCCCTGGCTTATCGGGCTCTACGAATTTTGGAAACATCTTACTCCCGAAGCCGTTTACTATGGTGCGCTGGTTGGATTTAGCGAATTGTTACGCACCGGATGCACAACCACCATGGATCACCATTATGTTTTCCCAAAAAACCAACCAGGCACACTCATTGACGAACAAATTAAAGCTGCCGCTCAAATTGGTATCCGGTTTCATGCCACCCGGGGCTCCATGTCGCTGGGGAAAAGTCAGGGCGGACTTCCTCCGGATTCTGTGGTACAAAAAGAAGAAATTATTTTGGAAGACTCCGAACGGTTAATCAACACCTACCATGATAATCGCCGGTTTTCGATGCAACGCATTGCCTTGGCACCATGCTCTCCGTTTTCGGTAACCCCCGAACTAATGATCGAAACCCGTAAACTGGCCCGGAAAAAAGATGTCATGCTGCACACCCACCTGGCCGAAACAAAAGACGAAGAGAAATTCTGCCTAGAAAAATTTGGCCGGCGTCCGGTAGAACTCATGGCCGATATGGGCTGGACCGGTCCGGATGTTTGGTTTGCCCACGTCATTCACCTCAATGAGGCGGAAATGAAGCTGCTCAATGGTGCCGGAGTAGCCCATTGCCCATCTTCCAACATGAAACTTTCTAGCGGCATTTGTCCTACTACCGAATTACTGGAAGCCGGAGTAAAGCTCAGTATTGCTGTAGACGGAAGCGCATCCAACGACGGTTCAAACATGTGGGAAGAAATTCGACGGGCTTACCTGCTTAACCACCTGAAATATGGCAGCAACGGACTAAATGCCTATCAAATTCTGCGTACAGCCACACGAGGCGGCGCAGAAGTACTGGGCAGAAACGACATCGGAATACTGGAAGAAGGCATGGCCGCCGATATTATATTCTTTGACCTGAACGACATTGCCTATGCGGGCTCACACGATCCTCTGGTCAGCCTGGTTACCTGCGGAAACAGCAGCCTGGTAAAAATGACCATTGTCAACGGACAGATCGTGGTAAAAGACGGAAAGCTCCTGACCATCAACACCGAAAGCATCCGACAAAAGGCCCACAAAGTGGCTGCCGACATTGTGGAATACCAAAGAAAACACGGATAATTTCAATTTATCAACCCAATTTTTCCGTCAAAAGGCACAAAAAACATTTATGAAAAATAATTATTCACCTATAACATTATTCTTTTGTAGGTTTTATCACTATATTTAATTCTCTTCTATAGAATAAATAATCACAAAAACACATATATAATATTGTTTACGTCTAAAATTAAATCCGAACAGAATGCAAAAAATAACATTTTCCCAATTTTTAATGGAAGCGACAAAAACCGGATAAAACCTTTTAACTTAGGTCGCTGAAAATTTAATTTTTATTCACTTTAACCTTTTACCTATGAGAAGAAGCAATCACCCTGTTGACGAAATGCTACCGGGAGGCCAACTGTTTGTTTACGGATTACAACACGTTTTGGCCATGTATGCCGGAGCGGTTGCTGTTCCGCTTATCATTGCCGGCGCAGCACACCTTACCAAAGCCGAAACGGCTTTTCTGATCAATGCCGACTTATTTACCTGCGGCATTGCCACTTTAATTCAAACCCTGGGAATCTGGAAAATGGGAATTCGCATTCCTGTAATTCAGGGAGTTACTTTTGCTGCCGTTACTCCCATGATTCTAATTGCCCAGTCACAGGGAATGGAAACCATTTTTGGAGCCGTTATTGTGGCGGGTTTTTTCACCTTTCTTATTGCCCCGTATTTCAGTAAACTTTTACGATTCTTCCCTCCCATCGTTACCGGAAGCATCATTACCATCATCGGGATATCACTGCTTCCTGTAGGAATCGCCTGGTCGGCAGGCGGCTTTGGAAACCCGAATTATGCCTCTTTAGAATTTCTGGCTATTGCCGGAATTGTACTCCTAACCATTTTAGCCATTAACAAATATTTTAAAGGTTTTATTGCCAACATCTCCGTTTTAATCGGATTATTTGTGGGGATGCTTATTGCCTGGCCGTTAGGACTGGTTGATCTTTCCGGCCTCTCCAGCGCCCCCTGGCTAAGAGTAGACACTCCTTTTTATTATGGATGGCCAAAATTTGATACCGGCGCCATTTTAGCCATGATTATCGTCATGCTGGTAACCATGGTAGAATCAACCGGCGATTTTCTGGCTATTGGAGAAATCATTGATCTTCCCATAAAAGAAAAAGACCTTACCCGCGGATTGCGGGCCGACGGCTTTGCCACCATGCTTGGTGGGGCACTGAACGCCTTTCCTTATACCGCTTTTGCCCAAAATGTAGGGTTGGTGGGATTAACCGGAGTAAAAAGCCGTTTTGTAGTGGCTACATCCGGAGTCATTTTGGTCGTTTTGGGATTATTCCCCAAATTGGCAACGATTATTGCTTCTTTACCCAATCCGGTTTTGGGGGGTGCCGGAATTGCCATGTTTGGCATTGTGGCAGCCAGCGGAATCAAAACACTCTCCCGTGTTGATTTTACAAAAAACCAACACAATATTTTTATTGTAGCCATCAGTATTGGTATCGGAATCATCCCATTGGTAGCCCCTGAATTTTTTAAACATTTTCCCAGCTGGAGCCAAACCATTCTGCATAGCGGAATTACATTGGGTTCCATCACAGCCGTTGCCCTTAACGCCTTCTTTAATGGCGGCAAAGGAGCCGGCGAAACTGACGAACCAGTAAAGGAAGCCGAAAAAGAAATTAAAGAAGTAGCCAAAGAATTGATTCAGGAAGTTTAGCTTTTACCATTTTTGAAAAAACATCAACAAGGGCGGAAATTCTTCACGAATTTCCGCCCTTGTTATTTTCCGGACACACCTCTAAAATCAAAAATTAATCCAACGTCCGCAACACAGTATTACAATTTAAAAGTATAGGACAGCTTGGAATTGGTCAGCACAAACGAACTGTAAAACTGTGAGATATTCTCAATAACCGATAGCTTATTCGTTAAAAAATCATGATAATCATCCATATCCCTACAATAAACTTTCAATAAGAAATCAAAATTCCCAGAAATGTAATAACACTCACTCACCTCATCAAGCTTGGCAATAGCATCTTCAAAAGCCTCCACAACTTCTTTGGTATGCCGGGCCAGATTGATGGAAATAAAAACCACCAGATTACGGTCAATTTTCTTAGGATCAAGCAAGGTAATGTATTGCTTAATCAGACCACTTTTTTCCAGTTTTTTAATTCGTTCATAAATCGGCGTGGTGGAGAGATATAATTTTTCTGATAATTTCCGGATAGTAATTCGACTGTTTTCCTGCAATAAATTGAGCAATTTCCGGTCAATCTCATCCATTAGTCTTTTGTTTTTTTCCATTTTTCCAAGCGTTTTAAATTGTTTTGAACAAAAATGCAGCTGATTTTTCTACAAGTTAAGGATAAAAATTAATCCAAAATGACAAAATACTACATTTACCGCCAAAAATAATATCTTTTTTCTTTATTTCAAAATATTATAAGATGATTTACTTGTTTAAAGCTTGATTTATAAAATATATCTATCTTTGCAAAAACAAAAAAGTACAACTAAAAAAATAATAATGCCATGATACATTTTTCTGACCGGGTAGTAAACGAAGAAGCCCTTGAACACGCTGTTCAGCGTTTTAGAGAACAAAAAATCATTCTGCCTACATTTGAACAACAACGTCATCCCGAATTAATTCCGGATAAAATAAAAGAAGCTTTAAAAAACGTCGGATTGTGGGATATCAATCCGTTAAACCTGTTCCGCATCACCTGGAAAAACGAACCCAAAGAAAAGGGAGGATTATTTGGCAAACCGAATTACTTCGAGCTCCCCTCTGAATTTACCGGCGTAAAAGCCCGTATTGTTTTGCTGGTGGGAAAATACTTTCCTACGGGAGCCCATAAAGTAGGAGCCGCTTACGGATGTCTTGCTCCGCGAATTATCACCGGCGAATTTGATCCGACTTATCATAAAGCCGTTTGGCCTTCTACCGGTAATTATTGTCGTGGTGGTGCTTTCGACAGCCGCCTGATGGGTACAGAGCCCATTGCTATCCTGCCACAGGAAATGAGCCAGGAACGTTTCGACTGGCTGCGTAACGTAGTAAAATCAACCGTTATCGCCACCCCGGGAAGCGAATCAAACGTAAAAGAAATTTATGACAAATGCTGGGAATTGCGCCGTACACGCGACGATATCGTTATCTTCAACCAGTTTGATGAATTCGGAAATGCAGCCTGGCATTACAACGTTACCGGTCAGGCTATCGAAGAAGTTTTTGAACTGACCAAAAACGAAAAAACCCAGCTGGCGGCTTACGTATCGGCAACCGGATCCGCCGGGACCATTGCTGCCGGTGACTACCTGCGCACCATTGCTCCGCACATCAAAGTAGTGGCTTCCGAAGCTTTACAATGCCCCACCCTGCTGCGTAACGGATTTGGCGCACACCGTATCGAAGGAATTGGCGACAAACATGTTCCGTGGATTCACAACACTAAAAATACCGATGTTGTTTCGGCTATCGACGACGAAGAACCGATGCGTTTGCTGCGTCTCTTTAACGATCCGGAAGGTCAAAAATATTTGCGCTCTATCGGATTCGACCAGGAACTTATCGACCATCTCCCGTTAATGGGAATTTCTTCCATTGCGAACCTGCTTACGGCTATCAAAACGGCCAAATATTTTGAAATGACAGAAGATGACATGATCGTCACTGTAGCTACTGACTCGGTAGATATGTATCTGTCGCGACTGAAAGAACTGGAAGAAGAACGGGGGAAATATACCGCTTACCAGGCCGCTGCCGATTTCTCAGGCTGCCTGACCGGACAAAAAACAGACAATATGCGCGAACTGGGATATCAAGACCAGAAAGCCATTCATAATCTGAAATACTTTACCTGGGTAGAACAACAGGCCAAAGAAGTGGAAGACCTGAACACCTTATGGTATGACCGTGAAATCTGGCCGAAACTGTTTAACCAGGTAAAAGTCTGGGATCAATTGATTGAAGAATTTAACGACCGTACCGGTTTGTTAAAAGAATTATAAAAACAACCTTTTCGGGTAAATGTCAAAAGACGGAAGATCCGTCTTTTGACATTTGCTTAACTTTGTTTCCGGTTCAATACAGAAATAAAATGGTACAAACAGAAAAATTTTATTATCGGTGTGTTAACTGTGGTCGTGAATATCATGACAATGAGGTTCGATACCTGTGTCCTGAATGCAGCCGCAATCAAAGCCTGGAAGAAGCCCCCGAAGGTGTACTGAAGGTCGTTTATCCTTACGAAAAAATAAAAGAAAAATATCCGGATTTTCAATCGCTTAAAGCATCCGGTTTTTTAGACCTTTATCCGGTAAAGAGCCTGGAAAGCTTTCCGCCTCTTCGAGTGGGGCAAACACCGTTTTATTCCATTCACCGCTTAAACGGAACAAACCTGAAAGAAAAACTGTATTTAAAAGACGACTCCTTAAACCCGACCTATTCTTTTAAAGACAGAGCTTCGGCATTAGTAGCTGCCTTTGCCAAAGAAAGAAATATCCAAACCATTATCACCGCATCGACCGGAAACGCCGGATCATCACTGGCCGGTATCTGTGCTTCAACCGGACAAAAAGCCATTGTGCTCGTTCCTGAAAAAGCACCGCTGGCCAAACTCACCCAGATCGTAATGTATGGTGCGCAAATTGTCCCGGTAAAAGGAACTTATGATGATGCTTTCGACCTGAGTGTAAAGGCCACAGAAAAATTTGGCTGGTACAACCGGAATACCGCTTTCAACCCCATGACCATTGAAGGGAAAAAAAGCGTAGCATTTGAACTTTTTGACCAGATGAACGAAACGGTTCCTGACCGGATCTTTGTTCCGGTAGGCGATGGGGTTATCATTTCCGGCGTCTATAAAGGGTTTGAAGATTTGCTGGAACTGGGATTGATCGACCGGATGCCTATTATGGTTGCTGTTCAGTCATCTGGCAGTGATAATCTGGTACGGAACGCTTTCTCCTCCACAACGGAATTCCGCAGCAGTAACACCCTCGCCGATTCCATTTCCGTGGATATTCCAAGGAATTTCCACATGGCCAAACAGTTTTTACAGAAATATCAGGGTGAAGTACTTGCCGTAGATGACGATGCCATCTTACAGGCATCCAAACAATTATCATCCAACACCGGATTGTTTTCCGAGCCGGCTGCAGCCACAGCTTTTGCCGGATACCTGCATTATCACCAACACCACAAACTTGCCCCGGACAGCAAGAACATCGTATTACTTACCGGCAGCGGATTAAAAGACTTGAATGCCGTGCAAAAAGTTATTACTCTGCCCGCAGCCATCTCCCCTGATTTATCCGAACTCCAAAACTTAATATCATGATAACCTTCAACCTGAACGGAAAAACGATGACTTACGAAGGGGACGAAAACGTTACCCTTCTGAATTTTTTACGAAATGATCTGGGCATCACTTCTGTAAAAGACGGATGTTCCGGACAGGCTGCCTGCGGTGCTTGTACCGTTGAAATTAACGGGAAAGCCAAACTCTCGTGTGTAACCAAAATGGGCACCCTGCAAGATGCTACCATCCTTACCATGGAAGGTTTCCCCGAATACATCAAAGAAACGATCGCCACAGCCATGGTGAACGAAGGCGCTGTACAGTGCGGATTTTGTACGCCGGGATTTATCACCACCACAAAAGTTTTGCTCGAAAAGAATCCGAATCCTACAGTTGAAGAACTGCGTAAAGCTTTTAAACCCCACGTTTGTCGCTGTACAGGCTATAAAAAAATCGAAAAAGGAGCCCTTGCTGCTGCAGAAGCCTTACGAAATCACCAGCATCTCAAGCTCAGAAAAACATCCGGAAAAATCGGAGAATCGCATCCGAAATACAAAGCCATGGAAGCGGCGCTGGGAATCAAAAAATATGTGGACGATCTGAAAGTAGACGGCATGCTGTTTGGAGCGCTGAAGTTAAGCGACTATCCCAAAGCCAAAGTGTTGAAAATTGACACTTCGGAGGCCGAAGCACTGGAAGGTGTAATCCGGGTGTTCACAGCAAAAGATATTCCGGGCGAGAAAAAGGTTGGCCTTATCCTTCAGGATTGGTCAGTTATGATTGACGAAGGCGAAACCACCCATTATATCGGCGATGTGATTGCCGGCGTTGTAGCCCAGACAGAAGAGATTGCCCGGAAAGCCGTTGAGCTGATTCATATCGATTACGAAGTACACAAACCCGTAACCGATATTTTTGAAGCCATTGATGGCGAGCGGGTTCATCCTGAACGCCCCAACAATTTCGATACGGTAAAAGTAACCATTGGCGATCCGGAAGAAGCGTTTAAAAAAGCAAAATATATTTCAAAAGGAAGATACCAAACCCAACGCATTGAACACGGATTCCTGGAAAAAGAATCGGCGCTGGCCCTTCCGGATGACAACGGCGGAATTTTATTGTACAGCCAAAGCCAGGGAATTTACGAAGACCAACGGCAAGTAGCTATGATCCTGGGGATTCCGGAAGAAAAAGTTCATGTAAAACTGGTTCCTAACGGCGGCGGATTTGGCGGAAAAGAAGATCTTTCCATTCAGGGACACACGGCTTTGTTTGCACATATCCTGCAAAAGCCGGTCAAAATCACACTTTCCCGTGAAGAATCCATTCGTTTACATCCTAAACGGCACCCGGTCGTTATGGACATGGAAGTCGGAGCCGATGAGAATGGCAAACTGGTAGCCCTTAAACTGGAAGCTTATGGCGACACCGGGGCTTACGCTTCAGTAGGGATGAAAGTACTCGAAAGAGTTGCCGGCCATGCCGCCGGCGGATATTACATTCCGTCTGTTTCCATGACAGCACGCACCATTTATACAAACAATATCCCTTGTGGCGCCATGCGCGGGTTTGGTGCCAATCAGGTCACCTTTGCGCTGGAAGTCTGCGTGGACGATATTTGCCGTCAGGGAGGTTTCGACCGGTGGAAATTCCGGTGGGACAATGCATTAACCGACGGATTGACCACATCCACCGGACAACGGGTTTACGGTGTGGGAATTCGCGCCTGCCTTGAAGCTGTAAAAGATGATTTTTACAAAGCCAAATACGCCGGCCTGGCTACCGGAATAAAGAATTCCGGCGTGGGGAATGGAATGATTGATGAATCGAAAGTAAAAATAGAAATCCTCGAGAACGGAAAAGTTCGTCTGAACCATGGATGGACAGAAATGGGGCAAGGCGTGAACAATATGGCTTTGCAAACACTCTGTCAGGAAACCGGTATCGATCCTGATGACATTGAAGTGGTCATCGACACCGAGGCCGGCATCAAAACCGGAATGACCACCTCATCCAGAGCTACGGCACTGGTAGGACTGGCCATCATCAATGCATCACAGGCGTTAAAAGAAGACCTGAAAAACAAAACCTTACAACAACTGGCCGGAAAAACTTATAGCGGACAATATGTTTGTGACTGGACCAATAAACCTTCGGACCAGGTGGAAGACCCGAAAATCCATTACTCGTATGGTTATGCGGCTCAGTTATGTATTGTGAATGATGAAGGAAAAGTAGAAAAGCTCATTGCAGCCCACGATGCCGGTAAAATCATGAATCCCATGCTTTTTGAAGGACAAATTGAAGGAGCTGTAGCCATGGGATTGGGGTATGCCCTTTCGGAAGATTTACCGATGAAAGAAGGTTATCTCGTTCATGAAAAATACCGGAAACTGGGAATTTTACGCGCCCACGAAACCCCTGAAATTGTGGTTAAAGGCGTAGAAGTACCGGATCCTGTAGGACCTTACGGAGCCAAAGGAATCGGGGAAATCGGACTTGTCCCCACAGCAGGCGCCGTGGCGAATGCGCTGTGTGCCTACGATGGAAGACAAAGGTTCCGTTTACCTTTAAACAAATATTAAAACGAGTTGTTATTTAATCTGAACGATCTATGTCGATTCTCTTAAAAAATGCCCGGTTTTTGGATTGGAAAACCTTACGGTTTAAAGAAACCAATTTACTGGTAGAACCGGGATTAGACGGAAAAATAACGTTTTTGGAAACAACCCATCCTGTTTCTGAAGATACTGAAGTACTGGACTGCAAGGGAATGATCGTGACCAAATCGTTTGTGGTAGGACACCATCATGTTTATTCTGCATTGGCCAGAGGCATGGGTGCTCCTAAAAAAAATCCTGAAAACTTTGTTGAGATTCTGCAATATATCTGGTGGACACTGGACAAGGCGCTGGACCGTGACATGATCGAAGCCAGTGCTTTATCCACAGCCATTGCCTGTGCCAAAGCCGGTTCTACCTTTGCAATTGACCATCATGCTTCACCCAATGCAGTACGTGATTCGCTGGAAATTATCGCCAAAGCTTTTGACCAGGTAGGTGTCAGCCATCTGCTCTGCTATGAAATTTCTGACCGTGACGGAAAAGATATTGCTGAAGAGGGACTGGAAGAAACCGAAAGTTACCTGCAAAACCATCAGGGGCTGGTGGGACTTCATGCTTCTTTTACCGTGGGAAATGAAACCCTGAAAAAAGCGGCCATCCTTTCGGAAAAATATAACTCCGGATTTCATATTCATGTGGCAGAAGATGTTTTTGATGAGGAATTTACCAGAAAAGAATTTGGAAAATCGGTTGTGGAAAGGCTGAAAGATACTGGAGCCCTCGATTCGTCCAAAACGATCCTGGGACATTGTCTCCACCTCTCGCATGCCGAAAAAGAATGGGTTCAACAATCCAAAGCCTGGGTAGTACAAAATCCGGACAGTAACCTGAACAATCATGTGGGATTTTTCAACGGAGAAAACCTGGGTGACCGTATTATGCTGGGCACCGACGGGATGCACAGTGATATGATTCGCTCTGCACAACAGGCTTATTTCGTAGGACAAACTTTTGATGATATCGACTTTTCAAAAGCCTATCAAAGATTCAGAAATGTTCATCATTATTTAAATGAGAATCATTTTACCGGAGACGGTGAGAATAATCTGGTCATTCTCGATTATAAAAGCCCCACCCCGGTTTCTGAAGAGAATTTTCTTGGTCATTTTATTTTCGGGCTTCAGGCCTCCGATGTCCGCCATGTCATTTCCAACGGACAACTCATTGTAAAAGACCGCAAGATACAAACCATTAACGAAGAAGATGTTTTAACATTTACCAAAAAACAGGCCCTTCGTCTTTGGGAAAGAATGCAACAATAAATCTGCGGGAGATCGCTGGTGTTTCTCCCTAAAGCAGAATTCTACTCAAATCAAGAACTAAAAAATGCAAACATCGTTTGCAGGGTGGGTTATTGATTTATTGCTAATAAAAAATTTTTATCTATGATTTTGATTTATAATTATTTAAAAATATAAAACATGAAAAAATTAGCCGTTGTAGCTTTCGGTGGAAATGCATTACTGAGAGCCGGACAAAAAGGAACGATTGAGGAACAAACGGCCAATGCAGCCGAAGCCAGTAAAAAATTATTGACACTCGTTAAAAAGTACAATCTGGTTTTAACCCACGGAAACGGTCCACAGGTAGGAAACATTTTGCTGGCCAACAGTGCCGGACAAAAGCTGTATGGGATTCCGGAAATGCCAATGGATGTGTGTGGTGCCTATTCACAGGGATTTATTGGCTACGTGCTGGAACAACAGCTCCGGAATGTATTAATGAAACGAAATAAAGTTCGCGATATCATTACCCTGATCACCCAGGTTTTGGTTGATAAAAACGATCCGGCTTTTCAAAACCCGACAAAACCTATCGGCCCCTATTATTCCAAAGAAGAGGCTGAGGACATCATGAAAAAAACAGGTGCTGTCTTTAAAGAAGATGCCCGCGGAAGAGGGTGGCGAAAAGTTGTGGCTTCTCCGGAACCGCTGGTAATATTCAATCAAAAAACCATTGAAAAAATTGCCCGCGAAGGACATATTGTAATTACGGTGGGCGGCGGCGGCATTCCTTGTTATTACGAAGCCGAAAAAACACTGAAAGGAATTGAAGCTGTTATTGATAAAGACCTGGCATCCTCACGATTAGCCATTGGCATCCGGGCCGATAAATTCTTTATTCTGACCGATATCGCCAAAGTGTTTATCAACTTTAACACCCCTCAGGAAAAAGCCATCGACAAAATGACCATCCTGCAGGCAGAACAATACCTGCGTGAAGGACAATTCGGAGAAGGCAGTATGAAGCCAAAAGTCAGAGCAGCTATAAATTTTGTAAAAAATACCGGGAAAGATGCCATCATTACCGATACGGAAAAATTAGGAATCGACAATGGAGGTACCCGGATCACCATGGTTTAACTGTAACAGGAACTTTGAAGGAATAACTGATTAAAAACGTTTAGCATAACACGACCTTTAAATGTTCCATTTTACTTATTCTTTGTAATAAGTAATAAAAAAGCCCCGCAAATTCGCGGGGCCTTTTTTTTATGGAACAGTTAAATAAATAATGAGTTCTAATACAAAACCCTTTTTTGGTTGCTGTCCAGAATTTTCTGTAATACTTCCGGTGTATTTTTAAACCGGTTGGTAAACATCATGGCAGCAATAATATAGGGTTTAAAACCAGCTTCCACATAAGTAGGAATACGGTATTTTTCAAACACATCTTTGCTGACTTCTCCGGCTTTACACGAAACATCAGTAATGTCTGCCGGCAGGCAGTGCATATACAATGCATCCTGTCCTTTGGTGAGTTGCATTTTGTGTTCGTTGTATTCCCAGTCTTTGTGTTTGGCATTTTCGGCCAGAGCTGCTTTTTCCAGTTCATCCAAGGCTTGGGTATCGCCTTTTTTCAATAGCTCGGTACGTTGTACCATCACATGGAACGGCGCCCAGCTTTTGGGATAAACAATATCTGCATCCTTCACCGCTTCTTCCATCGAATGGCTGATATGGAAACTTCCCCCGCTGTTTTTAGCATTCTCACGGGCAATATCCACAATTTCAGGAATCAACTCATAGCCTTCAGGATAAGCCAGCTCCACATTCATTCCGAACCGTGTCATCAACGTGATGATACCCTGCGGAACAGAAAGCGGTTTACCGTAACTCGGCGAATAAGCCCAGCTCATCACGATTTTCTTTCCTTTAAGCGCTTCGAGCGAACCATAATGCTGTTTCAAATGCAGCAAATCAGCCATCGACTGGGTAGGATGATCCTGGTCGCATTGCAGGTTTACGATACCCGGACGTACCGGCAACACGCCATTTTTATATCCATCGTCAAGCGCCTGACCCACTTCCAACATGTATTTGTGTCCTTCGCCAATGAACATGTCATCGCGAATGCCGATAAAATCACTTAAAAAAGAGATCATATTGGCGGTTTCACGTACGGTTTCTCCGTGGGCAATTTGCGATTTCTTTTCATCCAAGTCCTGTACTTCCAGTCCGAGCAAATTGGCTGCCGAAGCATAAGAAAAGCGGGTACGGGTAGAGTTATCCCGAAAAATGGAAATCGCCAATCCTGATTCAAACACTTTCGGTGAGATATTATTTTCCCGCATCTTTTTTAGAATGGCAGCTGTTTCCAGCACCATTTTCAGTTCTTCTTCGCTTTTCTCCCAAGTCAGCAGGAAATCATTCTGATATAAATTTGTTTTTAATGCTTTTAGTTGTTCTATCTGTTGTTTCAGCTCCATATTGATTTTTTGTTTTTGTGTTTCTTTTGCTTTTTTCTTGTGTCTTGTATCTTTTTTCTTGATTCTTATTTACTTTTCATCAGCAAACTTATAGGCATAAGCGGCATAGAAAGCGCTGGCTACTACGAGATGTTCCACCGGTGTTTTTTCGTTAGGAGCATGCGCCAGCTCTTCGTTACCCGGGCCAAAACCAATGGTCGGGATACCATAAATACCATTGATCACCACGCCGTTGGTAGAGAAAGTCCATTTGTCTACTTTCGGCGCTTTTCCGTACAAGGCCGAATAAGCACTGACACCGGTTTGTACCACCGGATGATCTTCCGGCATTTTCCAGGTAGGATAGTATTTTTCCATACCGTATTCCAAGCCGGTGTATGCTTTTTCTTTATACTGCAGAACCTCCACTTTGGCGTTCATGTCTTTTACGATTTCTTCAATCTCTTTTACGGCTGATTCTTTGGTTTCTCCCCAAGTAAGCCGTCTGTCGAGATGAAATTTTGCAAAATCGGCAACCGAACACAGCGAAGGACTTCCGGTAACCATTTCCGAAATCGTTACACTTCCTTTTCCAAGAAATTCATCATAAGCCAGCCGTTCGTTCAGTTTTTCAATCTCCAGTGCTGCTTTTGAAGCCATATAAATGGCATTCTTTCCCCTTTCGGGAGCAGAACCGTGGGCCGACAAACCGTAAAAGCTCACTTCAATCTCCATCCGTCCGCGGTGACCCCGATAGATGTTCAAATTGGTCGGTTCGGTACTAATGGCAAAATCAGGACGAATTTTATCTTCTTCCACAATGTATTTCCAGGGCAATCCATCCGAATCTTCTTCCATCACACTACCCACAAAATAGATGGTAATATCTTTGTCGAAACCCAACTCTTTCAGAATACGTCCGGAGGTAACAAAAGATGCCGGACCACCTTCCTGGTCAGCCGTTCCACGGCCCAAAACATAACCATCTTTGATTTCTCCACTTAAAGGATCAAATTCCCAGGCATCCAAATCGCCGAAATCCACGGTATCCATGTGTCCGTCAATGGCCAAAATGCGTTTTCCGTTGCCGATGCGGCCAATCACATTACCCAGTCCGTCAATGAAAACTTCGTCAAATCCGGCTTCTTCCATCTGACGTTTCAGCTCTTGCTGAACCTCTTTTTCCTGAGTACTTAATGATTTTATCTTTACCAGTTTTGACAGGTTTTGTGCCGTATAATCGCGGTACTTTTCCGAAAGCTCCTTGATTTTTGAAAATATTTCTTCCATGATCTATATTTTTAATTAACGATTAATAATTTCTTTTTGAGAGGGTTCCGTCTCTCCAACACCCCTGCTTTCCACGCTGAAAAACCCTCAAAAAATTCTTTACAAAATTAAATCTTATTCTTCAATTAATTCTATTTTATGGTTAAATAAAATTAAGTTTATCTAAAAAATGGTAAATTCTACTAAATAGCTGCCAAATAAAGGAAAATGAATCTAAAATAATTCCTATTTTCAATTTCAGACAGAGAAATAAACGCCAAAAGAGAAAAAAAGGCAAATTCATCCTCTACAAAAAAGGATATTTTCAGGCTTTTTAACTTTGGATTATTTTGTTTGTTTTGGGTAAGACAACGACTCTGCACTTTTCCGGTTAATGGTGTTTATACTGGGCAACATCGTTGCTTTCATCCCGCTATAGAGTGTTTTCCACAAAAAGTTTCCAAATCCTTTTTCAATATCACGCTGAAAAAACATGGAGGCGGTTTTCGCCCCTTTTTGGTCTCCTTTTCGCGGATTATTTTTACGAACCATTGTATTTACCCCCCAGCTCATGAATTTATTAGACGCTTTGCGGTCTTTTTTCTTTGTTGCTACCAGCTCCATATCATGATAAAGCATGGTCATGGTTCCGGTTCCATAACGCGGACTACCACTTCCTTTAAAGGTCATCTTGTCCAAAATACCTGATTTAAATTTCAATCCCGAAGCCGGATAAATGGCCGGATTAAAAACCCGGAAAGCAACCGGTCCGTGTACTGCTCCACTAAAGTAAAACGTGTCTTTCACCGACGCCAGCGGAAAAGAAAACCGAAGATAAAAAGGAGCTTTATTCATCATCCGGCCGGTAAGATTAATCTTCATGTTGCTTTTTTGCCAAAGAGAGGGGACATTTGTCACGTGAGTAATGGTTCCCGAAAGATCAGAGAAATAAACAATAAGCGGGGTAGAAATAACCGGCGACGATTCGCTGTATTGAAACCGGCTGTTTAAAATCTGTATGGTGTCAATGGTTATTTTTCCCGGTATTTTTTTCAACGACTGCTGGGGAAACAGAGGCCGCTGTTTATGGTTAAAGGGAACTTTTTTATCCCGGTAAAGATCGATCAGGGCATGGGATATTCCTATTTTTCGAATATATACTTTCCCCTTTGTGAGATAAAGATAAAAGTTTGCTCCGTCAAAAGAAATTTTATCAGTCCTCATGTCAAAACGCTCTTTCTGAAAACGAATGTGTTTTGAGAAATCTTTTTTAGAATACAACGGTTTATAACGAAATCCGTCAATATAAAGTTCGTTACCCTTAAGGTCGACAAAAAGTTTATCAAATTGAATATCGTACAATTGATTTCCCAGCTGAATGTAATTGTCTTTTGCTGTCAGAAAAGCTTCTTTTAAGGACGGATAAAAATACTGGTTTTGATGCCCGCTGTTTTTAAGCATCAGATCATTGATTTCCAACGAAATATTATTACTTACCAGTGTATATTTATGCCGTTTGTAATTATAGATTTCCCATTTACTCTTTTTAAAACGGATGGTTCGGATAAAAACGCCATGAAGCAAAACAAGCCGAACAGAATCTTTAAAAGAAACCTTTTGTTTTTTGGCCGGAGTTACCGGTTTTTTAATGCCGTTAAACTTGTACATTTTAATCACCGGATTTTTTACGGTTATTTTCCGAATGATTAACTTTTTCTCTTTCAAAAGCGTTTTAAACTGAATGCCGGCTACCGTAAGCCGTCCCAAACTGAGTTCCGGAACCATCATGTCCACATTGGCTTTGGCCAAACTGTCCAAATACAGAGAATCCGGCTGATAATGCAATCCAATCAGGCTTACCGAACGGTTCATAAAATTAAAACCCACCCTGGAATAGGTAATATGATAATTTTTGAGTTTTTCTAAATGCACGAAATCATCAATTTTATTCTTTATAATTCCGGCTACAATGCTGTTAAAACTAATAATCAGCACAATGATCAGAGAAAGAACACTTCCGGTAATAATCCAAATTTTCTTTTTTCGTCCGGGCATAAAACAAAATATCGCTATTGTTGACTGCTTAAAAATACAAAATATCCGGATATACCCTTTTTTTCAGTATCCGGGGACCATAATTTATGAAAGAAAACAGGCAAAAAGAAGAAGGAAATCAATACTTCAGCAGTTTACGGCTAAAGCTTGCCCCGTTCGATTCAGTAAATCTCAAAATATAAAGGCCTTTCGGAAGATCGCTCACGTCCATGGTTTGTCTTGAGAAACCCTGGGACAACGAGAACTGCTCTTGCATCACTTTTTTCCCCACCAGCGAAAAAACTTCAACTTTCAGGCTTAATGGCTTGGAAGCATGAACCGAAAAATTCAATACATCTTTCACCGGATTGGAAAATTTCAGCTCACTGATATCAGAAGGAATTTGCCGTATTCCTGCCGCTGTGGGCTGGTCAACAGAAACTTTCAATGTTACCGGAAGGTGATCGGAATTGTAATAAAGGGCATTCAAAACGTTGGAAGGAACAGTCGTATTTTCAGGATCATCCAACAGGGCTTTGTTAAAATGTTTTCCATCTTGCCCTACTACATGAAAACTTCCCGGCACATATTTTACTTTTTTTGTTCCGTTTTTTACGTTGTTTGAGATCAAAATAAAATCAAACCGGTCATCCAGTCCGCCGCCGGCAGGACAACCACTGGTGTAAGAATGCGTACTCTGCGACTGGTACAAGGCATAAGACGCATTGTTGTGCCAGTCACCCACTGCATCTACCGGATCGTGAAACCGGATGGCTTCATTTTTATAATTAATAAATTCCTGAAAAGCAGGTTCCTGGTCAGTATAAACATTAAAATCGCCCATGAGCAGATAATTTTCATCCGGATCATGTGCGGCAATATAGTTCATGGTATTGGTAGCCATCACTTTCCGGGCATTCTGATCATCAATACCGGCTTTCAGGTGGGCCACAACACAATAGATAAATGTTGTATCGGCACCTTCGTTTAGATCGGGCGATTTGTAATACAATTTAAAAATGTCCACATCGCGGATATAGGTCTGCGCCACCACGTGAGAAGCCTCTCCCAGTTTATTCTTATTGTAATACAAAACATTGACCAAATAAGCATCTTTTGGTGCCAGGGTATCCGAAGCCTTAACATATTCGGTTACACCATCGGTATTCAAACCGTTATTCAACAAATAATCATGATAAGACCGTATTCCGGTCATTTCGTTTACCGTCAGAATATCCGGTTTAACATAGTGTACGATCGTACTGATATATCCCGTTTTTCGGGCAACATTATTATTACTTGATGTACAATAGCTTGTGAAATTACCGTAATTCAACAAGTTATATTGCATAAAAGTAATGGTATCTTGTCCTTTGGCAAGAAAAGATAAAAAGACAAAATATAATATGATAGGTAAAACTTTCTTCATACGATAAAATTTTCTGCAAAATTAAAGAATACCGCGTGAATCCGGTTGGCTGACCGGCTGTTTTTCAGCTTTTTTAACAGAATTTTAAGAAAAAAAACAGTAAAAGCTGTTCTGAATTTAATCGCAGAGGCTGGTTATTGCGATTCCGTTTGTGCCGCCCGGGCTTTTCTTTTTTTATAATAACGGGCTCCCACATATTGTCCCAGGAAAAAAGCACCGACCAAAAAAGGATAAGTATAAAGCTGAAAGCCGAGTTCAAAGTAATACCGCAAGAAAATAATAACCGGTATGGGGAGATGAACGGCCAAAAACCATTGCCAGGAGAATTTTTTCACTGAACCGCGCCAGTATCCCCAGGGCATATTAAAGAAAAATGTAATCAGCGTAACGATTCCCAAATGGATGTATTCCTGCATGTGCTTAATTTTTGGTTGGCAAAACTAAGAAGAAATATTCTAAATAATGGCATGCTTAGAAATTTCTTTGGGTAATTCCCTTTTTGATGTGATTGGGTTTTGATAAGAATAAAGTCTGTTTTGTATTGATAATTGTAGCTTTTTCTCTTTTCCAAATAGTTTTGCAGAAATCTCGAAGGGATGAAATACCAGCCACCTCTGAATAAATTCAGCGTCAATGATAATAAGAGTCGTCCCTGCGGGACTCCAATACACCACGTCTTATCGGCGCTTCGCGTTTAGGGTTTAGGATTTTTGTCTTTTGGTTTTTTGTTTTTTGGGGGTTCAATCCGGGTCATTGGGAAACGACAAACGATAAATATTGAGTGCTGAATGGTGAATAGCGAATGGTGAATCGTTGATTTTCAAGATTTTACCTGTATTTTCACTGTCATCCTATGTTTGCAAAAAGAAATAATTACAGGAAGTGTTAAGTTTGAAAATTATTAACCAATCAGAAGAGAAAAAGGAGAAAGATAAAGACTAATGGTTGTCATTAGGCTAAAAAAGCCCGTTCAGGATGATAGTCCCTTTCTCCTTTCTACTCAATCTTGAACAGTTCGTTAGGCATGAAAGCCTGTATTTAGGATTGAAAAGACAAAGTAGAATCCCTTCTGATAAAAACATCTTGTCATGTGCAAAGTTATAGGAATTGATGTATCAAAATTAACTTTTGATGTTGCTTTTCAAAAAAAAGATGAAAAGTTCTCTTTTTTCAAATACAGTAATGATGCCAAAGGGTTTACAAAGTTTATGAAGATTATTGATAAAGAGGATCTCTGTGTAATGGAAGCAACAGGCCCTTATTATCTGTTTTTAGCCCGGTTTCTTTTTAAACAAGGGGTAAAAGTATCCGTAGTTAATCCATTGCAGATTAAACACTTCGTAAGAATGCGAATGGTAAAAGCCAAAACGGATAAAAAAGATGCCCTGATGATCGCTTTATATGGCCAATCAGAACAACCCGTTTTGTGGCAACCCGATGAGCCGGTGATTATGCAGGTTCAGCAAATTCATTCTGCCATTGAAGGTTTGCAAAAACAGGCAACCATGCTTCATAATCAACTGGAAGCATTTTCCCGGTTTCCTGATTGCGACAAGAAAGTAATGCGTGAGTTAAGAGCATTGTTAAAAACGATTAAACTGAAAATAGCTAAACTGGAAGCCGGAATACTTGAAAAAATAAAAATACATTATGCCAATACATTTAATGCGCTGACATCTATTCCGGGTATTGGACCAAAAACAGCGGCCATCCTGATAGCAATTACCAATAACTTTCAAAAATTTGACAATGCTAAGAGATTATCTTCTTACGTAGGGTTGGTTCCCAGGATATTTTCATCAGGGACAAGTATAAACGGAAAAGGACACATTACAAAAATGGGGAACAGATATATACGCAAGCTATTGTATTTATGTTCATGGTCAGCAAAAAAACACAATAGTCAATGTATAGCACTCTATGATAGATTATCAGAAAAAGGAAAGCCCGAAAGAGTTATAAAAATTGCAATTGCAAATAAGTTGTTAAGACAGGCCTATGCTATTGGAACAAAATTGAATAAATACGAAGAAAATTATGAAAAAATATTTGCTTTTTAACACAGTTCATCCTGAACGGAGCGAAGCGTAGTGAAGGATCTCAAAAAACTGGCAGTGGTTAAAATAGATTCTTCGCTACGCTCAGAAGGACAAAAGAAGTTGATTTTTGGGATTTGTCTTTTTGTCTTTTGTGATTTCGTTTGTCATTGGCATCTTGTCTTGAGCACCGTCTTTTTGCTTTCAAAATATTGTCCTTCTCGGATTTCATCTCCTTTTTCTTTACCTTTGAAAGATTATAATCTATAATTACCAAACATGAAAAAGCGGCCTATGTACGGACTGGCATTAAGCGGCGGCGGCGCCCGGGGCATTGCCCACCTGGGCGTACTTACCGCACTGGAAGAAAACGGTTTTCGCCCTTCGGCCATTTCAGGAACCAGCATGGGAGCTATGGTAGCCGTGGGCTATGCCTTAGGAATTCCGGCCCGCGATATGCTGCGGCTGATCAAAAAAGAGATAAAACCGCTGCATGTTAGTAATATCAACTGGCAAAAACAGGGCATTTTCAGCTTGCGGAAAGTTGAAGATCTTTTCCGGTCACTGGCCATAAAAGATGATTTCAGCATCCTGAAAGTCCCGGTATTTCTATCGGTTACCAATTTAAATTCCGGACAAAACGAAATCATCTCTAAAGGAAAATTCATCCAGTACACGCTGGCTTCTGCGTCCATTCCGCTACTGTTCCATCCCGTGGTGATCAACGGCATTTACTACGTGGACGGCGGACTCACTAAAAATATGGCTGCAGCCGTTTTAAAAAACCAATGCAATAAGATCATCGGCGTTCATGTTAACCACATTGCCGAAAAAAGCGAATTCAAACGCATGAAAGACATCCTGTCCCGTTCGTACCATCTTGCCATCTACAATACCATCCGTAACGAACTGGGATATTGCGATTACATTGTTGATCCGCCCGGAACACGACGTTACACCACGCTTGATTTTAACAAAGCCGACGAAATTTTTGATGTGGGATACGAAGAAGGCCAGAAACTGGCTCTCCGGCTTAAAGCTGATGAACAAGCTGCCCGCTCACGGTTTTCTGCCGGTTTTAAAAAATCTTACCAAAAAATATCGCGTCTGATAAAACCGGAACAGAATTAATGCTCCGAATACTTATTTTTGCCGCATGATAGTGATTGAAAATACGCTCGTTTCGGACGAGTTAAGAACGGTTCAGTTTTCCTGTGATCTGGCACAATGTCATGGCGATTGTTGTGTGGAAGGAGATGCCGGTGCCCCGTTGGAAGAAGACGAAATTGCCCTGCTCGAAGAAATTATTGAAACCATAAAACCTTACATGACCCCGGAGGGACGCAAAGTCATTGAAAAAAACGGGGTTTTCGACTATGATATTGATGGGGAATATGTTACGCCGCTGGTTAACGACCGCGAATGCGCTTTTGTCGTTTTTGAAAACGGCATCAGCTACTGTGCTATTGAAAAAGCCTGGCTAGAAGGAAAAATTCATTTCCAGAAACCGGTTTCCTGCCATTTATATCCTGTACGACTATCAAAGCTAAAACAACACATCGCCGTTAATTATGATCGCTGGGATATTTGCAAAACCGCTTTGATAAAGGGGAAAAAAGAAAACATTCCGCTCTACAAATACCTGAAAACTCCATTGATCAGACGATTCGGGGAAAAATGGTATCAGCAACTGGAACAAGCCTTTCAAAAGCAAGAACCATAAACTTCTCTACATCAAGCCTTTTCCGTTTGCCTTTCCCGTATACCGGCTTTATTCTTCAAACAAACGGAAATGTTGTTTTTTGCGGATGTACTCCGGAGCAATTTTGTAATGATCATATTTTTTCAGATGGCTGGTTCGGATTACTTTCGCCAGATCCTGCACATACGAATCTCGCCGCTCTGAATACATTTTCAAGTATTGAATCAAAGAATCCGGATTACTTTCATGCATCCGGGCATCCCGGAAAGCAGCAAACGGCTTTCCGGTAGCCAACATTTTGTAATAGGCATCTATGGCTTGTTCAATATCCCTGAATTTCCGGAGATAAACCTTGGTTCCATCGCGGGTGGACGCAGCGGCAATGCGATTATGATCAGGATTGAACGACCACATTCCAAACGGGTTGTTGGCCTGAACAAAAAAACGTGAAGTCCCCCATCCACTTTCTATGGCGGCCTGAGCCAATACAATACTCACCGGAAAAGTATAAAGCCGTTTAATCAACTCTTGAACATTTTTCGTATGATATTTCTTCATCAATTCTTCCAGTGATTTTCTTTCTAACCGGGTCATTTTTTTCTTCCTGATCAATCTTTCCACTTCCTGCCGGGTAAAATCCAGATTGGTTTTGGCCACCAGGATGGCCGGCAGCATCATATCAAAAAACTTTTGTTTTTTCTCCGGCACCGGCAACGTATCTAACGAACAGGTACGCGTATAAACATACGGAATAACTTCCGGACTGCGTACCGGCACAATATCTGCCGGAGTTTGGATACGCTTGTCGATCACATAAACACGGCCCACCAGCCGCCTTTCCTCAGGCAAATGACAGGCATCCAATAACAACAAAGCAGAAAAAACGAAAACAAAAAAATATTTTACTCCCCGGAGGGAAAGAAGATTCTTTTCCATAAATAAACTTTTGGTTCCTAAAATGGTTTTTTTGAAAAAGCAAAAAGCTATTTTCTTCCGGTCATGGATTTGGGAATACGTCCCTGATTTACTGTTTTTGACCGTAAACGACGTCCCACAATTTTTTCTACAATTTTCCCGATCTGCAAAATACGATCGATGTCCAGATCGGTTTCAATTCCCATTTCATCCATCATCACCACCATGTCTTCGGTGCTAACCAAACCAACATCATTCGGATCATTATAATAATAATCGCCGGTACCGGCTACAGGAACTCCATCTACAAAATTCGCCGGTTGTCCGCCAATACCGCCAAGAGTTGATTCAAAATTGGTCATTCCGGCTTGCAAAGCCGCCAATACATTAGCCAGTCCCCAGCCCCGTGTAGTATGAAAATGGGCAATTTGTTTATGCGGATTATCCACTTTATCCAGCAACATCGAGTAATACCGGTAAACCCGGTCGGGAGAAGCAGACCCGTCATGATCGGCATGTTCCACATCATCAGCACCAATATCAAACCAACGCTGGGTAAACGAAATCGCATCTTCCAGCCGTGTGGGACCTTCAATAGGACACCCCCAAATGGTACTTACCGTTCCGTTAATTTTAATTCCGGCATCTTTGGCTTTCGGAATCCATTCTTCCGCCATTTTCCAATACTCTTTCAGGGTCAATCCGGAATTTTTAATCTGGTGCGATTCGCTGGTGGAAACCATCAATAAAATACGATCCGGCCCGTATCCTTCTTTTTTTGCATTGATTGCCCGCTCAATAGCCCGTTCACGAATCGTTACAGCAGTTAACACCACATCATCCAGCTTATCTTTCACTTTTTTACTCTGCCGGATTTGTTTAAACAGCTCATCGGCATCTTTAAACTGTGGCATCCCTTTCGGATTACCAAAATTAGTAACCTCAAGGTGTTTAACACCACTAAGAATTAATTGTTCAAGAACCCAGACTTTAGCTTGTGTGGGAATAAATTTTTCTTCATGTTGAAAACCATCCCGAACGGTAATGTCACCTACAACTACTTTTTTCGGATACTGCATAAATTTTCTTTTTTATGGGAGATAAACTGTAAATTGTCAAGGGCTAAAATACAACAATTTGCAAAAAGCACCGCGGCATCCCGGATGAAAATTCATTAAAAATTCATAAAACAACACCCAAAAATTCTATGGCAGAAAACAAAATACAGAATGAAATAATCTTGCAACAAATTCAAAACCAAGGCTTAATCTTTTGCCACTCTACTGAAAAACAAAAAAGAAGAAAACCTTTATCAAACAGGCTATCAACACAAGAATCTTATCCGTTTTTTCTGAGAAAAAAGAACCGGAAAAAGAAAAAACTCCGGCAACAAAAAATCAAAACAACAACGTTTCCAGCATCACCAGCGTACAATTTTCAATGGTTTCTATGCCGTTTTCCTGTGCTTTTTGAAGCAAAACCGGATTTTCTGTGCCGGGATTAAAGATGATCCGTTTGGGTTTAAGTGCAATCAGATAATCATAATAAGCCGGTTGCCGGGCCGGACCGATATACAGCGTAACCGTATGAACATCTTCTATTTTTGGAAAACCCGTTACAAACGGAACACCAGCTACCTGTCCGTCACGTGGTGCTAACGGAACCACTTCATGCCCATAGCGCAACAATTTGCGAATGGCTTTATTGGAATATCGATGCGGTTTCTCACTGGCCCCCACCACCAGGGTTTTCTTCTTTTGCTGCATAAAAAAACTTACTGTTTACGAATTAACGGCAAATATCGGAAATTTTTTCAGACCACCAAATTAAATACAGCCATTATGACAGTTTGTTTTGCTTATAACTGACAGAAAGTCTGAAAGTTATCATTATTTTTATCTTGGTTGAATATTTGTTTATATCTCCGCAAAAAACAAAGATAAAAAGGAGGAAATTAATATGAATTTAAATCAATTCACCATAAAATCGCAGGAAGCATTGCAGAAAGCCCAGGAACTGGCCATGCAACAAGGCCAGCAGGCTATCGAAAGCATCCACTTGTTAAAAGGGATTTTGCTTGTTGATGAAAATGCAACGCCTTTTCTGCTGAAAAAATTAAACGTAGACTATCCGGTCTTTTCACAGGCAGTAGACCGTATTATTGAGTCGTTGCCCAAAGTGTCGGGTGGTCAGCCTTACCTGTCAAACGATGCCCAGCAGGTTTTGCAAAAAGCACAAACTTATCTGGCCGAATTCAAAGATGAGTTTGTGTCGGTAGAACATTTGCTGCTGGCTATACTTGACGTAAAAAGTACCGCATCCGACCTGTTAAAAGACAACGGAATTACCAAAAAGGCGTTGATCACTGCCATTAAGGATTTACGCAAAGGTTCTACGGTCAACAGCCAAAGTGCCGAAGACCAGTATAACGCATTGAACCGTTATGCGCGTAACCTGAACGAAATGGCAGCCAACGGCAAATTGGATCCGGTTATTGGCCGCGATGACGAAATCAGAAGGGTATTGCAGATTCTTTCGCGTCGTACCAAAAACAACCCGATCCTGGTAGGTGAACCGGGTGTGGGTAAAACGGCTATTGCCGAAGGTATTGCCCATCGTATTGTAAACGGTGATGTACCCGAAAACCTGAAAACCAAACGGCTTTTCTCGCTCGATATGGGCGCACTGATTGCAGGAGCCAAATACAAAGGCGAGTTTGAAGAACGTTTGAAAGCCGTTGTGAAAGAAGTGGTTGAATCGGATGGCGAAATCATTTTGTTCATCGACGAAATTCACACCCTGGTAGGAGCAGGAAAATCAGAAGGCGCCATGGATGCTGCCAACATTCTGAAACCGGCATTGGCAAGGGGTGAATTACGGGCCATCGGAGCTACCACACTGAAAGAGTATCAAAAATACTTTGAAAAAGACAAGGCACTCGAACGCCGTTTCCAGCTGGTGATGGTGGACGAACCCGATACCGAATCGGCCATCTCTATCTTACGTGGACTGAAAGAGCGTTACGAAACGCATCATAAAGTGCGTATTCTGGATGAAGCGATTGTAGCGGCCGTCGAGCTGTCACAACGATACATCACCGACCGGTTTTTGCCTGACAAGGCCATTGACCTGATTGATGAATCGGCTGCCAAACTGCGTCTGGAAATCAACTCACTTCCTGAAGAACTGGAAGTTGTGGAAAGACGTATTCGTCAGCTTGAAATTGAAAAAGAGGCCATCAAACGTGAAAAAGATAAAGTTAAACTGAATCGTATTAACGAAGAGCTGGCCAACTTAAACGAAAAACGAAACGATTTACGCGCCAAATGGCGGGCTGAAAAAGAAATTGTAGATAAAATTCAGCAGCTGAAAAAAGCCATTGAAGATTACAAACTGGAAGCCGAACGTGCTGAACGTGACGGTGATTTTGGAAAAGTAGCCGAACTGCGTTACGGTAAAATCCAAAAAACCGAAGCAGAAGTAGAAGAGCTGAAAAAGAAACTGAAAGAAGTACAGGGCGACAAGCCCATGATCAACGAAGAAGTAACGGCTGAAGAAGTGGCCGAAGTCGTTTCGAAATGGACAGGAATTCCGGTAAGCCGGATGTTGCAAAGCGAACGCGAGAAATTACTGCATCTGGAAGACGAACTGCACAAACGGGTCGTCGGACAAGATGATGCCATCCAGGCCATTGCCGACGCCATCCGTCGTAGCCGTGCCGGATTACAGGACGAAAAACGGCCTATCGGTTCGTTTATCTTCCTGGGAACAACCGGTGTGGGTAAAACGGAGCTGGCTAAAGCGCTGGCCGAATTCCTTTTCGACAACGAAAACGCCATGGTGCGTATCGACATGTCGGAATATCAGGAACGGCATTCCGTTTCGCGTCTCGTGGGAGCGCCTCCCGGCTACGTGGGATACGACGAAAGCGGCCAGTTGACCGAAGCCGTCCGGAGAAAACCGTATTCGGTTATCCTGCTTGACGAAATCGAGAAAGCCCATCCGGATGTCTTCAACATTTTGCTGCAGGTATTGGACGATGGCCGTCTGACGGACAACAAGGGTCGTGTGGTGGACTTCAAGAACACCATTATCATCATGACTTCAAATATCGGGTCACACCTGATTCAGGAAAACTTCAGTCATCTGAAAGAAAATAACGAACAGGAAGTGATTGAAAAAACCCGGAATGAAGTTTTTGAATTACTGAAAAAGACGATCCGTCCGGAGTTTTTGAACCGTATCGACGAGATCATCATGTTCAAACCGCTGACGCGCGACGAAATTCACGGAATTGTAAAATTACAATTCAACCGCATACAGCAAATGCTGGCTAAAAACGGTATTCAGCTTGAAATTACCGACAATGCCATTCAAAAGCTGGCCGAAATGGGTTACGATCCGCAATTTGGTGCCCGTCCGTTGAAACGGGTTATCCAGCGCGAAGTACTGAACGAATTGTCAAAAATGATCCTGGCCGGTAAAGTCAATGCTGAAAAACCCATCCGTATTGATGTTAAAGGCGATGATTTCGTCTTTGAAAACTAAACCAAACAACTGATCCAAATATCTTTCGCAGGGTGCTCTTTCACAAGGGCACCCTGTTTTTTTTATGTTTTATTGCTTTTATCCCGATATCGGGATAAAATTTCCTCAGTAAATCTATTACTATACAGAAAGATACCCGCATTTAAACCATAAAACAGCCAACGGATAAGCCCCCGGATTTTCAGTTGAAAAATTTATTTTAAACACATTTTAAATAATTTTAAATTCCTATATTTGCCCCAAAGAATAAATCCTCTTAATCATAAGCTTTTTATGGACAAAAAAAATATCGGGCACATTGCACAAATTATCGGCCCCGTCGTTGACGTCGTTTTTGAAACTGAAAAAGATCTTCCCAAAATTTATGATGCACTGATCATTGAACGTAGCAATGGAGAAAAAATAGTACTCGAAGTACAACAGGCTACCGGAGAAAATACGGTACGAACCATTGCCATGGATTCCACCGACGGCTTACGCCGCGGAATGGAAGTCATCAGCACCGGACAACCTATTACCATGCCTACCGGCGAAAACATTCGCGGACGACTGTTCAACGTGATTGGAGAATCCATTGACGGGCTGAAAAAAGTGGAAACCAAAACCAGCTACCCCATCCACCGTGAACCTCCCATTTACGAAGACCTGAATACCCAATCCGAAATTCTTTATACCGGGATTAAAGTAATCGACCTCATTGAGCCTTACTCTAAAGGTGGAAAAGTCGGTTTGTTCGGTGGTGCCGGCGTAGGAAAAACCGTTATTATCATGGAGCTGATCAACAACATCGCCAAAGCGTATGC
This sequence comes from Candidatus Sulfidibacterium hydrothermale, assembly GCF_020149915.1. Classification (GTDB taxonomy): domain Bacteria; phylum Bacteroidota; class Bacteroidia; order Bacteroidales; family F082; genus Sulfidibacterium; species Sulfidibacterium hydrothermale. The sequence continues at coordinate 3,108,038 of NZ_CP083760.1, forward strand.
CGGACTTTCGGTATTTGGTGGTGTAGGTGAACGGACCCGTGAAGGAAACGATTTGCTTCGCGAAATGATCGAATCGGGTGTTATCCGGTATGGAGAAGCATTTAAAGAAGATATGGAAAAGGGAGGATGGGACCTCTCCAAAGTGGATTACGAAGAATTAGCTAAATCGCAGGCAACGCTGGTTTTCGGACAAATGAACGAACCTCCCGGAGCCCGTGCCCGTGTGGCTTTGTCCGGATTGACACTGGCCGAATATTTCCGTGACGGAGATGAAAAATCGGGCGGTCGCGATATTCTTTTCTTTATTGACAACATTTTCCGTTTTACCCAGGCCGGATCGGAAGTTTCTGCTTTGTTGGGACGTATGCCATCGGCTGTAGGTTACCAACCTACCCTAGCCACCGAAATGGGGGTCATGCAAGAACGAATCACCTCTACCAAACGGGGTTCCATTACATCGGTACAAGCCGTTTACGTACCTGCTGACGACCTTACCGACCCTGCTCCGGCAACAACTTTTGCCCACCTTGATGCAACAACTGTATTAAGCCGTAAAATTGCCGAGCTGGGAATTTATCCGGCTGTGGATCCGCTGGATTCCACTTCCCGTATTCTTACTCCCGACATTGTAGGAGAAGAGCATTACAACACCGCTCAGCGTGTGAAAAATATTCTGCAACGCTACAATGAGCTGCAGGATATTATCGCCATTCTCGGAATGGATGAGCTCTCGGAAGAAGACAAACTGGTCGTAAACCGTGCCCGCCGTGTACAACGCTTCCTGTCACAGCCTTTCTTTGTGGCCGAGCAATTTACCGGACTAAAAGGAACGCTCGTTTCCATTGAAGATACCATCAAAGGATTTAACATGATCATGGATGGTGAAGTGGATGAATATCCTGAAGCTGCCTTTAACTTGGTGGGAACAATTGAAGAAGCCATCGAAAAAGGAAAGAAAATGCTGGCCGAATCAAAAAAATAAGACAACATGAACCTGGAAATCATTACCCCGGATAAAACCATCTTTAAAGGAGAGGCCGACCTGGTACAACTACCGGGTATTGATGGTTCTTTCGAAATCCTGAACAATCACGCTCCGCTTATTTCGGCACTGGCCAAGGGAAAAGTAAAAGTGGGAAAAGGAAAATCGGAAGAATTTTATGACATCAACGGCGGTGTTATTGAAGTGCTTAACAACAAAGTGTTGATTCTGGCTGAGTAAGATTTTCTTTTTCAAAGATCTAAAAACCCGCAGAAACAATCTGCGGGTTTTTTTATTGGATACAAGATTTATACAACCTCTGGCAAAAACGTATTTTGATTTATAACCGGGATCACTTAACTTTAACCCCAACAAAAACTTTCTCCATGAATTACGATGCCATTATCATTGGTGCCGGATTGGGCGGACTGACAGCCGCCGCCAAACTGGCCAAAGAAGGACAAAAAGTACTGGTTCTTGAACAACACGATGTTCCGGGCGGCTGCGCCACCACTTTCCAACGGAAGAAATTTCACGTAGAAGCCGGATTGCACGAAATGGACGGGTTTCGAAGCGGAATAAAAAAGAAGATCTTTGATGAACTTGGCATTCCACAGCATGTGCATTTTGTTCCGATTCCCGAATTTTACAGAATCATCTGGAAAGAAACGGACTTTGTATTTCCAGAAAACCCCAATGAGGCAAAAGAGAAACTGAAAAAAATGTTCCCGGATGAAACCGCCGCTATTGAAAAGTATTTTCGTTTTGTGACCGGCCTGGGACGTGAAATAGAAAACCTCCCCCGCACGAAAAAAGAAAAACGTTTTAAAAAACCGCTGTTCCCCTTGTTTTACCCCAAACTGGTCCGCAGCACACTGAATACGGCAGGCGGATTTATGGATAAACTATTTCATGACGAACGCCTGAAAATGATCTTGCTGGGCAATGCTTCTTATTACCATGACGATCCATACGAATTATCCCTTTTTTATTTTGCAGCCGGACAAAACAGTTATTTCTCCAACGGAAGCTATTTTATCAAAGGCGGCTCACAGAAGTTATCGGATTACCTGATGAATTTTATCCGCGAACAGGGCGGAGAAGTTTTGCTACGGCAACAGGTTACTTCCATCCTGACAGAAAACGGCAATGCGGTTGGGGTTACCTATCGTGAAAACCGTAAAAAAGAAACCGACATCCACGAAGTACGGGCAAAAACAATCATTGCCAACGCTGCCGTTCCCCGTATTGCAGAAGAACTGCTTACCGGCGAAGCCGCGCAGAATCTCCGGCAACAAACCCAAAACATGAAAGCCGGACCATCTATCTTTACGGTTTATCTGGGATTTAAAAAACCACCGAAAACCATTGGCAACCGGCATTATTCCACTTTTGTTGTTGACGACAGTGTGGAAAGCACCAAAGATCTGGCTTCCAATGCCAAAGCCAGCTTTGACCAACGCTCTTTTGTTTTTGTCGATTACGGAATGGTCGATTCCGGCCTTGCTCCCGAAGGAAAATCTGTGGGAGTAATCTGTACCATGGATGACGCAAAAGAATGGCAGAATCTTGACAAAAAAGCTTACCGGCAAAAAAAGGAAGAAAGCATCAGCCTGCTGATGAAAAGGCTGGAAAAAGTACTTCCGGGAATTGAAAAAATCACAGAATACAAAGAAGCTGCTACGCCTTTAACCATTGAACGGTATACACTGAATCCGGGCGGATCGCCCTACGGATATGCCCAAACTTTAGATCAAAGTGCCCGTAAAAGATTACCGGTAAAAAGTACGGTACCCGGATTATATTTTGCTTCGGCCTGGAGCTCGCCGGGCGGTGGTTTCTCCGGAGCTATCTTATCGGGATATACCTGTGCCCTGAGCGTGTTACACCAACAGAAAAAAACAATCGGTTAACCTACCATGACCGAAGTTTGTGCATAACGGTATTTGGTGGAAATTACACGGGTACTCAGTGCCATGGCCAGCGTCAGTGTACCAATACGGCCGACAAACATCGAAAGAATAATAATGGATTTCCCGGCAGCGGAAAGTGATGCCGTAATGCCTGTGGACAGACCTACCGTTCCGAAAGCAGAAAACTCTTCAAATAACAGTTTCATCAGGTCCACACCGGGCTCGGTAATACTCAGAAAAAATGTGGAAATAAAAATAACAGAAATGGAGAACAAAGCAATGGAATACGCTTTGTCGATGGTGCCAAAAGGAATCGTCCGTTTGAAAAAGACCACATTTTTTTCTCCTTTAATGGTGGCAATGGCCGATTTTACGATGACGGCAAAAGTAGTTACTTTAATTCCGCCTCCAGTCGATCCGGGGCCGGCTCCCACAAACATCAAAAAGATAAAAAAGATGAGCACCGGAGTAGCCAGTTTTCCGATATTGACCGTATTAAATCCGGCTGTACGGGTAGTTACCGACTGAAAAACCGAAGTTACCAGCTGCTGGTACCACACCTCTCCCGAAAGCGTTTCTTTTTGTAAAATATAAAAAACAAAAGCGCCTACCGCAATCAAAGACAACGACATATAAAGCGTGATCTTGGTTCCCGTATTCAGCTTTTTCCACGGAACCCGTCTCCTTTCGCGGATACTTTTGAAGCTAAACAAATCCTGCATGGCCACAAAGCCAAAACCACCGAAGAAAATGAGAAGAATAATAATCACCTGCAGCCAATACAGGTTCCGGATACCTTCTGTGGCCAAATTATTGGTAAAGGTGGAAAATCCGGCATTGTTAAAAGCCGATACCGCATGAAAAGCTGAATTGAAAAGTTGCGATTTCCAACTGGAAAAATGCATGTTTCCCCACGAAAAATAAAGCAACAGCGTACCAATTCCTTCGATAAGCAAACTAAACTCCACAATGCTCCGCAAGACACTTTTCGAATCGGAAAGGCGGTCGGTACTCAAAAATTCTTTCATCAGCGATTGATATTTGATACTACCCGATGATTTGGAAAAAGTAGCAAAAAAAGTAGCAAATGAAATGATATTGATACCGCCAAGCTGAATCAGAATCATAATGATTACTTTCCCTTTCAGGGTAAAAAAAGTAGCCGTATCCACCACAATCAATCCGGTAACACAACTGGCACTGGTAGCTGTAAACAACGAATTCAAAAAGCTGAAATGGTGGCCAACCGTCATTTCCGGGAGCATTAACAAACCCGTGCCGGCTCCGATAAGCAACACAAAAGAAAGAATCAGTAATGTAGCCGGTTTCAGGTTCAATGCCGTTATCTTATCTCCTGATTTGGAAAGCTCTATGCCGATAATCAGAATAAAATAAAGCTGTAATAATAAAACCGAGTGATTGTTGATCAGGTCCGTAAAGATCCCTCTGAAAACGATTTCATTAAAAAACGAAGGAAGGAGCAAATAGATCAGGAAAAAAAGCAATACACTTCCTTCAAAACGATGTTCTTTTATAAAATTCAACGGGTGGAAATCGTAAAACACAAAAACCACGTACCGGATGGTAAAATAGAGCAAGCTCAATTTCATCACCCGCTCATTAAACCGCATGGAGGTTGTTGTTTTCGGGAAACCATAGTAATAAACAGCCACGGCCACCACCAGTACCAGCACCAAAAAACTGAGCACATGAAATATTTTCTCCACCAGCTCTTTACTGCTGAAAATGCGAAGGTTTATTTTCTCCCTGATTTTAAAAAGTCTGGAAGGCATAAGCCATTAACTGTTTATATCAATAAACTTCTGAATATCGCGTGTGCTGCCGAAAACAACAAGAAAATCGTTTTCATTGATTACGGTATCGCGGTGCGGAACACCCCGGATATGTTGTTTTTTCACCACCACATCTCCCTCTTTCTCTTCCACCTCATTTTTAATGGTAACCAGGTTAATATTGTAGGATTCACGAAGCTGAATGGACTGCAGGGTTTGTCCGATAACCGATTTCGGAGCTTTTAATTCGGTAATCACATACCCGTCAGGCAAATCCAGGAAATTTACAATGCTCGGGTTCAGCAACCGTTCAGCCACCACAGCACCTACCGCATGTTCAGGTGAAAAAATCTCGGTAAGTCCCAGTTTTTCCAATATCAGCCGGTTGACTTTTCCTTTTGCCCTGACAATAATCCGTTTGATATTCAGCTCGATAAGGTTAACTGCTGTGAGTAACAATTCTTCAAAATCTTCGCCAATAGCAATCACCACTGCATCATAATTTTGAATATTCTGAGAAAGCAGTGCTTTTTTATCCGTGGAATCCAGTGCCACGGCATAAGCCACATCGTTGGCAATATAATCCACTTTTTCCTGATTCTTATCAATAGCCAGTACCTCGGCTCCTTTTTCCGATAACGACCGGGCAATGGCTTCGCCAAACTGTCCGATTCCGATAACAACAAACTGATTATTCGGCATAATTTATCTCCTTAAAATCGCTGCAAATGTAAAAATATTCAAACAAACCCTTTCACTGGTTTGCATCAGTTAATCTCAAGCAAATCATGGGCGTTGACAAAAAGAATATCTCCGATCTCATCAAAACCTTCAAAGTGATGTATTCCTTCATGTTTCAGCTGCTCGTTATAAAACCCGACAATGGTCAGGGCTGCTTCAGCAGAGTACTGTGCCACAAGCGTTCTGAAATTCATATCCGGATCTTTTTCAATCACTGTGATGTTATTTTTCGAAACCGGAAGCCTTCCTTCCAGCACAAACTGCGCAATATTCTTCCGGGTTTCTTCCATCCGGTCGCGTGACGACAGGGTAAACAAACTGATGGAAGCATTTTTCCAGGCAGGATGCCCCAAAATGACATAGCTTAGTAAAATCATCAGTCGCTCATTGTCACGGTTTAAATCACGTATCCAGATATGAATCCCGTTGTAATACTTGATGTTGCGCATGGAACTGCCCAAAATACAAATATCGAAATCGCCGGCCTGTACCATTCTCAGGTTTTCAAGAATTTGGGGTAACTGGTCCGGCTGGTGTTTATCATACTCAAAAATAATCATGTTATTTTCCACCCCCGCAATGCCGGGCGTTTGAATAATCTGGGCAATGGCCGAAGTATAGGAGGGCGAAATAATGGTGCTGACAATCATGCTGCCTTCGGTCCTGTTTGCTTTATGGATCAGCCGTTCCATAACTTTTTTCGCTTCCAGATGCGTTTCGCGGGAATAATAGCCCTGAATAAAATGCATATACGTGCCAAACCCGTGGGAATAGGAGATCCAGTTGAGCAAATCGAAAATCTTATCCCGTTTAAACGTATCGGAAGAGATGCAAATGGCCGAAGGACGCCAGGTTCTTTCTTTTATGGTTCCGGTTTGAAGATAAGCTGTCAGTTTACGGCTAACCTGGAACATCACTCCATGAAAAATATTTTCAATTCCTCTTCTGTCCTGATGTACATGCTTCATCCAGAAATAAAGCAAGAAAATGGCAGCCACCGAAATAAAAGCATACAGCGGATTCATCAGAAACATCAATACAGAAGCGAAAACAAATCCGGCAAGAGAAAAATACCATTTCGACTGGAACGAAGGCCGGTAAGACGGATCCGAACCAAAATGATTCAGAAAAGAGATCAAATTCATGGAGGCATAGGTGATCATGAAAAACATGGAGATGATCTTTGCCACCGCATCAATACTTCCCATTACCACAAACACCAAAGCCAGCAGAAGGGTAAAAAAAGTCGCATTCTGGGGTTCATTGGTTTTTCCTTTACCCTTACCCAGCACACGATTCATTTTTTCCATCGGAAAGGAATTGTCCACTGCAATAGCCTGCATGGTGCGCGGAGCCACCAGAAAGGAACCAATTGCACTCGACATGGTAGCGGCAGCCAAACCAAGCGGAATAATAATCCAGCCGAACAAAGCTATTTTACTCATGATCAAAGGCTGGGTCATCAGCTCCTGCGGAGTGGCAGAAATATTCAGTTTGATCACCACAAAAATATAAATGATCATTCCCGTAACCGTGGCCCACAACGTACCACGCGGAATAGATTTCTGCGGACTTTTTAAATCGCCCGACAATCCCACGCCCGCATCCATACCGGTAAATGCCGGAAAAATAATGGCCAGCATAACAAACAGCTGATCGGTATTACGCAAAGGCGGATAAGCAAAAGCCGACTGGGCCGTGCCGTTGACCGGATGACCGAGGAAAAAAGCCAACAACGATAACAACAGGATCGTCACCACTACATACAGCATTTTTACGCCGATATTGGCTCCTTTTTTCCAGATAACAACCCCCAAAATAACCAAAGTAACAATTCCGATTGCCTGTTTCGGAATCAAAAGATGGTAATGAAGCTGAACAAAATGAATTAAAGGAGTAAACGCTTCAGTAAACGCAATGATATAAAAAGCAATACTGATCGCCTGCGAAAGGTACAATGAGATCCCAATGGTAGCTCCAATGTTTAAGCCAAACGAGCGCGAGATCATGTAATACTCGCCACCGCCTTCTACTTTTTGGTTTGTGGAAATTTCAGAAATGGCCATGGCCGTGGGAAGTGTTACCATGTGGCCAATAATAATGATAAACAATACGCCTGCAATTCCCACAGTACCTACGGCCACACCAAAACGCAAAAACAGAATGGCCCCTAAAATGGTAGAAATCGCCGTAAAGTAAACCGGCGCTGTGCCCATTCGTTTGGCCGCCTGCGGTGAGGCAATTTCTTTTTTCATGATAAAAGAATCATTGATTTTCAGTATCAGGATCAGCGACTACTCTGCTCCGCTTGCCTGATTTTCATCTTAACAGGATGGTTTTCTGATAACAAAATCTCCAATACATCTTCCCCATAATCGGCTTTGTACGACTCATAAATCTGTTGAAGAGGAAGATCATCAAACACGCCACGATCGTTCAGATATTCGATATGCCGGTTTCCTGAGCGATCATACGGAGGAAATACAGCATCCTCTTCCCCGTTAAATTCCACAGGAAAAATGTTATGTTTTTCGCAAAGATTCAAATCAAAAGCCGGTGTGGCTTTCACCCATTTTCCGTCCAGAAAAAGCAGGCTGAATCCGTGCCAGTAAAAAATATCGGTTTTTAAAGCCTTTACGATCTCTCCGGGGCTCAGGTGATTGCGTACGTCAGCAAAACCAAGCCGTGCCGGAATACCGGCTGCCCGGCATACCGTTGTCAGCAAAACAGCTTTCCCCACACACCATCCGTATCCATGTTGTAGTGTAGTGCTGGCCCGCATACCTTCCACAGTAAGATCAATGTGATAAGGATTATAACGAATACCATCGCGTATGGCATAAAACAACCGGACGGCTTTTTCCTTTTGTCCGGAAATTCCTTCTGTTGTTTTCCGAACAAAATCCTGAACAACCGGATGTTCGAAATTCAAAAAAGGGGTAGGTTGTAAAAACTTGTCCATCGGTTTTTTCCTCAAAGTTAGGCTTTTTTTTCAAAAACCAATAAATCAAAAAGGCTGCTCCCGGAAGAACAGCCTTTTTTGTCTTTCATTGAAATTTACTTCCAATAATAGAACGAAGTATTACCGAGTTCCTGTTCAATTTCGAGCAGTCGGTTGTATTTAGCTAAACGTTCACTACGGCTTGCAGAACCGGTTTTCAGGTGTCCGCCGTCCATAGCTACGGCAAAATCAGCCAGGAAAGTATCTGAAGTTTCTCCTGAGCGGTGCGAGATGAAATAACGCCAACCGGCATCGCGGCACATCCGTACAGCTTCAATGGTTTCGGTTACCGAACCAATCTGGTTTAATTTAATCAGTGCAGAGTTCGCTGTACCTTCTTTAATACCACGTGAGATATATTCGGTATTGGTTACAAAAATGTCGTCACCAACCACTTCAATTTTATCACCCAGTTTTTCTGTGAATTTTTTGAAACCTTCCCAGTCGTTTTCAGCCAACGGGTCTTCCCACAATACGATCGGATATTTATCCAGCCATTCTTCCGCTTTTTTGATCAATCCTTCGCTATCCATTTTGCCGGCACCCGACCATTTTAAATCGTACTGGCTTTTGTTGTCAATGGAGAAAGAGCTGGCCGCACTGTCCATAGCAATGGCAATATCTTTACCCGGTTTATAACCGGCTTTTTCGATAGCCTGAATAATGGTTTCGATCGCATCTTCGTTACTGTCGAGATTCGGAGCAAAACCCCCTTCATCTCCTACGCCGGTAGAAAGGCCACGGTCTTTCAAGATACCTTTCAGCACATGGAATGTTTCTGCCACATAACGCAAACCTTCGCGGAAGTTGGGAGCGCCTACCGGAACAGCCATATATTCTTGGAAATCAACGCTGTTATCAGCATGAGCACCACCATTCAAAATGTTCATACACGGAACAGGAATACGACGGGCTCCGGCTCCACCCAAATATTGATACAACGGAATGTTTGCAGATGCTGCAGCAGCACGGGCTACTGCCATGGAAACACCCAAAATGGCATTGGCACCCAATTTTGATTTGTTTTTGGTACCATCCATTTCGATCATTTTATAATCAATGGCTGCTTGTTCGTGGGCATGCATTCCCATCAATGCCGGGGCAATTACTTTATTTACATTTTCAACCGCTTTTAAAACTCCTTTTCCGGCATACCGTTTTTTGTCACCGTCACGCAGTTCTACCGCTTCGTTTTCGCCGGTACTGGCACCGGATGGCACAGAAGCCACAGCTTGTGTGCCGTCACTCAGTTCCACATAAACTCTTACTGTCGGATTTCCCCTTGAATCGAGAATTTCCATGGCCCGCAAGCCGGTTATTTTGTTGTTCATCATTTTAACCTCCTTATTTTGTTCGTTTTAAACTTAATTTTACTGACTGCAAAATTCAACATTTTCCGGCTAACAAACAAGGAAAACCCTGAGCTTAACGTTTTTTTAGATTCAAACATTTTCATTTTGAACATGCGCCGTATTTATAACGATTGCGGAAAAGGAAACAGCAGCCGAAAATCCGGGAAAGTTGTCATGACAAAAAAGAAATCTTGTTGATACTACCGGCAATTTTGCAAAAAACGGAGGGGTGATATTTGACGTTTGGCGTCTAACATTACGTAAAAACATTCCGCCTTATTCTTTCCCAAAGGAGCCTGACGAAGGGATTGCTTACGTGACTATGGATAACAATTTGTGATATGGCCCTGTTTGAAAAATAACCCATGAAATTTTTCCCCAAAAAAGAGCGCATTTTTTCTTGCAAAACTTTTCATAACTGTCAGTATGATTGATATTTTGTTTATTTTTGAGCACTAAATTATTCACCCTAAAACATAAAACCATGAGAATGAAATTATTATTTACTGCTATTCTTGTATCCGGACTTTTATTCAGTACGGGATGCGATGAAGTAAAATCTTTGCTTGATGTAAAATTTGATGCCAATTATACTGTCGATTTAAACATGAATGTACCTGCTGAATCTTCTACCAAAGCCGTACAAAGTTCTTTTTCAGGAAGTGCAACCATTGACCCCACTTCCAACTCCGATGTAGCAAAATATCTTGATCTGATCAAATCATGGGAAGTAACCAGTCTTACCGGTACCTTTAAAAATGTTACCAAAGAAGCGGTTTTAGAAAGCGGAACCATTACTTTTTCTTCCGATGCCGGAACAGCAACATGGACCTTTACCAACGTAGCCATTAAAAACGGCGCAACTTTCACGTTGGACAATACCAACGGACAATGGGACGAAATTGATAAAATTCTCAGTGCCAAAAAAGAATTTACTATTTCCGGAGAAGGGAAAACTGATATTGATGATTTTTCTTTCACCATATCGGTAGCCGTCAATACAACTGTAACCGCTAACCCACTGGGATCCAAATAAAAACAAACTTAAAACAAAAAAAGCTGCCTGAAGTCCGGGCAGCTTTTTTTGTTTGGATCTTATCCTTCCTACATATATTCCACAATCTGTTTCCGGTCGGCATCATTTAATAAATACACCATTCCTGAATCCTGGTTTTTATTCATTTGATGCAGAATTTCTTCTTTTTTTGATTCATCGATTCCTGCATCAGCAAGACGAACCGGGCAATCAATGGATTTAAAAAAGACTTCCAGCTTTTGAATAACCGTTTCAATATCCGTTAAGCCAAAAAGCAGATCTCCCAATTTCTGAATTCTTTTTGGAATTCTGCCGGCTTGTAATTTAAGCCAGGCCGGATAAACAATACTTAGTGTGGCCCCGTGAGGCATTCCGTAAAGCAATGATAATTCATGACCCAACGCATGAACACCCCAATCGCCGCTGCTTCTTCCATAATTCGTTAATCCGTTTAAGGCCAGCGTTGCATCCAGCATGATATTGGCCCGCCATGCTGTATTTTTCAAATCGTTTAACAGCAACGGAGCCTGTTCCATGGCATCTTTGATGATATCTACCGTTATCCGGTCAATGACCGACGGTTCACCTTTTCCAAAAAAAGCTTCCAATGCATGCGCAATCAAGTCGGCGATTCCGTAAGCGGTATAATCTTTAGGAACGGTAACCGTGTAAGCCGGATCAAGAAAAGAATCTTTTGGGAAAAGCTCCGGGTGAACAAACCCCACTTTTTTTCCGGTTTCTGTATTTTGCAAAACAGCAGCAGCATTCATTTCGGTTCCTGTTGCAGCAAGCGTAAGTACCGTTACCAAAGGAACCGATTGCTCAGGAAAAGCCTGCCACAGCATAAACTGCCAGGGATCAATATCATGAACCAATCCCACACTAACGATTTTGGCCGAGTCAATCACGCTGCCACCACCCAAAGCCAAAATAACATCTACTTTTTTTTCTTTTCCGAGCGCAATTGCCCGACGTACATCATCCACTAACGGATTCGGCTGAATGCCTCCAAATTCTGTAATTTGAAGACCGGCATTTTTCAAAATACCGGTTACCTCATCATAATATCCATATTTTTTTACCGACCCTTTTCCATACAATAGCAAAACATGTTTTCCATACTGTTTTATCGTTTCTCCCAGGGTTTGCACAACCCCTTCGCCAAAGTGCAATCGCACCGGATTATAAGCAACAAAATTTTGAATGGCCATTTGACTTGTTTTTTATTTTTCGATTACAAAAATACGGCTTTTCAAGCAGCCGTTTTTCTCCTTCCGGCATCATTTCACAAAGACCTGTAAAACAACGGAATAAAAAATCGAATCCAACACACCGGTCCCTGGTAATTCGGTTCTGTAGTTTATCCCGAATGTTTATCTTTGTACGAAAGAATTTTTTTCCATGAACGAGAATCTGGATCCATCGGGAGCTGCATTAAGCAAAATTGAAAAGGAAATTGAAAATGTCCTGCGACCGGGACGTTTTGAGAGTTTTGCCGGTCAGCCCCAGGTAGTGGAAAATCTGAAGATATTTGTTCAGGCTGCCCGCGAACGGGGCGAAGCCCTCGATCATGTTTTGCTACACGGTCCTCCGGGACTGGGCAAAACAACCCTGTCGCATATCATTGCCAACGAGCTGGAAGTGAACATTATCACTTCGTCCGGGCCGGTATTGGACAAGCCCGGTGATTTGGCCGGATTGCTGACCAATCTTGAAGAAAATGATGTTTTGTTTATTGATGAAATTCACCGGTTAAGTCCGGTGGTAGAAGAGTATTTGTACTCGGCCATGGAAGACTTCAAGATTGACATCATGATCGAAACCGGTCCCAATGCACGGTCGGTGCAAATCAGCCTGAACCCGTTTACCTTAGTGGGAGCCACTACGCGTTCCGGTTTGTTGACCGCTCCTTTGCGTTCACGATTTGGGATTACCTCGCGGCTGTCGTATTACACCACGCCGGTTTTGGCAGGCATTGTCAAACGTTCGGCTTCTATTTTACGTGTAAAAATTGATGATGACGCCGCACTGGAAATTGCCGGCAGAAGTCGCGGAACACCGCGTATTGCCAATTTACTGTTGCGCCGCGTACGCGATTTTGCCCAGATAAAAGGCAATGGAGTCATCGATATGGCCATATCAAAACATGCGCTGGAAGCGTTGCATGTGGACCAGTATGGATTGGATGAAATGGACAACCGGATTTTATCCACCATCATTGACAAGTTTAAAGGCGGCCCTGTGGGCATCACCACCATTGCTACGGCTGTTGGCGAAGAAGCCGGCACCATCGAAGAAGTGTACGAACCTTTTCTGATCCAGGAAGGATACATCATGCGCACACCCCGCGGACGCGAAGCCACCGAACGCGCCTATCAGCATCTTGGAAAAACCAAACACCCGGAACAAGGAAATCTGTTTTAACTTCAAATCAAGCCACTGCGTTTTATATCCGGAACATTCTGGTGGAAACCCGGTTAAATTCTTCGTCTTTTTTTCCGGCGGGTAAAAAGCAATACCGTTACAAAAATAGCCAGGGTAGTCGCCAGCGTATTCAGGAAAACCTCGGTCATGGTTTGCATAAAATTATGGAAGCTAAACTCTTCCAGTAAAGTCAACGCAAACTGATGGAACAAGGCCAGCGTAAAAACATATTTCAGGAATCCCCACACGCCAAAAGTGGAAATCCCCGGCTCCTCGCCTTTCGGAAACTCTGTTCCCGAAAAATAAAAACGGATGACTCCCGGACGGGCATAAGCCATAAAGACTACGGCTGCTGCTTGTAATCCCAGCGTATTTTCAAAATAATCCACCGTCAGACCGGTAAAAAAGGCAAGCAACAATAAAACGGTTTTGTTGATATCCAACGGAAGCAACAGCACAAACAAAAGAAAAACATAAGGAATAATGTACCCGCCAAACTGCACCGTATCCAAAACCAGCACCTGCAAAAGAATCAGCAGCACAAACCGCACAATATGCTTTACTACTCCACTATTCATTGGCTGCTTCCTCCAATAATTTTATTTTTTCCTGTTTATCAAGGTTTTTGATAATGTAAACGTAATGCAGGCTGTTAAAATCGGTACTAAATTGCAGTTTGGCTTTGTTGAGGCTGTTGTTTTTACTTTTCTCGAACTGGCTGACCACCCCAATATTTAATCCGGCCGGAAAAATAAACGAGTTGCCGCTGGTAACTATCGTATCACCTTTTTGCAGCTGAATGTGAGCCGGAATATCCACCACTTCGCCGTCCATACCATAATCCTTATTCCAAATCACGTTCACCAGCTGGTCATTTTTCTTTATTCTCGCACTAATACGGGCATGCATGTTAAGCAACGACATGGCAATGGAAAAATGCGGAGAAACCCCGATAATGATTCCGGCAATACCTTTATCGGAAATTACCCCCATTTCTTTTTGTATTCCCTGCTTACTTCCTTTGTCCAGCATGATAAAGTTATTCGTATGATTCACCGTATTACGAATGACTGTGGCCGGGATATAGAGATAGGAAGAATCTTTCGTTTGCCGGAAACTGCTGTCAGGCGCCAACATGGAAGCCAACAACATATTGTTCAGTCTGCCGTTTTCGGCCAACAGTTGCCGGTTTTCTTCTTTTAGATGAAAATAACCGGTTATATCGTGGAAAGCTTCGTAAACTGCGCCGGACACATCACTCACCGCGTGAAATCGGAGCATACGCTGGTAAGAATAGCTATTGCTGAGCATGGCAAAAGAAATAACTTCCAGAATAATAAATAAACTGAAAAACTGATGCTTTAAGAAAAAGGTCAGCAGGTTACGCATGCCATAATATCCTATTCACTTATTTAATCAGGAAGGTAAATTTCTCAAAATTTTTCAGCGCAATACCGGTTCCGCGGGCTACAGCACGCAACGGATCTTCTGCCACATGTACCGGTAATTTTGTTTTTTGATGAATCCGTTTATCCAGTCCGCGTAACAAAGACCCGCCACCGGCAAGATAAATTCCTGTCCGGTAAATGTCGGCTGAAAGCTCCGGAGGCGTATTTTCCAATGCGTTGAGCACCGCGGCTTCTACTTTGGAAATGGACTTGTCAAGACAAGTAGCTATTTCTTTGTAATTCACCGTGATTTCTTTCGGAATTCCGGTAAGCATATCCCGGCCGTGTACGGCATAATCGTCCGGCGGATTTTCCAGATCGGTAAGGGCAGCTCCTACTTCTATTTTTATTCTTTCGGCAGTACGTTCACCAATATTGATGTTATGCTGCTTACGCATGTATTCTTCAATGTCCGCGTTGAAATCATCACCGGCGATCCGGATGGAGGTATTGTTCACAATACCGCCAAGGGCAATCACCGCAATTTCGCTGGTTCCGCCACCAATGTCAATAATCATGTTTCCGGTAGGTTCCAACACATCGATACCAATACCGATAGCAGCAGCCATGGGTTCATGAATCAGCTTGATTTCTTTGGCTCCGGCTTGTTCTGCCGAATCTTTTACAGCCCGTTCTTCCACTTCTGTAATTCCCGAGGGGATACAAATCACCATTTTCAATGCCGGAGGGAAAATAGACCCTTTAATGCCTATCATTTTGATCATTTCACGAATCATATACTCCGCCGATTGAAAATCGGCAATCACGCCATCGCGCAACGGACGAATGGTTTTGATGTTGTCATGCGTTTTTCCATGCATCAGCATGGCTTTTTTCCCTACGGCAATAATTTTTCCCGTATCCCGCTCCAGTGCCACAATAGAAGGTTCGTCCACCACCACTTTATCGTTATAAATAATCACGGTGTTGGCCGTTCCAAGGTCTATGGCAATCTCTTTTGTTAAAAATGAAAACAGGCCCATGTTTTTACTCTCCCTTTTTGATATTTCTTTTGCAAAGATATAGTTAATGTTTAAAATGACGCACACCGGTAAAAACCATGCTCACCTGATGCTGGTTACAATAAGCGATTGAATCTTTATCCCGGATGGAACCGCCAGGCTGAATAACGGCCGTAATTCCCGCTTTATGAGCAATCTCCACCGAATCGGCAAAAGGGAAGAAAGCATCGGAAGCCATCACCGCTCCTTTTAGCGAAAGATTAAAAGAATTGGCTTTTTCAATGGCATGACGCAGTGCATCTACTCGCGAAGTCTGGCCGGTACCCGATCCTAACAGCTGTTTGTTTTTGGCCAGTACAATGGCGTTGCTCTTGGTATGTTTTACAATTTTATTGGCAAAAAGCAGATCTTCTATTTCCAGCGGCGTCGGAGCTGTTTCCGTTTTGACTTCCAGATCGGCTTCGGTTTCGGTCACCCGGTCAGCATCCTGCCACAACACGCCATTCAATACCGAACGGAATTGTTCACCGGGAAAAGCATGTGATTTTTGCCGGAGAATAATCCGGTTTTTCTTGGATTGCAACAACTCCAAAGCTCCGGGCGAATAACCCGGTGCCAAAATTATTTCAAAGAAAATTTTATTGATCTCGGCAGCGGTTTCCGTATCTACCGGACGGTTGGTCACCAGTACCCCGCCAAAAGCCGAAACCGGATCACCGGCCAGGGCATCTTTCCAGGCTTCGGTCAGGTTTTCACGACAGGCCAGCCCACAGGCATTATTATGTTTGATTACGGCAAAAGTAGTTTCTTCAAAATCATCGATCAGATGGATGGCCGCATCCAGATCCTGCAAGTTGTTATAGGAAATGGCTTTCCCGTGCAACTGTTCAAAAACGCGATCCATATCGCCATAAAAAAGTCCTTTTTGATGCGGGTTTTCTCCGTAACGCAAGGTATGAACATTCCGAATGCTTTTTTTAAACGAATGGATCCGCCCGGGATTCATCCAGTGAAAAATAGCCGTATCGTAGTGCGAACTCATATCAAAAGCAGCGGCAGCAAAATAGCGGCGGTCGTCAAGCGAAGTTTCCCCGTTTTTCTCTTCCAGCAAAGCAAGTAACTCCGGAGCCATCTCCAGCGAAGGAACCACCAATACATCATGGTAATTTTTAGCCGCAGCCCGGATCAGGGCAATTCCCCCGATATCTATTTTTTCGATGATCTCGTTCCGGTCGTGTGTATTTTTCAGGGTTTCTTCAAAAGGATACAGGTCAACCATCACCAAATCAAAAGTAGGAATGGCATACTGTTGTAACTGTTGTTGATCCGATTCGTTCTCGCTACGTGCCAGAATTCCTCCGAAAACTTTCGGATGCAGGGTTTTTACCCGTCCGCCTAAAATGGCAGGATAATCGGTCAACGATTCAACGGTTTTTGCAGAAAAACCGTTTTGAGTAATAAAATCATACGTTCCGCCTGTGGAATAAAGCGTAACATCGAGACGGTTTAACTTCTCTAATACCGGAAGGAGTCCGTCTTTGTGATAAACCGAAATTAACGCGGTTTTGATTTTTTTCACAACTGTTTTGTTTTTAATTGATTACGATGAATAAAAAGCGTTACATTTTCTTTTTGCAAAATACAATGAAATGATGAATTTTTCCTTTATTTTTGAAAATATATTTTTCGCATAAAAGTAAAACCCTGATTTCTGTAAAACAAAAAAGGTGAAAGTTCTGAAATTAGTGTACGAGAGTTTGGTGTTTGCCTACAAAGCACTGGTAATTAACAAAGTGAGAGCATTACTTTCGCTGTTGGGGATCACCATTGGTATTTTTTCCATTATCTCGGTTTTCACCGTATTCGACAGTTTGCAATCCAACATCAAAAGCGAAATCAATTCGCTGGGAAGTAACGTGCTGTTTATTCAGAAATGGCCCTGGGTAATGGGCAGAAAGATCGCTTGGTGGAAATACTTTCAACGGCCCCAGCCTACGTTACAGGAAATGAAAGAAATCCTGAAACGAAGTTCCACAGTAGCCGATGCCACATTTATGTACGCTGTACAACGGAATGTGTATAATGGCGACAATTACATGGAGGATGTCACCATCATGGCCGTTTCGTACGACTATAACAAAGTGATGCCTTTTGACCTTCAGGAGGGACGGTATTTCACGCAGGGCGAATGTTTAGGAGGAAGAAACCTGGCTATTATCGGGGCTGATATCGCCAAAAATATTTTTCCGCACAGCGATCCGGTAGGACAACAAATTAAAATTTTCGGTCGCAAGCTGGATGTCATCGGTGTCATCAAAAAGAAAGGAGAAGATATTTTCGGCAATTCATCAGACGACCGTGTCATTGTTCCGGTCATGTTTGCCAACAGTCTGGTCAATCCTAAAAACATCAACTGCAGCATTATTGTTATTTCCAAACCTTACGTCAGCGTAGAAGCCATGAAAGAGGAGCTGACCGGGATTATGCGTTCCATTCGGAAACTGAAACCCCGTGCCGATAACAATTTTACCATTAACCAAACCGACATCATCAACAAAGGATTCGATTCGCTTTTCCGGATTATTGCGCTGGTCAGCTGGATTATCGGTGGTTTCTCCCTGCTGGTCGGTGGTTTTGGCATTGCCAATATTATGTTTGTATCGGTAAAAGAGCGGACCAACCAAATCGGGATTCAAAAATCATTGGGCGCCAAAAAGTATTTCATTTTACTCCAGTTTCTTTTCGAAGCTGTTTTTCTTTCCATCGCCGGAGGATTGGTCGGATTGCTCATTGTTTTTCTTCTCAGCTACGGAGCTTCTTCTCTCCTTGGGTTCAAATTGATCCTCTCGCTAAAAAATATTGTTGTAGGGATTGGCGTTTCTGCCTTTATCGGTATTGTATCCGGTTTTATTCCGGCCTGGAGTGCTTCACGACTGGATCCGGTGGAGGCTATCCGGTCGAATTTTTAACTTAGAAACTATTCGTCCGAGAACTCTTTGAGCAATTTCCGGTACTGTGAGAAAACCTGCGCCCGCGATACAAACCCCAGATATTTTCCGTCTTTGATCACCGGCAGATTAAAGTTTCCTGAATCCTGGAATTTTTTGGTGACTTCTTCCATGGTATCGTCCGGGCTCACCAGCGGTTCGGGCATGTACATCAACTCATCCACTTTAATTTTATCGTACAATTCTGGCTTGAAAATAATATTGCGAATGTCGTTCATGAAGATGATACCCTGAAAGTTATTATCGTCATCGACTACCGCTACAATATTTCGCTCAGAGTTAGCCAAAACATGAACCAAATCGCCCAGTGTTGCATTTTTGTTGATGGTTTTAAAGTTGGTTTCGATCAATGGAGAAACCCGCATCATCTGCAAAACGGCTTTATCCTTGTGGTGAGTCATCAGTTCGCCTTTCTCAGCCAGCCGTTTGGTATAAATCGAATGTGTTTCGAACAGACTGATGGTCAGATAAGAAAAGATGGCGGTAAAAATCAATGGAGCAAACAGCTGATAGCTTCCGGTAAACTCGGCCACAAGAAAAATTCCGGTAAGCGGCGCATGCATCACTCCGGCCATTACTCCGGCCATTCCCACCAGTCCCATATTTTTTTCCGGCACCGAAACAAAAGGCAACAGGTTTACCATCTTGGCAAAAAATACGCCGGCTACTCCCCCCATGAACAACGAAGGAGCAAAAATACCCCCAACACCGCCGCTGGCACCGGTAGTAGCCATTGCGATGACCTTAAAGATCATGATCAAAAACAAAAGGAGCAAGATGTGGGTAATCCTGCCGGACGACGGCATGACACTCTGGTTAATCAGGCTTCCGCCCTGACCGGAGATAAGCTGCCGTAAAAATTCGTAACCTTCACCATAAATTGACGGGAAAATGAAAATAATTACTCCGATGGCCAGTCCGCCAATCAACACTTTTTCACTGTCTTTTTTCAGTTTTCCCATTAAATCTTCAATCAGGAAAGTAGTACGGTTAAAATAAAGCGAAACCAAACCGGTAAAAATTCCGAGCAAAGCATAAAAAGGCAGGTTGTTGACATCGTACATCCGGTCGAGATGAATGGAAAACAGCACCCCGTTTCCCATCAGAAAATAAGCCATGGTTGCCCCCGAAACAGCAGAAATCAGAATAGGGATCAGGCTGGCCATGGTCAGGTCAATCATTAAAATCTCCAATGAAAAAACGGTAGCCGCAATCGGCGCTTTAAAAATACCGGCCAGTGCTCCGCTGGCTCCTGCGCCCACCAAAATAATTACCGTTTTCCGGCTCATGTGGAATTTTCGTCCCAAAAAAGAGCCGATGGCCCCGCCGGTTAAAACAATCGGGGCTTCAAAACCCATAGAGCCTCCAAACGTGATGGTGAAAATACTGGCCACCATAGAGGAATACAAGTTGTGCGACCGAATTTTGCCAAACCGTTTGGAAATGGCATGCAACACAATACTCACCCCGTGCGAAAGGTTGGCTTTCACCACATATTTGGTAAACAAAACCGTGAGGGTTAAACCGATAACCGGCAATCCGAGATATACATAATACCCGGTCCCAAAATCAAAACCGCGGGTTACCCACTGGTGGGTATAATAGGCAATATTTTTCAGAATAACGGCTGACAAACCGCCCCAGACGCCGATAATCACACTCAGCAAGAGCACATCCCCGTGCAGTTGCCGGTTATGAATACTGGTTAATGGTTTTTTCAATAATTTATGATAAAAATCCATCTTTTTTGTTTAACCGCCGCAAAAATAATCATATTCCTGTGCTGTTGTACGATATACTTATTCTAAATTATCACATTTTTTCGTGTACCGTAAGAAAAAGTAAACCAACATGATAAATCTTTGTATTCTTTTTTCTGAAAATAAACCGGGAAGCCTTTTTTCTGCAAACCCGGAAGAAAAATCAAAGTTGTTTTATTTTTTCTGAATTGCCAAAACTTGTGTAAATTTACCTTTTTTTAAACGGCTTTCTGCATTCAACAAACATGAAAAAAAGTTATTGGTACTTTATCGGCATTTTTGTATTTGCCCTGTTGATTTGGTTTTTTACCCGTACCGGAAACAGTGAAAAAACCGTAATTCAGGTTCCGGTAAAATATGGCCGGTTTGTCATCAGCGTGACCACGACAGGAGAACTGGAAGCCCGGAGCAATGAGAAGATTCATGGTCCGAATCCTTCTGCCCTGCGTAACGCCCGGATTTGGCAATACCGCATCGAAAAAATTGTTCCGGACGGAACCGTGGTGGATTCCGGCGACTGGGTAGCCAATCTTGACCGGAGCGATTTGGCCAATAAAATCAAAGATCAGGAGCTGGATGTGGAAAAGCTGCGGATGCAGTACACCAAAACCCAACTGGATACAGCCATAACTTTACGCGATGCCCGCGATGCGCTGGTCAACATGAAATATGCCCTGGAAAACAAACAAATCATTGTGCAACAATCTATTTATGAACCGCCTGCCACACAGCGACAGGTAAAGCTGGATCTTGAAAAAGCCCAACGCACGTACAAACAAGCCAAAGAAAATTATATCCTGAAAAGTGAAAAAGCCAGGGCCAACATGAAAGAAGTACAGGCCCAGCTCAGCAAGGCTGAACGAAAACTGAATGAGCTGAATAAGCTAAACAGCGAATTTGTTATTTATGCTCCCAAAGCCGGCATGGTTATTTACAAAAGAAACTGGGAAGGAAAAAAACAGGGAGCCGGTTCACAGGTTTCCACCTGGGATAATGTGGTAGCCATTCTGCCTGATTTAAGTGCCATGAACAGCAAAACTTACGTGAATGAAATCGACATCAGCAAAGTAAAAAAGGGACAAAAAGCCATTGTCAGCACCGATGCTTTTCCGGATAAAAAATTTACCGGGATAGTTACAGAAGTGGCAAACATCGGGCAACAAATGAAAAATTCCAACGCCAAAGTATTTGAGGTCATCATTCAGTTGAATGGAAACGATTCGGTCCTGCGTCCGGCGATGACAACTAAAAATCAAATTATTACCGATGTCATCGATTCGGTCCTGTACATTCCGGTGGAATGTGTACACAACAACGACTCCATCAGTTATGTTTTTACTGATGGTTATAAGCAGCAGGTACTTACCGGAAAAAGCAACGATGAAGACATTATCATCCGGAAAGGATTACACAAGGGGGAAGAAGTTTATCTTTACCCACCTGAAGGAGCCGAAAAATGGAAAATCCGCTTTCTTCATAAAAAATAAAAACCGGTATCAAAAAACAAATCACTGTTTAATAAATATTTTTTCAAGGTTTCACTTTAAAAATTAGTGCATTATGAAAAAAATTACTCTTTTTTTATTCGTTATTGGATTACTTTTTGACACCACTGCTTTTTCCCAGCAGTTCGTCACTCTGCAAGCCGGAAAGACCACACAAATCGACGGGTTCTCGGCCAGCTATGTGGCTGTTTTACGCAAATCGAAAAAAGGAGAAGATTACTACCGGGTAACCGTTTCGCTGACCAATAACGAGAATGACTATATTCAATTGTTTGGCCGGGCAACAGAAACCTTTATCCGCACCGACCAGCAACCGCTGGCCATTTTTCAGTTTGCCAACGCCACGGGAAGAGGCTTTTCTGCTACCAAAGCCAAAATGTATCCTCATCCGGTAACCATCAGCGTTCCTTACAAATGTAAAAAATGTCCGCCGCCTACCAATCCCAAAGAAGATCCATACAACCACTACGTCAAAAGATATTACATTGGCGTTCAATTACAACACGGCTCTATTATTATGGGAAGATACGACATCCGGGTTCCTGCCGGAATGAAACCGGTGGTACGGGTGGCTGTCCTTTAAACCGGAGAACAAAAAAAGTACCTTTTAATTTGTAATTGGCATCAGCCGGATTCTTTTTCAGTCTTGTCCGACTGAAAAAGCAGTGATATTTCCCCATCGTCCAAATGACACTTGAACGATGAGATGAGTAGTGCATGCTTTCTGCGCCAGGACCGGAGCGGAATAGCCCGCAGGGCAAAAACCGGCTGGAGGCTTAAGGCGGCGGGGCGACATGAGAAGCCCCCGCCAACATTTAGCCGACACGGCTTTTGCCCGAGGACTATAAGCGACGGGCCGCCCGGGCGCCCAAAATAAAACCATTCCTACAAATTTTCATAAAAAAAGGGGACTGTCCCAGGGAAGGACAGTCCCGCAAATGTGGGCAGTAAAAGGGAGTCACTGCCGGGAAAAAGGATTTTCAAATTACATCGTTATGCTCCGTTGCATTTCTCTTTTATTTCTGACTTTCGCTGGTAACAGCGGCAGCTTCTACCCGGTTTGGTTGCGGAACTGATTTATGAATGGTCAGCTCATCAATCAGGCGGGTGTCGCCGGCATATTTGTCAATGATAAACAATACATAACGGATATCGACCACAATGGTACGTTGCAATTTGGGAATGTAAGCGATATCGCCGCTCATGGCTTCCCAGTTGCCGTCAAAGGCCAGGCCAATCAGTTCGCCTTTTCCGTTGATGACCGGACTTCCGGAATTTCCGCCGGTAATGTCGTTGGTGGTCAGGAAATCCACATCCTGTTTGCCATCCTGGCCATAAGGGCCGAAATCTTTCTTCTCGTAAAGTTCTTTCAGCTTTTTAGGAACAATAAATTCCGGATTGGTTGAATCTTCTTTTTGCATTACGCCGTACAGATGGGTTTGAAACAGGTAATGAACCGCATCTCTCGGATAATATCCTTCCACTTTTCCGTAGCTGTAACGCAACGTAGAATTGGCATCGGGATAAAAAACTTTGTTGGGTTCCATTTCCATGATGCCTTTCATAAACAAACGCTTTCCTTTGGCCAGTTTTCCGGAAGCCGCACGGTATTGGCCTGAGGCATCCATTAACTTGGCCATATATTGTTGCGAGAGGAGATAAGCCGGGTCTTTTTCTATTGCTTTCAGCTCCGGATTTTCCAGAAAAGCTTTGGCTTTGGCTTCGGTACTGAAATGTGATTTTTCAAAAACGTAATCGGCCATGGCGTTGAAATTATTTTTGAATTTCTTGGCCAGCTTGTCAAGATATTCCGGATGGAGGTTCTCCGGTACTTTCTGGAAGAACATCTGGGTCATGGCAGCAAAAACATCGCGATCGGTAGGCATGTCATAGTCTTTGTACATTTTGTGCAGTTTGCCACTCAGTTCGGCTGTCATTTCTTTCAGCCTTTTCATTTTTTTGGCTTTCTGTTCTTTGTCTTTGGTTTCTTTAATTTGTTTCAAAAGACCTTCTACAGCGCCCAGTTTTTGTGCAAAACCAAGAAGTTCTGCTCCCTGCGCACCGGTAATACTGGCGTAAATCAGGGGCTCAATGGTTTTGGATTCCGCCTGAAAAGCGCTGGTGATATCCGGTAACACTTCACCATATTTGGCTTTTCTTTCCGGATTTTCAGCAACCCATTTTGAGAATTCTTCATCAAAAGCTTTCTTTTTGGCGATAACATGCTGTTTTTTCACGCCGCGCATTTGTCCGATAAAATATTTCCAGCTGTTGGCAATCATCGCATAATTGGAAGCATATTTAATTTTCACATCCGGATTGGCATCCATGTGTTTTTTCCATACTTCCAGTTTTTTACCAAAAGCTTCTACCAACGGCGGATAATAGTGTTCCATTCTGAATTCCAGTTCAGGAGCAGTCATGTAACGATTGGTTGAACCCGGGAATCCCCAAACCATGGCAAAATCGCCTTCTTTAATCCCGTCAAGAGAAATGGGAAGGTGATATTTGGGTTTTAACGGAACGTTTTTGGGGGAATAATCAGCCGGTGAGCCGTCGGGAGCGGTATAAATACGGAAGATGGTGAAATCGCCGGTGTGGCGGGGCCACATCCAGTTGTCGGTATCGCCACCAAATTTTCCGATGGATGAAGGTGGTGCTCCCACCAGTCGTACATCGCGATAGACGATGTAAACCAACATGTAGTATTTGTTTCCTTCAAAAAAAGGTTTGATCACCACATTGTATTTGCCGTTTTCAGAATTGGCTTTTTTAAGCCGGGCAATAATCGGATTAATAATTTTTGCCCGTTCCTGCTGGCTCATGGTATCAGAAACATGCGGCAAAATACTGTCGCTCACATCGGCCATCCGTACCAAAATAGAAGCCGTAAGCCCTTTGTTGGGCAGCTCTTCTTTTTTGCTCATGGCCCAAAAACCATCTTTCAGATAATCGTGTTCCACCGTACTGTGCTTTTGTACCGATTCGTAACCACAGTGGTGATTGGTAAAAAGCAATCCCTGATCGGAAACGATCTCGGAAGTACAGAAAAAGCCTTGCGGATGCGGACTGTTTGAAAGTCCGGCAATGGCATCTTTCAAGCTGGAATGATTAACGCTATAAATTTGTTCGGGGGTTAATTTTAGTCCCATCCGTTGCATTTCGGCAAAATTCTGTTGCAGCAACATGGGGATCCACATTCCCTCATGGGCCTGTAACCGGAAGCCAGCCGAAATAAAAAGGACAACCAGTAAGTAGGAAATTTTTTTCATTTTTAATGCTTAAATTAAACAATATTCAAAAACAACTTGAATGTACATAAATTATTCCACAAATCGAAAACCACTTGCCAACAGTATTTTACATAAAACAGGCATTTCACTCGCCCATGGGTAGTGTTCGTTAACGGACAATCTATTGCTTAAATCGTACAGAAAAAGGGTTGATACGAGATCTTTATGTGACCATTCAAAAAGTCGTCATCATGTTTTTGAATCATATTCATTGATTCCGGCTGAATTACTTTTTACTTGAATTGAAAAAGAATTTTTAAAGTTTCTGTTCCTTTCTTGTCTCGTCAAGAAAGGAACCAAAGAAGACGCACCGAAACGAATGCTTCTTCCCGCTCTGCCGAAAAGCAACATCTCCGGCAAAAGAGTCTCTTGCTCACCGCAAGAGAAATGCAAGCACTTTTGCACGATGCTGTAAGCTTTTCGGTATTCACTCTCTCGCCGGCCCGCCGTTTCGGTAGGCCTGCCTACAGCTTTTACGCCATTTAGTATCTGAGAAAAATAAACCTGCGAAAAATCGTAAATAAAGAGAGCTTCACCGAATTTCCTCACAAAGACGCATTTTTATATTTTTTTGTTCCCAAAACCCAGGGCTTACTTGAAATCAAAAAGAAATCTTTTTAAACCAAGGGTCACGAGGGAACCTTTATTTTCATGCCTTTTTTCAGTCCCGACAAAACCTGAATATTGATTCCGTCTGAGATTCCGGTTTTAATTATCTGCTTTTTAAATACCTGTGGTGCCGTTTCCACTTCTACATAAGTGGTCGTATCGCCCTGAAATTGCAAAAGCTGTTCGGGGATGGCCAGGACACTGTCGGCTCTTTCCAAAACAATATCCGCATTGGCACTGTATCCCGAACGGATAAATTCATTTTTCTTCAGTTTTACATCGGCCTGAATTTCAAACTGAACGGCGCCGTTTTCTTCCACTCCTTTAGGAGCTATTTTGGTCAACACCGCATCAAACCGGGCATTGTCAATGGCGCCAATGGTAAGAATCAGCGGCATTCCGACGCGGATTTTTCCCACTTCCGTTTCATCAATTTTTCCTTTAAAGATCATATCGTTCATATCGGCTATGGTGGCAATGGTCGTCCCCGCATTAAAGTTATTGGCTTCGATCACCTGATTTCCGATTTCCACCGGTACATCCAGCACCATTCCGGAAATGGTCGAACGTACCAGCGTATTGGTAGGCGATCCTTTTTTCTGTATCTGTCCTTCTTTAATTAATTGCAGGTTTTCTTTAGCCGTTTGCAATTCTTCCTGGGCAATTTTGTATTTGGTTTCCACCGCATCAAAATCAGCCTGGGCAATCACTCCTTTTTCCAACAGCTCGCGTTGCCGGTCATAGTTACGTTTGGCTTCGCTTAAATTAATTTTAGCCTGATCGACCCGCGAAATGGCATTGTTCAGGTTGATCATATTAGGAATGATCCGGATTTTGGCAATCAAATCGCCTTTTTTAACCATTTGTCCTTCCTGCACATAAATCTTTGAAATGATTCCGGAAACCACCGGTTTAATTTCAATTTCTTTACGCGGAACCACCGAACCTGTGGCTACCGTTTTTTTGATGATGTTGGTAACAAACGGTTTTTCCGTTTTGTAAACTACCGGTTTTTCTTTGGATTTTTCCCATAAAAAATAAAGGGTATAGCCAAAAACTCCAAGGATAACCACAACCATCAGGATTTTAAAAAACGTTTTCATATTTCTATTAATTAATTGTTTATCAATTTATTCATCTCTCAATGCTTCCACCGGCTTAATGCTTACGGCTCTTTTGGCAGGAATCATTCCGGCAAAAATGCCCGATACCACCAAAACAGCCAATGCGGTCAGGGCAACATGAAAATTCACTTCGGGATGGAGAAAAAACTGTGATTTTCCGCCGCTTTTTACCAAAAGCTTATCGATTAACGAAAGCAGGCTCACCCCGACAACAAGTCCGGTATAACCGGCTACGATAGTCAGCGTAACCGACTCAAGAATAATCTGCGAAATAATATGGAAAGGAGTGGCTCCCAATGCTCTTTTCACCCCGATTTCGCGGGTCCGTTCCTTGACAATAATCAGCATAATATTGGAAACGCCGATAATACCGGCCAACAGGGTACCTACTCCCACAATCCAGATCAGTCCGTTAATACCGGCAAAAAGACCGGTCATTTTTTTAAATTCTTTTTCCAGGTTAAAATGGCCGATAGCCTGGGTATCTTTCGGATTGATGTGATGGATTTTTTTCATCAGGGCAATGACCTTGGCTTCAGTAACTGTTGCCGGCACGCTGTCCTGCGAAGTAATTGCAAACCAGAACACCCGGTTTCCATAATTAAAGGTTCGCTGCATACTGGTAAAAGGCAAAAAAATGCTGTTGTTATCGCGGTCGGCCCGGTTACCTTTTTTCTTAGACTGAAAAGTACCCACTACTTCAAAGTAAACGCCTTGAATACGAATGTATTTACCAATAGGATTTTCCCCGTTTTTAAACAATCCGCTCACCACGTCTTTTCCGATGACCGCCACTTTACGGTAATGACGAATATCATTCATATTTACAAAACGACCACTCAGCATGTCCACCGGACTGATTTTAATAAAATCGGGATAATCGCCATAGATGGTATAACCTCCGGTTTCCTTTCCGTATACCACATTGTTGGCACCGCGATAACCGCCTCCCTGCAAACGGGGAGCCAACAGTTTTACATCAGGAACATTTTTACGAATCGCTTTTATATCACTATTGGTAAAATGAAAACTCCGCCCTTTTTTAAATCCCTGATAAGGAAGTGAGGTTTGTTGTGCCCACATAAAAAAACTATTGGTAGCCAGGTCACCAAAACCTTCCATCACTCCGTTTTGCAAACCTTTTCCGGAGCCCAGCATCACCACCAGCATAAAAATGCCCCAAAAGACGCCAAAGGCGGTGAAAAAAGTCCGGACAGGATTCTTTTTCAGTGCAGTCCAGATTTCCTGCCAGTTGTCCCAGTCAAATAGATTCATCGTTGGTTTCCTTTCCTGAATTATTCATCACGTAACGCTTCAATGGGTTTTATGGAAGCCGCTTTTTTGGCCGGAATAAATCCGGCAATGGCTCCGGCAATGACCAGCAAAACCATCGCTGAAATGGCAATGGAAAGGTTGGCTTCCGGATGCCGGAAGAAGTCAGACGGCGGCAGATACTTATTTACCAGTTCCAGCAACCCTACACCGGCCATCAGGCCAATATATCCGGCCAAACTGGTAATTACCACCGACTCCATTAAAATAAGTCCTACGATAGATGCAGGAGTAGCACCCAGCGCTTTCCGGATACCGATTTCTTTGGTTCGTTCTTTTACTACAATCATCATAATATTGCTCACCCCCACAATACCGGCAATAATGGTTCCGATACCGATTATCCAGATAAACAACCGGATTCCGGCAAACAGGTTCATAAACTTTTCATATTGTTCCAAGGTATTCGAAATTCGAATGGCTCTTTGGTCAGAAGGGGAAAAATGATGCGCTTTGGCAAATTGCATCCGGAGTTCTTTTTCGATGGTTTTGGTTTGACGCAGTGAAGCGTCGCCAACGGTCAACGAAATCATTCCCAGCCGGTTTCCACCATTAAAAATACGTTGTGCTGTGGTTACGGGGATATAGGCTTTCCGCATTTCACCGTTGCCGCCGGCATCTTTAAAAACGCCAATCACTTTAAACGGAATATTGCCTACCTCCACATATTTTCCCAGCGGAGAAATCCCGTGCCGGAAAAGATCTTTTCGTACCACATCACCAATGACAATCACTTTACTGAAGTGACTTATATCAAGCGGATTAATAAATCGTCCCATGGTGATTTCGGTATTTTCGATGTATCTGTTTCCCGGATGCACAGCCCGGATGTCGTAAGAACCCGACCAGGTTTTGTAACTGACATTTTTGTTTCCCACATAAAAACGACCCGAAATGTGATCGATATGCGGATCCACCTTTTTTGTCCGGGTATAATCTGCATTGGTAAATTGTATCCTGCGCCCGGCATTGGTTCCTTTATAAGGTTTGGAGGTCAGTCCCTGAAAAATCCACAAACTATTGGTAGCTTCATCGGCAAACTGATGTTGCACGCCGTTTTGCAATCCGCGTCCCGAACCCAGCAAAATAATCAGCATAAAAATGCCCCAGGCCACACTAAAACCCGTTAAAAAAGTACGTAACTTATTCTTGCTAATCGTACTGAAGATTTCCTGCCACTTGTCACGGTCAAATATCATAAGGCCAAGGCTTCTTCTTCCACAAGGTTTTCAAAAACTTTTTGTTTCGACTCACTGCTGTTGGCATCATTTTCAATACGACCGTCTTTCAGGTGGATAATCCGGTCGGTTTTTTCGGCAATGTCCTGCTCATGAGTAACAATAATCATGGTGATTCCTTCGCGGTTGATCTGTCGCAACAAATCCATCACTTCCATAGAAGTTTTCGAATCGAGCGCACCGGTAGGCTCATCGGCCAAAATCACTTTGGGTTGGGTAATCAACGCACGGGCAATGGCCAGCCGCTGCTTTTGTCCGCCGGAAAGTTCGCTGGGCATGTGTTCAGCCCACGGACCCAACCCCATTTTCTCTAAATATTCTAAAGCCAACTGGTTACGCTTTTTTCTGGGAACTTTCTGGTAATAAAGAGGTAAAGCCACATTTTCCATGGCATTTTTAAAGGGGATCAGGTTAAACGACTGAAAAACAAACCCCAACATTCTGTTTCTGTAAAAAGCGGCTTTTTTTTCGTTGAGATTCTCCATCAGGGTTTTATCCAGAAAATATTTTCCTTCGTCATAACTGTCAAGAATGCCGAGAATATTCAATAAAGTAGACTTGCCGGAACCGGAAGACCCCATGATAGAAACCAGTTCACCTTTTTCGATATGCAGATTAATTCCTTTTAAAACATGGAGTTTGTTTTTCCCCATCCGGTAACTTTTATGAATATTTTCGAGACGTATCATTGTTATTTTTTTGCTTCGGTGAAAAATATGATCACTACATAAAGACCATGAATTATGCCACTGTTATAATCTAACTGAAACACATCTGTTTACACATATTTTACACCATTATACACCCCGTCCACCAACCCAGGAAAGTGTTCGGCTTTTCTACAAAAGTGTGCGATTTCGTGCAATAGGGTAAAAAGAGAAACAGCATAATTGTATTACTTTTGCGGTGAAACAAAAAACATGAAAAAACAGGCTGTCTCACCGGAAAGATTTTTTCAAGACCAACTCGCGATTTACGAAAAACAAAGCCGGCAAATACAAAAACAAATACGAAAGACTTCTGCCTTTCGTATTCTTTCTTTTCTTGCCACGATAACCGGAATATATCTGGCCGCATCGTACACGTCCGGTGTGGTAATAGCCGTATCGCTCACCGGTTTTTCTGTTTTTGGTTTTTTTGTTTACCGGCACATCCGGCTTTTCCAAAAGAAAAAATTAACGGACAAACTTTTAAAAATAAACCGAACTGAATGGCAGTTACTACATCTTGACACTTCAGGGCAACCCGATGGAACGGTTTTTCAGGATGCAGCACATCCCTTTGCTGCTGATCTGGATGTTTTCGGACAACGTTCTTTATACCAGTTACTTCATCGTTGTGCTACCCGTCCGGGGAGCCAGCTGCTGGCCCACACGCTTTTGTATCCATTACAACAACCCGGAGAAATTATTCGCCGGCAAAAAGCCATTGCCGAATTATCAGAAAAACCGTTGTGGCGCCAGGCCTTTCGGGCGGCCGGACCAGATGAAGAAAACGAAAGCAACAGCGTAACTGGTCTTTACCGCTGGGCAACCCACGAAACACACTTTGACCGGCCTTTTCTCAGAGCCGCCATAGTCATTACTCCGCTGGCCGGTTTTTCCATTCTTTTTCTCACCCTTGCCGGGAGTCTTCCCCCCATTATTCTTCTCCTGTTTTTACTCTGGCCTTTCTCCATCCTGGGTCCCAATACATCAGCGATTAATCGCGCCTACGATCTGCTTGGAAGAAAAACATC
The DNA here is from genome assembly GCF_020149915.1 of Candidatus Sulfidibacterium hydrothermale. Classification (GTDB taxonomy): domain Bacteria; phylum Bacteroidota; class Bacteroidia; order Bacteroidales; family F082; genus Sulfidibacterium; species Sulfidibacterium hydrothermale. The sequence goes on from NZ_CP083760.1 coordinate 3,139,297, forward strand.
GCTATTGCAACAATATGCAAAACTTTTCGAGAAGCTCGAAAATGAATCCTTCCGGTCCGAAATCATGCAACAAGCCACCCAAACCCTAACCCAGGGAAAACAATCGGCTTATGCCGCCGTGAAAAAACTATCGGATATCACAAAAGCTTTCGATTACCGGCTTAATTTTCTCACCGGTTTTTTCCTGAATTCCTTTTTCCTGTGGGATCTTTGGCAGAGCATCCGGGTTGAACGGTGGAAAAAACAATACAGCTCATCCCTTCAGGAATGGTTTAACACCCTGGCACAGGTAGATATGCTGTGTTCTTTGGCAGGATTTGCATTTCAACACCCCGAAGCCGTTTTTCCCCGGCCGGTTAATTCAAACTTTCAATGGGCCGGTGAGGCATTAAAACATCCGTTTATTCCTGCTGAGAAATGTGTGGGAAATCCGGTAGATATTACCGGTGAGGGGAAATTCCTGATTATCACCGGAGCCAACATGGCCGGAAAAAGTACCTATTTACGAACGGCAGGCATCAATCTGCTGCTGGCGATGACCGGTGCTCCCGTTTTGGCCGACAAACTGGATTTTACTCCTATACAACTGTTTACCGGCATCAAAACAACCGATTCCTTACAAGATGGAGAGTCTTATTTCTTTGCCGAACTCAAACGGCTGAAAGAAATCATTGTCCGGCTGGAAAAAGGAGAACGGATGTTTATCATTTTAGATGAAATTCTGCGCGGAACCAATTCAAAAGACAAACAAAAAGGTTCCAAAGCCCTGCTCCGGCAGCTCATCCGGCTAAAAGCTTCCGGAATGATTGCCACCCATGACCTGGCTCTGGGAAAACTGGCTGATGAATTCCCTCAAAACATTGTCAACAAACGATTTGAAGTAGAAATAAAAGATAACCAGCTCCAGTTTGATTATTTATTAAAAGACGGAGTAGCCGAAAACATGAACGCTACCTTTTTAATGAAAAAAATGGGAATTACCCTCTGAAAACATTCCGGAGCTCCCCGCTGAAAAGCTATCTCTATCTGGATTAAAGATAAATTAGTGCTCAACGAATAACAGAACACGCGAATATTCTAACTTTGAGTGCCTCAATCTCACAACAAAGCATGACGGACAATTACAAAATCTTTACTTTGTTGGGGTTTTGCTTTTTACTTTTTACTTTACCCTTGCATGCCCAACATTCTCAACCCGACACACTCCATGCCCTGCCGGTGAGTCAGCCTATTAAGCTGGACGGAAAACTGAATGAAACTGTCTGGCAGCAGGCACAAAAAATTTCCAACTTCACACAACGCGAACTACATGAAGGACAACCGGCTACCGAGCGGACAGAAGTAGCTGTGGTTTACGATTCAAAAAATCTTTACGTCGGCGTATGGTGCTACGATGATCATCCGGAAAAAATTGTGGCCAGCCAAATGAAACGCGATTTTGATTACAGTACAGATGATAATTTTCAAATTGTGATTGACACTTATGGCGACCATCGCAACGGCTATTTGTTCATCACCAATCCTAATGCCGCACGTACCGATATTTTGATTTCACGCAATGGCGAGAGTACCAATCCTTCATGGAACGGGGTTTGGAACGTAAAAACCACCCGCACGGCCCAAGGCTGGTTTGCTGAGTTTGAAATTCCTTTTTCCACCCTGCGTTTTACTAAAAAGAAAAACCAGATTTGGGGTATCAACTTTGAACGCAACATCCGCCGGAAACGAGAGCAGGACGACTGGCAGGGATGGTCAAGAAATGCCAGCATCCGGCAGCTTTCCAAAGCCGGTTATCTTGTGGGCATCTCCGGAAAAAGTAAAACGTCATTGATCGAACTAAAACCTTACGGCATTACCGGACTGGAAATCAATAAAGGCGAAGACCCGAAATTTAACTGGAATGTGGGAGGCGATGTAAACTATCTTGTAACGCCTACCTTAAAACTGAACTTAACCATCAACACTGATTTTGCCCAGGTGGAATCGGACCGGATGCAAGTGAATTTATCCCGTTTTTCGCTTTACTATCCGGAAAAAAGGGAATTTTTTCTGGAAGGAAAGAATTATTTCAATTTTGGTTTAGGTTACAGTACTCAACCGTTTTATTCTCGTCGCATTGGACTGGCTCCTGACAATTCCACCGTTCCCATTATTGCCGGTGTTCGTATGATGGGAAAAACCGGAAAGACTTCCATCGGAGCCATGAGCATCGAAACGGCCGAAAAAGATACGTTGCCTGCCACCAACTATTCGGTTGTCCGCATTAAACAGGATGTTTTCAAAGAATCGAGTGTGGGAATGATTGCTGTGAGCAAGCTGGAACCCGGACGACAAAATCTTACTTACGGGGTTGATTTTACCTATTTCAATTCGCATTTTAAAGGCGACAAAAACATCTCGTTCGGCGGAGCTATAGCGCAAAGTTACACATCGGACAAAGCCCAGAAAACAGGACTGGCCAGCCGGTTGTTTTTCGACTACCCCAACGACTTTGTTGATTTTTCTGCTGTCTGGGACCGCTCGGGAGCCGGATTTAATCCGGAAGTGGGTTATCAGCGCCGCAAAGCTTACCAAATGTACAATGCCGATTTACGGATTAAGCCCCGCCCCAAAAAACATCTCCGGTTTTTCCAGCAGTTTTATTTTAAACTATTCGATTTTAACTGGTACGTGGATGATATTACCCATCAGTTACAGTCATTCTGGTCAGAGTTCAGGCCATTGGGATTTACTACCCGGAGCGGCGAATATTTTGAATTCAATATCCAACGGAAAGCAGAAAACCTGACGGAAGATTTTAACATTTATGATGATATCATCATTCCTAAAGGAGAATACTGGTATACCGACTGGGAACTGCAGTTCGCCACTTACCGCGGGCGAAAAGTGTATGCTGAGTTTTTTTCAAATTGGGGTGGGTTTTATGACGGAAACCGGACAATTTTATCCGGACGGTTAAACTGGCAAATTTCAAAATACATTCGCATTAGCGGCGATTACTCCCATCAAAATATCTTTTTACCCGGCGGCGATTTTGTAGTACACGAAGTAAGTGGTCGTGCTGACTTTGCTGTAAATCCCGATTTATTTGGCTCATTATTTGCCCAGTGGAATAATGAAGAAGAAGAAATACTGATGAATTTCAGAATAAACTGGATTCCCAAACCCGGAACCAATTTCTATTTTGTGGTCAACCAGGGATACGATACCCAAAACCATCAGTTCGACGCCAAATACACTACCGTTCAGGTTAAACTCATCTGGCGCTTTGTGATGTAAAACAGAAATCACAAAAAACAAAAAGACAAATCACAAAAAAATCCTAAACCCTAAACGCAGAACACAAAACCATAAATAACTTAAAATCAACTAATCACCAATGACCCTTTCCCATTCATCGGTTCATCATTCCACATTTATCGTTCATCCTTCCCAATGACCAGTAACCAATGACAAAGGTTGGAAATCACAAAAAACAAAAAGACAAATCACAAAAAAACCCTAAACCCTAAACGCAGAATACAAAACCATAAATAACTTAAAATCAACCAATCACCAATGACTCTTTCCCATTCATCGGTTCAACATTCTACATTTATCGTTCATCATTCCCAATGACCAGTGACCAATGACAAAGGTTGGAAATCACAAAAAACAAAAAAGCAAATCGCAAAAAAATCACAAGCGCCCAAAACCAACTGTTTTGTCATGTTGAACGTAGTGAAACATCTTTTTTAACCGCTTTAACAGCCGTGATTATTTTTGATATCTTTCACTCCGCTGCGCTGCGTTCAAGATGACACCGGAAACACAGATAAAACACTGTTCAACACTCATCGTTGACATCAAACATCCCCCATCTTCACATCGCATATCCAAACCTCCTCACATCCAAACATTCCCACATCCCAAAGGTAATGTCAATAAAAAATAACCCGGGTTTTCGGATGTTTCTCCTTGAAATTATCCACTTTCTTTTTTCTGAGATAAGTGTGGTCACACCGTACCAGCGTAAGATGCGGCAACGCCATAATGTATTTAAGTGTACTCACCCGCGTGTTGTTCATTATCAGTTCTTGCAAACGGGTAAGCCCCGAAAGAGGTTTCAGGTTTTTCACTTTCGTCCCCGAAATATTCAGCTTCTGCAACTGATGCAGCCCCTGTATGGGAGACAGATCTTCCACCGACGTGTTTTCGAGCTTTAGCACCTCCAATTGTTTTAATTCGACCAATGGCGAAATATCCCACAGCGGACCATTGGTAATGGACAGGATCCGGAGGGTTTTTATTTCAGCAAGCGGCGAAATATCCGTAACCGAAGTATTATCCAAACGTAAATTTTTCAACCGTTTAAAAAGCGTAAGCGGTTCCACATTATCAATATCAAGATGATTGGTTACATTAATCTTTTCCAGGTTAATCAACTGTTGTATCTGTCCGGGAGTTGGCGGATTATTCATATCCAGCTGCTGCTCAAATGCCTGCTGCCAGGGTTTCTCCAGGTTATTCCACCAGATTTTCAACCGGTCGCTTTGAAAAATCACCAAACATTGGGGAAGATGTTTCTGTAAAGCCAATACATTTTTCTCGTTTACCTTGCTATGATCAGCCAAAATCAGCTGTAATCGCTGACTTCCTGCCAAAGGCATCAAATCGGACACAGCTGTATTTTCAATATTCAGTTTTTGCAGATTGGTCAAATTTTTCAAGGGCTCCAGCGAAGTAACACGGGTGTAACTAACATCCAGGTTTTGCAGGGTACGCAACGCAGCAAGCGGTTGCAGGCTGCTCACCGAAGTTCCCGATACGTTTAACGATTTTAAACGGATAAGCATTACCAACGGCTGCAGACTATGAATCTTTGAATTGCCATGCAAATCCAGTTTTTTTATAAGCAATAATTTATGGAGTTGTTCCTTGGTAATGGGAGGCTGCAAACCGGTGTGAGAAATAAAAATATTTTTCCAGCTGTCGGAAAGTGATGCCCACCATTTTTCCAGTTTCTGCGAATTGAAAATCACCTGGCAATGGGGATTTTTTTTATGAAAAGCCGTCGCCTGCTGCAAATGAACCCCCGAGTTATCACAATAAATGTATTTCAGGGATTTCAACCCGGCCAAAGGCATCAAGTCGGAAACACGGGTTCCGTTAATTTGCAAAATGGTCAGGGAATCGAGTGTACTCAACGGATGCAAATCGATGATCAACGTGCTGTCAAGATTCAGGGTTTGCAAAGCCCGCATGGAAGACAAAGGCGAGAAATCTTTAACATGACTTCTTGCCAGCGAAAGGGCCGTTAACCGGGTTAACGAAGCCAGCGAATCGATTTTTTGTGCCGGAACAGCATTCAGTTCAAGAGAACGCAAATGAACCAGGCTTTGGAAATTAGGGATAGAATCCACCCGGGTATGAGAAAGATTAACAGCCTCCAGGTTTCTTAGTCCGGCCAGCACTTTAATCTTTTTTACCGGCGTATAAGCTGCATCCAGCTCCCGGAGTGATGAAATGTAACGCAAGGGTTCCAGCGATTCCACCGGACATCCGGTAATATCCAGATATTCTAACCGGCTTAAGGTACGCAATGGAGTCAAATCATCAATCAGGGTATGGGCACAATTTAATGTGCGCAAATTATCCATTTCGCTCAATGGCTGCAGGTTTTCAATATCCAGGTTACCGGAAATATTCACTTCGCGGGCTTCCCGCAAATGACGAACCAGCTGGATCATTAATCCGGTATTCTTCATCGGGAGGGTATCCGGCACCCAAACCACCGAATCGCTCACCACCAGCAAACTGTCTTCTTCCGGTTGCTGAAGACGTGCCGAATCGGCATTCAGGCTATCCGCATCATAAACCTTTTTTATTTCAACAACAATGTTCTTGTCGGAAAAAGAGAGAAGGTGATTCAGCGGGATGCTGTCGTAAACCCGAATGGCTTTCCCAAAATAATTTTTCCAGGCCGGAGAAAGGGTATTCCACCAATACTCTATTTCGGCATCATCCGTCGGTTTATTGGTATAAATACTGGCTATTTTCAGGCTGTTTTGTTCCGGGTCAAGATTAATCTCCACATAACGCAACTGATTATTCTCCACCGTATCGCCATTCACCGTAATCCCTTTCAACGTCCGGTTTAAAGTAACCTTAAAATAAATCTGCCCGTCAGGAGCCTGTAACGGCTGAATGTTGGTGATGTGAAAAGTAAAATGCACTTTCTTAAAGAAAAACACCACGTCTTTTAAATAAGCCTGAACATCTTTATGGATAGGAACAACCCGGTGGGCATCCAAATCGCCTTCGATCTGGACTTTGTCATTCTGAAAAATTTTCAGATAGCTGTTATTAATAATGATCTCTTTTTCGGCCGGTGGATTTTCCGGATTTCCCAGAAAATTCAACGTTCCCTCCAAATATTCCATCATTTGCCGGCATTCGGTTTTATAGCCGGCTATTTCTTTGGGCGTAAGTTTTACCGCCGTTTTCTGGGCCTGAACCCCCGGTGCCAAGAGAAGAAAAATGAAAAACAGAAAATTTATTTTGTTGAACATGAGCGAAAGAAATTAATGAGTTTTGCTTTCTCCTGAGGAGATACGTATTTTAAATTAGAGATTAACCAACCCGAATTGCTGGTATTCCGGTTAAAATAACTCAGTTCAAAATACCAATGAGGGATTTGTAAAAAATGAAACTTCACCGAATCGATGTGATCAAACGTTAGTGCTCCTGTTTTCATCAAATAAAAAAACAACGTAAGATAATCCGGACGGTAATTGGTGGCGGCATAATATTCCACGTGTTCCGGATCATCAAGCGCTTTGTTCAAATTCATGAAATCGAGTTCGTGACTTTGCGGATGCAAAAAGTATTTCATCTGTCCGGCTTTGCTTTCTGCCGGAAAAAGATTGTGTAATTCCGGATCGTACACATTGCTGATAATCCATTTCGATCCGAGTCCGGCCTTTTCTACCGTCAGAAAAAGAATCAGGTGCACCGGTTCTCCTTCTTTTTTAAAAGTAGCCGACACTTCGGCATACCAGTTTTTATCCAGAAAATTCAGATAAACCGGATGTTTGGCATTGGTCACATCTTCAATAAAATAGGTTTGCAGTTTGCCCGATGTTCGCGGATTTTGCATATCGAACAAATACGGCAATAGCTTTTTCCGTAACGCATTATTATGATATCTCTTATCTGTTTTTTGCAATGGCAAGCCATCGGGAGCTTCTTCCATATTAAAACGATGAACAAACTGATTCACCTGCTTGTTCATCATATAAAGATTCCTTTCGCCTCCCAGCTGCCCCGAAGGAGCCAGCGTTTGTGCCGAAAGAGAAAAACTTCCCAACAAACTGATAAAAAGTATCTGCAAACTGATTTTCAATGCTTTCATCCTGGTTTTTGTCACGGCATTTTTAATTGAGCTTTTCCCGGATTCGTTCTGTTTCTTCTTCAAAACCGGGTTTCCCGAGCAGCGCAAACATATTCCGTTTGTACGCTTCCACACCGGGTTGGTCAAATGGATTAATGCCCAGCAAATAACCACTTACCGCACAGGCCATTTCATAAAAGTAAATCAATTCGCCAAGAGTGGTTTCGTTTATTTCCGGAAGGGTTACTTTCAGGTTGGGAACCCCGCCGTCCACATGGGCCAGGGCAGTTCCCAGTTCAGCCATCCGGTTTACTTCGTGAATCCGTTTACCGGCAATATAATTCAGCTTATCCAGGTTCGCTTCTTCGGCAGGAACCACCAGGTTGTGTTTGGGCCTTTCTACCGAAAGTACAGTCTCAAACAAAATACGGTTTCCTTCCTGAATGTACTGTCCCATGGAATGCAAGTCGGTGGTATTGCTTACGCCGGCAGGGAAAATTCCTTTGTTTTCTTTGCCTTCGCTTTCGCCGTACAGCTGTTTCCACCACTCGGTAAAATAAAACAATGCCGGTTCGTAATTCACCATGATCTCAATGGTTTTTCCTTTAGCATACAACGCATTACGAACAGCGGCATAGGCAGCTGCCGGATTTTCGTCAATCTGCGAAGTCGTTTGCAAAAATTCCTGCATATACCGGGCTCCCTGCAGCAGGGCACGGATATCAAAACCAGCCACCGCTATGGGCAACAGGCCCACCGGAGTCAGCACCGAATAGCGGCCGCCCACATCGTCGGGCACAACAAATGTTTCATATCCTTCTTCTGTAGCCAGCTGTTTTAAAGCGCCTTTTTCTTTATCCGTAATGGCAATAATGCGGTTACGGGCTTCTTCTTTCCCGTATTTTTTCTCCATGTGTTCGCGCAGCAACCGGAATGCCAGCGCCGGCTCGGTAGTAGTTCCCGATTTGGAAATCACCGTAAGGGTATATTCTTTCTCATCCAGAACCTGCAACAGTTCGGCAAGATAATCTTCGCTGATATTATTTCCGGCATACAGCATCACCGGGTTACCGGCCTTTTTACGCAAAAGCGGGAAATGGGGTGACAACGCTTCAATAACAGCCCGTGCGCCGAGGTACGAACCGCCGATCCCCACCACAACACTTACTTCGGACATTTCACGAAAACGGGTTGCCGCCGTTTCAATTTTTTTTATCAGGGTTTCATCCGTAGATGAAGGAAGTTCGGTCCATCCCAAAAAATCGCTGCCTTTTCCTGTCCGTTCACGAATAGCCAGAAAGTGACTTTCAATGGCTTCCTGATAACCGTGAATTTCTTGCCGGCCAATAAAAGGAAGTACTTTTTCGTAATTGAATTTCAAATGAATCATAACAAAACTTTTAGATAGCAAAAGTATCAAAAACTATGGAAACCTGCCGGCATTCTATCCTCTCTCAAACGGCTTTTTCAACCCGTTTACCGGATAAGTGTTTAATAAACTCCGGCTTTCAATGGATTTTTCTGTTTACCCTGATGTTTTAAATGATGCATGTATCTTTTTAAAAATTCCATACGTAATGAATCCATGGTACGCATTTCGCGGTTCATGTCAAAAATTTCCTTCTGCCAGTCATCAAAAAAATGCGCATTGTTAAAGAAAGCATCCATCATAGACGAATCGTTCAGGTCAAAATTCGGGTTTCCAAAAATCTGTAACAACGAATCGGGCAGATTTTGCCGGAAGAAGGGCTTAAAATCACCCATCATTTGCTGCATATCGATATGTACATTTTCGTTGCCGTTGCGATAGGTCCACTCGTACGTTGAATCGTAGCGAATAAGATTTCCGTTTTTATCATACTTTTTTTGCACCTGAATGTGTACCTGTGGTTTATTCATAGCATTACCGGTTGTGTCGGGTTGGATTATTTGTGCTTTTACGCCGGCTGCTGCAAACATGAAAATAACAGATAAAAAAATGTTCCTCATCGTTTTCATGACACTTGATTTTTGGTTTGAAAACAACAACACAAAATTAACGCCAAAAACGGCATGATATTGAATCTAACAAATTGGTTTTAAGATTATTTAACGTACTACCGGAAATGGCATCCGAAACCCATCATTTCATCCGGAAAAAATGACAGAAAAGAAAGATATATCTCCGGAAGAATCACATTTTTAGGTATTCTGTACAAGGTGCGGCGAAATTTTCTAATTTTGCAGCCAATTTTTTGAAGAACACGATAAAACCGGTTTCCATGGGAAAAAAATATCAGGAATATAAACAGTTAAACCTGACGCAAATTGGCGATGAAGTCAGAAAGTTTTGGGAGAAAGACAAAATCTTTGAAAAAAGCCTGAAAAACCGCGAAGGCAATACCCCTTTTGTTTTTTACGAAGGCCCGCCGTCAGCTAACGGAAAACCGGGCATTCACCACGTAATGGCGCGTACCATCAAAGATTTGTTTTGCCGCTACCAAACCCAAAAGGGAAAATATGTAGAACGCAAAGCCGGCTGGGATACCCATGGCCTGCCGGTGGAAATTAGCGTGGAAAAAACACTCGGCATTACCAAAGAAGATATCGGCAAGAAAATCAGCGTGGAAGAATACAACAACGCCTGCCGTAAAGAAGTGCTCAAATACAAGGACATGTGGGACGACCTGACCAAAAAAATCGGTTACTGGGTCGATCTGGAACATCCTTACATCACTTTCGACAACAAGTACATCGAAACGGTGTGGTACCTGCTGAAGCAGCTTTACGACAAAGGATTGTTGTACAAAGGATACACCATTCAGCCTTATTCGCCGGCTGCCGGTACCGGACTGAGTACCCACGAGCTGAACCAGCCGGGTTGCTACCGCGATGTATCCGACACCACCGCCGTGGCACAGTTTAAGGTGATTCGCGACGACCGTTCGGAATTTTTATTTGAAGACACCGATACAGACGTTTATTTCCTTGCCTGGACCACTACTCCGTGGACACTGCCGTCCAACACGGCGCTGGCTGTTGGCCCGGATATCCGTTATCTGAAAGTAAAAACATTTAATCCGTACACCGGCATTCCCGAAACGGTAATACTGGCCGAAGACCGGTTGGACGCCTATTTTAAACCCAAAGATAAAGACCTTGCCTTTGAAGATTATAAACCGGGCGACAAACACATTCCGTACAAAGTTATCGGTCAATATTCGGGCAAGCAACTCACGGGTATCCGTTACGAGCAGCTCTTTCCGTGGGTGAAACCCATGGGAAAAGCCTTCGAAGTCATTACCGGCGATTTTGTTACCACCGAAGACGGTACCGGCATTGTACACATTGCACCCACTTTTGGGGCCGACGACGACCGCGTAGCCAAAGAAGCCGGCATTGCCCCGTTGATTTTGATCGATAAAAACGGCGAAAAACGCCCGATGGTGGACCTGAAAGGCCGTTTTTATACGTTGGACATGCTGGACGAAGATTTTGTAAAAGAGTATGTTAACGCCGACCTGTACAACGAGTACGCCGGACGTTATGTAAAAAATGCTTACGACGAAACACTCAGCGATAAAGACGGCAGCCTGGATATCGACCTGGCTGTCAGCCTGAAAAAAGAAAACAAAGTTTTCCGTATCGAAAAACACGTCCACAACTATCCGCACTGCTGGCGTACCGATAAACCGGTTTTGTATTATCCGCTGGATTCGTGGTTTGTAAAAACCACCGCTTTGAAAGACCGGATGATTGCCCTGAACAAAACCATTAACTGGAAACCGAAAGCCACCGGCGAAGGCCGTTTTGGCAACTGGCTCGAAAATCTGGTGGACTGGAACCTGTCGCGGTCACGTTTCTGGGGCGTGCCGTTGCCGGTATGGACTACCGAAGACCGTACCGAACAAAAATGTCTGGGTTCGGCAGCCGAGCTGAAAGCCGAAGTGGAAAAAGCCGTTGCCGCCGGCGTGATGAAAGAAAATCCGCTGAAAGACTTCAATCCGGATGACATGAGCGACGAAAACTACCGCACGTTCGATTTTCACCGTCCGTATGTGGATAACATTGTGCTGGTTTCCGACAGCGGTAAAAAAATGTACCGCGAACCGTCGCTTATCGATGTATGGTTCGATTCGGGTTCCATGCCGTATGCCCAGTTGCATTATCCTTTTGAAAATAAAGAAACTTTCAAAAACAATTTCCCGGCCGATTTTATCGCCGAAGGCGTAGACCAAACCCGCGGATGGTTTTTCACCCTGCATGCCATCGCCACCATGCTTTTCGATTCGGTAGCTTATAAAACCGTGGTTTCCAACGGGCTGGTGCTCGACAAAAACGGAAACAAAATGTCGAAACGACTCGGCAATGCTGTAGATCCGTTTGAAACCATCGAAAAATACAGTTCCGATGCTACCCGCTGGTACATGATTACCAATTCGCAACCGTGGGATAACCTGCGTTTTGACCTGAACGGAGTGGACGAAGTGCGCCGTAAATTTTTCGGGACACTGCACAACACCTATGCTTTCTTTGCTTTGTATGCCAACATCGACGGGTTTACTTACAGCGAAGAGGAAATACCGGTTGAAAAACGTACCGAACTCGACCGCTGGATTCTTTCCGAGCTGAACTCTCTCATTAAAACCGTGGACGAAGCGTACGGAAATTACGAACCTACCCGTGCCGGCCGTGCCATCCAGTATTTTGTAAACGAACATTTAAGCAACTGGTATGTACGTCTTTCGCGCAGAAGATTTTGGAAAGGAAGCTATTCGGAAGATAAAATTCAGGCTTATCAAACGTTGTACCGCTGCCTGGAAGTCGTTGCCCAGCTTATGGCACCCGTGGCTCCGTTTTATGCCGACCGGCTTTTTAAAGACCTGAACGATGTAACCGGCAGGATAAAAGCCGAATCGGTACACCTGACAGACTTCCCCGAAGCCGACGAAAGTCAGATTGACAAACTGTTGGAAGAAAGAATGGAAATTGCGCAGAAAATTTCTTCCATGATTCTTTCGCTTCGCAAAAAAACCAACATCCGGGTACGTCAACCACTGAACAAAGTACTGATTCCGGTGTTGGACAAACATTTTCAGGAGCAGGTACAGGCTGTAGAAAACCTTATCCTTTCGGAAACCAACATCAAGCACATTGAATACATCACCGGTGATTCGGAAGTGTTGGTGAAGAAAATAAAACCCAATTTTAAAACACTGGGACCGAAATATGGCAAAATGATGAAACAACTTGCCGGTGCGATTATGCAGCTGGGACAACCCGACATCAGGAAACTGGAAAACGGGGAAACGTTACAACTGGAAATAAACGGTCAGCCGGTAGAAATCACCCGCGAAGATGTGGAAATCTCCACGCAGGATATTCCCGGCTGGAGTGTAGCTTCGCTGGACAACCTGACCGTGGCCTTGGATATCACCATCACCGACGACCTGAAAAAAGAGGGGTTGGCCCGTGAACTGGTAAATCGCGTTCAAAATCTGCGAAAAGAAAAAGGACTGGAAGTCACCGACCGGATTACATTACAAATTGAAAAATCGGAAACAACCGATGAGGCTTTTGAGTCGTTTAAAGATTATATTTGCACCGAAACTTTGGCCGACCTTACTTTCGTCGAAAATTCTCAGAATAATGGTTTTGAAGAAGTTGAACTAACCGACGGGATTACTGCCAAAATTAACATTGAGAAAAAATAATAACAACGAAGAAAATTCGTATTTTTAAAACGGTTTTTAAACCATAACATTAAAAAACTGAGGCCATGAAAGAAGAGAAGAAAACTGAAGAAAAATTAAGGTACTCTCCCGAAGAGCTGGAAGAGTTCAAGCAGATTATTCTGGAAAAACTGGAAAAGGCGCGTGCTGACCTCAAACTACTTAAAGAAGCATACACCAACGACAGTGGTTCGGACACTAATGATACCTCTCCTACTTTTAAAGTGCTGGAAGAAGGTCAACAGGTATTGTCAAAAGAAGAAAACAGCCGGCTGGCTGCTCGCCAGGAACGGTTTATCAACAACCTGGAAAATGCACTGATCCGTATCAAAAACGGAACCTACGGCATCTGCCGCGAAACCGGCAAACTCATCTCCAAAGAGCGCCTGCGTGCCGTTCCGCATGCTACCCTGAGTATTGAAGCAAAAACGAAAATGAGAAAAAACAACATTAACGATTAAACGACCTTTTTAATTCCGTGTTTTGAAAAAATCGGTACTGGTTATTCTGACGGTTCTTGTCCTCGACCAGGCATTGAAGTTTTATATCAAACTTACTATGCCCATTGGCGGAAATGTACCGGTAATTGATCATTGGTTTTATCTTTTCTTTACGGAGAATAACGGAATGGCTTTTGGCATGCAACTGGCCGGAAGCTGGGGAAAACTGGCATTGAGTATTTTCCGGCTGCTCGCCATTGGAGGCATCGGTTTTTTTCTGTATTTACTCATAAAAAACAAGAAAAAAACAGGACTTATTCTTAGCATGTCGCTCATTTTTGCCGGAGCTATTGGAAATATCATCGACAGTGCTTTTTACGGCCTCATTTTTTCTCAAAGCACTTTTCATTCTGTAGCTACCCTGGTACCGTTTGGTCATGGTTACGCCGGATTTTTACACGGAAAAGTTGTGGACATGCTTTATTTTCCGCTGATAGACATTCCGCGTTCACAAGCCCCCTCCTGGTTGCCCGGATTTCTATTTGGTCCGGAAAATCATTTTATTTTTTTCCGTCCGATTTTCAACATTGCCGATGCTTCCATCACCATTGGCGTTTTTTGGCTATTGCTTTTCCACCGGAAAAGTCTTCGAATCTGATCTCCAGCCAAAGAAAAACCGAATTTTGGTGGCTTAAATAACATTTTCTCTCTTTTTCAGGGTGGCTTTTCGTGCTGTCCGTTTTAGTCCCGGCGCCATAAGCCGTGTTTCGCTCCCGCGGCATACGAGCTCCCTGCGGTCGCTGTCTGCCGCCTGCCTGCCCGACTGCGTAGCGAGGCGGGGCTTCACATCGGCTTCTGTCGCCGGGCGCTGCCACTCCCATCACGGCCACAGAGGAGATCCCAAAAGACAAAAAACAAATCGCAAACGAAATCTCAAAAAGCAAAAAAGCAAATTCCAAAAAATCAACTTTTTTTGTCCTTCTGAACGAAGTGAAGAATCTATTTTACTCCTTCATCGTTTGAGTATCCGCTCGAACGATAATTTCCCGATCTTGTCCGCGTCTATGTCTCCACTTTTCAAGTCCTGTCCGACTTGAAAAGAGACGTCCTTCACATTTTAAGTACTTCAAGTGCCTAAAGTGGGAAATCCCAAAAAGCAAAAAACCAAATCACAAAAAATCAACTTCTTTTGTCCTTCTGAGCGTAGCGAAGAATCTATTTTAACCACTGCCCGTTTTTTGAGATCCTTCACCACGCTGCGCTCCGTTCAGGATAGCAATGGAAATATGAGTAAAACACAGAAAATCAACAGTTCACCATTCACCATTCACTATTCACCAATCACCATTCATCACTCAACATTTATCGTTCATCCTTCCCAATGACCAATGACTTTTTCCATCACTAAGGCACACCAAGCACATCACGAAGAAAAAAAGCGGTAATGCAAATAGGGCAGGCAAAAAGAAAAAGCCCTGCTTTTAACAAACAAGGCTTCTGTCTTTAAAGAAATTGCGGAACTTTTTATCCTTTTAACGCTTCGGCAGCACCGGCAATTTCTAATATTTCGTTGGTAATCGAAGCCTGACGGGCTTTGTTATACGTCAGTTTCAGGTCTTTCAACAGCGCAGTGGCGTTGTCGGTAGCCTGATGCATCGCCGTCATCCGGGCACCGTGTTCAGCGGCAAAGCTGTCAAGAAGCGCTTTGTAAAACTGTACTTTCAGCGTTTTAGGAATCAATGCATTGATAATTTCCTCTTTTCCCGGTTCAAAAATATAATCGGCTTGTTTGTGATTCTTCTCGCCGGACTCATCCGGTTTTGATTCCTGTACCGGCAAAAACTGTTCTGTCTGGAGAATCTGCACCGCTGCATTTTTAAATTGATTATACACCAATACAATGCGATCATATTCTCCGTCTGCAAACTGCTGCATCATTTTTTCTGCCAGCGGAACAGCCTTTTCAAAATTCAGCTGATCAAATATTGCCGTTTCTATTTCTTTAACGGTAAAGCCTCTGGCCTTTAAAGTATCGGCTCCTTTTTTACCGATACAAAAAATGTCAAGCTTTCCGTTTTTTGTTTGTGATGTATAGGTTGTCCGGGTTAACTGAATGACCTCTTTCACCACATTGGCATTGAAAGCACCGCAAAGTCCGCGATTGGAAGTAATGGCTACCAAAAGCACCTTTTCAGGCTCACGATCCGTGGTAAAAATGTTTTCGTTGGAGCCTTCAAGACTGGCGCTCAAATCCTGCATAATTTCCTGTAACTTGGCAGCATAAGGGCGCATGGTCGTCACGGCATTTTGTGCTTTACGCAATTTGGCAGCAGCTACCATTTTCATGGCACTGGTAATCTGCATGGTCGATTGCACCGAGGTAATTCGGGTCCGGATTTCCTTTAAATTCGCCATAGCGCTTGTTGTCGTTTAGTTTACTTTTTATAACGTCCGGTGATATCGGCCGCCACTTTTTTCATGGTTTCGATGGCTTTATCCGTCAGTTTTCCTTCTTTCAGTTCTGCCAGCACATCGCTGTGTTTATCCCGCATTACAGCAAGATAGTTCTCTTCAAAGTCATGTACTTTCTCGATGGGAACATCACGAAGCAGGTTATTGGTTCCGCAGAAAAGAATAGCAATCTGCTCTTCTACTTTCATGGGCGAATACTGATGCTGTTTCAGTATTTCCACATTACGGCGTCCTTTTTCAAGCACATTCAGCGTAGCGGCATCCAGGTCAGAACCAAACTTGGAGAAAGCTTCCAGTTCGCGGAACTGGGCCTGGTCAAGTTTCAGTGTTCCGGCTACTTTTTTCATGGATTTAATCTGTGCCGAACCTCCTACACGCGATACGGAAATTCCCACATTAATAGCCGGACGGATTCCGGAGTTAAACAATGCAGTTTCCAGGAAGATCTGTCCGTCGGTAATAGAAATCACATTGGTCGGGATGTAAGCCGATACGTCGCCGGCCTGGGTTTCAATAATCGGCAAAGCCGTTAGTGAACCACCCCCTTTTACCATGTGTTTGATACTTTCGGGAATGTTATTCATTTTCTGCGCAATCTCATCAGAATCGATGATTTTGGCCGCACGCTCAAGCAGGCGGGAGTGAAGATAAAACACATCGCCGGGGTAAGCTTCACGTCCCGGAGGACGACGCAGCAACAAGGACACTTCGCGGTAAGCCACCGCCTGTTTCGAAAGGTCGTCGTAAACGATCAGTGCCGGACGGCCGGTATCGCGGAAAAATTCACCGATAGCAGCACCGGCAAAAGGAGCATAGAACTGCATGGCAGCCGGGTCAGAAGCGGTAGCCGAAACAATCACGGTATAAGCCATGGCACCGTGGTCTTCAAGCGTTTTTTGTATTTGTGCCACCGTCGAACCTTTTTGTCCCGAAGCCACATAAATACAAAATACCGGTTCTCCTTTTTCGTAAAACTCTTTCTGGTTAATGATCGTATCAATAGCAATGGCTGTTTTTCCGGTCTGACGGTCGCCGATAATCAGCTCACGCTGACCACGGCCAATAGGAATCATGGCGTCAATGGCTTTAATACCGGTTTGCAGCGGCTCATTTACCGGCTGACGAAATACCACGCCCGGCGCTTTGCGTTCGAGCGGCATTTCATACAACTCTCCTTCAATGGGACCTTTTCCATCGATGGGTTCACCAATGGTATTGATCACGCGCCCCAGCAAACCTTCGCCTACTTTTATGGAAGCAATTCGGCCGGTACGTTTTACTTTATCGCCTTCGTTGATATCTTCGGCTTCGCCAAGCAAAACCACGCCGACATTATCTTCTTCAAGATTTTGTACCAGACCGAGAAGGCCATTTTTTTCAAACTCAACCAGCTCGCCCTGTTCAGCATTGGAGAGACCGTAAACACGGGCAATTCCATCACCGATCATAAGTACGGTACCTATTTCTTCGAGTGTGGCTTCCGATTCAAAGCCTGCCAGTTCTTTTCGCAGTATGGCTGATACTTCAGCCGGTTTGATGTCTGCCATAATTTTCGTTTTATCTTTTGTAATTAATATTCGTTTATTTTAATTGTTCCGCATAACTTTTACGCAATTTGCGCAGTTGAGTCGCCACGCTGGCATCATATTGATAATCACCAAGCCGGGCTACAAAACCACCGATCAAATCCGCATCAGTTTTATCGGACAATTCTATTTTTTTATCGGTAATTGATTTTAATTTTTCAATCACCTGTTTTCTTATTTTCTCATCTGCTCCCGTAGCCGTAATCAGCTCTGCTTTCACAATATTTTTGTAATCAAGGTAAATTTCCTCAAAAGCAACGCAAATGGCATCGAGATACACTTCACGTCTTTTGCGAATCAGCAAATCGAAAAACCGAAGAGTAAGTTTGGAAATATTTTTTTCAAAAAGACGGTAAAGAATCTTCACCTTTTTCTCATCCTGCAAAACCGGATTGGACATCACACGCCGCAATTCACGATTTTCACCCAACACCCTGCCCACCAAGCGCATATCTTCGGCTATTTTTTCTTCCGTTTTATTTTCAAGGGCAAGGCCGAAAAGGGCCTGAGCGTATCTTTTTGCTAACAAATTGACTCTCATAACACCGTCGGGTTAATTTAAATGAGTTTCTTCGAGAAGTTTTTCGATATAAGCTTTTTGTCTGGCTTTGTCTTTAAGTTCTTCCCTAAGAATTTTTTCTGCAATCTCGATGGAATATTCAGCCACCGTTGATTTGATCTCGCGCAAAGCTGCTGTTTTTTCGTTATTGATCTTTTCTTTAGCATTTTCCACAATGCCAGCAGCTTCTTTTTCGGCTTTTTCTTTGGCTTCGCTGATAATTTTATCTTTCATTTTACGGGCCTCGGCAAGAATTTCGTCACGCTCTTCCATAGCTTCTTTGAGCATTTTTTCGTTGTCCATTTTCAGCCGCTTCATTTGTTCCTGCGCTTCTTTAGCCGCATCAAGCGCTTCCTGAATGCTTTGCTCACGCTCTTTCAATCCTTTCAGAATAGCCGGCCAGGCAAACTTGCCAAGAATAAACAAAACCATCAAAAAGGCCACCGTCATCCAAAAGACAAGGCCGATTCCGGGATTAATCAGTTGCATAGTTTATATTTTTTGTTTCTAAGTACATGACAAAAATTGGAAGATATTGAACTCAGGAGTATAACTATCATTAAGAAAGCATTTTGTAATAAAGTCGAGACCTGTTTTAAAGATTGTTTTTGCTTTTCTACCGTGTTTTTTAATTTTAATCGGTTTGATATTTTGATGGATATGAATACCCACTTTGTAAACCCAGACAAAAGCAACCATAATCAACAAGACGAGTTTTTCAATTCTTTTGATATCTGAAAGGTGTGTTTTTTCAATATCGAAACCGCTTGATTTCATGGCTTTAAAGGTCATTTCTATTTGCCATCGTTGTTTATAGTAATCATCAGCCTTTTCCGGTTTGGTAAATGATACCAGAATTAGATATTCTCCGTTATGTAATTTGCTTCCGGACAAATAGCACAACTGTCCGTTTACTTCTACAATGTTGGGGTAATATACAAACTCATTTATCCTGAATGCATTGAATAACCAAAATGCCTTAATGGTTTTATTCTTTCTGGGAACAAAAACTTTAAAATTATTTCTGATACGAATATAATAGTGCAGGTTATTATTGTTAAGATACTTAAGCCATTTTTCACCAACAAATTCCCGGTCTGCAACAATACATTCTATCGTACCTTTTCCAAAAAGGTTGATGTATCGTTCAATCAGGTTTATCCTTTCCTGCGAATTGGAATTACCCCGTTTTTTTAACATACTGAACAATAATGGAAAGGCTACTCCCTGATACACTATGCCAAGCATAAAGATGTTTATGTCTGTTTTGCCAAACTTCCAATTGGTTCTGTCAATAGAAAGTGTTAATCGTTCTTTGTGGGGCAATAAACTGAAAATTAATTTTGCGATTAAATCAGAATCAAGAGAATAGGATGAGATAAATCGTTGGATACGGCGCAAGGAAGAACTTTCTTCTGCCTGAGTATCAAATCCCCTTGCCAGGCTCTCAAAATGAACAGTCCTTACTTTTGTTAAAGCAATAATGAATAATGATATGAATTTTATCCGGGCTAAATTCAGCCTGCCTTCAAAATGTTCCTTTAAAACTGAAACTAAATGACTATCTTTACTGCTGACATTGGTATTCTTCATCTGACAAATACTTGGTAAATATTCGTCTAAGATACTGAATACCAATGTTTTATCCAAACTTTTTAAGGGTTATTTTGCTGATTATCAGTGATTTATTTTTTGTCATGTACTAAGTTTTTGTTTGTTTTCGATAAAAGCATCCCGGACCAGGCCGGGATGCGGTAAGTTACTTTTGTTTGTTCCTTAAACAAAAAGGATTAACAAACAAACTACAATAGCACCGAAGGCAACCCCTTCGATAAGTGCTGCAGACACAATCATGTTGGAGCGGATGTCACCAACAGCCTCAGGCTGACGGGCAATAGCTTCCACGGCACCACGACCAATTTGTCCGATACCGATACCGGCTCCTACAGCAGCAATTCCTGCACCAAGTCCGGCTCCCATTTTTGCATAAGGAACGAGACTGGCTACAGCTTCCATTAAAACAGTTAATAAATGCATAATTTATAGAATTAGTAATAAAAAAATAGTTTCATATTAATGATGTTCAGGCACTTCCGTTGCCATTCCAAAATAAAGTGCCGAAAGCAGCACAAACACATACGCCTGAATGAAAGCCACCAACACTTCGAGCAAGTCGAGGAAAATGGCAAATGCCATGGAAAATACCGATACCCCATAACCCAATCCGACAGCAATTTTTCCAAAAATAAAAATCAGGCTGATAAATCCGGCCAGTACAATATGTCCGGAAACCATATTGGCAAAAAGACGGACAGCCAGCACAAAGGGTTTGGTAAAAATACCCAACACCTCCACAAACGGCATCAACGGAACCGGAATTTTCAGCCACCACGGCACACCGGGCGTATTAAAAATATCGGTCCAGTAATGTTTATTCCCGCTGACCGTCGTAATAACAAAAGTAAAAAAGGCCATGACGCCCGTAACCGCAATATTACCGGTTACGTTAGCGCCTCCCGGAAAAATGGGGAAAATCCCGAACAGGTTACTGAACAGGATAAAAAAGAACAACGTCATCAGATACGGCAAATACCGTTCGTATTTTTCTTCACCAATAGAGGCTTTGGCCACATCATCCCGGATAAAGAGAATCAAAGGTTCAAGCAGCGACTGTAATCCTTTCGGCGCCTGATTTTTCCGTTTTTTGTACGCTTTGGCCACCGAAAGAAAGATCAAAACAACAATCAAAGCATTAATAAAAATGGCCAGAATGGTTTTGGTGATCGAGAGATCCCACTGCGGTAAAACCTCCACCCCGTTTACTTTATGAACCACTTTTCCGATGTTGGTTCCGTCTTCGGCAATATAGTATCCTTTGTAATGTCCGTTTCCGTGATACAGATGTTTGGAAGAAAAAACAATCCAATGTCCGTTGTCATAAAGAATCACCGGAAGATAAATGGCTACCGGATGATCTTTGTAGGTCCATAAATGCCACTCATACGAATCAACCACATGCTCCATGATCATGTCGCCGATATCCATCTCTTCGTTTTTAACCGAAGATTCTTTTTTTGCAGCAGCTACTTCCTTTGCTCTTAAAGAACCATTAGGCACAAGCAAAATGAACAGAAAAAACAAAAGAAAGGTAACTATCTGGGTGGCAGGTATTTTTCTTATCATAATAACCAAAGGTATTCGTGAAATATCTTGTGTGCAATTTTACAAAAAAAGGCTGTAATATAAAAGGTTTTCATAATTAATTTAAATAAGGAAAACGCCAGGGTTGTTAAATACTGATTTAAAACGTATTACACCCAACGAAACCCCGGTTGCCATTTTCCCTTTTTATTCTGCAGAATTTTTTGTATTTTGAGGGCAGGAATCATTCACTAAAAAATAAAGCCATGAAACGTATTTTTATTTTGCTGGCAGGTGTATTCTTTTTATTTACAGCCTGTAAACAAACCGGCACATCCCACAAACCTACCGTGGAAGAAAGCAAAAAAGCAGTGGCCAACGTTTTGGAAAAATATGTCATTGCCAACGAAAACCAGGATTTTCCCATGATTGAACAAATCTGGGCCTCCGACAGCGATATTATTTTATTCGGAACCAATTCGGAAGAAAAGCTCATGGGTTGGCAAAACATCAAAAAGGCCATTCAAAACCAGTTCAAAGCCATCAGCGAAACGTATATTTCGCCACAACAACAGTACATCAAAATTGGCCCCTGCCAGAAAACAGCCTGGTTTGCCGAGATTTTGAATTACAATTTCGTTTACCAGGGAAAAGCCCGCAGTTTTGAAGGACTACGCTTTACCGGCGTACTCGAAAAACGAAAGGGTGTCTGGAAGATCGTACAGGCCCATCTTTCCATTCCGGGACACGTCAACCTGCGAACCGTTCATTAATCCGGACAGAAAAATACGATGAACTTTTTTGACCGTACAGAAACCGTTTCCGGCCGGTTTTCATCGTTTCATTTTCATGTCTTTCTGTTTCCTTTTTGTTTTTCTTTGTTATCGGCACTATATTTGTTGCCATTGAAATATCCTCACTAAATTTCATTTTCATGAAAAAACAACGGATTGTTTTGGCCGGCCTTGCCCTGCTGATGCTGCTTGCTTCGTGGCAATCAGCCCCGCAAAAAGAACATTATGATAAACTTTGGAAGAAAGTAAATCAATATACTGCCAAAGATATGCCGCGTTCGGCACTTAAAACGGTACAGTTGATTTACCAACAAGCCAAAACCGACGGCAAAACTGATGAAGTGATCAAAAGCTTATTATACCGTATCCGGTTACAAAGTATGTTTCAGGAAAATTACCGGTTACAAAGCATCCGTTTGTTTCAACAGGAACTGAAAACCGCCGGCCCCGTAGAAAAGCAATTGTTAAGCTCGCTTCTTGCACAGCTTTATCAAAATTACTTTGATGAAAACCGGTATAAAATACTGGACCAGCAAACCAAAGCGCTGCCATCAGACACGGCTTTTCAGACCTGGGATGCCCAACAATGGAACCAAAACATCGCTGCTTTATATTTGGCTTCCGTACAAAACCGGGAAAAACTAACCCGGATCCCGTTAAAAAAGTTTTCGGTTCTACTAAAAGATACCGACAGCCTTAGCTACACGTTTTGGCCCACGCTATATGATCTTCTGGCCTACCGGGCCATTCATTACTTCTCTTCAGGAGACGCAGATTATCTTTTTCCGGAAAAAGCAACGCCGGCCGACACTTTGTGGCTGGCCCCGGTTTCCTCCTTTTTAAACATCCGCTTTGCGTCTGAAGCCCCATCAAACCAGACAAAAATTCTGACTTTATTTCAACATCTTCTTGCGTTACATCAAACCCGTCAGGATACCGCAGCCCTGGTAGATGTTGATCTCCGGCGATTACATTACGTCATGCAACAACTCCCCGCCGACCGGCAAACGCTGCAGGCTTACCGCCACTCGTTGGAAAAATTACAACAAAAATACAGCAGTCACCCGGTTTCTGTGCGTATTGCATCCGAGCTGGCTCAGGTTTATGTCGAATTAGACAATAATACCCGATCAACAAAAATCAACTATCTGAAAAAAGCAGACAGCCTTTGTCGCACGGTTTTAAAACAGTTTCCAAAAGCACTTTTTGCTCCCCGGTGCCAAAACCAAATAACCGCACTCCATCAGGCTGACTTTTCTTTCCAGATGCAACAGGCTCTGCTCCCCAACAAACCCTTTCTCATCAAAATCACCGAAAAAAATATTTCCCGGTTATACTGGAAAATGGTCCGCATTCCTTTTGAAAATCAAAAGGACCTTTTTTCACCGGCATCCCGAAAAGAACTCAAAAAATACGTTGCTTTGAATCCCGTAAAGGCGGGAACACAGGCGCTTCCTTTCCCCAACGACCTGCATTCTCATTCAGCCCAAACGGCTTTACCGGCTTTACCGGCCGGTTCGTATGTTTTATTTCTGACCAACGATTCCGCCTTTTCAAAAAAAAGCACCATCATTTACCAACATTTTCAGGTAACACGAATGGCTTTGCTCTCCCATGCGGATAAAACCGCCCGGACATTCGGTATTTTTGTTTTAGACCGGAACACCGGATTTCCGATCTCCGGCACACAGGTAAAAGCTTTTGCCCGCTATTTCGATTATCAGCAACGAAAACAACAAATTGTTTCGTTAGGAAAATTCACGGCTGACGAAAATGGTTTTTTGGAAGTTCCTGTTAAAAAGAACTCCCACTTTAACGGGTATATTTTTCAGGCAGTAAAGGGAAAAGACACTACGGTAATCAACACTTTTGCATCCTTTTACGGCAATCTCTACGAACAAAAACCTTTTGAAAAAACCTATATTTTCACAGACAGGGCCGTATATCGCCCGGGACAAACCGTCTATTTCAAAGCCATCTTAACCCGGCAAAAAGGAAACGACATTCATGTGGTAGCAGGAAAAAAGATTACCATACGCCTTATGAGCCCGCAGTTCAAAAAACTGGATCATCTTACGCTTGTCACGGACAGCAGCGGTTCGGTTTCCGGATCATTTATTTTGCCGGATGAAGCACTTAACGGCCGGTTTCTCTTAATGACTTCAAACGGATCAAAAGGCTTCTTAATGGAAAATTATAAGCGTCCCACTTTTTATATTGCCTTTGACACCCTGAAAAAAGCGTTTGCCTTGAATCAGGAAATAACCCTAAAAGGAAAAGTGGGCTACTATTTTGGCGGCAAAGCCGACAGCCTGCCGGTAAAATATACGGTAACGCGTGAAATTTACTATCCCCTTTGGGATTTCGGAATTCCACGCGAATCCATCAAAACCCCGATCCAATCCGGGAAAATATATACCGATACAAATGGTCATTTTCTTGTTACTTTTCGTGCTTTGGCCGACCCGTCTGTACCGGCAAACCGTTTTCCGGTTTACCGGTTTGTATTACGAACAGAGGTAACGGATGCCAGTGGAGAAACCCATGTAGCTACCCGCGACATCCGTTTATCGAAACGTGCCGTTTTGTTGTTGGTAAACATTCCGCAAAGCATTATCAGAGAAAACATGAACGGAATAGAAATGGATGCCCGGAACCTTTCCGGGAACCCGGTTCCGGCAAAACTCCACGTCCGGTTATACCGGCTTACGCCTCCACACCGGTATATTTTACCCCCACTCTGGAGTCCGGCTGATACCACTTTGTTAACAAAAGATCAATTCTTAAAGTTATTTCCGCATTCCACTTTCGGACAGGAAAACAACAAAAGCAAATGGCCCAAAACATTGATCACGGCCATGGACATTCAAATCAACGGAAAAACACTGGTTTTACCCGGCGTTATAAGCCACTTAAAACCCGGAGAATATAAAGTAACAGCCCAAGTGACCGGCGAACCGTCAACACCGGTTACAAAATTCTTTACGGTTTTTTCGCTCCGGTCAAAAAAACTACCGATCAAAGCCGTTTTCATGCATCTGTTTTCTGCCGAAACCGCACATCCCGGCGATATCGTAGAATGTATTACCGGAACCGCTTCTGGTAAAATGCACCTTTTGTATGAAGTACTTAACGGGAAACAAGTTGTTCAACGTCAATGGCTTTCATTAGGCAAAAAACCGGTGAAAATAAATATCCCGGTAGAAAAGGCGTACAGAGGAAACTTTTTTGTACGGCTTACCGCCATCCGGCATAACTATTTCTTTTCACAGACACAAACAATCCATGTGCCTTTTATCGATAAGAAGCTTCAATTATCGATAGAAACCTCTCGTAATTATTTAAAACCGGGAGGAAAAGAACAGTGGACATTAAAGGTAGATCAGTTGTCGGGATTACCGCAGCCGGCTTTTGTACTGGCCGGCATGTACGATGCTTCGCTGGACATTTATGCGTCCAATTCATGGAAGTTTTTCCCTTATTTCCAGAAAAACCCGGGGACCGGCTGGCGTTCGTACCGGTTCTACACTTCCCGGTCCAGGATATTATCCGTGAAAAACACAAAATATTTACCCGAGATCCGCATAACCCGGCCCCGCATTAATTGGTTCGGTTATCCCATTTCGGGTTTTTATACCCGTCGCGGACCACTTTTTTATGCAACCGCTCCGGTAGCTCTTTCCAAAGCAGCGCCAGTAACCGAACAGGCATTAACAGAAAAAGAAGCCCCGCCGGCGAAAAACACGCGATCCGATACACAAAATTTACCTCAGGAACATTCGGACAAGCAGCCGGTGTTACGGACCAATTTCCGGGAAACTGCTTTCTTTTATCCTGATTTAAGGACGGATAAAAATGGAAATGTCACTTTCCATTTTACACTTCCCGATGTATTAACCCGTTGGAAATTTATGGCTTTGGCTTACACCAAAGACATGAAAATCGGCACCATAACCCGGGAGTTTGAAGCCCGGAAACCGCTTTCGGTTCTTCCTCATCTTCCCCGGTTTATACGGCAGGGCGACCAATTGCTTTTTACGGCACGGGTTTCCAACTTATCAGACAAAAACCGTTCTGTATCAGTAAATATCAGCTTCTTTGATGCTTCTACCGGAAAGAAAATCAACCTTTTCCTTACCCGGCAAACCACAGAACGTCACCTTACCCTCCAGGCCGGAAAAAACGGAACCGTTTCCTGGATGATCCGGATTCCGGAAAATCTTCATTTTCTGGAATATCACATCCAAGCTGTTTCGGGCAAAGATGCTGACGGAGAACAACGCATGATTCCGGTACTGTCGAACCGGCAACTGATTACCGAAAGCCTGCCGCTGTTTGTTCCCGGAAATCAACAAAAGCAATTTACTTTTACTCATCTGGTTCAGGATACTTCGGCTTCGTTACAAAACTTCCGTTACACCCTTACTTTCACATCTCATCCGGCCTGGTATGCCATCCAGGCTCTTCCCGCACTGGAAGATCAGAAAACAGAAAGTGTCGAAAATATTTTTTACCGTTTTTACGCGCAAACCCTGGCTGCCAAGCTATTACAAACCTATCCGCGCATCCGGCAGGTTTTTCAGCAATGGAAACAAAAAAGCCCGGAAGCTTTCCTGTCAGAACTGGAAAAAGACCAATCCCTTAAAAATGTGGTTTTACAAGCCTCGCCATGGCTTTTGGAGGCCCAAAATGAAACCGAACAGAAACGGCGAAT
Source organism: Candidatus Sulfidibacterium hydrothermale (assembly GCF_020149915.1). Taxonomy (GTDB): domain Bacteria; phylum Bacteroidota; class Bacteroidia; order Bacteroidales; family F082; genus Sulfidibacterium; species Sulfidibacterium hydrothermale. The sequence goes on from NZ_CP083760.1 coordinate 3,166,086, forward strand.
TGCGCTCTTTTTCGATCTGAACCAAATGCAGCACAAACAACAATCGGCTTTAAACCGGTTACAGGCTGCACAACTGCCTTCCGGGGGCTGGTCGTGGTTTCCGGGGATGCCGGCTGACTGCTCTGTCACAGAAAACATCCTTTCCGGACTGGCCGATTTAATCCGGATGAAAGCCATCGACATAGACCAGCATCCGGAAATAAAAATGTTGATGAACAAAGGCATCGGTTATCTCGATCGTGAGATGCAAAAAGAATATGAACAAATCAAAAAACAAAATCCGAAAACCCTCCATAAAAATCATCTGACCGACAGCCGGATTCGTTATTGTTACCTCCGCACGGAATGGCTAACGGAAAAGCCGGTGGGAAATAAAAATCAAAGTGCTTTTCACTATTTCTGCGGGCAGATAAAACAATACTGGCCCCAGCTGAACAACAATCAGCAGGCTTTAGCGGCCATGGTACTCAACCGGCTGGGCTGGCGCTATGAAGCCGAAGCCGTTATCCGCGCCTTAAATGAAAAGTCGCTTTTAAACGCCCAACACGGAATGTACTGGCGTAACGACTCTCCTTACACGAATAACTCGATTTCCACCGAAGTCAATATTTTAAAAGCTTTTATGGAAGTGATGCACGACACTCGCGCTGTGGAAAAAATGAAAACCTGGCTGGTTCTGCAAAAGCAGGCAACCTGCTGGCCGGGAACAAAAGCAACTGCTGATGCCGTTTACGCTTTACTGATGAACGGAACACCGCTGCTTTCAGAAACCCAACCGGTAAAAGTTACAATGGGCAACGGCGAACAACTTCCCGAAGCCGGCCAAAACAAACAAGCCGGAACCGGATATTTTACCCGGATCTGGAACGGAAAAGAAATCACTCCTTCTTTGGCAAAAATTACGGTTCAGAATCCAAACCGGGGAATGGTTTATGGCGCTGCCTATTGGCAATATTTTGAAAACCTGAACAAAATAGAAAAACATTCCGGCCAGGTTTCTATTGAAAAAACACTTTTTAAGGAGGTGAAAACAACCGACGGCCGGACATGGAAAGCACTGTCTCCGGAGGAAAACCTTCAGTTGGGCGACCGGATAATGGTTCGCTTGCTGATACATTCTAACCGCTCTGTGGATTTTGTGGACGTTCAGGACATGCGCGCTGCAGCTTTAGAACCCGAAACCCTGCTTTCATCATACAAAAGTCAGGGCGGATTATACTATTACGAAGATATTAAAGATGCAACAACTCATTTTTACATCCGGCACCTTCCCAAAGGAACTTTTGTGTTGGAATATCCTTTACTCGTAACCCAAAAAGGAACCTTCTCCGATGGGGTTGCCCGCATCCAAAGTTTGTATCTTCCTTCGTTTGCTGCTCATTCTTCCGGACACAAAATAATTGTCCGGTAAAAAACGTTGTTTTCCTGAGAGGAGATAAACTTTTGAATTCATTCTAAATGTATAGATAACAAATTAAAAATGTGCTTTTTCTATCGATTTTCCTTATAATGTATTAGCTTTGCAAAAAAATTCAAATTGTCATGGAAGAACAAACCAATATTCAGAAAAACAACGGAAAAAAATCGACCGGAATGCTTATTCTCATTGCCGTTCTTGCGGTAGTGGTAATTGGCGTAATTATCTGGGGTGTGGGCGCCGTAAAAGAAGCCCATCAGGAAAAAATACTTAAGGAAAAACAACGCACCGAATTTGAGGCCCAGTTGGATTCGTTGATGGCAATCCACAATAAAATTAAAGTGGAATATGGGCAGCTTTCTGATTCTCTTGCCATGAAAGACAGCATTATTCAGGCCCGGGCAAGGGAAATCAAAAAAATGATGAACTACAAATGGGAATACTATAAAATCAAAAAGAAACTGCGGGCTTTACAAAAAATTGCACAGGGCTATGTGATGCAAATGGACTCCTTATACACGGTCAATCATGCATTAACCAAAGAAAACCATCAAATCAAGGAGGTACTGCAACAGGAAAAACAAAAAAATGCCCAGCTTCAGAGCGAGAAACAACAGTTAAAACAGAAAGTTGAACAAGCCAGTATATTGCATACTTATAACTTTGAAGTAACAGCGGTTCACGTTACCGGAGCCGGACGCGAGAGAAAAACCGATAAAGTACGGCGCGTCAGCAAAATCAAGGTTTGCTTTACCGTTGCTTCCAACGCGGTAGCTCTTCCCGGAAACCGTACCATTTATGTTCGTATTGCCCGTCCGGACAAAAAAATCCTGGTAATCAGCGACAGCGAAAAATATTCGTTTATGTTTAACGGAAAAAGATTACAGTACTCCGCTAAAAAGACCATCAATTACCAGAACAAAGCCATGGACGTTTGCCTGTCATGGCCCCGTCGTTCCACACAGGAGCTAAAACCCGGGCTGTACCATGTCGATGTTTTTGAAGGAAACTATACCATTGGCCAGGCTACTTTAAAATTGAGATAAGAAACATAGCACCATAAAAAAAGCCTGCCGTTTGGCAGGCTTTTTTTATGAGCGCAACGGAGATCAGGCACCCAACGTAGCCACCATAATGGCTTTGATAGTGTGCAGCCGGTTTTCAGCTTCATCAAAAACCACCGAATGTTCCGATTCAAAAACATCATCGGTTACTTCCATGGCTTCAACGCCAAATTTTTCATAAATTTCTTTTCCTATAACCGTATCGGTATTATGGAATGACGGCAAACAATGTAAAAACTTCACTTTAGGATTTCCTGTTTTTTCGATCATAGAAGCATTTACCTGATAAGGCATCATCAGTTTAATCCGTTCAGCCCAGGCTTCGTCCGGCTCTCCCATGGAAACCCAAACATCGGTATACAGGAAGTCAACCCCTTTTACGCCTTCGTCCACATTTTCGGTCAGCGTAATAGTGGCTCCGGTTTCTTTGGCAATTTCCCGACAGGTTTTCACCAAATCGTCATCAGGCCAGAAGGCTTTGGGAGCTACCGCACGAAAATCCATTCCCATTTTTGCAGCACCCACCATCAGCGAATTACCCATATTGTTGCGGGCATCGCCACAAAAAGCAAAAGCTACCTGATGCAACGGTTTGTCCGAATGTTCCATCATGGTCAGAAAATCGGCCATCACCTGGGTAGGATGAAACTCATTGGTAAGCCCGTTCCAAACCGGTACGCCGGCATATTTTCCCAACTCTTCCACAATTTCCTGTCCGAAACCACGATATTCTATTCCGTCGTACATCCGGCCAAGAACGCGGGCCGTATCTTTCATGGTTTCTTTTTTCCCCATTTGCGAACCGGTAGGTCCCAAATAGGTCACATTAGCTCCCTGATCGTAAGCGGCGGTTTCAAAAGCACAACGGGTACGGGTAGAAGCTTTTTCAAAGATCAAGGCAATGTTTTTCCCTTTCAGTTTTTGTTGTTCGGTGCCGGCATATTTAGCCTTTTTTAAATCAGCGGCCAGATCCAGCAAAAATTTCATCTCCTTGGGAGAAAAATCCAGAAGTTTCAGAAAATTCCGGTTTCTCAAATTGAAAGCCATAATATTTTGTTTTAAAATGTTTTATAAAAAGTACCTTTACTTGTTCTATGGCACAAAAATACGGAATTTAACAGGACTTGAATACTTTTTCCGAAGGAACCTTTACAGAAAATTTTTCCGGCTTTTTTATTGACCACTTGGTATGGTTTTCCAACATTTCAGATGCTTTTACAACCTTTTTCCTGCAACTTCCAGGATAAAAATCCGAAGCTTTTTATACCGATGTGCGCCAAAAAACCGCGCCACAAAAAATATAAAACACTAGTAACAAGGCCATTAAAAATATTTAAAGTTTTTTAAGAAAAAAAGACGTGTTCATAACAAAATTTATTCTACTTTTGACCGCTTGATTAAACTATCTGGTTAAACCATATGGAAAAAACAGCAATAAAGTTAAATACAGAAGAGCAGATCCTGGACGCTGCCCGAAAAGTCTTTATTAAAAAAGGACTATCCGGTGCACGTATGCAGGAAATTGCCGACGAAGCCCAGATCAACAAGGCGCTTCTGCATTACTATTTCCGAAGCAAAGAGAAATTGTTCGGACAAATCTTTGACAAAGCACTAAATGACGTATTTGACGTAATCAATCGCTGCATTTACGAAGATGGCGACATCTTTGTTTTTATCGAGACTTTTGTAAAGCAATATCTTACACTGATCAAAAAAAATCCTTTTATCCCCAACTTTATTTTTAATGAAATCACCACCCATCCTGAACGCATGAAACATCTCAGCATGCAGTTTAAGATCAATGTTCCTGCATTCAGAATCATGGTGGAAAGAAATATCAAACAAAAAAAGATCATGCCGGTTACGCCGGAACATTTTATGATCGATCTGTTGGGGCTATGTGTTTTTCCGTATGTAAGCCGGCCGTTAATCGAAGAAATCTTTTTTAAAGAGCAACAAGATAAAATTGAAAATTTTTTAGAAGGACGTAAACAACATATTACTTTTTTTATGAAAAAAGCATTGCAGGCATAAAATTAAATATTCAAAAAATGAAAAAATTCACATTGTATATCCTTATTGTTTTGCTTTATCCGGTAGTGTTGAATGCACAAAATTCCACTACGCCGGAAAAAGTATCGTTGCAATATTGTATTCAACAGGCCATAAAGAACTTCCCTGTACAGAAACAATTGCAACTTAACCAAAGCAAATACAAACTGGAGCAGGAAAACACCAAAAAGAATTACCTGCCCACACTTGATTTAAACGGAATGGCATCATACCAGTCGGATGTAACCAAGGTTCCGTTACCGCCGACACTCGGATTTTCCATTCCCGAAATCAGTAAAGACTGGTATAAAGTTAATCTCGACCTGGAACAGTTTATCTGGGATGGCGGCATGACAAAAAACCAAAAGGTATTGCAAACTGCCGACTACAAGATTGCTGATCAGCAGGTCAAGGTAAAAACTTTCACCCTGAAAAAGCAGGTAGACATTCTATATTTCAATATTTTGTTTTCGCAAACCAGTCTGGACGCTTTGCACGTACTCATCAAAGATCTGGATGCCCGGATTAAAGATGCCGAAACAGCTATGCAAAACGGAACCCTGTTGCCGGCCGATGTGGACGCACTGAAAGTGAACAAAAAACTGGCACAACAACAAATTATTGAAAAAAGCGAAGAACAAAAAGGGCTGATTGGCTCACTAAATCAGCTCACCGGACTAAATATCCAGTCGGCCAAGCAGTTAATCGTTCCAAAAGCAAATATCACGTCCTATACTTTTGTGAACAACCGTCCGGAATACAAACTGCTGGAACTGCAGAAAAACAAAATTTCGGCTTTGGAAAAAATGTCCACCGTAAAACGGATGCCCAAAATCAAACTGTTCGGACAAGCCGGATACGGACGCCCTGGATATGACATGTTAGATGATGATTTTAAAACATATTACAAAGTCGGGGTTTCCTTACACTGGAATATCTTTGACTGGAACCGGGTGAAAAACGAAAAACAAATTCTCACCATCCAGTCAGACATCATCAAAACCGAACAGGAAAACTTCAACCAAAGTCTGCGTGCCGAGCTGAAAAAACAGCTGGCCAGCATTCAAAAGGTGGAAAAACTTATTCAAACCGACAAAGACATTTTGCAATTGCAAAAGAATGTGGTGGCAGCAGCAAACAACAAGTTAAAAAATGGTACCATCACAGCCACCACTTATCTGATTGAATTAAACAAAGAGATCAAGGCCCAACTTACCATGGAGGCCCATAAAATACAATTAGAATTTGCCAAGTATCAATACTTAACCACACTTGGAAATTTATAAGTCAAACAAAATTAACGGAATATAAACAATTTTAAAATAAAAAAATGAAAATTACAAGAAAATTGACATGGTTTGTTCTGGCAGGAATCGCACTTACTTTTCTCTCTTCCTGCTCTAACCAAAACGACCTGGCCGATGGTTACGGTAATTTTGATGCCCATGCAGAAGTTATTGTTTCGTCGCAAACCATGGGCGAATTGCAACGGTTCAATGTAGAAGAAGGTACCCATTTGAAAGCCGGAGAAGTTGTTGGCTTGGTAGATACCACCCAGCTTCACCTGAAAAAAATGGTACTCGAAACCCAAAAGAAAGCAGTAGCATCCAAACTGGAAAACATCAATGCTTCTATTGCCGTTCAACAACAAAAACTCAAAATTAACGAAACCAATCAACGGCGTATCCAAAACCTGTTCCGCCACAATGCGGCTACACAAAAACAACTGGATGATATCAATGGGCTGGTGGAACTGAACAAAAAAGAAATCAAAGCCACCCAAACCCAAAAGAAAAACATCTATACCCAGTTAAAAAGTATTGATGCGCAGATAGCTGAAATAAACGAAAGCATCCAGCAAAGCCTGATCACCAACCCGGTTGACGGAACCGTTTTGGTAAAATATGCTCAAAAAGGAGAACTGGCCGTTCCCGGAAAAGCACTTTACAAGATTGCCAATTTAAAAACCCTTGAACTCAGGGCTTATATCAGCGGCAGTCAGCTAAGCCATATTAAAATCGGACAAAAAGTCCACGTGTACTACGACAAAAACAAAAAAGACAACTACGAAACCGAAGGAACGGTTATGTGGATTTCATCGCAAGCCGAATTTACCCCCAAAACTATTCAAACCAAACAAGAAAGGGTAAATCTGGTATATGCCGTAAAAATCAAAGTTTCCAATGCCAACGGAGCACTAAAAATCGGGATGCCCGGAGAGTTTAGGGTAACACCACCCAAAAAGTAAAAGGGCGAAAAAGGGGTTATTTCAAATAAATCATTACTTTTATGCAGTGAATCACAAGATTCGGAAACAAAAAAGATTATTTATTCATTAAAAATTTTAAAGCGATGAGAGTAACAAGTTTTGCAATTTTGCTGCTGGGTTTATTGATGACCCCTTTTGTAAGTGTTCGGGCACAAGACGAGGTAAAACCCGATGATGTAGTTGGTGTATGGCTTACGCAGTACAAAGATTCGAAAGTAGAAATTTACAAAGACGGAAATAAATATTTTGGTAAAATTGTATGGCTTAAATACCCTATTGACAGTATTACCGGAAAACCGAAAGTAGACGATAAAAACGAAGATCCTAATCTGCGTAACCGGCCGATTATGGGTATGCTGCTGCTGAAAAATTTCGTCTTCGACGACGACGAGTGGGAAGACGGAACGATCTATGATCCTAAAAAAGGGAAAACCTATAGTTGTTATATGGAATTCCCTGATGAGAACAACAAAGACCGATTGAAAATTCGTGGTTATATCGGTGTAAGTCTGTTAGGACGAACTGTTTACTGGACACGGGTAAAAGAAGAATAAACCCGGCTGTCCTGTTTATTAGCTCTTAAACATTTATATTTTATCTATTGTGTTCACGGTGCAAAAACCGATGAAAAGGGAAACGTATGTCTGTAACAATTCACATAAAAAACCTGGTTAAAACGTATGAAGAGGTTAAAGCAGTGAAGAATATATCTCTCTCCATTCAGCCCAATGAGCTTTTCGGGTTCATTGGGCCTGACGGAGCGGGTAAAACAACCATCTTCCGCATTTTAACCAGCCTCATCCTGGCCGACAGCGGTCAGGTAACCATAGACCAATGGGATGTGGTAAACGACTACAAATCCATCCGAAAAATTACCGGATACATGCCCGGACGTTTTTCTCTTTACATGGATTTAACGGTTCAGGAAAATCTTGAGTTCTATGCTAAAATCTTCGGAACCAGCATTGAAGAGAACTATGACCTGATCAAAGACGTTTACGAACAAATTGCCCCGTTTAAAGACCGCCGGGCCGGGGCGCTCTCTGGCGGGATGAAACAAAAACTGGCCCTTTCCTGTGCTCTCATCCATAAACCCCGCCTGCTTATCTTAGACGAACCGACCACCGGTGTAGATGCGGTTTCACGAAAAGAGTTTTGGGAACTGCTTAAAAAAATGCAGAAAAAAGACATTACCATATTGGTATCTACTCCTTACATGGACGAAGCCGCTTTGTGCGACCGGGTAGCACTTATGCAGTCCGGAACGCTGATGACGGTGGATGCTCCAAAAGAAATTGTGAAAAATTTTGACGGAAAACTCTTTGCCGTAAAAACCGACAAGATGTATCCGTTACTGAACGACCTGTCAGATTATGAAAATAAAAAACAGGTTTACCGGTTTGGAGAATTCCTGCATATGGTATGCCCGATTAATACCGATCCGCAACAGGAAATAGAAAAAATCAAAACATTTCTTTCGAAAAAAGGACATAAGGATATTGTGGTAGAACCTATTACACCGGTTATCGAAGACTGCTTCCTGGATTTAATGAATAAAAATGCCTGATCATGAGCCAAGAACAAGAAAGAGAAAAAATCATTGAAGTACATGACCTGGTAAAGCGCTTCGGCACTTTCGAGGCCAACAAAGGCCTTACTTTTCACGTTTACAAAGGTGAGATCTATGGCTTTTTAGGAGCCAACGGCGCAGGAAAAACCACCGCCATGAAAATTTTGTGCGGTTTATCCAAACCTACTTCCGGAACCGTAATTGTTGCCGGCGTTGACATCAATAAAAATCCGGAAGCCGTAAAAGAACGAATTGGTTATATGAGCCAGTTTTTCTCTTTGTACAATGATATGACGGTAAAAGAGAACTTCCGTTTTTACGGCGGAATTTACGGACTCAGCAAAAAAGAAATTCAGGACAGAATGCATTATTTTCTGGACAAGCTGAAAATGCAACGTTTTGAAAATATGCTGCTAAAAAACATTCCGCTGGGATGGAAACAAAAACTGGCTTTCTCGGTAGCTAACATGCACCATCCGGATATCATTTTTCTGGATGAACCCACCGGCGGCGTCGACCCGATTACCCGGAGACAGTTCTGGGAAATGATTTACGACGCTTCCGCAGAAGGAACAACTGTTTTTGTCACAACACACTACATGGACGAAGCAGAATATTGCGAGCGGGTTTCTATTATGTCGGCAGGAGAAATTAAAGCATTAGGCCGTCCCCGCGATTTAAAAGATCAGTTTCATGTGGATAATATGAACGATGTATTTCTACGAATTGCCAGAAATGTGGAATAACTCAATTAAAAAGAAAAACAATGTGGGCTTTTATTAAAAAAGAATTTTTATACATTTTTCGCGACTACCGCACCATGCTTATTTTGTTTGGGATGCCGCTGGCACAAATCCTGCTTTTCGGATTTGCCATTACCAACGACATCAACAACGCACATATTGCCGTGCTCGATCAGTCGAAAGATGTGGTAACCCGCGAAATAACCCGAAAACTATTATCATCACACTATTTTATTCTCGACCGGTATTTGAAATCGGAAAAAGAAATCAAATCGGCTTTCCGCCGTGGCGAGATTAAAGAGGTTGTGGTTTTCGAAAAAGATTTCGCACAAAAGATGAAAACGGACGGCGAAGCCCATGTACAACTTTTACTGGATGCTTCGGATCCTAACACCGCCAATATCTTAAATTCATATACCGAAGGAATTATCAACTCCTACATTTTTCAACACCAGCTGCAGGAGGGGAAAATTCCCTTACGAATTGATGTCGAAAGCACCATGGAGTACAACCAGGAACTGAAAAGTGTATTTATGTTTGTTCCGGGAATTATTACTGTAATTCTGATGCTGGTTTCGGCCATGATGACCTCCATTACCATTGTTCGTGAAAAAGAGCTGGGTACCATGGAAGCCTTGCTGGTTTCTCCGGTACGACCGGGGATCATCATCTTGGGAAAAGTGGTTCCTTACGTCGTATTATCGTTCATCAACCTGGTGGTCATCTTGCTGATGTCGCAGTTTGTCTTCGGTATGCCTATCCGCGGAAGCGCCCCGCTGTTGCTGGCTGAGAGTTTGCTTTTCCTGGTGATGTCGCTTTCACTCGGTATTCTTATCTCGACAGTAAGTAAAACCCAGCAACAGGCCATGATGCTCTCCATGTTCGGGTTAATGCTTCCTACTATCCTGCTGTCCGGATTTATTTTCCCGATAGCCAATATGCCGGTTGTACTACAATGGCTGAGTGACCTGATGCCCGGAAAATGGTTCATCATTATCATCAAAAACATCATGCTGAAAGGAATTGGTTTCTCTTACTTCTGGAAAGAAACCCTCATCATATTTGCCATGACAGCATTGTTTGTTGTACTGAGTATCAAACGATTTAACATCAGACTGGAAGAATAATATCCGAAAAAAATGAAGCGTTTAAGAACAGTAAAGTATATATTGCAAAAAGAATTTATCCAGATTTTCAGGGATAAATCCATGTTGCCCATTATCATCCTGATCCCAATTTTTCAGTTGCTGATTTTATCATACACAGCTACTTTTGAGATCAAAAACATCCGGCTTGAGATTGTGGACCATGATCATTCTACCGAGTCCAGAGCACTTACCGACGAGTTTTCCGGTTCACGATTTTTCAAACTCATCGGCGAAAATGACAACTATCAGGATGCAGAAGAAAATCTCGCTGCCGGAAAAATTGATCAGATCCTCGTGATTGAACCCGGTTTTGAAAGAAAACTTTTTAAAGAAGGAAAAGCAGAAGTACAGATTGTTACCGACGCTATTAACGGAAGTGCAGCCAGTTTGATGGCAGCTTATGCCATTAATATTATCCAGCAGTTTAATGAAAATATTGTGGTCCATCAATTTCCGCTGCACTACAAAGGTATGCCGGTAAAAGTTACCTCATCGTTCTGGTATAATCCGGAGCTGGATTATATAACATATATGGTCCCCGGAATCCTGGTGTTGCTGATTACGATTGTGGCCATGTTCTTGTCTTCAATGAACATTGTAAAAGAAAAAGAACTGGGAACCATTGAACAGCTGAATGTAACGCCCATTAAAAAAATGGAATTCATTGCCGGTAAACTTATCCCTTTCTGGATTTTGGCCATGATCGATTTAGGAATCGGACTTTTGCTTGCCAAATATTGGTTCGGAATTACGATCGTCGGCAGTTCCATGTTGCTTCTGTTTGTTGCTGCCGTTTATCTGATTCTGGTATTGGCCATGGGACTGTTTGTTTCTACCCTGACCGACACCATGCAACAGGCTATGTTTATTTCATGGTTTGTTCTGATGATCTTTATTCTAATGAGCGGTTTGTTTACCCCGGTAGAAAGTATGCCTATTTGGGCTCAAAAGCTAAATATGCTTAACCCGCTGGCTTACTTTATCAAGATCAACCGGATGATCATCCTGAAAGGATCCACTTTTGCCGATTTCCACAAAGATTTCTTTATCCTTACCGGTTACGGATTGATCATGTTGACATTTGCTATCTTACGATACCGCAAAACAAAAGCATAAAAACAATTCCGGGCCTTCCGGAAAACAGTTTAACCTTCAACTCATCAAAAAAAATCTCGCCCTTGTGCACAGCATAACGAGGGCGAGATTTCTATTAATAGAGACAAATTTTCTTACGGCTGCATTTCAACCTTAGCCCAAAAAGCGGTTTTTCCGGTTTCTTTTTTAAAGCCACGGATATAACCCGAACCGTCGCGGCTTTTCTGAATAGAAACGGTATCGTTCAGCAAACACTCCTGAAAATAATTAAACGAAATGAACGCCATACGGTTATGGCCGTATTGCTCGTAAACCGCATCTGATAGCCAGTCAAAATATTTTCCGGCATTGGCATGGCCATTCATATCCAGGTCTGAATAGCGAATTTTTACCGAAAAAAGCTCTTCAAATTCAATGTCCGGATCCAGTTTAAAAAAAGGTTCGTTTAAAGCTACTTTTTCGGTTAAATGATCATACAGATGTTCGAGCGTACTCATACGGCGCGGACGGCGTGTTTTCAGGTTGATCACCGACCATTCGGAAGTAGCAGCAGCCAGAAGGGCATCTTGTTCATCCCGGATTTCAAATTCGCGGAAAGCGGTCAGTGCTCCTACCCGGCTTGGCCAGGTAAACAGCTTGTATTTTTCTTTCCAGGCCGGCAAACGGTTAATTTGTATGTTTATCCGGAATAAAACCCACGAAAGATCTTCTTTGCTGGTATTGGTAAATCCAAATCCGAGATGCTCGGCATGATCTACGGCCGCCTGCAATAATACACGATCCAGCGCAGTAATGCTCAGATGATTGTCAACCGTTGTTTCTTCCCACGAAACAATATGTTGTTCCGTCCATATTTCTCTTATTGTTGTCGCCATAATTTTTACATTTCTCCTGCCAGCAAACCGGCTTCTGCCAATAACTTTTCAATTCGTAATTCACTCAGTCCCATCTCTTCCAGAAGGGGAACATGATTCGGAATATCCCGGCAAAGGACCACTCCTTTTTCCAGTAAAAACTGCTTTTCAGCCGATTTTAATTCACTCAAACTGGTAATTGGATGATAACCCGACTGGTCGATCCAGTTTTTCAGGCTGTTTCCCGCCGGATAATCCCACGAAACAAGACGCAATCCGGCACATTCGGCATATTGAATAGCATCAGATGAAAAACGGGTATTGGTAGCCACCATCCCGTAATACTGAATATCCGATTCGGGATTGGCTTTTCTCCAGGCTGCTGCAACATCTTTAAACCGCGATTCGATGTAAAGAACCACTTTAACATCACAATTCCGTTTGCTATCGCTGTGGTATTTACATTCTATCATCATTTGCTCATCTTTGTTGCGGGCCACAACATCCACTTCATGCTCCACACATTTCCCTTTGATATGAACATTTACCGTCGACTGATAGCCTCTGGACTCCATAATCCGGCCCATAAATTTCTCAAACGGATAACCCGACGGGCCCAATTCCATAATGGCTTTTTTCAACCGGTATCGCCCGGCAGAATGTCTGGAACTCCGTCGTAAGATCCGGTAAGCCGTTTGATAAATTTTCCGGGTAGTTATTCCCTGATACAAACTTTTTTTAACTGCAGCCAGTGCCTGCTCTACATCTTTTGTGCCTGCTCCCGAATTTTTCAAAGCGGTACGCAGCTTATTTTCATCAAACGGAACACGGTCGCCGTTTCCTTTGGTTATATATATAATTTCCTGACTCATTATCTTCAATTTCTTGTTTAAAAATCTTAATTCTTCTCCTTTTCCGGTTGAGATCAATTCTCATTGTCTTCGGCATACCATTCCGCATAACTGGTAGTCGTTTCTCTAAGAAACATGTGTTTTAAGGTAACATTTTCCGGAAGACGTTTTTTAATTACCTCCACAAAATCAATGAGCATCAGTTCACTGGTGGGATTGTAATCTTTCAGAATAACCCTTTCAAAATTCTTTTTCAACTCGGCAAGTAAACCGTCCGGCATTTTATTGTACAGCACCAAAGCATGATCGTATCGATTAACGATTTCTTCCTTGACAATTTTTTTCAAATCACCAAAATCCATAACCATCCCCAGTTTCGGACTTTTTTCATCAATAATGGGTTTCCCGGCTATGGTCACCTTCAATTCGTAGGTGTGGCCATGTATGTTTCGACACAGCCCGTCATATCCTTTCAGCGCATGCGCCATTTCAAAACGAAAATCTTTGGTAATACGTACAGTGGCTTGTTTTATCATAAGTTAAGTATTGTCTTTGTTTTTACTGTCTGGCAGCCATTTTAATAATTTTATACTGTTTTGACCAACTGCTTTCCGGATTGGTCAAAATTAAAAAATAGAGGCCGGTTTTTAACTTTTCTAGACAAATCCGGTTTTGTCCGTTAACAATTTTTCCGGCACGTACAATTTGTCCCGTAAGATTAATCAGCCGGTAATCCATTGTCTTGTTTTCTCCGCTTTCCACGGTTAAAAAATCGACCGCAGGATTAGGGTAAACCGCTACCTGTAATTCCGGATTACGGGCAATGGAAGTAGGTCCACCCCAGATTTTCTGAATGTATTCCGGATGATCAATATACGGATTACGGTTATGCTGATATTCATAATAAATCACATCATTCCGGTGACGTTCAAAATCATCGGGCGGATCCTGGGCATTCCATTCCAGTAAAGTAGAAAGTTTTCCCATTTCCGGTTTGTCGCCGGTATTCACGTGGTCAACCACTTCCAGGTCGGGCTCTCCGTCATCACCCTCGTAGCGGGTAGCCATGTAAAAAATCATACGGGCCACATCTCCTTTCACCGCATCGCGAGGTTCAAACGAGTCGCCATCTTTATAACAATCGTCTGTGCCGGGCACCAAGGTTCCTCCGTTGTCAAAATCAAGGTTGCCGCGATAAGCGTTTACTTTGACATCTGCAGGCCGGATGTGATGCGCATCGGTGCCCGCCGGCGGATCGGTGCCAAAATCGCCATGCGATTTGGCCCATACATGCTCACGGTTCCATTGTCCGACATCTCCACCGTGATCGCTCTTGGCTCTGGAAATACCGGTGTATATCAGAATCACATTATTCTTGTTTTTCGGATCCTCATCCGTAGCACTTAATATATCCCACAGGTCGCTGTAGCTAAACTCTTTATGTCCTTTAATAATCTCATGCAAAGCGGCTTTCAGTTGTTCTCCTGTTTTCCCCTGGGCATTGGAATAATATCCGTCAGGAATTTGTCCCCACAGCCGAAAAACAGACAGGAACAAAAAAAGAAAAAATCCTTTTTTAATAAACGATTTCATAAAATCAGACGAATGGTTCTTTAAAAAAACAAAAAATAAAACGAAACAAAAGTAAGCAAACCTCCGGCGGTCATGTAAAGTAAAGAAATGGCCGGCAAAGCCAAGGTTTTATTTTTAATGAAGGCAAACAACACGGAAAAAACAAAAGAAAAAAGAGCCAGGTAGATAATATCTGATGAAAGATTCAGCGGAAGAAAATAAAATAAAATCCCGGCAAGAAAAGTATTCACAGCCTGGGCTACTGCCGGAAGAATATACGTTGCACTTTTCCCTACCACATACGTTCGTTCTCCTTTCCGTACCCGAAAAGCCTCCATGCTAAAACGTACAGCAATCAGGAAAAAACCAACAAACAGAATGTAACGGCTTATTCCCGAAACGAGATGCATAAACCGGTTTCCCAGCCAGATCCCCGTTAAAAACAGCAACAACTGTCCCAGCACAAGAAATACCACACTACCGGTTATATGGATAAAAGACATCTTCCGGACATCAATACCCAAAGCCACAGGCATCACCTGAAACGACAACAAAAAAAGGATAAGGATGGATACGATTTCCATGGCATTTCTTTTCCGCAAAAATAACATCTTTTCGTAAGCCCCAAAGCTCCTTCCGGTGATTGGACGGGAAAAAAGAGTACCCGGAAGAACAATCCGGTTGTCTTTTTTCGGTACCTTTGCCACTGCAAACAAGACAAAACATAGCATGGACAGAAAAAAAGCACGGATTGTTCGCGAAAAAAAGACCATTGAAGAAATGATTAAACTCTATTGTCACCATTACCATGGGACAAAAGGGGATGAGTTATGCCCTGACTGCCGGTCTTTACTCGACTACGTTTATCTCAGGGTAGATAAATGTGTATTTAAAGAGAACAAACCCACCTGTAAAAATTGCACCATCCATTGCTATTCCAAACCGAGAAAAGCCCAAATTAAAGAGGTGATGCGTTATTCGGGCCCGCGCATGATGTTTCATGCTCCCGGCCTGGCTCTGATGCACTTAATTGACGGATGGAAAGACAAAGCACTGATTGAAAAGTTTTTGGCTGAACGGGAAAAGAAAAACCGGGAAAAATAACTTCCTCCATACGAATGGCTTGCCATGAAATCACAGCTGTTTACCGATATCTTACAGGATAATTTTTCCGGTTCCGGGGCAATTCTTGATGCGGTTCAGAAACAATTAAACTCTTTTCCTCCGGAACAATCTCTTGACATACCCGATATCCTGAAACAACTAGATAAACTGGAACAAACCTTTCCGCATTTTGCTCTTCTGTATCATTTTTTAAAAACACTTCGTCATTTTTTAAGCAATAAAAACCGGGTGCAAGGCGTCGCATTAAAACAATTTGTCGAGCAATACCGGAAAAAATGGGAAAATACACAGCAAAAGGCTGCCGAAAATTTTTTGGAAAATACTACCGTATCCGGGAAAAACATTTTGCTGCACAGCAACAGTTCGGCCATTCGCCAGCTTTTTTCGCAAATGGCTTCGGCCCGTCTTTTCCCGGAAATCTGGCAAACCGTTTCTTCACCGGTAAACGAGGGAATCCTACAGGCCGTTTTCTTGGAAAAATTAGGATTCCGGGTTCATCTTTTTCATGAAGACAGCATTTCGCAATTTGTCCGGCAAATTGACTTTGCCCTGTTTGGGGCAGACTTATGGTGGGATAACTATTTTTTAAATAAAATCGGGACTTTCCCGCTTGCACTGTTTTTTCACCACTTTAACAAACCGGTTTACGTGTTGGCCGAAAAACGAAAAAAAATTGCGTTGTCGGAAATATCAGAAAAACGATTTCAGCAAATGATCCATGAAAATCCTAAACCGGCAAAAGAAATACTGCCACAAACGGAAAACAACATCCAGGTACACAATTTTTATTTTGAAATTATCCCGTCAAAATTTGTAACCCGGTTTTTTACTGAAGAATAGAAAAACCCGTACTTTCAGGTTTATTTCATAAGTTTGCCCCATGGATTATTTGATTACATGGGTACTCGCGTTTTTTGCCAGAGTTGTTGGTTTAATTCCTTTCCGGGTTTTATACATCATCTCTGATGGGATGTACTTCTTTTTGTATCGGATTATCCGTTACCGGCGAAAAGTGGTGGAAGAAAATCTCCGTAATTCTTTCCCGGATATTTCAGAAAAGGAATTAAAAAAGCTGATTCGCGGCAGCTATAAAAACCTGGCAGATATTTTTGTGGAAGGGATCAAGGGTTTTACCATGACGGATGAACAGTATCTTAAAAGGTACAAAGTAAAAAACCCGGAAATCTTACAACATCTCCGCGATGAAAAGAAAAGTGCCGTTTTTTTACCGGCCCATTATGGAAACTGGGAATGGGGCACCAAAGCCACCCCTTCACAGTTGGGGTTTAAGCATATGGTTATCATTTACAAACCACTTTCAAACAAGCCGGCCGATCTTTTTTTCAAGAAACACCGTTCGCAAAAAGGATTGATTATGGGGTCCATCTACGAAACGGCCAAACTTTTCAGAAAATACACTCCCGATTTTTCAGCTTTTATTTTAGTGTCTGACCAAAGTCCGCCACCCGTAGCCAAAAAAGTGTACTGGATTGATTTTCTCGGTCAGCAAACCGCCTTTTTGCGCGGAGCCGAACTCTTTACAAGACAATACAATCTTCCTGTTTACTATTCTGAAGCCCAACGTATTAAGCGGGGATATTACGAAGTTTCCCTCACCCCTATCATCGATGACCCGTCAACATTACCTGATGGCGAGATCACCCGGCGTTACGCCAAATTACTGGAAAAAACAATCCGTAAAAAACCCGAAGACTGGCTTTGGTCACACCGCCGCTGGAAAATAAAAAAAGAAAATTAATTTGTTTTTAAGATTTTTATCTTATTGATTATAAATCATATAGAACTAACTTCATTAAGTTTTTAAAAGGATATTCACTTTTTACAAAATATTGTAACTCTTTATCCGTTGGTTCTTTACATATTTGCAGTTTATTTGCATAAATATCAAGAGGGAAAAAGGATGTCATTTTATAGAATTCAATTTATGCCTTTACGGCATAAGGTTTATGCCGTAATTACTTTTATTGTCGCGTTTATCGTTATCGCTGTTCCGTTACAAGCGCAAAACAGTCTTGTCAACCAAACCGTTAATAAAGCAAAGATGCTGCGCAACCAAAAAAGATTTGGTGAAGCAGCCCAGGTTCTCGGCAATTTTGAGAAAAAATATCCCGGCAATTTGTGGGTAGAACAACTTTACGCACAAACGCTCTTCTGGATGAAAGATTACCGTCGGGCAGAAAGAATTTACCGGCGAGCCATCGGTTTTCATCCAAACGATCTGACACTTAAGTACGATTATGCTGTGATGCTATATGCCGAAAACAGATTGAATGATGCAAAAAATCAATTGCAAAATTATCTCCGGCTAAAACCTGACGACGCCAAGGTACAAGCTTTTCTCGGCAAAATTTTATATTATCAGGGGAATGTTCATCAAGCTGAAAAACATTTAAAAGAGGCCGTTCGACTTCATCCCGGAGATCAAAAAACCGAACAACTTTATCGTGAAGTTTACCGTATTGTGCAGCCCCAGCTTACAGTAAAAGCCGATTTTATGAGTGACGATCAGCCCATGCAGGCCTTGGGAGCTACACTCCGTTTCGGATGGTTCGTATCCAACGGACTGGATTTTGACCTTTCCGGAAACGCTTTTAACTATTCACAAATTGCCAACCCCGGACTCATCACCCGGGCCGAAATCGGAAACCGTTTTCACTTCCCAAAAGCCAAAATGGAACTGAGACTTTCCGGAGCCTGGTTTTACGCTAACTCTACCCAAACCCAGGACTGGGGTGGAAGTGCCAATTTGAAGAAAAAATTCGGCAAGTATTTTGGTGTAACACTTGATGCCCGCCGGACCAATTACAGCTACACTACCGCCAGTGTAAATGATAATTTGCTCATGATGGACCAATACTCTCTTGCTTTCACCCTGGGCAAAAGCAATGGATGGAATGGAATGGCCGGAGGCCGTTACCAGTTTTTTTCGGATGACAACTATGTCAATGCCTTCTATTTATGGTTTCTAAGCAAACCATTGGATATTTCCGGTTTAAAACTCTCTTTTGGTTATGCTTTCAATTACATGGACTCAAAAGAAGACCGTTTCGTACCGAAAACGACCATGAATGCAAACATCGACACAACCCAGACCATTCAGGTTGAAGGAATTTATGTTCCTTATTACACACCACATAATCAATATGCAAATTCGGTATTGGTGAATTTTAATTATCATTTCTCACCTTATGCAGCCATTTACGGACACGCATCAATAGGTGTATATTCACAAACCAAAGCCCCGGGATATGTACTCTATGACTTTCAATACATTAAGTCTTTTTCTTACCAAAGTTATACTCCACTGGATCTCGGGTTAAGTTTTCATACAGACATTTCACGAAAAGTTTCTCTTAGTTTAAGCTATAATTATCTACAAACCTATTACTACAGTAGTCACAATGTCCATTTTGTTTTTAAATACTATTTTTAAGCCATGCAGGTAAAAAAAAGAACAAAAAACAAAAAAGATTACTGGCAATTTTGGGAAGCGCATGATGTAACATCAATTCGGCGTTTTTTCTTTTTAATCTTGATGATTGCGGGTATAATCAGTGTAGCCATCTTTTTTGACTGGTGGTTTCGGCGTGGCCATGTGGCTTCTGTCCCGCTTTTTGTTTTACTGTCGCTGATTATTTGGTATGGCATTTTGCGCATGATTTTAATTTGGGTCAATTATTTTGCCATCAAAAAACCCAAACGGATTGAGCCGGAAAAAGGATTGAAGGTGGCTATTTTCACCACCAGTTCTCCGGGCGAACCATTAAGCATGTTCGACAAAACACTGGAAGCCTGTGCAAACATTACTTATCCGCATACCACATATCTGTTGGACGACACCCAGGATCCGCGATACCGGGAAATTGCCGAAAAACACGGCGCCGTTTGGCTCGAATTGGTAGGATTACCCGGAGCCAAAGCCGGAAAAGTGAACAAAGCACTGCAAATGATTGACGAAGACTTTGTTTTAATTCTCGATCCGGACCATATTCCGTTTCCTAATTTTTTGGATGAAGTTCTCGGATATTTTAAAGACGAAAAAGTAGGTTTTGTACAGGTATCTCAGGCCTACTATAACCAATACCGGTCATTTACCGCCAAAGGAGCTGCAGAACAAACGTATACTTTTTATGGCCCGACCATGATGGGCATGTACGGCCACGGCACAAGTGTAGCCATTGGCGCCAATTGTACTTTCCGGAAAAAAGCGCTGGAATCCATTGGAGGACACGGTATTGGATTAGCCGAAGACTTAATTACATCCATCCGGTTACATGCAGCCGGATGGAAATCAGTGTTTCGCCCTATTGTAGTAAGCCGCGGATTGGTTCCGGAAGATTTTGGATCATTTTGCAAACAACAACTAAAATGGTCGCGGGGCGTTTTTGAAGTTTTGTTCACCGAATGGCCCCGACTGTATAAAAAACTCACCGGATGGCAAAAAATATCTTACCTTGCCATCTCCACCTATTACATGGTAGGAATCACCACTTTTTTATACGTGGCCATACCATTCCTTTACTTTTGGGCAGGATGGTTGCCGGCAAACATGGAGTTTAGCGAATTCCTGTTAAAAGGCACTCCTTTAGTCGTTATCGCCATTCTGATTTATTTGTACGTTCAGCACTGGCTTAGCCATCCGCCTACCGAAAGAGGCCTTCACTGGCGCGGAATGATCTTGAAATTTGCCATGTGGCCGGTCTTTTTTCTCGGTGCGATGCTGGCTGTTGTCAATGCCGATATTCCCTATATCCCCACCGCTAAAAAAGCAGTAAAAGGATTAAGTCCTTACACCCGGCCATTAATCTTTCAGGTTATTCTTTTTATATTTACTTTGGCTTACGTTATTTACGACCGGCTATACGTAGTATCAGAAGGTGTTTTGGTCCTGACCAGCCAAAAAGTATGGGGAATGTTTGCATTTGCATTTGTATCCATCATTATGGTTATCGGCGGAATTTATGCCGCTTACGAATCCCGGGATCTGGACCCTGAAGAGCCTTGGACTAAAGTGGACTTAAAGAAAATCAAAACAGAAAAAAACATAAAAACATATGAAAAATAAAATAAAACGACTGGCATTTATTGGAGGAGCTACTTTGCTTGGTATTGCACTGGTACTCTTTTTTGTCTTTCTCGGAAACCGTTCCAATGGGCCTATTTCTGAAATGTTATCCACTTTGGGTAATAAAGTAACAGATGTGGAACATAACTTAATCTTAAAAGAACGCATTCCTATCAGAGTAAAAAAACTAAAATGGTTTGAAAACAAAAGAAACGATCCTTCCTTTCTTCGTTATCCTGACACCGTTATTCTTGGCGTGTACGATAACAACTACATGAAAAGCTTTGACAATATTCTTCGTTTTGATAAAATGCTGAAAGCGCCTTTGGCGCTCATCCAGATTTATGTAGCCTGGGGAGATAAACCCAAAGAAGAGTTTCCCATGCTTTACGCCAAAGCAATTTACGATTTGGGATCTCTCCCGCTGATTACCTGGGAACCCTGGCTCAACGACTTTGACAGAGAAAAACACCATTTGCCCAAAGTAGTAGATCCAAACAAAAAAGGAATGCAGGCTGTAGCCCAAGGGGAATACGACTTTTATATTAAAAAATGGGCACAAAGCGTGAAAGAATTTGGGCACATGGTTTTTATCCGCTTCGGCCACGAGATGAATGACCCTTACCGCTATCCCTGGGGACCACAAAATAACAAACCAAAAGATTTTATTGCTGCCTGGCGGCATGTTGTACGGGTTTTTAAAAACATGAATGTGTATAACGTCATGTGGATCTGGGCACCCCAGCCGGCTTATTTGCACTACAAAGAATATTATCCGGGTAATAATTACGTAGACTGGGTAGGAGTAGCGGCATTGAATTACGGAACCGTAGCTCCCTGGTCGAAATGGTGGAGTTTCAAACAAATTTTCGGAAACTATTACGACCGGCTGGCTGTATTTGGAAAACCGTTGATGATTACAGAAATGGGAAGCTTAACCGTGGGGGGTAATCGTACCCAATGGTTCAAACAGGCCTTTGACAGCCTGCCCGAAAAATACCCGCAATTGCGATCTGTTTTGTTTTTCAATGATAACAAAGACAATACAACGCTAAACAAATCGCTTGACTGGAGTATTTTGTATGATACCGCCACTTGTGAAGCCATTCGTACTTCCATCCGGACAACCTGGAAATTTTCTCACGAAGAGTACGAAACGGACACAACCCGGTAAACCTTACTTCTGCGGGCTGTTATTCAAAAGGACAAAATTCTTACGGCAAAGAACAATTCTTTTTGCCTGTAAATTTTCCGTAATTTTGTGCAAACAATAACAGCTTAAACAAATTATCATGTACGGTAAATTTAAAGAACATTTGACCCGCGAACTGGAAAACATTCGCAAAGAGGGGTTGTATAAAGACGAACGCATCATTGTGAGCCCACAAGGTGCTGAAATTGAACTCGACAACGGGGATAAGGTACTGAATTTCTGTGCCAACAACTATCTTGGCCTTTCTAATCACCCGGAGTTGATCAAAGCGGCCAAAGAGGGACTGGATACTCACGGTTACGGGATGTCATCGGTACGTTTCATCTGTGGCACCACTGATTTACACAAAACGCTCGAACGCAAGATCGCCGAATTTTTTGGCACTGAAGACACCATTTTATATGCTGCGGCATTTGATGCTAACGGCGGTGTTTTTGAGCCACTGCTTACCGAAGAAGATGCCATCATTTCGGACAGTCTGAACCATGCTTCCATTATTGACGGGGTACGGCTTTGTAAAGCACAGCGCTACCGTTATCCCAATGCCGATATGGAGGCCCTGGAAGAAGAGTTGAAAAAAGCACAAAAAAACCGTTTCCGGGTTATTGTAACCGACGGTGTTTTTAGCATGGACGGAAATGTGGCACCCGTAGATAAAATGGTTGAACTGGCTGAAAAATATGACGCCCTGGTCATGGTAGACGAAAGTCATTCTGCCGGCGTAGTCGGGGAAACCGGACGGGGTGTAAGCGAACATTTTAACATCACCGGCCGCATTGACATGATTACCGGAACACTGGGAAAATCTTTCGGCGGAGCCATCGGCGGTTTTACTACCGGACGAAAAGAAATTATTGAGATGTTACGCCAACGCTCGCGTCCGTATCTTTTTTCCAATTCCCTTCCTCCTATGGTAGTCAATGCCGGGATTCGTATGTTTGACATGATGTCCGAAACCAACGCACTACAGGATAAATTACATCAAAATACGGCTTATTTCATGGATAAAATGAAAGCAGCTGGTTTTGACATTAAGCCTACCCAGTCGGCCATTTGTGCTGTGATGCTTTACGATGCCAAACTTTCGCAGGATATGGCAGCTAAACTGCTGGACGAAGGCATTTATGTTATCGGATTTTATTATCCCGTTGTTCCTAAAGGTCAGGCTCGTATTCGTGTTCAGTTGTCGGCTGCACACGAACAACACCATCTGGATAAAGCCATCGCGGCTTTTACCAAAGTAGGAAAAGAAATGGGCGTTATTTCATAAACACAACAAAGGAACATTACTCAGGCCGCAATAAAAATCGGCCTGAGTAATTTATTTATCTCAACAAAAGAATCTTATGATTTTCGGCACCGGAACCGACATCATTGAAACCGACCGCATCCAAAAAGCCATTGAAAAAACCCCCGGTTTTGCCGGTAAAATTTTTACAGAGGCCGAACAGAAATATTGCGAAGCACGAAAAGCCGGGAAATACCAAAGTTATGCCGCCCGCTATGCTGCAAAGGAGGCCTTTTTTAAAGCACTGGGCACAGGATATCGTGATGGGATGCGTTTCCGGGAGATTGAGATTATCAACGATCCGTTAGGGAAACCTGAAATCAGGGTTCACGGAAAAGTAAAGACTTTTGTATCCGAACAGAAAATCATCCGGACACATCTTTCCCTTTCGCACCTTCGCGAAATGGCTGTCGCGTTTGTCATTCTTGAAAAAAAATAAATCTGTATTTTCGAAAAAAGGACACACAAAAAGACTTTTTCCCATTCCGGGGAATAACAAATCATGCTTGTCCTGTAACAAAAAGGGTCACATATTTTCTACCCATTCCCTAATTTCTTCCAGCTCGGCATCCAGGCTTTTGGTAGGGAAGGCTCGACCGGCTTTTTCATACCAATAATGGGCATTCCACGTATCCCCTTCTTTCCGGTGTAAAAAAGCATGAAACCAACAGGATACAGGACAATCGTAATGTTGTACAATACGATGCGCATCTTCCAGATTATCATCCAACACCATTTCAATGGCTTCTAACAGTTCTTCCTTGCTGATCATCGCTGTTGTTTTTGTGGCCCTCAAGTTACAAAAAATTCATAAAACCAAATCTTTAAACCCGTTTTTATTTCCAGCAAAACGCCTGGTGATTTTTGAATTTGGTGCTTGCAGGGTTACCCACCCGCTCATTTATCCTGTAATCTTTGCGGCAGGCTCCGAAGGAGTTCCTTTGGAAGGGCGAAGCAGCAGCCTTACGCAGGCAAAACCGATATGGAGCCGCCTGGCTGACAGCGACCAACGGAAGCTCGTGAGCCGGCGTAGCGCAAAACGGTTTTTGCCAAGTAAGCTATCGCGTAGCACCCGGCTGCCGCCCAAATCATAATAACCATTCCGCTCACCACAGGAATAGAGAAAAAATCCAAGGCAAACTTTACTACTTTTGTAAAATCATGCCTTCGGTTTTCGATACAAATATTACCTATCTGAAAGGAGTTGGTCCGCGTAAAGCAGAATTGCTGGCCAAAGAATTTAACATCCGTACGTATGGTGATTTACTTTACCATTTCCCTTTCCGGTATATCGACAAAAGCCGCATTTACAAAATCAGCGAGGTCAATTCTGACAAAACCTATTTTTTGCTGAAAGGGAAAGTCTCAAACATGAAAGCCGTAGGAGACAAACGCACCAGATATGTGTCGTTTTTGCTTACTGACGACACCGGCAGTATGGAACTGTTATGGTTTAGAG
The DNA here is from genome assembly GCF_020149915.1 of Candidatus Sulfidibacterium hydrothermale. Lineage (GTDB taxonomy): Bacteria > Bacteroidota > Bacteroidia > Bacteroidales > F082 > Sulfidibacterium > Sulfidibacterium hydrothermale. The sequence goes on from NZ_CP083760.1 coordinate 3,190,892, forward strand.
GACTGCAATGGATCAAAAAACGGTTTGATCCCCAAAAAGAATATCTCATTTTTGGCAAACCATCGGTTTTTAAAAACCGGTTCAACATGGTTCACCCGGAAGTGGAAGAGGCAACACCCGAAAACACCATGGTAACCGGAAACCGGCTCGAAGGCGTTTATCATACCACCGAAAAGCTGAAAACAGCCGGACTGGGCAGCCGCGGTTTCAGCCGGATTATCCAAACCCTGCTGAAAGAAACGGTTTCGTCAATACAGGAAAACCTCCCGCCTTATCTTCAGGAAAAATACCAAATGATCGGCCATGCCGAAGCATTGGTTAACATCCATTTTCCTAAAAACACCACCTTACTGGAAAAAGCCGTTCAGCGGTTAAAGTTTGAAGAGTTGTTCTTTTTACAAATGGAACTGCTGCTTCAGAAAAAAATACAGAAAGAAAAAACGGCGGGTCATGTTTTTAAAAATGTAGGAGAAATCTTTAACACATTTTACCATCAGCATCTTCCTTTTACTTTAACCGGAGCCCAAAAAAGAGTAATCCGCGAAATCCGGAATGACATGAAAAGCGGGAAACAAATGAACCGGCTTTTGCAAGGCGATGTGGGCAGCGGAAAAACGCTGGTTGCTCTCATGAGCATGCTCATTGCCATTGATAACGGCTACCAGACAGCTTTTATGGCTCCTACTGAAATTTTGGCCACCCAGCATTACAACACCTTAAAAAAGTTGCTTGGTAAAATGAATATTCCTGTAGGATTACTTACCGGATCCACCAAAGCCAAACAACGAAAAGAAATTCACCAGGCCCTGCAAAACCACGAGCTTCCCATTTTGGTAGGAACTCATGCCCTGATTGAAGACACCGTAAAATTTAGCAATCTGGGATTTGTGGTTATTGACGAACAACACCGTTTTGGGGTAGCCCAACGGGCAAAGTTGTGGAAAAAAAACACCATTCCGCCCCATGTGTTGGTAATGACAGCCACCCCTATTCCGCGTACGCTGGCCATGACCCTTTACGGAAACCTGGATGTCTCCATCATCGACGAAATGCCACCGGGACGCAAGCCGGTAAAAACCCTTCATTTTTTTGAATCAAAACGGCTCCGGGTTATAGGATTTATGCGCGAACAAATCAAAAAAGGACGGCAGATTTATGTGGTTTATCCGCTTATTAAAGAGTCTGAAAATCTTGATTTAAAAAATTTAATTGACGGCTATGAAAATATCGTACGCGAATTTCCGGAACCCGAATACCACGTAAGCGTAGTACACGGAAAAATGAAGGCCGAGGATAAAGAATTTGAGATGCAGCGCTTCAAAAAAGGAGAAACCCACATTATGGTTTCCACAACCGTTATTGAAGTTGGCGTGGATGTTCCCAATGCTTCCGTAATGGTTATTGAAAATGCCGAACGTTTTGGCCTTTCACAGCTTCATCAACTTCGTGGAAGAGTAGGACGCGGAGCTGATCAGTCGTGGTGTATCCTGATGTCGGGCAACAAGCTCTCCAATGAAGGACGAAAACGACTGGAAACCATGGTCAGAACCAACGATGGTTTTGAAATTGCCGAAGCCGACCTGAAACTACGCGGCCCGGGCGACATCCAGGGAACCCGGCAATCCGGCATGCTTGATTTTCATATTGCCAACCTGGCCAAAGACGGCGTACTCATTGCCCGTACCCGGAAGATCGCTGCGGCCATCCTCACCGAAGATCCCCAGCTGCAAAAACCGGAAAACTTTTTATTAAACCGCGAAATGAAAAAACGATTCAAAGGAAAAACGATTTGGGCAAGGATTTCCTGATTTTCTACAACAAACCGTTTCTTTTTCCCCTATTTTTGCAACATGATTTTAACCGATACCCATACCCATCTATATCTCGATGATTTTGATAACGACCGGGATGAGATCATGGAAAATGCCTTGCAAAAAGGAATCCGCCGCATCTTACTGCCCAACATCGACCGTTCTACCACCACACGGCTTAAATCGATGATTTCTGCTTATCCCGATTTTTGTTTCCCGATGATGGGCTTACATCCCACCTCCGTAAACAATGATTTTGAAAAGGAATTGGAGCACGTTGAAAGCGAACTCGAAACAGGAAAATATTACGGCATAGGCGAAATCGGTATCGATTTATATTGGGACAACACTTTTGCGGAACAGCAAAAAACGGCTTTCAGACAGCAACTGCAATGGGCAAAAAAATACACCCTTCCGGTTTCCATACACATGCGCAACGCCTTTTCAGAAACTTTGCAGATCGTGAAAGAAGAACTTAACGACGGGTTGCATGGTGTCTTTCACTGTTTTACCGGAACGGAACAGGAAGCGGCACAACTGCTCGACACCGGATTTAAACTGGGGATTGGCGGAATTGTTACCTTTAAAAACAGCGGACTGGCCGAAGTGGTAAAAAAACTTCCTCTGGAATCTCTGGTACTGGAAACCGATGCACCCTATCTCACCCCGGTTCCCTATCGCGGAAAACGGAACCAAAGTGCTTATTTGATTTACATTGCCCAAAAAATGGCAGAAATAAAACAAATTTCTCTTGAAAAAGTAGCAGATGTAACAAGCTCTACAGCCGAAAATCTTTTTTTCAATCACCGAAAATAACCCATACCATCATGGAAAACGAAATCAGCCTTCTCATTATTTATACCGGCGGAACCATCGGCATGATAAAAGATCCGAAAACCGGATCGCTGAAACCCTTTAACTTTCACGGCGTGTACGAACAAATCCCGGAGTTGAAACGTTTTCATTACCGGTTGGATTTTCACGCTTTTACCCCGCTGATCGATTCCAGCGACATGAGTCCCGAAAGATGGATACAATTGGCAGAGGTTATTGAAAAGAACTATGAATCGTTTGACGGGTTTGTCGTATTACACGGCTCAGACACTATGGCTCACACCGCTTCGGCACTCAGTTTTATGCTGGAGAACCTGAACAAGCCGGTAATTTTTACCGGTTCGCAGCTCCCGTTAGGCGTATTACGAACCGACGGTCGCGAAAATTTTATCACCGCCATTGAACTGGCTGCTGCCACAGAAGACAACACACCGCTTTTACCGGAAGTCTGTATCTATTTTGAAAACCACTTGTTGCGGGCCAACCGCACCATGAAATACAACGCTGAGAATTTCAACGCATTTGTATCGCCCAATTATCCGGAGCTGGCCGATGTAGGCGTTTACATCAAATACAACCGCCATCATATCCTGAAACCTAATTTTAAAAAATTAAAAGTCCACAAAACACTGGACAACCACATTGCTATCTTGAAATTGTTTCCCGGTATTACGCCGGAAGCTGTTGAAGGAATTCTTCACATTCCGGGTTTAAAAGCGGTGATCATGGAGACTTTTGGTTCGGGGAATGCGACCACCGAAACCTGGTTTATCCGGTTACTGGAACAAGCTATTCAAAACGGATTACATATTATTAATGTATCACAGTGTCCGGCCGGAGCTGTTGAGCAGGGAAAATATGACACCTCATTACAGCTAAAAAAGATCGGTGTTATCAGCGGTTACGACATGACTACAGAGGCCGCTTTAACCAAATGCATGTACCTGCTCGGACAGAATCTGACACCGGAAAAATTTAGATACATTATGAATTTGTCCATAAGAGGAGAAATCACTGTCCATTAACAATAATTTTTATACTTTTGGCGACCGTAAAAAAGGAGAGGTGCTCGAGTGGCTGAAGAGGCACGCCTGGAAAGCGTGTATACCCCCAAAGGGTATCGCGGGTTCGAATCCCGCTCTCTCCGCAGGAAAAAAATTTTTCAACTTTGCGATTAATCATCTAAAAAATAGTTCTTAATCAAATAATTTATATTTTTGTAACCATTAATCAGAAAATGTAAAATCGTTTTAATCAATTTTTATCAATCATGAAAAAATTAATTGCATTTATTTCAATTGCAGCCCTGTTGACCATAGGGTTTTCTAATTTTGTTTATGCCCAGGATGCTGCAACAAATGATACTACTCAGGTAGTAAAACAGGATTCAACGGCGAATGACACCACTGCGGTAGCCGCTACTGCTGCTACTCCGGCAGCTAAGGCACAGCAGCCGAAATCGTTTCACCAGGTGTTGAAAGAAAAGTTTATTGAAGGGGGTCCCGGATTTATGGGCGTTATCCTCTTAACCCTTATTTTTGGTTTGGCTATCGCCATTGAACGTATTCTTTACCTGAGCCTCGCTTCCATCAACTCGAAAAAACTGTTGAAAAACGTGGAAGAAGCACTCGATAAAGACGACATCGAAGGTGCCAAAGAAATTTGCCGCAACACCCGTGGTCCTGTAGCTGCTATTTTTGCTGAAGGCCTGAACCGTTATGACAACGGACTGGAAGATGTGGAAAAATCGATCATTGCCTACGGTAGTGTGGTAACCGGACGTTTGGAAAGCGGTGTAAGCTGGATTTCATTATTTATCGCCCTGGCTCCTATGTTGGGATTTATGGGTACAGTAATCGGAATGATCCAGGCCTTTGACGACATTGCTGCTGCTGGTGATATCAGCCCAACCGTTGTGGCCAGTGGTATTAAAGTGGCTTTGTTGACCACCGTATTCGGTCTGATCGTTGCCGTTATTCTGCAGGTATTTTACAATTACATTATTTCAAAAATCGATAGTTTGGTGAGCGACATGGAAGACACTTCCATTGCTTTCATTGATCTCGTGGCTAAACATTACAAAAAATAATCTGCCATGAAAGATAAAATAGCCATTATTACCAGATGGATTCTGTACGTGCTGCTTGTTCTGGCAGTAATACCCGGAGTGGCATTCTATGCCGGGGTAATGAGTACAGATACTTTCCTGAATTGGGGTAAATTTATGCTGATTCTTGGTGTGGCAGTCATTATTCTGGCACCCATCTATACCATCATAGTTAATCCCAAAAACCTCGTTAAAATGCTGATCAGCATTGTCATTCTTGCTGTTATTCTTGGAGTTTCCTACAGTTTTGCAACCAACCAGTTGACCCCATTACAACTGGAAACTTACAAGATTACACCTGAAACATCCAAATTGGTGGGTATGGGACTGATTGCTTCCTACATCACTTTTGGATTATCCATTATCGCTATCCTGTACTCAGGAGTTGTGAAAATTTTTAAATAAAAAGATATGGCTAAACGACCAGCACCAGAAATTAATGCCGGATCAATGGCGGATATCGCATTCCTTTTGCTGATATTCTTCCTGGTAACGACAACCATGGATGTTGATACCGGTATTACCAGGATTCTGCCCCCGCCGGTCAAAAATAAAAACGAAAACGTGGATGTAAAAGAGAGAAACGTTTTGAAAGTTCTCATTAACAGCCACGACCTTATGCTTGTAAACGGGAAACCAGCTAACGTGGACAATCTTACCGAAAAAGTGGTAGATTTCATGTCGCTGCATCCCAATAACAAAGCCTATCCGGAAGTACAAGCCAAATATATTCCCGAATTAGGGAAAAAAGTACTGATGAGTAAAGGAATTGTTTCGTTGAAAAACGACAGGGGTACCTCCTATCAAATGTACATCAAAGTGCAAGACGCTATTGCAAAGGCTTTTAACATCTTAAAAGACCAGCAATCTCTCAAGTACTATGGTGTAAAATACAAAGAACTTGTTGATCCGAAGAAAATCAAGACGATTAATAAACTGGTTCCGATTCGTGTGTCTGAAGCAGAACCGGAAAATGTAGGAGGAGGAGATTAATATGTCAAAGTTTAAAACAACCAAAACGAAATCAAGTCCGGGAATTAACACTTCCTCGCTTCCTGATATCATCTTTATGCTTTTGTTCTTCTTTATGGTAACCACATCCATGCGGCAAAATTCACCTTTGGTGAAATATACGCTGCCTACGGCTACCCAGGTTCAAAAGCTGGAGAAAAAATCGTTGGTGAGTTATATTTACGTAGGTCAGCCTGTGGATAAAGCATTGGGTACCAAATCACGTATCCAGCTTAACGACAGCTATGCTACCGTAAAAGATATCCCGGAATTCATTTCGAGAGAACGTCAGGCACGAAACGAAGCCGACCGTAAACTGCTCACTACTTCCCTGAAAGTGGATGAACACACTAAAATGGGAATTGTAACGGATATTAAACAAGAACTCCGTAAAGTCAATGCTTTGAAAATTAACTATTCCACACGAAAAGTGTTGAAGAACTAATTTTTTAAAGTAACCTTATTATAAAAAGCCAGTCGCCTGCAAAGTGACTGGCTTTTTTTTCACCACTTCCGCACTTTCCCTATCTTTGTATTTTCTAAAAAAGAAGATCCATGAAAAAACTTCATCAGTACATGTTAAGATCGTACTTGGGGCCATTTTTAATGACCTTTTTCATTACGATTTTCATCCTGCTGATGCAGTTCTTATGGAAATATGTGGACGATATGGTAGGCAAAGGCCTGGAATGGACGATCATTCTGCGCCTGATGTTCTATGCTTCGGCTACTTTTATTCCGTTGGCTTTGCCTTTGGCTGTCTTACTTTCTTCACTCATGACTTTTGGTAATTTGGGTGAACACTATGAACTGGTGGCCATAAAAAGTGCCGGAATTTCACTACAGAAAGCCATGAAACCGCTTACTATCCTGGCGGTTTTTATTAGTATTGGCGCTTTTCTTTTTTCCAACTATGTTTTTCCGGTAGCCAACCTTAAATTTGGTTCGCTGCTGTACGACGTCCGCCAGAAAAAACTGGCTTTTAACCTGGACGAAGGTATTTTCGATAATGAACTTAACGGCTATGTGATCCGGGCCGGACGAAAAGCCAAAGACAATAAAACCATCTATGATGTGATGATTTACGACCATACCAGCCGGATGGGAGACACCAAAGTAACGGTGGCCAAAAAGGGAATCATGGAGCTTTCGCCTGACCAAAAACATCTGATCATTACACTTTTCGACGGCTACAACTATAACGAGATAACCAACGAAAGAGGTTTTCGTGAAAAACATCCGTTTGAAGAAATAAAATTCAAGAAAGAAATTCTCTCTTTTGATCTTTCCCAGCTCAAAATGGGACATACCGACGAATCGCTTTTCAAAAATCATTACTCCATGCTTAATGTAAAGCAACTCGATCATGCCATTGATTCGCTGTCGGAAATGCTGAAAAAAAGAGAAATCGTTTTCCGGAAAAATGCCATCAGAAACTTCACTTATCTCCGTACGAAAAAGCGAAAAAAGCCCCAAAAAGAAGCCATAAGAATCAAACCGGAGAATAAGCATGAGAAAATAAACGCTCCACCGAAAACAACCATTAAATATCCGTTTTTAAAAAATTTCAAACTGGATGCCCAGCAAGAAATTCTGGAATTTGCCACACAACAGGCGCAAAGAGCCAAAGACAATGTTTTATTTCATGCTGATAAGATTGTAAAACCCAGAGAACAGCTAATCATCCGGCATGAAATTGTCTGGCATCAGAAATTCAAACTTTCGCTGGCCTGTTTAATTTTCTTCTTTATCGGGGCACCACTGGGAGCCATTATCCGGAAAGGAGGATTGGGCTTACCGGTCGTCATTTCCGTAATTTTCTTTGTCATTTATCATGTGATTTCCGTTACCGGCGAAAAAGCAGCCCGAACCGGCGAAATGAGCGTAGTATTAGGCGTTTGGCTTTCCACCATCATCATCTTGCCTCTCGGTCTCTTTCTTACTTACAAAGCCACTACCGACTCCCCCTTGATGGATACTGAAAGCTGGGAAAAATATTTTGAAAAACACAAAGCACTCCGGAAAATTGTTGTACTGATCAGAAAAATAAAATTACCCCGGTTAAAAAAGAAATCGGCAAAATAAGATTATGGCACCGCTGCACATTCTTTTTGTTTGCAATAAACCTCCTTATCCTGCCAAAGAGGGCGGTTCCATTGCCATGAACCAGCTTATCGAAGGGCTTATCCATGCCGGAAACCGGATGAAGGTCATCACGGCTTATTCTGACAAATATCCTGTACAGGAAAAAGACGTGCCTGAAAGCTACAAAAAGAAAACCGGCATTGAATTTGTCCACCTTGATTTAAGAATAAAACCGGTTGAAGTTCTACAAAATCTTTTTTCAAATAAATCGTACCACGTACAACGATTTATTTCTGATGATTTTGAAAAAAAACTGGTGAATATTTTAAAAAGTACGCCTTTTGACATCGTCCAGATCGAAACTCTATTTATGGCGCCTTATGTGCCGGTAATCAGGAAATACAGCCGGGCAAAAATTATTTTACGGGCGCATAATATCGAACATCTGATATGGAAACGCATGGCGCAATCTTCTAAACGTCCGTGTAAAAAATTTGTCCTGCATCATTTTGCCCGCACACTGGAAAACTATGAGAAAACCGTCGTATCGCAATTTGACGGGATTCTGCCCATCACAAAACACGACGCCAATTTTTTTAAACAACACACCCGGCAACCGGTAAAAGCCATCCCTTTTGGCATTGACCCGGCACAATATTCCACAGAAACAAAGACTTCTCCGGAAAATGCCGTATTCCATATCGGAGCCATGAACTGGATGCCCAACGAAGAAGGAATACGATGGTTTTTAAAAAAAGTATGGCCCCTTGTAATTCACAAAAACCCGCAGATAAAAGTTTATCTTGCCGGAAGATTTATGCCCCGGTGGTTACGTGAAATACAGATAAAAAATGTGGTTGTTACAGGAGAAGTAGCCGATGCCCGTGAATTTATCCGTTCAAAAACCATTGCCATAGCGCCGTTATTTTCGGGTAGCGGTATCCGCATCAAGATCATTGAAAGCATGGGCTTGGGAAAAGCGGTGGTTTCCACGTCTACCGGTGCCGAAGGCATTGATTACACACACGGAAAAAATATGCTGATTGCCAATACGGCCGAAACATTTGCCGATGCTATCATTGAACTTTATGAAAATCCTGAAAAAGCATCCGAGATCGGCAAAAATGCCCGTGAGCTTATCCTCTCCCAACACCATCACCAAAAAATAATCCGCAGTCTGGAAACCTTTTATCAGGAAATTTTATGACCTTTGTGGTAAAGAAGAAACGCTGTTTATGAGAATATTTGTGTTGCTTTCCCGAATTCCTTACCCTCTCGAAAAAGGCGACAAACTGCGTGCTTTTCATCAGATAAAAATGTTATCGCAAAAACACGAAATTATTCTCTGCGCACTGAATCCGGCAAAAAAAGCAGATAAACAAAAAGCTTTTGAACAATTGCAGCCCTATTGCCGATCGGTAAATTTTATTGATTTACCAGCGGCTGTCCGGATGACCAACACACTAAAAGCACTGTTTTCCGGACTGCCGTTGCAAACCGGTTATTTTTTCAGCAGCAGAGCCGAAAAAAAGATCCGGACCCTTATCGAAGAGTATCATCCTGATTTGTTGTTTGCCCAATTAAGCCGTACTGCCCGGTACCTGACTTCGTACCGACAAAAAAAGCTGCTGGATTATCAAGATGTTTTTTCTTACGGATTAAAAAGACGGGCAGATAAAGTTCCGTGGCCTTTAAAACTCGTTTTCAGACTGGAATATAACCGGATGCGTTCTTTTGAAAAGGAGCTTTTCGACCAGTTTGACATCAAAATGATTATTTCGGAACAAGACCGTGCGTTAATTCCACATCCTGAAAAAGAAAAAATCATCGTGGTCCGTAATGGGGTAGATCTGGAATATTTTTCGCCCCTGTCACGCTCCAAAAGGCAGGAAATTGTATTTACCGGCAACATGAATTATCCGCCCAATGTAGATGCGGCCCGGTTTCTGGCCAAAAAAATCATGCCGCTGGTTTGGAAAAAAATGCCTGAAACCCGGCTTCTCATTGCCGGAGCCAATCCGCATCCGGCAGTTAAAAAACTACAAAACAAAAAAATAAAAGTAAGTGGCTGGTTAGATGATATTCGTGAAGCCTATGCCGGTTCAGCAATTTTTATTGCCCCGATGCGTATGGGCACCGGACTACAAAACAAATTGTTGGAAGCCATGGCCATGAAAATTCCCTGCATCACCACTCCGTTGGCCAATGCAGCGCTTCAGGCAAAAGAAAAGGAAGAAATATTAACCGGAGAAACCGCACAGGAACTGGCTGATGCATTATTGTATCTGTTGCAGCATCCTGAAAAGAGAAAAAAAATGGCCGAACAAGCCTACACCTTTGTTCAAAAAAATTATCACTGGCAAAAAGCCACCTCCCCCTTATTGGAAAGGATAGAAAAAGATGAATAACAGCGAAAAAGAAGTTTTAGCCCAATACCTTCCCGGCAAAGTTGTCAATACCGTTTACAACTGGATTATCCGGTATAAAATACACTTTAAAATTACCCGGAGCAGACAAACCAAGCTGGGCGATTACCGGCCTCCGGCCGGAAAATTCCCGTACCACCGCATCACTGTCAACCACGACTTGAATCCTTATGCTTTTTTCATCACCTTTATCCATGAGCTAGCCCATCTGCTTACCTACAAACAGTACGGCAGCCGGGTAAAAGCCCACGGTAAAGAATGGAAAAACCACTATCGCCGGCTTTTAGAGCCTTTCCTTGAAAAAAACATCTTTCCGGAAGAACTGCATAACACGGTTTATCAACATTTGCAAAATATCCGGGCTTCGAGTCAAACAGATGTAAACCTGGCCCGCACCTTAATGCAGTTTAATAAAAACCCGGACGAAACAGTAATTGAAGCCCTGTCTCCGGGAAGCTTTTTTCTTTTTAATAATCGTAAATTTCAAATAATCAAGAAATTGCGAAAACGTTACCGGTGTCTTGAACCCGAAACACAACGTTATTTTCTGTTTCAGCCGTTAACGCCGGTACATCCGCTTTTTCAGCCGGAGAAAATCTCCGACAAAAAGGAAACGAATCAGGTACAATCCAATCGAAAAAATTAATGCGAATTTCGCAGAAACCCTTATTTTTGTGACACCTAAACAAATTACAATGGACAATTATTATTGTGTGATTATGGCAGGCGGCGTAGGTTCCCGCTTTTGGCCTATGAGTAAGACCGCTCATCCCAAACAATTTATGGATGTTTTGGGAACAGGAAAAACTTTGATTCAACTCACTTTCGACCGGTTTACCAAAATCCTTCCGGCAAAAAATATCTATATCGTCACTAATGAAATTTATCGTGACCTGGTTCATGAACAATTACCGGAAATATCGGACAATCAGGTGCTTTGCGAACCGGCACGCCGGAACACAGCTCCTTGCATCGCTTACGCCAATTACAAAATAAAACAGGAAAATGAAGATGCCGTTATTGTTGTGGCTCCTTCCGACCATATCATCCTGAAAGAAGATGAATTTGTCAATGACGTAAAAACCGCCATGGAAGCGGCTGCCGAAAACGACTGGCTGATTACCATGGGTATCCGGCCCAGCCGGCCCGATACCGGTTATGGCTACATCCAGCTCGAAGGGGAAAATGTTTATCCGAAAGATAACCGGTTGTACAAAGTAAAAACCTTTACCGAAAAACCCAATCTCGAAATTGCCAAATCGTTCGTCGCCAGCGGTGATTTTCTCTGGAACTCCGGCATTTTTATCTGGTCGCTCAAAAGCATCATGTCGGCTTTTGACAAACATCTTCAGGAAGTAGATTCATTATTTGCCAAAGGCATATCCAAATACAACACGCCCGAAGAACCGGCTTTCATTAAAGAAACCTATGCGGTATGTAAAAATATCTCCATCGACTACGGCGTAATGGAAAAATCAGAAAACGTGTATGTATTGAGCGTTGACTTTGGATGGTCTGACTTGGGCACCTGGGGTTCGCTGTATTCTATTCGCGAAAAAGACAAAAACCAAAATGCGGTGGTGGGCGAAAATGTCATGCTGTACGATACCCAAAACTGCATTGTTCACATGCCTAAAAACAAACTGGTTGTCCTGCAAGGACTGGATGATTATATCGTAGTGGAGCAAGATGATATTTTATTGGTATGCCGCAAACAAGACGAACAAAAAATCAGACAGTTCGTGAACGATGTGAAAATCGAAAAAGGAGAAAAATATGTTTAACCTAATCCGGCACAATCATTCTGTGCCGGATTTTCATTTTTAATTCATTACAAACCAAAATTTTACTTATATGAGAAAATATCTCTTGATGGCTTTCGCTCTGTTTTTCGGACTGGGAAGCCTGAAAGCAGACGAAGGCATGTGGATTCCTTTGCTGCTACACAAAAACATGGCAGAAATGCAAAAACTGGGGTTAAAACTCACTGCCGATGAAATTTACAGTATAAACCATGCCAGTCTGAAAGATGCCGTAGTAATTTTTGGCGGTGGTTGTACCGGCGAAATTGTCTCTCCTGAAGGACTGTTGTTTACTAACCACCATTGTGGTTACTCTTCCATTCAAAAGATGAGTACGGTAGAACACGACTACCTGAAAGACGGATTTTGGGCTTACAACAAAAAAGAAGAGCTTCCCATTCCGGGACTTACCGTGAAATTTCTCGTCCGGATGGATGATGTTACCTCCCAGGCTTTAAAAGGAGTAACCGACAAGATGAGCGAAGACGAAAGAGAAATGACCGTAGCCAAAAACAGCAAAGAAATCGCTAACAAAGCTTCTGAAAACGGAAAATACAGCGCTGTGGTAAAACCGCTTTTCGGTGGAAATACCTATTACGTTTATGTTTACAAAGTGTACCGCGATATTCGTTTGGTAGGCGCTCCTCCGTCATCCATCGGAAAATTTGGCGGCGATACCGATAACTGGATGTGGCCCCGCCATACCGGTGATTTTTCTATTTTCCGTGTTTACATGGCTCCTGACGGCAGCCCGGCCAAATATTCCCCGGACAACGTCCCACTGAAACCCAAAAAATATCTCACCATCAATATCTCTCCCAAGAAAAAAGGAGAATTTACCATGATCATGGGAAATCCGGGCAGTACCGAACGTTACCTTTCCAGCTATGGTGTGGACATGGCTATCAATCTGGTCAACCCTACCATTGTGAAAATCCGCACCAAAAAGCTGAATATCATGAAAAAAGCGATGGATGCCAATCCGGAAGTCCGGTTGCAGTATGCCACAAAATATGCACACACCTCCAATTACTGGAAATATTATATCGGCCAAACACAGGCCCTGAAACGGTTGAAAGTAAAAGCGGAAAAGCAACAACAGGAAGCCGAATTCATGAACTGGGTGAATCAAAACCCGGAACGGAAAGCCAAGTATGGCGATGTTTTGGCTGGCTTGAAAAAAGCTTATGAGGGTTTACAAAAATATCAACTTGCAAAATATTATTTCATTGAAGGAATTTATCGTGGCCCTGAAATTTTAAAATTTGCTGCAAACTTTAGCGGGCTGGAAAACCAGCTGAAGAAAAAAGATGCAAATCAAAAAGTTCTTAAAGAAGAACTGGATGCTTTAAAAGGTACCGTGAATAAACATTTTAAAGATTACAACCAAACCATCGACCGTAACTTATTGGCCGCTATGCTGCGGATGTATTATCAAAATGTTCCAAAAGACCAGCATCCGGAATATCTTGAAAAGATTGCCAAAAAATACAAAGGGAACTTTGACAAGTATGCCACAGAAGTATTTAAAAAATCCATTTTTGCCAGCAAAGAAAAAACCGAAGCTTTCCTGAACGATCCGAAAGCCAAAGTATTGGAAAAAGATCCGGCATTACAAGCCTGGAATGCTTTCCTGGATGAATATCGCCAGATATATGAAAAAACAAAACCGTACCAGGAACTGCTTGCCAAAAATCACCGGTTATATATTGCCGGCATTTTGCAGATGTATCCGAATAAAAACTTTGCTCCGGATGCCAACTTTACCATGCGTGTAACTTACGGAACCATTAAAGGATATTCGCCACAGGATGCCGTTTATGATGATTTTGTCACCCATCTTTACGGCGTCATGCAAAAAGAAGATCCCAACAATCCGGAATTTATTGTTCCTAAAAAACTGAAAGAGCTGTACAAAGCCAAAGATTACGGACAATATGGCGAAAACGGTCATCTGATTACCGACTTCTTGAGTACCAACGATATTACCGGCGGAAATTCCGGAAGCCCCATCATGAATGATCGCGGTCAGTTAATTGGTCTGGCTTTCGACGGAAACTGGGAAGCCATGAGCGGCGACATCAAATTTGATAAAGCGCTGCAACGGACGATTAATGTAGATATTCGTTATGTGCTGTTTATCATTGATAAATATGCCCATGCTGAAAATCTCATCAAAGAGCTGACCATTGTGAAAGACAAACCGGAAACAAAAAACAATACAGAAAATCAGCCACAACCAGTGGCAACAGAATAAATACCGTAAAAGCCAAAAAAAGCCGGCCATGAGAATTGGCCGGCTTTTTTATTTCTGATAATTCCAGAACTATTTTACAATAAACTCATCGCAAAGTAATCCGGTTTTTAAACCGGCACCAGAACTCCAGGCCGGAGCAATCCCCCTATTCTTGGCAACCATCCGAACATAACGGGCCCGAACCGGTTTTCCTTCCCATTTTACGGTAAGTATCTTCGGACCTTCGTCCCGCGAAGGTTTACTCGGAGCATAATGGTAAACAAGCGTATAATCTTTTCCGTTTTCCGATACATAATAATTTACTGCCAGAGGGAAAAAGATGCGATACCAACGTGTTTGCTGGAGAAAATGAGCCGCAATTTCATGAATATCCTGTATCGAATCCAAATCAACAGTGACTACCAAATCTTTTTTCAGAAAACCTTGCCAGTGCACATCATGAAAGTTGGCACTTGCCAATAATCCATCGGTAAGGGCTCCGGGACCACCACCAGTGCGGTATTTTGAAAACTCATTTTCCAACTCGGGTTTTCTTCCCAATGCTTTACTGACAACCACCGATTGTTGATACGTACCGATTCTTTTTCCGTTCCTGAACACGCCGGCAACCAAATCAGCATCCTGATGAAGAAGAAAAGGGGCCGAATACAGCCGGGAAGAAGCATCCGGTTTTGTCCCGTTGAGATTATACCGGATTATCGCATTGTCAACATTGGTCAAAAAACTGATTTTCAAACCTTTTCCCGGAGTAGAAACTGTTGTTTTCATAGTTAGGACAGGCGCCATAAATAAATCATCAAACCAGGCTGTTCCGTGCGTGTTCAGAACAAGACTCACGGAAATCCGTTGTATTTGCCGTGTGCTGTCAGACGGCGTAATAAACCATTCATATTTTTTCCACTGGTTGGTCAGCAAAAAAGTTTTGGAGCCGGCACTTCGCGCACTGACTGTAAAAGATGGCGGCGGCGGTTTCCGGTGAAACAAACGCCAAAAGAATCCTTTTTCAGCCCACCGGTCTTCGCGAGGAGCCGCTTTGGCCCAAATCGTAAAATGATAGGTATGACCATATTCCAAATAAGACGGGAAAAAAGAAAGCGAAACGCCTTCTCCGTTTTCCGGAGTAACAAGTCGTAATGAATGCTCACCCGAATGAAATACTCGCGAATCCACAAAGTAAGTAGAGCCGCGATCTTTACCCACATGGGCATAGCATGCCGACGGAACACCTGGAACAGGAAGGTACTCAAAACCGGGATCAATCATCATATTTTCCTGTTTTTCAACAGGAGCCGGAGAAGACTTTTTCAGCGAGATTTTGTACACCCGCGTTCCAAAACCATCAATCATGTCTGACAAAACATTCTTCTCCACCTTCACATTTCTGTTTTCAAACAAAACAGCTGCTTGTCCGGAAGAAACAGTATCCGGTAAAGTAATTGTAAATCTTGATGGCCGGTTCAGCGTATTCACACAAATAACTACTAATGTACTGTCTTTGGCAAGTGCCTTCACCCGGATATTTGAATCGTTGACTGCAATGGCGTTGATGCTTTCACCCTCCGAATAAAAAGGTATCAGCTCGGCCGTTTCGAGTGCCATTTTCCCGCACTCGGCCCAGGCAGCAGTTGATTTCGGAAAACCGTTTAACCCTTTACGAACAAAATACTGGATGCCCCGGGCCCCGTTAATCAATGCCAAATAAGTCATCGCCCGCAATTCTCCTGGAGTGGGTTCCCGTTTCCAGTTTTCATTACCGCCAAAAGCCTGGGGAGCAATCCACAACGGCTTTTCCGGATAAAATGCTTTTTCCAGAGAGCGGGTCACCTTTTCCACTACTGTTACCGGCGCATTGGGAATAGGATACGGATCAGCCATAACAATGTCCATAGCACCCGCATAACGCCAAGCCTGCGAAGGAGTCATAAAAACCATAGTAACCGGATGATATGGATCCAGTTTTTTTATCAACTTATATGTTTCAATAAGCGGTTCCGGTGGTTTACCCTGTCCAACCGGCTCATCGGCAATATACCAGGAAAGCAAGGCGGGATGATTCCGGAAAGCCAGAATTTCCCGGGTCAGCAGTTCCCGTCTTTTTTCTTGTGACACTTTCATTTTTGAGCCAACACCACCCCCACCGGCAACACTTAACAAATTGTAATTCACTTTTATCCCGAGAGCTGCACAACGGTCCATATAAGCTTTCCGTTGTTTAAACGTCTTTTTGGTAATTTTTTGATAGGGTGACATCAGGTTAAACCCTTTTACCACTTCTTCTTCCGGCAACGTGGGATAAACCGGCGAATAAGAGTAAAATCCAAACGGAATAAACGGCAATCCGTTTACAATCAGCGTTCCATTTAAACGATCGATTTTTACTTCGTTACGTTTTGGAGGTAAAAGCGTCAGATTAACGGTAGTATCGGTCAGAATATTTCCCGAATGATCTTTTACCACACACCGCAAAGGTGTTTTTCCTTTGTTGAACCCGGAAAGAGAAAACGAAAGCTGATTCATCCCTTTTTGCAAACCGGATTTCCGGACAAGCAATTGATCTTGCTGAAACACTTCCCCTTGCAGGGGAGATTTCCCCGGCATGTTTCTCAGGTAAAACAGCATTTCACCCGATTTTTCAGTGGTGTAAAAACTTTGCCGCGGAACCACTGTGATTTCCTGGCCATAAAGCCGGACAGAAAAAGCCAATAAAAAGGAAAAAACAATTTGAACCAGCAAATATCTATTTTTCATAGAACTATCTTTTGCTTTTAGGGAATATTATCGTTGTTTTTTAAAGTTTTATCGAGATGTTTACTTTCCCACCTAAGCCCTTTTCTACTATTTCAAACAATGTTTTTAAAGTAAGGTTACTTCCGTTATTTTCTACTCTGGATATGTAAGTTCGTTTCTTGTTTACCAGTTCGGCAAGTTCTTCCTGCGTGAGTTTTCTCTTTTTCCGGGCTTCTCTTAATAAAAGTCCTATTTTAAAAGATTCGAATTCCCGTTCTAACTGGTCTCGTCTTTCTGTGCCTTTTTTCCCGTAAACATTGTCTTTTATTTCTTTCCAGCTTTTCGTGTTCTTTTTCATGGTTATGGTCTCCTTTCGTCTTTTTCGTTGTAATATTCATTCATTAATCGTACCGCTTTCTGAATTTCTCTTTTGGGCGTTTTTTGTGTCTTTTTAACAAACCCGTTCAATAAAATTACCAGTCTGCCCCGGTCAAAAAAACAAAATACACGCCAAATGTTTTTTGCCAGAGATATTCTCGCTTCATAAAGCCCTTTCGTCCCCGAAATTGCTCTCAAATAGTTTTCAGGAACTCTTTCCAATGTTTCTATTGCTTCAATTACTTTAAAAATTTTGTCCTGTACCTTTTCCGGTTGTTCTTTCAGAAAGTTTTCAAAATAGTCTTTATATGCTATTACTTCCCTTACTTTTTTCATTGACGCAAAGGTAACCTAAAAGTTACATTTTTCCAAGTGTTTTTTCTTCCTTTTTGGAAACGTTTCCCATACAATACTACAACTCTAAATACCCCATGTCCAAATTTTAACAAATATGCTTATGATGCTGATTTGTTTTAATTTTTGGACGGGGAGGTTTACATTGTTCTATCAATTCTTTGGTAAAACGATGCATGTCATCAATCAGCATATCGGCCATATCGCGACTAAAATTTTCTTTGATAACAATGCGTAAAACTTCCACTTTTTGGGCATCGGGAGGCAAGGTATAAGCCGGGACAATCCATCCCCGCTCACGCAATTTATCTGACAATTGAAAAACATTAAATTCCTTACGGTTTTTCACCTTTAAAGCTAAAATAGGCAACTGAATCTCCTTGTTTATTACTTCCAGGTTCCTGACTTTTCTTAATTTAGAAGCCAGATACCGGGCATTTTTCAGGCTGTTTTCCATCACCAGGCGATAACCTGTTTTTCCCAGTCGCAGCAGGTTATAATACTGGGCAATCATCATGGCGCTGCCACGCGAAAAGTTGAGTGTATACGTTGCTTCCTGACTACCAAGATAATTCACATAAAAAATCAACTCCTCCGGAAGATCGACCTTGTCACGCATGATAAGCCAACCTACGCCGGGATAAACCAACCCGTATTTGTGACCGGAAACATTAATGGAATGTACATGCGAAAGACGAAAATCCCATTTAAAATCCGGGTAAAGAAATGGAAGGATAAACCCGCCACTGGCACCGTCTACATGAATAGGAATATGCCAGCCTTTTTCTTTTTCAACTTCTTCAAGCATGCTGTTAATCTCTTGAATAGGATCAAGTTCACCGGTAAAAGTGGTTCCCATGACAGCTCCCACTGCAATTGTATTTTCATCAATCCGTTCTTTTACTTCTTCTGCCGTAATGGTAAAACGGTTTTCTTTCATCGGAATTATCCGCATTTCCACATCAAAATAGCGGGCAAATTTCTCCCAAACTACATGCACATCCGCACCAATGACCATATTAGGATTGCGTGTTGACTTTCCTTCTTTTTCACGCCGTTTGCGCCAACTCCACTTGTGTGCCAACAATCCCAGCATAATAGATTCCGATGAACCAATCGTGGAGGTTCCGATATACTCTTTACTTTCCGGAGCATGAAAAAGCCGTGCCAGCATGTTAACCACACGCGCCTGAATTTTACCGGTCTGCGGATATTCATCCTGATCAACCAGGTTTTTGTTTAACGTTTCCATGATCAGCTTTTCCGCCTGGGGTTCCATCCATGTGGTAACAAAAGAAGCCAGATTCAATGCCGGATTCCCATCAATGTTCAGCTCATCATGGATAAGTTGATAAACGACATCGGCGTCCATCCCCTTTTCAGGAATCTGAAACCGGGGAACCGGTTTGGTAAAAAACCGGTTAGCATAAGTGGTTGAAACAATTTCTTTTCCGCCGTTTTTTCTTTTTTTAGATATCATGATCTTAAATTTAATTTTTTTGATTTACGTTGAAAAATAGTTAACCCAATGGCGATTCCGGAAAAAAAGATACCAAAGTACATAATCACCGGATATCCCATGGCAGCTACAAGATAACCACCAATGGCACCGCCAATAACATTATCGATACTTTGAAAAGCATTGGCCAAACCCAATGCTTCTCCGCGTTTTTGCTCATCCGTCAGTTCTACCACACTAATATTCATTCCGGTAGAAATAAATGCCCACGAGAAAATCATGAGCATAAAACCGGCTATTCCCACCACATAATAAGGCGTCCACATGCCAATCAGCATCAATACAAAACTCAAGGCATAAGACAAAATTCCCAGATTCATGGTGAAAAAAGCACTCTTTTTCTTCGCGATGTTTCCGGCCGTAATGAACAGAAAAACTCCAATGGCCGTGCTTACCGCATAAACTAACGAAGCCTCACTGGTACTTAAATGAAATGCTTTTTTCATCAGCAGCGGATACATGGCATATACCGGTGCAGGAGCCAGCAAAACAAAAATCCAGCGGATATTCAGCAGTAAAAGGTCCTTGTTTTTAAAATTCAGAAAATGTTTCCACCGAATATGCCCGTGAAAATAACCGTTAAAAAGTTCGGCAAAATGTTGCCGTGGCCGTAAAATCTTAAAATGGAGATGGTAATGGGCAGCTTTTGCATTATGATGTTTGTAAAACGGAAGATACACCAAAATAGCAATGGCCAAAAAAGGAAGTGCCACCACCGCTTTGGAGTAAATCGAAGTAATCAGCAGGCCGGTGACCGTTCCAAAAGTCATAAAAGCCTGCATCCGTGCGATATACTTATCCCAAAGTTCCTCCGGATAAGTATGGGTCACCATTACGCTGGCATAAGTAAAAACGCTGGCTGCGGAAGCACCAAAGAAAAAAGCTGCCGGCACCAGAAACTTTCCGTTCAGCAGCACAATAATAAGCCACGTCAAAAACGAAAGAACCGTTCCGGTAAAAATAAGCCGATTCAACTGAAAACGGGTAGTCAAATGTCCCCAAAGCACAGCCCCCACAGCAATTCCCAGATTGATCATGGCAAAAGTCAATCCGGCCCGGGACGTGCTGCCCGCCAGCAAAGGCAAAGCCACAATACCAATTCCCCATACCACGCCGTTTACAATACTAAACGGAAGAGACAGGTAATAAAAATTTGGTTTCTTCATACCCACTACACTTTGCTGATTGTCCTGTAAAAGTAAAACTTTTTATCCACACGTCCCATTCTGTTTGTTTTCAGAACAGGCCATACTCATTCTTCATCCACAAAAAGATCAGCAGCAATTCCGTCAGCAAACAATTTTCCTTCTTCAGTTAAGATATAAGCATTCCCCTTTTTTCTCACTTTCCCATTAGCAATCCAGTGCTGTATTTGTCGTAAAAAAAGTGCTTCATAACGTTTTCCGAATCCATTCCGGATATGCTCCACATCGCATCCCCATGAAGTCCGTAAAGCGGTTAATACGTATTCGTTATAACGCTGCTCTTCGGTAAGGATTTCCTTTTCCTGTATCACCCGTTCGGTAGTATCGGCCTGCGTATATTGTTTCAGGTTTTTTACGTTCCATTGTCGTGAAAAACCATTATACGAATGGGCCGAAGGCCCTAAACCAAGATAATGCCCGCCCATCCAATAAGCCGAATTGTGTTTGGAATAAAAACCGGGCAAAGCAAAGTTGGAAATTTCATATTGGATATACCCCCGTTTTTCTGTCTGTTCGAGCAAAATATTAAACTGACGAATACTTTGTTCTTCGTCAACCGCCGTAAGTTTTTGCTGACGAATTAACACATCCAAAGCCGTACGAGGTTCCACCGTAAGCGCATACGACGACAAGTGCGGGATATTCCACTCAAAAAAACGGTGAAGATTTTGTTTCCATTTTTCTTCTGTCAGTGTCGGAATACCATAAATCAAATCAATGGAAAGATTCCGGAAGCCGTTTTTTTGTGCCGTTTCAATGGCCTTTATGGCCTGGGCAGCATGATGACTGCGATGCAGATATTGCAAATCATCATCAAAAAAACTTTGCACTCCGATACTTAACCGGTTGATTTTTGTTTCGGCTTTCAATTGTTTCAGATAATCATCCGACAAGTCATCCGGATTGGCTTCAAGGGTAATTTCTGCCTCAGGACTTAACACAAAAAGATCCTGAATTTTATCCAAAATTTGGTTGATTTCCGAAATCGTCAATAACGAAGGCGTGCCGCCTCCAAAATAAACCGTTTGGATTTGTTTGTCCGGCAGATAATCTTTGCGCCATTGCATTTCGTTCAGCAAAGCATCCACAAAAACAGAACGGTACCGGCGCGAGGCCACAGAATAAAAATTGCAATAATGGCATTTCTGCTTACAAAACGGAATATGGATATAAATACCGGACATGGGTATCGGTTTATTTCTTCAGGATAATCCGGAAAGTGGTCCCTTTGGAAGAGGAACTTTTGACAAAGATTTTCCCTTTGTGATACTCCTGAATAATTCTTTTGGCCAAAGACAAGCCCAAACCCCACCCCCGTTTTTTGCTGGTGTAACCCGGATTAAAAACCGATTTCTGTTCGGTAATCGGAATTCCTTTTCCGGTATCAATCACATCCACAATTACCTGTTTGCTTTCTTCCTGCATGTCAATGGTAATATTCCCCTTTCCGTTCATGGCATCAATGGCATTTTTGCAAAGATTTTCGAGTACCCAACTAAACAGAGGAGCATTTACCGGCAAGATAATTTCTTTTTCGCGCGGAAACAAAATGTTGTAATGTACCTTGCTGGGCGATCGGGGTTTTAAATAAGCAATGGTATCATAGATGATTTTGGTCAGATTATCTTCATCAAGGCTGGGGGTAGAACCTATCTTGGAAAACCGTTCGGTAATCACCTCCAGTCGTTTTACATCTTTTGTAATTTCTTCGGCCGCCTGTTTGGCATTGGATTCATCCATTTTGATCAGCTCTACCCAGGCCATAATGGAAGAAAGCGGCGTTCCGATCTGATGAGCTGTTTCTTTGGCCATTCCGGCCCAAACCCGATTTTGTTCCGATTTCCGCGAAGCACTGAAAAGCAGATAAGCCACCAACAGGAAAAAGGCAATGACCATAATCTGGGCTACCGGAAACCATTTCATCCGGGTTAACAGGTTGGAACTTTTATAAAAAATATAGGCTTTACCCTGTTCCGGAAAGTTGATTTCAATCGGCTCATTCTGTTCTTTCATCTCCTCCAGCATTTTTTGGGCATACACCGGATTGCTCATCCGTACATCATTTAAATTCCCAAACTGAAGGATATTTTTTTGTGTACTGTCGGTTACAATAACCGGCACATTAGACGAGTTAGCCGTAATCTCCGACATAAAAACAGAAATGTAATCATTAAGGATATACTGAAGCTGATTGAAAACCAAGGAGTTTTTGTAATAAATTTTTGTTCCGGTTTGTGGAATAGGGATGGGAGGATAAACCGAAAACTCATCTTTCAGCTTTCCGCGAAAATAAAGCTGGGACGAATCTGGTTTTGGCACCAGATTCCTGTAAAAGATAATTTTCCCCTTTTCATCGGTAATGATCACCGGAATATCCTGATTCCGGTTAATAATGCTCAGATAAAAAGTTAACTCATCAGAGGTATTATCATTACGAAGCAACCGTTTATACACTTCGGCCAAAAGTTCTACTTTTTGCCGCTCAGACTGACGTAGCTGTTTAAAAAAGGCATCCGTATATTTTACCAGACGGAGTTTCCGGTGAACAGCATCCGCCCACAACCGGACATTTTTCCGTTCGGCCTGGGCAAATTTGGCCACCAGCAAATTGGTATAAAACAACGATGCAGCAATAATCAGGATACCCAGAATGGCAAGAATCAGCTTCCAACGTTTTTTTTTCGTGTATAACTCCACATCAATCCATTTAATGACCAAAAATACAAACTCTTCATCTGATACGAAAACAGGCCTGTTTTATTGTACTACCTTTTTTTATTTTAGGTAGTTCTTCCCTTCGGAAGAGAAATAAAACAGACCTGTTTTACGACTAAAAAAAATGATTAATGCACGTTGGGAGTCAAATCAACCTGCTCAATTTTTTCAAAAGTATCCGGATTGATCACCCGCAGTGTTACTTTTTTACCGTGTACATCAAACAGCATCAATGCATGCTGGGTCGTATATTCTTTCACAAAAGAACTCCAGGGCAGTTTTTCCTGTCCGTAATACGGAGCCCCGGCCGAGCCATTGGTAATCTGCCAGATGCTGCGTTTTAATTTTACCTCCGGTTTGTCATACCCTTTGGGATAACGCGGTGTGTTGTTATTGATCAGCATCCGGGTATAATTATGCTCATCACCACACAACAAAGCCAAGACTTTGGAATTTTCATTCACCAGAATATTCAAAAACTGGTCCCGGCGTTCAATGATTCCTTTTTTCACCGGTTTTCCGGCAACCCACGGACGAATTTTGTTATTTCCATGATACCACATATCGTCACCACTGTGTCCGGCATTCGGGAAAGCAGGTGTATGAATAGTTACAAAAACATAGTCGATATTGGGATCTTTTTGCAGCTTAGCCAATGTATTTTTCAGCCATTTTAACTGGTTATCCATAATGTAAGCATGCACATTCCCGCCGGAAATGGGAATTTGACGATGATTAGGAGTATACCAATAATTGGCATTAAGAGCCACCATGGCTATGTTATCATAAATGTAATAATAAGCCGTTTCTTTATACGGTGGGAAATCAGTGGTTTTTTTATTCGGATCGTAATAGGCTCCGTCTTCAGAAGAAGGACCATTTTGCGGATTCACAAACTCATCAGCAAAAACTTTTTCGGCCGATACTTTATCAAACGGAAAGTTATCTACCGCAATACCATAATGACTTCCGTTATCAAATATTTTCAGAAAAGCTTCATGATTTCCGGGAGCAATCACAAAAGGCATATAATGCCAATAGGGTTCTGCTGTAATTTTCCAATTGGCATATTCCAATTTTTGCTGTCCGAGACAAGAAGAATAACCATTGATCAGGTCACCGGTAAACTGCATAAATACAGCATTTTCTTTTGCTGCCAGTACAGCCATTCGTTTGACCACGTAAGCATTAACTCCGTAAACATCTCTTTCGCCGCCACCATTGGATTTACGCGAATCGCTGGCATAAGCAAAAGTAAAAGCAGTCCGGCTTCCCTCTTTAGGTGCTGTTTTAAAATAGTACGTTTCCGAATAATCCCCATAATCAACAGTATAATTATACTTTTTTCCAGGTTCCAATCCTTTGATTTGGATTTCATGGTGAGTTCCTTTTTCCTCCGGATTGGTAAAACTTTTTCCGTCCACTTTTACCACCGGCTGACATGCTTCATTGGTTTCAAAAGAAATCACCGCACCATCGCTGGTCAGTTCATTTACAAACGGACCCTGGGTAATGGTCAGATCAGGAGTAAACGGCCCTTTTCCACGGATATTAATTCTTCCATCATACAGGATCACTCCTTTATCATTTACCACCCGGTAACCGAGTTTCATGTGACCGGTTTTTTCCCAATTGGCAATGTCGTAACGACCTGCCAGTTCTTTTAAATTAACTCTTGCTCTTCCTTCCCTAATCGGAGCGGCTCTTTTAAAATAAACCGGATAAGCATATTTCTGCGGCAAAGAAGAGAACAAGCCATAATAAAGCGTACCGTTAAACAAATCATTATGAAAATCAAAAACAACACCGTCTTTCGTTCCTTGCGGAATAGCAGCCAGGTTTTGGATCTGTTCAAACGGCGAAACGGTTTTTTGCGGGTATTCTTCTCCTGTTTTCGGATTTTTAAAATACAATTTACCGTTATGAGCAACGATATTGGTATACGAAAACGGGATCTTTGGAGCATTACTCTGGGCCATTGCCGAAACCGACAACAAGGCCAATACTGTAAGATAAAATAATCTTTTCATAGAAAAATTTTATTGATTGAATCAAAAATGTTATTAAATAAATTCCTGTCTGTTCTTGACCAGACAAGGATTAAAATTGTTATATTTTTTTCAAAAAAGGATGATAATCACCAGTAAGACCTACCGGTTTTTGTGTCCGGATGGCATGAACAATCTGAATACTGTTTCGTGCCTCCTCGATACCAAATCCTTTTCCGGCTAAAATATGTTTGTAACTCTCCGTATGCAACTGGGTAAACCCACAGCTAAATTCTATTTCTTCTCCGTTGACCGTGATAGAACGGTAGGTAGGCATTCCTTTTTCTACCGCAACAGAGGGTAAGTCTTTCCGGTCAAGGCTCAAAAGCCAACGGACTCGGGCATTTTTCAATTGTAAAAAACCTGCGGCTTTGTCTGATTCATTCAGGTGCACAATATTTTGCTGCACGTCGCCAAAAATCCATTGCAACATATCAAAAAAATGAATACCGATATTGGTAGCCACTCCTCCTGATTTAGCAGGATTCCCTTTCCAGGAATAAAAATACCATTTCCCGCGGGAAGTAATGTAGGTCAAATCAATATCATATATTTTACCGGAACGATCGGCTTCAATTTTCTTTTTCAACGCAATAATGGAAGAATGCAACCGCAGTTGCAAAATATTAAAGACTTTTTTCCCGGTTTCATTTTCAATTTCCGCCAGTCCGTCCAGATTCCACGGATTTAACACCAACGGTTTTTCACAAATAACATGGGCATCATTACGCAATCCAAGACGAATGTGGGCATCATGTAAATAATTCGGCGAACAAACACTTACATAATCTACTTTATTGTCAGAAGATCTCCTGAGTTTATCCAAATGGCGATCGAAACGTTCAGGTTCTGTAAAAAAATCAGCCTGAGGGAAAAAAGAATCAATGATTCCCACGCTGTCAAACGGGTCGAGTGCTGCTACCAGCTCATTCCCGGTTTCAGAAATGGCTTTCATATGCCGGGGGGCAATATAACCGGCCGCACCAATAAGCGCAAATCTTTTACTCATGCGGTAAACTTAATTTTTGCAAAGATGCAAAAATTCCGTGTTACCTAAGGAGAAAAAGTATCTTTAAACTTCTTCTCCTGTTTAAATATTTAAGCTTTCTTAATTAAACGATGTAAAAACCCTTGTTTTTTGTTTGATTCATCATCTGTATAATAGCCACTTCCCTGTTTTCCATAACCATAACCATAGCCATAACCGTATCCGTAGCCATAGCCATAACCACCATCCATACTAATATCATTAATTACTATACTCATCTTCATGCCTCTCTCTTCAATATCTCTAATCAGGGCCGCAAAAACCCGTTTATTGGTAAAGTTTTGACGCACAAGGTAAATATTAACATCAGTATAAGGCATGAGAAGAAATGCATCTGTAACCAGCCCTATCGGTGGAGTATCTATTAAAATATAATCATATCGCTTTCTTAATTCATCAAAAAGGGCTGTATTTCTTTCTGATGCAATTAATTCTGCCGGATTAGGAGGAACAGGACCTGCCATGATAATATCAAGATGGTCTATAATCCCAGAAGTTTGGATAATTTCATCGATGTTTTTTTCACCAATCAGGAATGATGTCAAACCAACTTCATTATTCAACTTAAAATCTTGGTAAATTTTTGGCTTACGTAAATCAAAGCCCAAAAGAACCGTCTTTTTTCCATATTGAGCATACACACTAGCCAAATTCATAGAAACAAATGTTTTCCCGGCAGAAGACATATCGGCTGTAACCATAATAACAACCGGCATTTTCCCCTGAACCAAATATTGAATATTGGTACGTAATGATCGGAAAGATTCAGAAACACTGGATTTAGGATAATGAGCAACAACCAGCTGCGTCTCTTTATTACTATGCAATAACTGACCTATTATTGGAAATTTAGTTATTTTCTCTACATCTTTACGTTCAACAATCTTGTCATTCAGATAATCTTTACCCAAAACATAAATTACAGGAAAAGCTATTCCTAAAATTAAAGCAATCAAATAATTCAATGCTTTTTTTGGGAAAACCGGTATATTATTAATGTCAGCTCTAGCTTTATCGATAATTTCATTATCAGGCATATTCGATGCTTTCGTAATCTGAGCATCTGAACGTTTTTCCAGCAAAAAAGTGTAAATATTATCTGCCAGATTAAATTTTCGCTCATAATTTAAAAGTTCCCGCTGGGTCACAGGCAAAGTAGAAAGTTTATCACTTATCTTCTTTATTTGCCGGTCAATATCTGCTATTGCTTCATTAGAATTTTTAATAATATTAGAAACATTCTCAATGATCGCGCGTTTTGTACTGATTATCTGACTATTAATCGTTACTATAGTAGGGCTTTTATCTGTTGAATACAATAGTGCTTCTGCTTTTTTATTAAACAATTCTATCAGCTGGGCCACCAAAGCATTCAAGGCCGGATCTTCAATCCCCATGGCAGAGGGTGCTACTAAATTGTTCAAGTTCGCCTCATTTTTCTTAATATAATCACGCAGATTTTTATAATACTGAGACTTGATTAATAATTCTGCTTTTTGTTTTTGAAGATCACTCAAATACTGAAAAACCTGTTGTGCCTGAAACGAAATATCCATGATTTCATTTTTCGAGCGAAATCTTTGAAGATTTAATTCTGCAGCTCTCAATGAATCAGAAATTACACGTAATTGACTATTTATAAATTTAATGGTATTCTCTGCAATTCTATTTTTTACTTCCAGATTTCTGTCAAGATACTGTTGGGTCAGCATATTCAAATAATCAACAGATTTTTGTAAATCTGTTGATTTCAGTGAGATCTTCAAAATAGAAGCTTCCCGATTTATCGGTTCTATCTTAATCCCCATATATCGTCTAGTAAGAGAAATATAATCATTAAAAACAAATTGATAACTATAATCAAAATCTTCTTCCGGATCAAAATTCTTGTTTAAAATTATTTTAAACGAATTATATGGGGTTTTAACCTGCTGTCCAAAACGAAATTTACCTTTATAAATTACTTTATCTATTATGCCTTTTTCAAATTTCTGTTTAGCATAATCATATTTTTTAATTTTTTCTCCCTCTGCTTCAATAGAATATTCATTTTTATTTAAAAAATTCAATTCGTATTTTAATCCGACAGCTTGGGGAACTGTGGTATCAAAAACGACATCAAATGGTGATGATTTATACATTTCTTGTGTCATTAAACCATCCTTTTTGTAGTAAGAAACTTCAAAATGAAGTTTACACACAGAGCGATAAGCCAACGTAAAAGAGCTCAGTTTTCCTATTTCATTTTGAACATTTTGCTGGTTATTCATCAAACCAAAACCCAGTAAAGCAGAAGGATCCAAATTAGATTTGGTATCATTTACCAGCACCGTTGTATCCACTTCATATTCCGGGTTGGTATATTTATTAAATAAAAAAGCAACAATAATGGCAATAAAAATAGAAATACCAAATAGATACCAATAACGTGAGAATTTGAAAAGTAACGCTTTTATATCTATACTTTCTTCCTGCTGCTGTAAATTATCGAAATTTTCCAAGGCTATTCGATTTTAAATTAATTTTTAAAGAAACTGATCAGTAACAATGCGGTAGAAAGAGCACTAAAAACTACGCCATAAGGAAAGGTTGCAAAGGAAAACTGTTTTCCCTTAAGCGGCGGCACATACACAATATCATTGGGCTTTAAATAAAAGTAAGGTGAAGATAATATGTCTTTTTTTGTCATATCAACATGAATTACCTTTGATCCGTTCTTAGTCTGCCGAATAATGGTCACATCACTTCGTTTGGCAAAATCAGATAAATCACCTGCCATCGAAACTGCTTCAAAAAGATTGATATTGTTTTGATAAATTTTATACTGCCCTGGTCTTTTCACTTCCCCCAACAACGTAATATTAAAATTAACCAGTTTAACAATAACTACCGATTCCTTTAGGTAATTTTCCAGTTTTTTCTGGATAGTATCTTTCACCTGCGCAACCGTAAGGTTTTTTACATATACTTCTCCTGTCAATGGAAACTGAATGGTTCCTTTCGTAGAAACCATGTAACTATTCAGGTAAACAGACGCATCTGATGTTATATTTTGAGAATATTGCCCCCCTCCCATAGAATTTAAAAAAAGGTTGGTTTTTTCATCCATGCTTACTACACGAATATACAAATTATCTCCCGGCTGTATCCGATAATTAATCTTCCGCTGATTTTTGAAAGATGACATAGTATCCGCTTCATTCTTTACCTGCATATAAAGGATTTTTTTTTGCGGGACACATGATGTTAAAAAGATACTTACCAAGACAATCCAGAAAAAAAACTTAAAATAACTAAAGGTATGTTTTTTCATTATACTGTACGGTTTAAAACAGCAAACCTGTAAGGGGAAAGCTGTCTACAAAGGTAAATGTTTTTTAAAATAAACCAAGAAATTTATCTTAATTTTTACTCAAATTCCCCTCCAAAACATACTCAACAACCTGTGGAAAATGGTTATATTCCAACTGATGAATTTTTTGGGCCAGGGTTTCGGGTGTTTCTTCCGGAGCAATTTCTGTTTCGGCCTGAAAAATAATTTGCCCGTCATCATACTTTTCATTGACATAATGAATGGTTATCCCGCTTTTTCTCTCCCCGGCGGCAAGAACCGCTTCATGCACATGGCTGCCATACATTCCTTTTCCACCAAAGCGGGGAAGTAATGCCGGATGAATGTTAATGATTCTTTGCGGATAACGAAGAATTAACTCCGACGGGATTTTCCATAAAAAACCGGCCAAAACCAATAAATCGGGGTGCCATTTTTCAATTTTACCGATTAAAATATCCGGATTCCGGAAATCCTCCCGCGAAACAACTTCCACAGGTACCTGCAGAGCCGTTGCCCGTTTGATCACACCGGCTTTCGGATTATTAGTAAAAACAGCGACCACACGGGCCGTTTTTTTCAAATGAAAGTAACGTATAATATTTTCTGCATTAGTACCATTTCCAGAAGCAAACAGTAAAAGGTTTTTCATCGGTTTATCTTTTTGTATTTTATTGACCATCAGAAACAACCCGCGATAAAATCACTGTTTTTCCGCAAGTTTTGCCTGTTATTTCATCCGGGAGGTTTCATCACGGGCCCGTTTCAGGCAAAATTAACGGTTTCTTCGTTCTAAAACTGCAAAAAAATGGCCTTTTTTACAGGAATTTATCAGCATCAAAATACAATATAAAAAACTGTTTTACAACTCATTAAACCCTATTCAACCCGTGAAGTTTATCTTTTTTTTGGTTTTTATTTCATTAATGCATTACTTTGCACCCTGTTTAACTAAAAAAATTAATCAATATGTCAGACGTACGTTCAAAAGTTGTTAGCATTATTGTTGACAAATTAGGAGTAGAAGAGAGTGAAGTTACCAACGAAGCCAGCTTCACCAACGACTTGGGAGCTGATTCTCTTGACACGGTAGAATTAATTATGGAATTTGAAAAAGAATTCAACCTTTCTATTCCTGACGAAGAAGCAGAAAAGATTGAAACAGTGGGTGATGCTGTTAAATACATCGAAGATCACCTCTAAAAAAAGGAGAAAATTTTTATGCAGTTGAAGCGAGTTGTTGTTACAGGTATTGGCGCAATTACTCCCGTCGGAAATACTGCAAAAGCGTTTTGGGAATCGTTACTGCTGGGTAAAAGCGGTGCGACTCCCATTACGCATTTTGATGCATCAAAATTTAAAACGCAGTTTGCCTGCGAAGTAAAAGATTTTGATCCCAAACAGTTTTTCGACCGTAAAGAAGCACGCAAATACGACCGTTATGCCCAATTCGGCATGGTTGCTGCCACCGAAGCAGTGGAAGATGCCGGGTTAATGGGTGACGATCTGGACAAAAACCGTATCGGAGTAATCTGGGCATCGGGTATCGGCGGCATTCAAAGTTTCCATAACGAAGTAAAAAACTTTGTTACCGGTGACGGTACTCCCCGCTACAACCCGTTTTTTATCCCCAAAATGATTGCTGACATTGCTGCAGGTCATATCTCCATTAAATTTGGCTTCCGGGGACCGAATTTTGCTACAGTTTCTGCTTGTGCTTCATCAGCAAATGCCTTGGCAGATGCATTTAATTACATCCGCCTTGGAAAAGCAGACGCCTTTGTAGCGGGCGGTTCCGAATCGGCCATTACCCAGGACGGAGTAGGTGGTTTTAATGCCATGCATGCCATCTCAACCCGTAACGATGACCCAGCTACTGCATCCCGACCTTTTGATAAAGACCGTGATGGTTTTGTTATTGGCGAAGGCGGCGGCGGACTGGTATTTGAAGAATTAGAACATGCTTTGCGCCGCGGCGCACATATTTATGCCGAAGTAGCCGGTTCCGGACTCTCAGGCGACGCTTATCACATGACAGCCCCCCATCCGGAAGGTTTGGGAGCTTATCTTTGCATGAAAGATGCGCTGCAGGATTCAGGATTAGAGCTGAAAGATATCGATCATATCAATACGCATGGCACATCCACTCCGGTAGGCGATGTGGTAGAACCCAAAGCCATTATCGATCTCTTTGGAGACCATGCCTACAAGATCAACATTAACTCCACCAAATCCATGACCGGGCACCTTTTGGGTGGAGCCGGTGCCATTGAAGCCATTGCTACCCTGCTTGCTGTAAAACACGACATTGTTCCGCCTACCATTAACCATTTTACAGATGACCCGCAAATTGACAACAAGCTGAATTTTACTTTTGGCAATAAAGCCGTTGAAAGAGAAGTAAAAGCAGCTTTGAGCAATACCTTTGGTTTTGGTGGACACAATGCATCCATCATTTTTAAAAAATTTAAAAAGTAAAAGACATTTTGTCGGTTAGAAATTTCCTGCAATTTCATTTTTCTTCCCACCGGAAGATGCGGCAATCCATTAAAAATATTTTCGGATTCTATCCCGGAAATATTTTTTTGTATAAACAGGCCTTCCGACACAAATCAGCCAGCCTGGAACACAAAAGCGGATTACGCATTAACAACGAACGGCTTGAATACCTGGGTGATGCGGTACTCAGCCTTGTAGTAGCCGACTATCTTTTTAAACGGTTTCCTTTCGAAAGCGAAGGGTTTCTTACCGATATGCGCTCAAAAATTGTGAGCCGGGCTTCCCTGAATAAATTATCCGAAAAACTGGGGCTAAAAAGCTTTATGCATTTTTCCAATACCGATGTACGCCAAATGAAATCAGCCGGTGGCGATGCTTTTGAAGCTTTTATCGGAGCACTTTATCTTGACCGGGGATACCGGTTTACTAAAAAAATTATTTTTAAGCGTATTCTGGATATTCATTTTGATTTGGACCAGCTCGAACATGCCGAAATCAGCTACAAAAGCAAAATGATTGAATGGGCACAAAAAACAAAAACCAACCTGGATTTTAAGGTAATCGAAGAACAAACCATTCAACACCGGAAACAATTTAAAGTCGGTGTTTTTGTGCAGAACAAACTTCTTGCCGAAGCACTCGACTATACCATTAAAGGCGCCGAAAACCTGGCTGCCGAGAAGGCCTGGAAAATTCTGGCAGAAACAGAATAACCTCTCGCCCTCTGTTCTGAAAACCATATTATGCTTACCTTTGAAAGCAGCTTGCAGGATAATATCAAATGGCCAAAAAACAATTTATAGAAAGTAATTTTTTTGAAGGATACCGCCTGATCGGGATTGTATGCGGCTTGCCTGATTTCCGGCTCTCGCATTTTATCAATCGCGAAATCGGACTTGCTTTAAAAAAACACCAGAATTTTTCACTTTCAGAAGATCAAAAGCCTGTTTTTTCATGGTATTTTTATCACCAGGAAGAACAGCACCGGCAATTCTTTCTGATACAAAACAAAAACAAAGCAGAACTATTGTTGCCTTCGCTGAACAACTTCGATTACCTTCTTTTAACGTACGGAAACTTTTCGGATGCAACCATTGAAGAATTGCTCCAGCAATTAAGGCGTATCCCTTACATTACGGCTGCATACGAACAAGATCTGGCCGCCTTAAAACAAGGAGATTTACTGATTGCCCGGAATGAACAACATACAACGGCGGATTCCGTTTATTAACTATCCGGCAATACGACCTCCTCTAAAAAAAGTAAGCCGATGGAACACCTTGAAGATTACAGCCAGCACTACGATGAGCAACGTTTTCTGCAAAAGCTGAAAAGTACGGCAGCCAAACTGGGAAAAGAAGTCGTTCTTCGGATATTGATTTTGTATTATTTACTGACTTCAGGAAAAGTTCCCCTGAAAACCCGGTTTTTAATTGTCGCTGCGCTGGGATATTTTGTCCTGCCGACCGATATGGTTGCTGATTTTATCCCGGTTCTGGGATTCAGCGATGACATTGCTTTTTTGACTTACGCTTTTAACCAGGCATCAAAATATGCTGATGAAAGCATTAAAGAAAAAGCCCGGAAAAAATTAAACAGCCTGACAAAATCTCATCAAAACGAACAGGGGAAAAAACCGTCTATTCCGGAAGAAGATGCGCCAACACCGACGTAAACGCATCAATATCTTCCGGTTCGGTATCCCACGAACACATCAGGCGCACTTCGCCAGTAGTTTCATCCCAAATATGAAAGAAATAATGTTTCTGCAACTCCGGAATAACCGACTCCGGGATAATCGCAAATACCCCGTTGGCATCCGTACTGCGGGTAATCTGCACCGCTGAAAATTGACGCAACCTCTCTGCCAGTAAACGAGCCATACGGTTGGCCCTTTCCGCATTCTTTTTCCATAGTTCATCCGTCAGATAACGTTCAAACTGGACCGAAATGAATCGCATTTTCGAATGAAGTTGCATTCCTTGTTTACGTGTATATTGAAAATCATTGGCCAGTTCTTCATTAAAAAATACAACAGCTTCGCCAAACATTAATCCGTTTTTGGTTCCCCCAAACGACAGCACATCCACACCGGCATCTGCAATCAGCTCTTTAAAACCAACACCAAGCGAAACAGCAGCGTTGGCAATACGTGCACCATCTACATGCAACAGCATGTTGTGCTGATGAGCAAAATCAGCTAACGATTTTATTTCTTCCGGACGATATACCGTTCCTTTTTCGGTAACTTCGGAAATGGAAATTACCCGAGGCTGAACATGATGCTGAAAACCGAAACTGTGCAAAAAAGGCTGTATTTGTTCTGCGGTAATTTTTCCGTTTTCCGTTTCAATTTCCAAAATCTTAACACTACCGAATCTTTCAATGGCTCCGCATTCATCTTCATTAAGATGAGCACTTTTGGCCGCTACCACAGCCTGATGGGGCCTTAACACATGACTAATTCCCAAAACATTAGCAGCTGTACCATTATAAACAAAAAACACCCGGATATTTTCACCTAACAGTTCTTTAAATTTTTCTACGGCTTTATTTGTATAAAAATCATTTTCCTCACCATAAGCTTCCACATGTCCCGTATTGGCATGAAGCAGGGCTTCCACAACTTCAGGACAAACGCCAGACCAGTTATCACTGGCAAAAGATTTATTTATTTTATTCATTCCTTTATATTTTTTAATGAAACCGTCTTGATTTTCCGTTGAATTTCTTTGGTACTCAGCAACCCACAGGCAGCATCAATATCCTGTCCGCGCGAAGCCCGGATTGTCGTAACAATTCCTTTTGCATTTAATGCTTCTTTAAATTGTTGTAATCGTGTTTCATCCGTTCCTTTTAACGGGGTATCCGGAACAGGATGAAAACGGATAAGGTTAATCCGGCATTTGATTCCATTTAGCAATCGGGCCAGCTCTTTTACATGACGCGGTGTATCATTAAACCCTCCAAAAACAATGTATTCAAACGAAACACGGCGTTGCCTGTCAAAAGCATGTTTTTTTAATTCGGAAAGAATCGCTTCCACAGGATATTTATGATTCACCGGCATAATACGGTTGCGTTCCTCTTCAAACGGGGTATGCAAACTTACGGCAAGATGACAGGTGCTATTTTCTAAAAAATGACGCATCGCCGGAACAATACCAATGGTACTGACCGTAATTTTTCGCGGGCTTCGGGCAAATCCCCATTCGGCGGTCAGTATTTCAAGGCTTTGCATCACCGCATCCAGGTTATCCATGGGCTCACCCATCCCCATATAAACCAGATTGGTCACCTTTTCTTTTTCGGGCAAGCTGCGCAACTGATTTAGAATTTCACCGGCCGTCAGATTAGCCTGAAATCCTTGTTTCCCGGTCATGCAAAACAAACACCCCATTTTACATCCCACCTGCGAAGAAACACACAGGGTCGCCCGTTTTTTCTCCGGAATGTACGCTGATTCAATAAAGCCATGTGTTCCGGCTTTAAAAAGATATTTTTTTGTGCCATCTGCCGACTCCTGAACACTCACCGGAGGCTGCAATCCCAAAACATATTTTTCTTCCAAAGCAGCCCGCAATTTTTTAGACAAATTCGTCATCTCGGAAATGGAGGTAATTTCTTTTTTGTAAAGCCAGTCAGCTATCTGCCGGGCTACAAATTTCGGAGCACCCTCTTCCCGGACAATCTCTTCAAGCCGGGAAAGTGTTTTCCCAAAAAGCGGCTCTTTGGTCATTTTCTCTCTTTTGCGTGCAAAATTACGAAAAGCAGTGGGACAGAAGTAAAACAGCAAGACTTATGGCACTTGTCCGGCCAAAAAATCAATTCTCTGAATATTCTTACTTTTGCAACTTCATAAAAAGTTTTGTAACCGAGTATTTTTTATCCCATGTCGGATTTTTTCAAAATCACCCAGGTTTTTTTCCTTGCCATGATTAAATACTTTTATGCACCGCTTTATGGTGTAGCTATCCGGCTGGGATTTTGGGAAAACTTTCTGGCTTTGATTGCCGGAGGGATGCTTGCTTTTTCGATTTACTATTATTTTACCGACCTGGTAATCATCTATTCCCGCTATTTAGGTCCATTCTTTATCCGGATCATTCCCCGAAAATGGCAGCAGGCTGCCAGACGAAGAAGAGTAAAACGTCTCCTGAAACGTAAAAGACGGAAAAAATTTACCTGGTGGACCAAATTCGTGGTAAAATTACGGCGTGGATATGGTATGTGGGGCATTATCCTACTCACTCCCATATTGTTATCATTACCAGTCGGAGCATTTTTATTACGAAAATATTACCGTACTTACCGGCTTTCTTTTCCGTTGGCCCTTCTTTCCATCGTAGTAGAAGGTTTTTTGCTTTGTCTGATTTACCAGGGCGTTGTTGGAAGCTAATGCTTTATTGGACAGCAAAAGTAAAGGCAAAAGAAAAACCGTAAAAACGCCCCTGATTTCGTCCGACAAGATCAATCGGCATATAAAAAACAATAATAAACGATTTTCCGGTTTCGATGGTTACTCCCGGATGAAAACTCAAAAGATAACCGTCTTGTCCGTCTTCCTCTTTTAAATGATGATATTGAAAACTCAATCCACCGGCAAGCTGCAAAGTATGATGAAAAACATAATAGCCCACATCACTGTCAAAAAAGTAGTTATCAGAGAGTGAACCATCGTAACAAAATGTATTTTGATACTGGCATTCCACATCCAACGACAATCTTGGTGTAAAATTTTCTGTCAATGCAATGCCACCGACAACAGCAAGGCTTTTGCCAAAAAAACCGGTTTTTCGCACCCCAAAATTGGCCTGATTTGAAAAGTTAAATCCCAATAAAGCAGCAGCCAAGAATTTTTTATGTTCAATAAAACGATATTTTGCCCCAAAAGAAAAAGCACTGAGAGAGGAGGTAAACTCTGTTCCGATTTCAAGATGTTTTCCTGTTCCGTAAGTAAACCGAAAAAAGAGATCTTTCAGTAAAACTGCCGTGTCCGGATCGGGAAAAACATCAACCAGTTTTCCGTCATTATTAAAAGCCTTACGGCTAAAAAGATATACAAAAGAAGGTTCTGCTTCGAGCGTATGAAGCGGTACTAACGTAGCATCAGCTGCCGTAAGCTTGGAACCGGAAACGCCGGCCACCTGCGCTTTTAACGTTTTTCCCGGAAGAAGAAAGAAACATCCGATAAATACAACGAATAGTTTCTGAAAAAATAATTTCCTGCGTAATGTTTCTTTCATAAGCAAACAGCTTTCATTATCAAGACACAAAAAGACAATCAGTCACTCTTTTGCAAACATATTTAAAACATCTTTATAAGAAAGAAATCAGGCAGGATTTTTTTCCGTTGCGTAAATTTCATCAATCAAAGCGGCATATTTTTGTTTGATGACTTTTCGCTTCAGTTTTAATGTGGGAGAAAGCTCTCCGGTCTCTGTACTCCAGCTCTCACAAACCAACCGGAAAACCTTGATCTGCTGAACATGGTCCAAACGCCGGTTATACCGGTCAATTTCTTCCTGAAAACGGGCGACCACCTTTGGTTTTCTCACCAGATCCTTATTATCACGGAAAGTGATACCATGCAAATGACACCAGGCATGTAAATAATCAAAATCCGGAACAATAAGTGCAGCCGTAAATTTCTTGTTTTCTCCAATCACCATCAGCTGTTCAATAAACATGGATTCTTTCATGGTGTTTTCCACCATTTGTGGCGCCACATATTTTCCACCTGACAATTTAAAGATCTCTTTTTTGCGGTCGGTGATTCGTAAAAACCGCTCTTTGTCCAGTTCACCAATATCACCGGTATGGAACCAGCCGTCAGGGTCAAGTACCTGGCGTGTTTTTTCAGGATCCTTATAATATCCTTTCATCACATTATCACCACGCACAAGAATTTCTCCGTCATCTGCAATTTTCACTTCCACTTCATCCAATACTTTGCCTACCCAGCCAAAACGGATGTATGGAAAATAAGAACGGTTGCCAGCCACCACAGGCGAAGTTTCCGTTAATCCATAACCTTCCTGTACAGGAATTCCTGCCGCCCAGAAGATACGAGCCAAGCGCGGTTGCAGTGCCGCACCGCCCGAAACCACACTTTTCAGTGCCCCGCCAAGTGCTTCTTTCCACTTATCCAATACCAGTTTGCGGGCTATCTTTAACTTTAAATTATATCCTAACGATCGTTTTTTCGGATCAGGATCGTACCGGTCACCCACTTTTACCGCCCAGAAAAAAATCGATTTTTTCAGTCCTTCGAGTTCCCGGCCTTTTAAAATGATCTTATCATAAATTTTTTCAAAAACCCGGGGAACAGTGATAAAAGCATTGGCCTTTATTTCGTTCATAGCATCGATAATCGTATCCACACTTTCGGCGTAATAAATGGAAATTCCCAGCGACTGCCACACATAACTTCCTGTCCGCTCCAGTACATGACAAAGCGGAAGAAAACTCAGCGCACGGTCACCTGACCGGAGTGCCGTCACCAGTTTATGAGTCATCAGCACATTGCTAACCACATTTTTATGGGTAAGCATTACGCCTTTTGAAAGTCCGGTAGTTCCGGAAGTATAAATCAGCGTAAGCAAGTCATCCGGCTTCACTGCGTCGCGCTTTTTTTCCAGCAACGGCTTGAATTGGTTTTCTTTTCCTTCGGCTTGTTTTATAATTTCACGCCAGTTTTTGGCACCGGAAACCAAATCGAAAGTATAAATGGCTTCCAGATTCTCAATTTCATCTACAAAATGATGTAACCGATCATAAAGGAACTTATCGGAAACAATCAAAATCCGGGCATCAGAATGGCTGAGAATATGCCGATATTCGTCATCGCTAATGGTAGGATAA
The DNA here is from genome assembly GCF_020149915.1 of Candidatus Sulfidibacterium hydrothermale. Taxonomy (GTDB): domain Bacteria; phylum Bacteroidota; class Bacteroidia; order Bacteroidales; family F082; genus Sulfidibacterium; species Sulfidibacterium hydrothermale. Next base: position 3,229,913 of record NZ_CP083760.1, read on the forward strand.
ATACTCACATGCACACATCCTATCTGGGTCATGCCAAAATCCATAAAGTTCCACTCAGGCCGGTTGTTGGAAACCGTAGCAATTTTATCTCCTTTTTCAAACCCCATGGCCAGCAATCCCATACTGACCGCATCCACATTTTTCCGGTATTCGGCAGTGCTAAATGTCTCCCATTTCCCATGGCGTTTAACCGCCAGAGCCACCTCCATAGGAAATTTCTCTTCGGCATGGGTTAGCAAATCAAATATTCTTTTTATTTCGGCCATTCGGTTTGGTTTTTACATAAGAGAATCAAGCTCTAAGATAAGAATTTTTGCTGGATTCGACCATCAACCAATTTGATATTCAAATCTCCCTGCAAATCAGTTACCGTTAGCCACCGACAAATCAATTTCATTTTCGCCGGAGGCAATAATACTGGCAATAGTTGTATCACCTGTTACATTAACCGCCGTACGCAACATATCCAGCGGCCGGTCCACAGCAAAAATCAGCGCAATCCCTTCGGTGGGAATACCCACTGCCGTGAGCACAATTACCAGCATCACAATTCCCGCACCGGGAACAGCAGCCGAGCCAATGGAAGCCAGGGTAGCCGTAACAATAATCGTAAGCTGTGCACCAAGGCCAAGATGCATTCCGTAAACCTGCGCCAGAAAAATGGCCGCTACAGCCTGGTATAAGCTGGTCCCATCCATGTTAATGGTAGCACCGAGCGGAAGCACAAAACTGGCGGTTTCATTGGAGATACCCAGCTTTTCTTCTGCCGTTTCCATGGTAAAAGGCAGGGTTGCTGCGCTGGAACTGGTAGAAAAAGCCAAAAGCTGTACCGGAGCAATCGCTTTTAAAAACTTACGGTATTTCACTTTGGTAAAAACGCCAATAAAAATCGGGTAAATCACAAAGATCATCAGCAGCAAGCCGATAACCACCGTCACAGCATACAGGCCAAGAGCAGCAAAAAGCGAAAGCGTATCTTCCGGATGCGTGCCCGCCACATCTACCATCAGCGCGGCAATCAGTGCAAAAACGCCGTAAGGCGCAGCCTTCATGATAATATCTATCATTTTGAGGACTACATCATTCAAGCCATTAATCAACTCTTTTACCGGTCGTACTTTTTCTTCCGGAACAAAAATCATGGCCACCCCAAAAAGAATGGAAAAAAAGATCACCTGCAACATTTTGGTGTTATCTGACAACGAACGGAAGATGTTGGATGGAATAATATCCACAATGGGTTGCAATGGAGAAACATTCTTCAAATCGGCTGCCTGCGTTTTCTTAGAAGCGATATTTTCTGAGAATTTCTGTTTGAACTCGGCCGCTTTATCCGGCGGGAAAACTTTTCCCGGGTTGGTAATATTCACGATGATCAACCCGACCGTAATAGCTATAACTGTTGTCAGGATATAAAAGCCCAGTGTTTTTAATCCGATGCGCGAGAGCTTTGAAATATCTGTCAGATTACTCACCCCGCTGATCAACGAAACAATAATCAACGGAACAGCAATCAGTTTTAAAAGATTAATAAAGATGGTTCCCCACGGTTTGATATAAAAATCGGTGAACCGGAGCCATTGCCAATGTATGGCCATAAAACCCCAAATCACCCCTAAAACCATTCCCAGCAAAATTTGCCAGTGAAAAGCAAGACCTTTTTTCTTTTTTCCCATAAAAAAACTGTTAAAAACTAATCTCTCCCACACAGGTGATGAAGTATCAAAAATAATAAATTTGTAATACATTTATGACGAAATCATTGAAATCATGAGCAAGCCAAAAAAAATAGGAATTCTTACAGCCGGTGGGGACTGTCCGGGATTAAATGCTGCCTTGCGGGGAGTGGGAAAAACAGCCATTTTGAAATATGGAATGGAAGTCGTCGGTATCTCTTCCGGATTTCTCGGGTTGCTACACAACGATTATATCCCACTTGACGAATCTTCTTTGTCTGGAATTCTCACGTTGGGAGGGACTATTCTTGGGACTTCACGCGAAAAACCATTTAAAAAAACACACCATCTGGCCAATGAAAAACCGCAGCTCATCAAAAAAAACTATGAAAAAGCCGGTTTTGACTGCATTGTTTGTATCGGAGGCAATGGCACCATGCGAACCGCAGCCTTACTGGCAAAAGAAGGGTTGAACGTTATCGGATTACCCAAAACCATTGATAATGATGTTTGGGGTACCGATCAGACTTTTGGTTTCGACTCTGCTCTCACCATTGCTACCGATGCCATCGACCGGTTACATACCACGGCCAACTCCCACAAACGCATCATGGTCATTGAAGTGATGGGACACCATGCCGGATGGCTGGCTTTATATGCCGGAATGGCCGGTGGCGGAGACGTTATTTTAATCCCCGAACTGGACTACGACATGAAAGTGGTGAATAAATACCTGAAAAAACGGGTCAAATCAGGAAAACCCTATTCTATTGTGGTCGTTGCCGAAGGAATTGACAAACCTAAAAAAATGAGTGCGGCAACTTATATAGCCGAAAGAATTGAAGAAGGCGTAGGCATAGAAACCCGGAAAACCATTCTCGGATACATCCAGCGCGGCGGAAGCCCCACGCCTACCGACAGGCTGTTGGCTTCCAGCTTTGGGGCCTGGGCTGTTGACCTGATTGCCGCAGAAGATTACGGCAAAATGGTGATTAAAAAAGGAGAAAACATCAGTGCTTTGCCTCTGGATGAAGTAGGCGGAAAATTACGTTTGGTTCCGGCTGATCATCCGCTGTTGCTAAAAGGCCGCGGATTGGGGGTTTGCTTTGGAACAAAAGAAGGATTATAAAATTTTAAAATCAAAATATCATGGCCAGCATTTTCACAAAAATCGTCAACGGAGAACTTCCCTCCTATAAAATTGCCGAAACAGAAGATTATTACGCTTTTCTGGACATTTTTCCGCTAAAAAAAGGGCATACATTGGTTATCCCCAAAAAAGAAGTGGATTATATTTTTGATTTGGATGATGACCTTTATAAAGGATTGTTTGCTTTTGCCAAAAAAGTGGGAAAAGCCATTGAAACGGTTATTCCGTGCAAACGGATCGGTATTGCCGTTATCGGGTTGGAGGTCCCGCATGCACACATTCACCTTATTCCGTTAGACGGAATCTACGACATCGATTTTAAGCTCCCCAAACTCAAATTGAAAGAATCTGAGTTTGAGGAAATCGCAGAAAAAATCCGGGAAGCTTTCGATAAGCTTTAAAATCGACAATCATTAGAACTGATAACCCAGCCCGATATACAATCCGCTGGTACCATCCTGGGCATCAAAGGCTTTTCCGTAGTCTACCGAAATGATAAAGTTCTCGTTCATGGCTACCTTTAACCCGACACCGGCGCTATTGTGTAATTTTTCAGCTCCGGGTTTAAAATATTCGTCATAAACATCCGCCGGAACATGACTGGTATCCACATCGGTTTTTTGAACCACCATTCCGGAATCGAAGAACATATTTACTCCCAGGTAAAAATTCTGATTTCCAACCATGAATTTTACAAATTTCCAGCGGAGTTCAAAGTTTCCGAAAGCAATTCCGTCTCCGGTAATCCGGTTACGCAAAATACCCCGTAATGTTCCTGCCCCGCCAAGTCCTTCGTTATACGCTTTGGTAGAATGCGCATAAAAAATAAGGGGAGAGATGTAAAATGAATTTTGTCCGGCCAGCGTAAACTGGGCACCGAGACGATAATCGAAAAACAAGGTGTTTTTTACCAACGTGAGATATTGGCGCTGGATAACGGTTAATTTCAAAAATCCTTCGTCCATGGTTGACAGGAAACCCGGGGCACCGGTGAGTACTGTGGAAAACCAAATCCCTTTGTTCGGATTGGCTTCATTATCACGACTGTCATATTCAAAAGCGGTTTTGAAAAGGGTAAAAAAGCCGCCGTCTTTTTGACTTTCCGGAATAATACCCCAATCAATGTATTTTTCATACAATCCGGCAGTATCAGGCAAAAGGTCAGACGGATCTTTTCCTTTATTCAGTTTATCCAGGTTTACCGAAGAAACATCGATGTTATAAAAACCCAATCCGGCTACCCAGTGCAATTTTTTATTGGCAAAATCGCCACGAAAATCAACTTTAGCGCGCAAAAATTTTCTCCTGTAACGGTAAAAAACACGGGTTACATAATCCGGTTTATCCGAATCAATCCAGTCAGAATGATATACGGCATCATAACCATTAAAGCCGTAAAAAGCATACACCTGATCAGGCATATAGCTCAGGTCGGTAAATACCCGGATGCCTTTGATCCATTTTCGGGTATCGAAGTTTACCCGGAAAATACCACTTCCTTTGGTAAAATAACTGGCTTCAACATAAAGCGATTGAAAATAGTTCGGATAAATGCTTCCGTCACCGTAATCATACAGATTCATCAATGCACCAAACTGAAATCCCAGATCGCTGTCGAATGAAATCACCGGCAAAGCACCCAAATTCCATCCTTTTTTTACTTCTTCTTTTTTTTCTTTTTTGGCCGTTTTTTCTTTCTTGTTTTCCTTTTTGTTCTTCACATCTGTAGTAACATCCGTTGTACCAGCAAAAACTTGAAGTGAGAAAGCCAAAACCAAAAAGAAAATCCAGCCACTTTTCAAGGTAAATTTTTTCATAGCAGGTTTTTTAATAAATAATTATGTGTTAAAAAAAGACGGGAGAAAAAACCATCATCATGTTTAAGAAATATTATGAAATGATTTTTATTCCTTTTTATCAAGCTGCTAATTTAAGTTATATCTTCGTATTTCAAAATCTTTTACCCTTAATTTTGACAAAGATTAAAAATAAAGCCTTTTTACTATCGTTTGTTTTTCTGTTTTTTGGCTTTTTTTCATCAGAAAATGGTTTACAGGCACAAACAGAAAACAATGATATTGTACATATCCACGGCGTGCTAATGAGCAGCGACACGGCACGGCCGGTAGCCGATGCGCAAATTTTCAGCCGGAATAATGTACTGGGCAGTTTTAGCGATACCAGCGGACGATTTACCATTGCCGTAGCCCGTAATGACTCCATTATGTTTGCTTCGGTAGGATATATTACCACCATTGTTCCGGTTACCGACAGCATTATCAACCACCCCGAGCCCGACACTTTCTACATGCCACTGGATACCATTCTGATTCACGAGGTGATCATTCACGGCTACTGGGATTACGAAACATTCAAGCAGATGCTGATTCATATGATTCCTGCCAAAAGTAGTTACGATGTTACGGAAGATTTGAAAAAACGGCCACTTTTGTACAAAGAACGGGAAGGGCATTTGTATCTTTTCAGTCCCATACAATCTCTTTATGATCTGTTGAACAAAAAGGCCGTAATTCAACGGCGACTTATTCACAACCGGAAAATGTATAACCGGAAAATGATCAAACTGGGCCGGCCGCAGGATACCATTCCGGTACAACTGGATTACATGAAAGACAAAGTGCGAAATTAAACCGCCCAAAGGAAGCCGCTTTTGCCTTCCGGTTATTGAGCATAAGCCACCGAAACAACACTCAGACGTACACCGGGCACCTCCAGCAACCGGTTTCCACAAGCTTCCAGCGTAGCCCCGGTAGTAATTACGTCATCTACCAAAAGAACATGTTTATTACGAATAAGACTTTCGTTCTTCACAGCAAAAATGTCTTTTACGTTTTGCCAGCGTTCGTAACGCGATTTTTTGGTTTGCGTAGCAGTATAAATCTGCCGGTATAACACATTATTAACCACCGGGACACCGAGCTGTTCGGCTATTGCCTGACCAATTAAAAAACTTTGGTTATATCCTCTTTGGTGTTCTTTTTTCGGATGTAACGGAACCGGAACTACCACATCCACAGACGAAAGCAAGGGAAAACCGTGTAGCCTCTTCCCGGTTAACTTGCCAAGAAAAGTGCCAATTTCTTTTTTCCCGTCGTATTTTAGCTGATGAATCAATTGCTGCGCCATCCCGCCCTTATTAAAAAACAAAAGAGAAAAAGCAGCATTCAACGGTAATCTGCCCATAAAAATTTCGGTAACCGGATTTTCTTTTTCATCATGAAAACCGGTTAAAGGCAATTTGTAATAGCAAGAAGTACAAAGGACCTCCTCCTGACTGTGCAACGGTTTTCCGCAATGGGCACAGTTTTCAGGAAAAAACAAAGCCACAACATCAGCAATCAGCGTATGAAGAAAAAAAGACATTTTCTGTTTCTGCCTCTACAGCCTGCTAAAAATACAATTTATGTTTGTTCATATCGAGATACCGGCTAACAGCCCAAAAGGTGGAAAAACCCGAAACAGCCATCCCGGTAAGGATTACAAAAAGATATACGGCCCCCGTCATCATCGGACTTTCCACAGCTTTAAGCTCTGGAAGGTTTTCACGGGCCACCGCTAAAACGGCGGTTAACAAAACAATGGCGATTAAAGCGCTGTAAAATCCCTGCAGCATTCCTTTCCACACAAACGGACGACGAATAAATCCACGGGTAGCGCCTACCAATTGCATACTTTTTATGACAAACCGCTTGGAATAAATCGTCAACCGGATACTGTTGTTAATCAAAGCCACCGCAATGACCAACAAAACAGCGCTAAGGACCAAAAGAACAAAAGATATTTTATTCAGGTTTTTATCAATTTCCTGAACCAGCGATTTTTGATAATAAACTTCCTTAATGGTTGGTTTCCGGAGCAACTGATGCTCAATTTTTGTAATGCTGTCATTGTTAGCCCAGGCCGCATGAAAACGGACATCAATGGAAGGAAGCAACGGATTATCTCCTTTCCCGAAGAAGTCAACAAAATTTTTCCCCAGACTTTTTTTTAACCGTTCCAAAGCCTCCTGCCGGGTAACATACTCTGTTGATTTAATGTAAGGCTGTATATCGAGTTGCTTTTGTAACCGCAGAATTTCCGCTTCTTTTACCCCGGGTTTCATGATAATTTCGAAACCGATATTTTCTTTGATGTAATTAGAAAGGGTTTTCGCATGAATCACCAGCAAACCAAGAAACCCAAGCGTAAACAAAACCAGCGTAATACTAATAAGCGAAGTAAAATAAGCCGTGTTTACCCTCTTTTTATAATATTGTTCTTCTTTTGCCGCCATACGATAGGGCTAAATTAACAATTTCCGAAGAAAGCACAACCTGCTCCAAAAGAAATATCAAAAAGCATCCTACCCAGGAAATGATTTGTGAAAAAATCATAAGAGCCATTTCGTTATACGCTTTTTTCGGCTTTTTTAAATATTTTTGCAACGATATACAAATCGTAACAAAAATTGTAAAAGCATGAAAAAACAGTGGACAAAATTACCGGTTTTACTGGTCGTTATTCTTATGGCTGGCATTACGCTTGGAGGGCTTTCTTCGTGTAAAAGCAAGAAAAAGCTGGCGAAAGAACAGGCAGCTGCTGCTTACAACGCCAAAGTACAACAAGCAAAAAAAGATCTTACCGCCATGCTGAATGGAACTACGAACTGGACATTGGATGAACAGTTTGACCGGCTCAAAACCATAAAATCATACAATATTGATGATCCGGAAGTAAAAGATCTGATCGTAAAAGTCGAAAACAAACTCACCGAAGCTAAGGCAGAAGCCAAACGTAAGGCCGAAGAAGAGCGATTACGCAAAGCCGAAGAGGCCAAAAAGAAAGCGCAACAGGCCAAATTCAACATGCTGAACGAAAAATTTGCTGCCATTGCTGCTGCTCCATCTTACGAAGCAGCCAATAAATTGATCCAGGAAGCATTACAGGCTTTTGCATCTCCTGATGTTCCGGTACTGATCATCATCGATCAGGTTGACGGTGTGAATGATTATGATCGTCCTACTACCGCACTGCGGTTCCTGAACTATTTAAAAGACCAAAAAACGTATCATTTTGCCGTGGATTCGGCCAAAAGAAATGACGCAGGAAAAATTACGGAATTAGAACTTATCAAAAAATAAAAACCCATGAAAAAAATCACCTATTCTCTCCTTTTTTTGCTGGGATTGATGATTACCATGCCCGCCACAGCCCAGGAAACCCTCAACCCCAAAAGAAAACAGGCTATAGACAGTCTGGCACTCGAAAAAGTCAGAGATTTAAGTAAATATATCACCATCATCGGAAGTAAAACCACACCCTGGAGCGAAGCTAACCGGGTTATTGACCGGGCAGAAGAGCTTTTTATGCAAGGTTCTGAAATCGGGGTTTCTTCGCTGTTGCGTCCGCAAATTGCCTATTACGGTGTACGAAAATATTTTGAACGGCTGATGCGACTGAACTACAGCAAAGTAGAAATACAATGGTATAAAATTGATTATGTCAGCGACTTACAACGTCAGCCCGATGGTACTTATGTTGGTGTCATTACGGTTTTCCAGAAATTTAAAGGATACGACAAAGAAGGCCGTTTGGTGTACCAGGACACCACCAAAAAAGACATTACGGTTTATGTCAAACGTAAAGAAACGCAAATTGGCGGAAGATTAATTGGATTTTGGGATGTTTTACTTGGCGATATGCGGGTAAAAGAAACCCACAAATAACCCACACAAAATATACATTCAAAAAACGCCGGGAATTATTTCCGGCGTTTTTTATTTATTATTGTACAAATTCATCGTACGGTCAATTCCCAGGGTTACAAAACTTTTAATGACTTCCACGGCCTTTTCCACCCGGGGAATTAAAAGATCTGTTTCAGCACGAGACCATTGTCCTAAAACATAATCCACCTGATATCCACGCGGGAAATCATTGCCAATACCAAACCGAAGCCGGGGAAAAACCGAAGTTCCCAGTTTCTCAATGATATCAGCGAGTCCGTTATGCCCGGCATCACCCCCCTGCTTTTTCAACCGCAGAGCACCCGGTGGCAAAGCAATATCATCCAGCACAACCAACAACCGGTCTAAAGGAATTTTTTCTTTTTCCAACCAATATTTTACGGCTTTTCCGCTCAGGTTCATGTAAGTAGTCGGTTTAATCACCACCAGCGTCCGGCCTTTATATTTTAAATGGGCCACTGCTGCCAGTCGCTGTGTTTCAAAACGGCCCTTTAAATCATTGGCCAAAGCATCAGCGATAATAAAACCAATATTGTGCCGGGTATTAGCATATTCAACACCTACATTTCCCAAGCCGGCTATCAGATATTTCATTTTTCTTGTTTTACGTTAGTGGACGTTTTTCCCTTTTTTCACGCACCAACTCTTTTTTACGGCAAAAATAAAGGGTTAAAGTATAAAACTTTAACCCTTATCAAAAAATTATGCTTAATTTTTTTATCCTTCGGCTTCTTCGCTTTCTTCGGCTTCTTCGCCTTCAGCTTCCAGCTCAGCAGCAGAAATACCTCTGGCAGCTTTCACGCTGACAACTACGGCGTTGGCCGGATCAAGAAACTGTACATTTTCTACCGGAACATCTTTTACTTTGATGGATTTACCAATATCCAAACCGGAAATATCCAACACAACATGCTCAGGCATATCTTCTACTTTTCCTTTCAGGCGCAGTTTCCGCAATTTAAGCTGCAATCTTCCTCCTTTTACCACACCAGGAGCTGTTCCTTCGAGTTGAACAGGAATAGCCAGTGTTACGGCTCTACCCGGAGTCAGTTCAAGGAAATCAGCATGCAAAACGAAATCACTTACCGGATGGTACTGAATGTCCTGCAGGATGGTTTCGTAAGTTGTTCCTTCCAGGTCGATTTTGATAATAAATACTTCAGGGGTAAAGATGATTTTTTTGAAATCTTTCTGATCGAGATAGAAATGTTTTTGTTCTTTACCTCCGTAAATTACACAAGGAACTTTTCCTTCCTTTCTCAGTTTTTTAGCATCTTTTTTCCCTACGTTCGCTCTTGACGAACCGCTCAATGATACTGTTTTCATGTTTTAAAAATTTATTTAGTTATTTAATACTGCTCCCCAAATTAAACAGAGAGCTAATGGATTCATAGTTTTCTACCCGTTTAATTACTTCTGCAAAAAGCGATGCTGTAGAAAGCACTTTCACTTTTTTACAATCTACTTTGATCGGAATGGTATCCGTAACGATAATTTCCTGAAAAGGAGAATTTTTCAAATTCTCGACGGCATTTCCAGAAAAGATAGCATGCGTAGCCATAGCCCGTACGCTCCGTGCACCTTTTTCCATGATCAATTCACCGGCTTTGGTAATGGTACCGGCCGTATCAATAATATCGTCCACCAATACCACGTCTTTATCTTTTACATCTCCGATGAGTTGCATTTTTTCCACCACATTGGGTTTTGAACGCTGTTTATAACAAATGGCAAAGCCGGTATTCAGTGCTTTGGCATAAGAAGCCGCCCGCCGTGTTCCGCCGGTATCCGGCGAAGCCATCATCAAACCCGGAAGCTGAAGACTTTTCAGATACGGATAAAAAATGACCGATGCATATAAATGATCTACCGGAACATCCAAAAATCCCTGAATCTGGTCAGCATGCAAGTCAATGGTAATCAACCGGTCAATACCTGTTGTCGTCAACAGGTTTGTCAGCATTTTAGAGCCGATGGAAACACGGGGTTTATCTTTCCGGTCTTGCCGGGCATATCCAAAATAAGGAATGACTGCCACAATTTTACGCGCCGATGCCCTTTTAGCGGCATCAATCATCATAAGGAGTTCCAGAATATTGTCGGCCGGAGGAAAAGTAGACTGAATAATAAATACATCCCGCCCCCGGATATTTTCCTCATAAGAAGTTTGAAATTCTCCGTCAGAAAAATGAATCACTTCCGATTTGCCAAGGGTGGTTCCGTAAGCTTCAGCTATTTTTTCCGCAAGATATCTGCTTTGCCGGCCGGAAAAAATTTTTACCAATGGGTCCTGCATGATGATTTTACTCGTTGAAATGCGGTGCAAAAGTAATATAAAAAAAGATGTAAACCACAGCTTTTTTAATTTTTGACTTTTTTTAAGTGGTTTATCTTACAGGCATTTACAGAATCCGCACAACGAAATTCTTCGGATCTCTCCAAACTACTGTTTTAAAACCACTTTCATATAAACCGGATTGTGATCACTGTCGGCAAAATTCAAATCAATGGTTTTTACACGAACAAGTTTCACGTTAGGCGAAAGAACAAAATAATCGATGGTCGTTGTTCCGTTTTCGCCTTTCACAAACGGTTGATAGTTTTGTCGGTTGCTGGGTGCCGTAGCATCATACGCCCATTTCCACGATGGCGGAAAAGTTTTGTCGCTCATTTGCACCTTTGTAGGCACAAACCGGTTTCCATCATAATTTCCCTTGGGTTTAAAATGCGGCGGATTGGCATTCCAGTCGCCTCCGGCAATGACATAATTTCCTTTAGAATATTCTTCCAGCATTTTATTTTTCAGGATGTTCAATTCTTTTACCCGCAACAAACTATCATAAATATAAGCCGAATTATGGGTATTCATTATCACCAAATCTTTTCCGTTGGCCAACGGAAAACGGGTAAGAATAAAACAACGGTCGAGCAAAAACAGTTTTTGCGGCCAGGGGGCAATCAGCGGATAAGCATATCGTACCGCTTCATCGTAAGGATAGTCTGTAAAAGTCATGAGTCCGCCTTTTACTGCTCCCAGCGGGTCATACCACGGTACCGGAACAAATTTACATTTGTAATTGTACGCAAAAATGGCATGGCTTCCCTTTTTGGCCTTCGAAATGGCTTTTACCTCATTAATATTATACGAACGATGGGAATGCTGGTCCACTTCCTGAACAAACCAAAAATCAATGGAATCGTGTGACGAAACAAAATGTTCTATTCCTTTTAAATATTTTTCCACCATTTTTTTGGGCGGACGAACTTTTTTCCCTCCATCATAAAAGAAATCCATTTCAGCCCCCAACCCGGCATAGCCGATATTCCAGGTCATCAGATTAAACGTATCTTTATCAACAGGTTCAATTGTAGCATTCGCTTGTTGCATAAGGTTAACCACTTTTGCCGGATGATAATCGGTAAGTGTAATGTAAACCAGAAAACCGACAAATAAAATCACTATAAAAAGGACAACAAACAAAAGACCTTTGAAAAATTTTTTCATGGGTACTGGGGTTAAAAAATTCAAAATTTGGGCTAAGTTACAAAAAAACAGTCAGATTAAAGGGACTTCTTCCCACATTCCATCTTTCAGAAAAACCACCGATCGGATCCCCATTTCCAAAAGGCGGTTTGCTGCTTCGTCCACCAACAGATTCAACTCATCGGGATGATGGGCATCCGACGAAATCAATACCGGAATCTTCATCTCTTTTACCTGTCGCAAGGTCTCTCCATCAGGGAAAAAGGCTTGTGCCCGTTTTTTGTATTTCCCTCGCGTATTTATCTCTACCACCAAATCTTTTTCTTTGATCAACTGCAAGGTTTCAGTCACCAGATTCCGGTACCATTTTTCATCTTCCCGAAAAAAACGTCCGGCATTGTGCATCTTAATTTTATCCATATGCCCGACAATTTCGAACGGCTGGGTTTCAATCATTCGATTCACCTGAGAAAAATAGGTTTTTACTGCTTTCCGGATATCGCCGCCAAAGAGCTGCTGTAAACCATCGTCATACCTTTTTCTTTCCGGTCCGTCAATAAACCAGAGCCTTTCATCGCCATCAGGCCGAACCAGATGTACCGAGCCTATGGCATAATCGAGCAAAAGTTTCTTACGCCAGAAAGCAAAATTTTCGGAGAAACCGGGAACAAAATCAAATTCAAGCGCCCGGAACAGCTTTATTTTGCCGGCATAAAGTTCTTTTAACCGGGCTGTTTCACGAACATAGGCATCTCCTTTTTCTGCTTTAAGCGAAAAAGGAGTAGAAAAAGGTAAAGGAGAATGTTCGGAGAAACCAAGTGCCTGAAAACCCAATAAAACTGCTTTTTTTACATAATCTTCCGGAACAGCACGACCATCCGAAAAATCAGAATGTACATGCAACTGATAATTAATCATCATTATTTTTTATTCTACTGGCGAAGATAATTTATAAACCATTACCGGGAACCGGCAACGGGTTTATTCTTTCCGGAAAGAAAAATAAAATCGAGCAAAGCAAAAAGCAACTGGCGTGATATGTCAAAAAAATCCAGGCCATGCAACATTTCTTCCGGTGATTGAATAAATATCCCTTCTTGGTTTATCTCTTCCTCGCCGTTTTCGATCAACAGCTGCACATTTTCCGGTTTTACTTCCCAGTGAAATTGCAGGCCAAAAACCTGGTCGTTCCAAACAAAAGCCTGATTTTGCGTGGCTTCTGAAGAAAACAGAGAAACAGCATCTGCAGGAATATCAAAAGTTTCGCCATGCCAGTGAAAAGCCGGTAACGTGTTCTCAGGAAACAAATTTAAAAGCGGATGTTTCGAAAAAGCATTTTTTTGTACCGGGAACCATCCGATTTCTTTTTGTGCATTCGGATAAACTTTTGCTCCGAGCAATTCGGCCAACAACTGGGCTCCAAGGCAGATTCCCATCACGGGTTTTCCGGTTTTCAGCCACTTTTTCAGGAAAGATTTTTCCTGTGTCAGCCAAGGAAAACGGGCCGTATCCTGAATGCTCATCGGTCCTCCCAGCAAAATTAAGCCATCCGGTTTCGCGGGAGGGGGAAACGCTTCATGATCAAAAATCCGGGTGATCTGAACATCAACCTTTCTTTGTTGTGCCCAGTCAGTAATAAAACCCGGCATTTCAAAAGCAGCATGCTGAAAGATGAATAATTGCATAAACGCTTTATTTCTACAAAAATAGAGAATTTTTACAGGAATTTTACCCGGTTTTTATAAACCACGAATATTCTTTAATTTTGAAAAGAATATTTTGTCATTTTTGTATCTATGTTTAAAAAACTGCTTTTTCCGTTTTTATTCTTTTTGGGACTGCAACTTCAGGCACAAACTTTTACCGATATTCAGGCCCGGTTGACCGGCGTGAGTGGCAGTGCCTGCAATTGGATTGATTATGATCAGGACGGTGATCTAGATGTAATGGTAACCGGAGAATTCTACAAAGGATCCCATCATTTCATTAGTACAGAATTTTATCGCAATGACCGGCACGACCATTTTACCCGGATTATCACGCCGGTAAAAAATGTCTACCGAGGCGCATTCGACTGGGCAGATGAAGATTTGGACGGAGATGAAGACCTGTTCATCACCGGCGAAGACGTCAACGGACGCAGTATAGCTTTGCTTTATCTTAATAACAAACGGACATCCCAGTTTATTCCTGTAAATGTGGGTATTCCCGGATTGAAAGACGGTTCGGTGCAATGGGGCGATTTTGACGGCGACGGCGACCCCGATTTGCTGCTTACCGGCGAAAGCGCCAACGGACCGGTAACCTGGATTTACCGAAACGACCGGCACAATCATTTTACCCGGATTCATGCCGGTTTGCCCGGCGTACATTTCGGCACAGCCAAATGGGCAGATATCGATCAGGATGGTGATTTGGATGTTCTTGTTACCGGCACACTGGCATCCGGAAAATATATTACCGCCATCTTTGTCAACCAAAACGGAAAATTTACCCGTCTTCCGGTCAATTTCATTCCACTGAGCTTAAGCAACGCTGCTTTTGCCGATGAAGACCTGGATGGGGATCTGGACTTCGTGATTTGCGGAGAAACCCAGGACGGACGCTTTGTTACCAAGCTGTATAAAAATGACGGGGACGGAAACTTTTCTCTTGCTTTTCCGGGACTGATCGGCGTACGCACCGGTTCGGTGGCCTGGGGTGATTTTGATCACGACGGCGATCCCGACTTGCTTATAACCGGAGAAGCAGCCAGTGGCCCGGTTTCACGCATTTTCCGGAATGACCGCAATGATGTATTTACCGACATCCATGCCGGCTTGATCGGTCTTTATATGAGTGATGGACATTTTGGTGATTATGATAATGATGGTGATTTAGATGTTATCATTTCCGGAATGTCTTCACAATACGGATTTTACACTAAAATTTACCGTAACGATCCTATTCGCGTAGACACCAGCCGGAAAGCAGCCGTTTCGCCTTCCAATACCGGCATTTTTACCTACAATACCAAAGTGCCACCCATGGCCAAAAACATCTACTTTTATGTGTATGCTTCGTGCTATTGTGATCTTTACGGTACAGGAAAAAAAGATTATCATGTCTTCTTCGGTCCGGTAAAAAAACAAACTTACGAATACGAATTACAAAGAAAATTCAATAAAATTATCCGGAAAGAGTTTCCGTTCTGGGTACAGTTTAATCAGGCTGATATTATCCAAAACGGATTTCCCACCCGTGCACAAGCTGAAAAATCGAGAAGCATTGCCATTCGGGAATACAAATCAAAAGGATTTAAGATCCATTTTCTGGAGTGGTAATTTAACCAGAAAAAGGGTTTCTGTGTTTGTTTAAAAAATGCCGGCAGCTTACTGCCGAAAACTTCTATTTTTGTACAAAAAAAATTTGCAGCAGTCTGTCCACATATCCTGGCGGTTTCTTTTGCCTGTTTTACTGTTCTGGCTTATCTCTACAGCCGGTTTTGCCCAGCGTAAAACCCGCATTCACATCCTGCATGCCGACCATTATTACTATAACGCCCGTTTTAACAAGAACATCACACAACTTATTGGTCATGTACGGCTCAAACAAGACTCTACTCTCTTTATTTGCGATAGTGCTTATCTTAATGATAAAGTCCGTAATCTTGATGCTTTTGGTCATGTACACATCAATGTAAATGATACGCTGAATATTTATGGCGACCGGTTACACTACAACGGAAAGACCCGTATCGGAGAACTTTTTGGTCATGTTAAACTGGAAGATCCGAAAGCTGTATTAACTACAGAGCATCTTGTATATAACCGGATAACCGGCATTGCTTTTTATGATGTGGGAGGAACCATTGTGTCAGACTCCAATGTTTTAAAAAGCCAGCGGGGAGATTATGATACCCGGAACAAAATCTTTTATTTCAAAAAAAATGTGGTGCTTACCAATCCTGACCAGGTAACCCATGCCGACACACTAATCTATCATACCATTACCCGAACGGCCTATTTCAAAGGGCCTACCCTGATTCAAGGAAACCACAGCACCGTACAATGTGTAGACGGCTGGTACAATACCATTTCCGGAATGGTTCAAATGCGAAAAAGACCGGAAATTGCCAGCGGCGAACAACAATTAACAGCCGACAGTATCTATTACAACAATCACACCGGTTTCGGGCGTGCCATGGGAAGTATTCAGGTATTGGACACGCTGCACAGTTTGCTTATCAAAGGCCGGCTGGCTGAAATCTGGAATAACCGCGGGGTGACTTTTGTTACCGACAGTGCCGTAGCCATTACTTACGACCAACAAGACTCCATGTTTTTGCATGCCGATACCTTGTGGGTTTATTTTGACCGGAAACACCACGCAAAAAAAATGCTGGCTTACCACTCGGTACGGTTTTACCGTACCGATCTGCAGGGAATGTGCGATTCACTGGCTTATGCTGTCAGCGATTCTACTATCCGGCTTTATCACACACCGGTCTTATGGACCGGAAAAAATCAGTTAACCGCCGATTCCATTTTTATTGTTACCCACAACAACCAGCTCGATTCGCTTACCATGTTTAATACCGCTTTCATTATTTCTTCTGATACGCTGGACAACTATAATCAGATCAAAGGCCGGAATATGACCGGGTATTTTCATCACAACCAAATTTACAAGGTAAAAGTGGATGGAAATGCCCAGTCGGTTTACTGGGTCAGAGGCGACGACAAGCACTTAATCGGGATTAACAAAGCAGAGGCCAGTTACATGGTCATTAAAGTAAAAAACAACCAGATAAAAGCCATTAACTACGTGGAACAGGCTTCGGAAACCATGTACCCCGAAAAAGATTTACCTCCGGAAGGCCGTATTTTAAAAGGCTTCTCGTGGATGGGAAAATGGCGGCCGCGTTCCAAATACGACATCTTCAGGAAACAGGAATAAAAAACCGGGAGACATCTACTAAAAAACAGAAAATTTCAAATACCGATGCGGATTTTCTTTCATGTCTTTTAAAAGCAAATCCAGGTCTCGTACCGATTTGTTCAGCTCCATGTACAGGCTGTCGTTCACCATCAGCTGGCCAATGGTTCCTTCTCCCTGATTCATTTTAGCAAGTAAACGATTAACCCGTTCCAGCGAGGCTTTTGCTTCGCGGATAGTTCCGGCAATATCTGCCGTAGAAAGAGAATCACTAACCGACCGAAGGTTTGTAATTGTTGCTTTTAAATCGCCCCGGCTGCTGCTCAGCGTACCTGTCAGCGAATCAAGATTGGCCAGCGTACGGGTGACATGAACCCGGCTTTCGCCGATCATCATCTTTAATTCGGCAGAGGAAACATTCAGATTATGTAATGTACCGGCCACATCATGAAAACTTTCTTTCAGGTTTCCCTTGGTTTCTTTCGACAACAATTCCGACATGGCTTTGATCAGGGTATCAGCACTGGACAAAATTCGTTCAGCTCTTGCTTTCATGGGAGCCAGTGCCGAACTCACCTCATCTTTCAGGGTAACTTCCACACTTCCCTTTAAGGTATCGCCACTTTGAACATACTGGTTTGAATTGCCCAGTTTCAGGTCTACCGATTTGGCTCCAAGCAAAGTAGCATTCACAATACGGGCTATCGTATTTTTAGGAATAGGAAAGCGATCTTTAATTAAAAAAGTAACAATCAGATCGCCCGAATGATCCGGAGCAAAATAAATTCGGTTTACCGAACCTACCTGTTTACCATTAATCAATACCGGATTGGCGGTTACCAAACCGTCTATTTTATGATAACGGCTGTACAAAATCATTTGTTTTGAGAATAAATCTTTACCTTTCAGGTAATTATATCCCCAAACAAAAATAACGATTGCTAAAATAAAAGTAGCGCCAATATAAATGAGTGTAATTTTTTTCACGGTTCTGTGCTTTAAAAAGTAACGTTTCAGGCAACGAATTATGATAACAAAAGTATAAAATATTTGCTATTTCTTTTTTAGTTTCTTCGCCTGCGACAAACTGATGCGCCTGTTTTGGGAAAATGCAACCACAAAAGCATCCTTAAAACCTTTTTTTCGCAACGCATATTGATAAGATACGGCCTGTGAAAGGCTGGAAAAATGGCCGGCAGTATATTTATACAAACCATTTTGTTTATAATACGTTACCGATGATATTCCCCTGAATCTTGACGACGAAACCGGCACAGCACGGGATGAAGTATAAAACTGCACCCGATATTCAACCCGGGTACCGGAAGTTCCTTTTCCTGCACTTTGATGTGAAACGGAAGTGGTTGGATGATGAACTGCATTTTCTCTTTCGAATTCGGTTTTATACGCTTTAAAAGCCCGGTAAATCGCATACGCAATTTTTGTCTGTCCTTTTGATGAAGCTAAAAAAGCTTCCTCTTTCGGATTACTCAAAAAACCGGTTTCGATCAAAACACTGGGCATCGTCGTTCGCCACAACACCAAAAAACCCGCCTGAAAAACACCCCGCGCTTTTCTGCCGGCTACCGCACGCATTTGCTGTTCAATTTTATTGGCCAAATCCAAACTCTCTTTCAAATACGGACTTTGAAACAGGCTTAAAGAAATATATGATTCCGGAGAATTATCAAAACCATCATATTCTTTTGGATTATCTTCATACAAAATGGAAGCATTTTCTTTTTGGGCTACTTCCAGATTGGCTTCATTTTTATGCAAACCGAGGACATAGGTTTCAGCTCCATAAGGTCGGGAACTCAGATTGGAATTACAATGAATAGAAATAAAAATATCCGCATGATTTTTATTGGCAATTTCGGCACGTTTGTATAAAGGGATAAAGCGGTCGGTTTTGCGGGTATAAATCACCCGGACATCCGGCATGTAATGATGGATATAATAGCCCAATTTCAAGGCAATGGCCAGGGTAACATTTTTCTCCTTGGTATGTTTTCCGGAAGCACCGGGATCTTTTCCGCCGTGTCCCGCATCAATCACCACAGTAGAAATCTTAACTCCCCGCTGGGCAAAAACAGGACTTCCCGAATAAAAAACCATACTCAGGACAATCCATAAGAAAAGGCCTCGTTTGATAAGACCTTGTTTCAATATAGACCCTATATTTGCAAAAATTGTCATGGACACCATTTATTGTAAACAAAAATAAGAGAAACATTTTGTTCAGGAGAGAAATATCCGGTTATTTATCAACATCCGTTTGGTTTATTTTTCTGCTTTTGTTCATCCCCGCAAGGGCCAAAACAGAAAACCGGCTGGTATTTTCCCCTCTATTTGTCTCTCTTTCGGATACCTTGCAAAAAAATGATTCCATTGCAGACTCCACAAAAGCTAAGAAACCGGTAAATCTTGAATTTGATCTGGTACGCCATGCCCAGGATTCCATTGTACAGGATCTGGCACACAAAAAGGTTTACCTGTACGGAAAAGCCGAAGTAACTTATGGCGATATTGATTTAAAAGCCGGTTATATCCGGGTTGACTTTAACAACAATACCGTATTTGCCAAAGGCATAAAAGATTCCACCGGAAAAATTGTGGAAAAACCTGTTTTTAAACAGGGGAGTGAATCTTTTACTGCCGACAGTATGACGTACAATTTTATCACAAAAAAAGGAATTGTACACGATGTACGAACAGAAGAAGATCAGGGTTTTCTGCATGGCAGCGTAGTAAAACGGATGCCTGACAACTCAATAAACGTAAAAGGAGGTTGGTTTACTACCTGTAACCTGGCACATCCGCACTATGAATTTCGTTTTGGAAAGGCCCGGGTTATTCCTAACAAACTGATTGTTACCGGCCCGGTGTACATGGAAATTGAAGGCGTTCCGGTTCCGCTGGCATTACCTTTTGGTATTTTTCCCAATAACCCGAAACGGCAAAGCGGATTTATTGTTCCTACTTACGGTGAGTCGGCTACACAGGGTTTTTACCTTCAGGGCGGTGGATTTTTCTGGGCCATGAGTGATTATGTCACCCTGAAAATCACGGGTGACATTTACACAGGTGGCAGCTGGAAAATATCCCCCGTTTTTACTTACCGAAAACGATACAAATACAACGGAAGCCTTAACTTTTCCATTGCAAGGAATGTCATTAACACCAAAGGAGATCCTGATTATTCCAACACCAAGGACTTTCGTGTGGGATGGACCTATAACCAAGATCCGAAAGCACACCCCAACAGCCGGTTTTCAGCCAATGTAAACATCATCACCAGCAACTATGTAAAATATAATACCGTTAATATTAACACGTACCTGTCTAATCAATTTCAATCAAGTATTGCATATCAGAAAAGCTGGGACGGAAAATATTTTCTTACCCTCAGTGGCAGCCATTCACAAAACACCAAAACCCATTTGGTACAGGTTACTTTACCTGAACTCAGTTTTACCGTCAACCGTTTTTATCCATTCCGGAAGAAAAACAGTATCTCCAAAAACCCCTTCAGTAATCTGAGTGTTTCCTACTCCATGGCTGCAAAAAACGAGGTAAGCACCACCGACTCTATGCTTTTTACCCAACAAACATTCAGTCATGACATGCAAAACGGTATCATTCATAAAGTTCCAATCAGCCTGCCAATGAAAGTATTAAAATACTTCACCTTTACCACATCCGCCAATTTTACTGACCGCATGTATTTTGAAAGTTTGCGTAAATATTTTGTGAATGAAGTTTCTCCCATATCAGGTGAAGACACCACTTACCTGAAAACCGATACCATTCCGGGATTTAACAACCTGTTCGATTTTAGCTTAAGCGCTTCGCTTACCACAAAACTTTACGGGATGCTGCGTTTTAAGAAAGGATTTTTACGGGCCATCCGTCATGTTATTACACCATCGATTGGTTTTTCTTACGTTCCTGATTTTGGAAGTGAAAAATGGGGTTATACCGGAATGTATACCGATACAACCGGACAGCAAATCCTCTATTCCCGCTACCAGGGTTTTATATATGGGGCCCCCGGAACACAAAAAGTGGGAAATATCAACTTCAGCATTTCCAACAGTCTTGAAATTAAAGTCCGGTCGCGAAAAGATACCATTACCGGGACAAAAAAAATTCCCCTTATTCAAAACTTTACCATTTCGGGAAACTATGACTTTGCCAAAGATTCATTACGAATGTCTAATCTGTACCTCTCGGGGAGAACTACCTTATGGAAAGGCCTTACCATGCAATATAGCAGCGTTTTATACCCTTACGTTACTGACTCGGCAGGGCGAACCATCAACAAAACCGAATGGCAGGTCAACCGGCGACTGTTCCGGGTAAACAATACTTCCTGGAATGTGAGCTTTAATTTTCAGCTAAGCGACAAAGATTTTAAAAAAGGGAAAAAGGAGGCCGAAGCAGAAAAGGCCCGTGAAAAAAAAGTACTGAAAAAAGCGCCTGAATCAGAGGCTAACGACATATTAAACCATCCGGAAAATTACATTGACTGGGGTGTATCATGGAGCCTTAATCTCAGCTACAATTTTACATATACAAACAACAAGGTGTTTCTAAATTACGAATGGCCACCAAACCGTAAAATAATACAAACCCTGGCTTTAAGAGGGCAGGTAAACATTACTCCCAACTGGAAAGTAACGGTCCAAACCGGTTGGGATTTTACCAATAACGAACTTTCGTTTACCCGAATGAGCCTGTACCGGAATCTGCACTGCTGGGAAATGCGTTTCAGCTGGATTCCTACCGGTCCACGCAAAAGCTGGGATTTTAGCATCAATGTAAAATCCAGCATTCTGCAAGATTTGAAATTGACCAAAAAGAAAGACTTTCGTGATTATTACTAATCAAAACATAATAAGAGTGTCTTAAAATTCGTTGAAATATTTTGCTTACAGGTTAGCAAGAAGAATTTTTCTATTTTAGCCTCTTAAAAAATCAGATAAAATTTATGCCTACTGCTTGGGGAAAATTTTTGCTTTTTATTCTGGTCATGGGAATGACTACCGGGTTGTTGGCCCAACAAGAGCCGGCATTTACCCAGTATACTTCATCCTACATGTACGTTAATGCCGGATACGCCGGCCTGAATCAGGGCATTTGCATCCACAGCATTGCCCGTCAACAATGGGCCGGATTTAAAGATGAAGACGGAAATAAAATAGCTCCCCAAGATTTTATGATCACAGCCGATGCACCGGTAACCGCTATTCACGGTGGTGCCGGATTAAGCATCATACAGGACAAACTGGGATTTGAAACCAATGTAGGGGTTCGGTTTTCCTATTCTTATCACCTGCAACTCGAAGCCGGAGTACTCGGAATGGGCCTTGGCATTAACCTGCTGAACCGCAGCATCGATTTTTCCAAATTCAAACCGGTTCAGTCAAACGACCCGGTATTGCTGAACTCCAAGCAAAGCGCCATGATGTTGGATGCTAACCTGGGTTTCTTTTTCAAATCCAACAGCAATTATTACATCGGGCTGTCGGCTACCAATCTTCTGGAATCGCAGGGAAAAGACCTGAGTACTTCCGGAACAACGATTCGTTATCAAACCGACCGTACTTTTTACCTCGTAGCAGGTTATTCATTTGCTTTACCATCGCATCATCGTTTCGAAATCCAGCCGTCGCTACTCATTCAATCTGATTTGGTTTCCACACAATATAATATTTCTACTGTCGTTAATTACAATAACAGATTTTGGGGCGGTATCAACTATCGCTACCAGGAATCGGTAGCGATAATGGTTGGTGTGTATTACCAGGGATTCAATTTCGGGTACTCGTACGATATTTCCACATTATCGATGGGAGTTCCGGGGAGTCACGAAATCACCCTGAGTTATTGCTTTAAACTGAAGATAAACAAAAACAAAACCAGTTATAAAAACACCCGATATCTGTAAAAAACGGTATAATAGGGAATTAAAAGATATTTAATAAAAATAGAATGAAAAAAAGTTGGTATTTATATTTGTTTGCAGTCATTCTCCTGGCAGGCTGTAGTAATTCAAATACCGGAGAGTTGGTGGGCACACGGCCCAATACGAGACCTTTTTATCAACCCCATCCATACGGAATGGTCTTTATTCCGCAGGGGAGTTTTACCATGGGTGCCGGTGGTGTAGACATTGCTCACAGTCATTTAATTCAACCAAAAACAGTTTCCGTGTCGGGATTTTACATGGACCAAACGGAAATTACCAATGATGAATACCGTCAGTTTGTCGACTGGGTCCGCGATTCCATTGCCCGCACGATTTTGGGAGACATTCGGCCGGATGATTATCTGATCGAGCAAAATCCGAAAACCGGAGAAACTTATGACCCACCCAAGTTAAACTGGAAAACAAAAATCGACTGGAACAGCCAGGATCAAGATATCCGGGACGCTTTAGAACAAATGTATCTCCCGGAAAATGAAAGGTTTTTCAGACACAAAGAAATTGACACCCGTAAGCTGATTTATTCTTATTACTGGGTTGACTTACATGCAGCAGCCATGGACCATTTGCGTGAACGTACGCATCCCGGACAAAACATTCCGCATCACACACGTTCTGAATATGTTCACAACGAAACCATTAACGTTTATCCTGACACTTTGGTGTGGATTACTGATTTTACCTACTCTTTTAATGATCCGATGACGGAAAAGTATTTTTCTCATCCGGCATATGATCATTATCCTGTAGTAGGAGTCAACTGGAATCAGGCCAGAGCTTTTTGTGTGTGGAGAACCGAATTGCTGAACAATGCCATGGCAAAAAGAAAAGGAGGCACGGTTCTCTCAGAATTCCGGCTTCCGACCGAAGCCGAATGGGAATGGGCTGCCCGTGGCGGAAACCAATTGAATCCTTATCCGTGGGGAGGACCTTACACCCGGAATGCCAAAGGCTGTTTCCTGGCCAACTTTAAACCGTTGCGGGGCAATTATGTGGCTGACGGCGGTTTACGGACAGTTGTCGTCGGACACTATCCGCCTAACGGATTTGATTTGTATGACATGGCCGGTAACGTAGCCGAATGGACCAACAGTGCCTACGACCCGTCTTCTTATAACCTCTCGTGGGACATGAATCCGAACTACACTTACAACGCAAAAAAAGACGATCCTCCTTCCATGAAAAGAAAAGTAATTCGTGGCGGATCATGGAAAGATATTGCGTACTATTTGCAGGTAACAACTCGTGCCTACGAATATCAGGATACGGCAAAATCGTATATCGGATTCCGCTGTATCCAGCCGTATCTGGGTAGAAATGAAGGCGACAATGCCAACCGTGCATCACGGGTTTATCATTAAATAACAGCAACTAACACAGTAAAAAACAAACAAAGAAACATTATTGCATTATGGGATTTTGGGATTTTAACAAAACAAGAACTTACCGTAACTTAATGGCCAAGGTTTATGGTATTGGGGCATCTGTTGTACTTATCGGCGCCCTGTTCAAAATCAACCACTATGGTGGAGCCGATATTATGCTGGCTGTCGGTTTGGGAACAGAAGCCATTATCTTTTTCCTCTCGGCTTTTGAAGATCCGCATGTGGAACCAGACTGGAGCTTGGTTTATCCTGAGCTGGCCAGTATGTATCACCCGGTCAAAGGAGCTGAAACCCCGAAAAAAGTTCAATCTCCCACAAAACAACTGGACGAGATGTTGAAAAAAGCCAACATCGACGAGAAAGTAATTGAACGACTGGGTTCCGGACTGGAAAAACTTTCGGAAAATGCAGTGAAAATGGCTGACGTGAGCGATGCAGCAGCGGCTTCCAAAGATTTTGCTGACAACATGAAAAAAGCCGGACGATCAGTTCAACAGTTAGGAGAAGTGATTCACGAAGATGTGGAAGCTGCCGGAAGTTATGCCCAAAATATGCAATCGGTCAACCGTAATGCGGAAGTCCTTTCCAACGCTTATGTACAGGCCGCCGAAATCCTGAAAGGAAACATGGATTCCACCGAAGAATTTGTAGGAACCGTAAAACAGGCTTCACAATCCGCCAAAAGTCTGGCAGAAAATTATCAAAAATCGGCAGAAGCACTGGCCAAATCCGTTGAAGCACTTGACTTTAATGCAGTGAGTGGCGATGAATACAACAAGCAAATCCAAAAAATTGCCGAAAACCTTGCGGCACTCAATGTCATGTACGAAAATCAGTTACGCTCATCTCAACAAAGTGTGGAAACTTCAGGTAAAATGCAGGCCACCGTTTCTGAATTGCTTTCTACCCTTGATAAATCGGCCTCACAAACCGGAGTATTTGTACAACAAATGCAATTGCTGACCCAGCGGATGGAAGCGCTGAATAAAGTATATGGAAATATGCTCTCGGCCATGAATATCCAAAGTGATAAATAAGCATGAAATCATCCGATTGCAAATGATCAAAAAAAGGAATGTAAATGGCTGGATATAAAGAAACCCCGAGGCAAAAAATGATTGCCATGATGTATTTGGTACTCTATGCCCTGTTGGCATTGAATGTATCAAAACAGGTACTGGACGCTTTTTTGGTAGTGAATGAAAATGTACAGGATACCAATACCAGTCTCAGCACCAAAATTGCATCAACGTACAATCATTTTAAAACACAATATCAGCTAAACCAGGCAAAAGTCGGCCCCTATTGGGAGAAAGCCAAAATCGTACGGAAAGAATCAAACAATATGGTACGTTACCTGCAGCACCTGAAGCTGAAACTGGTAGAAGTTTCCGAACGAAAAGACTCAGCTTTTGTGGTGCAGCATTATTACTTTGACACCCTGGTTCCTGATCCTTACAATCCGGGGGAGATGAAAAAGGTAAAAGAGCTGAACCTGCGGATTGTTCCTACCAAAGACCGGTATAACGATGTAACAAACTATATGATTGGTGTGGGTAATTCGAAAAAAGGAGAAGCTTACCGGCTAAGTGACAAAATGAATGCGTACCGGCATAAAATCATTCAGATCATGAATCTTCCCGAAAACACTACAAAAGTCGGGCTCATCACCAATTATCTCGGAAAGAAAAAGATTATCTATTATAATGCCGACCGGCAAAAACAAGACTGGGAAAACCACAACTTCTATTATACCATTCTTGCCGCTGATATCACGCTGGTAAACAAAATTATTTCGGAAGTAAAAATGGCCGAATTTGATGCGCTGAATTATCTGTTCAGTTCCATCACGGCCAAAGATTACAAATTTGACCATGTAGAAGCCAAAGTAATTCCTTACAGTACCTACGTTCTTGAAGGAAATAAATACAAGGCCCAGGTATTGGTAGCAGCATATGACACCAAAACCAAACCCACCGTGCGAATTTTGCCGGGTGCCGATACCATTACCGACCAAAATATCGGAAAAACACAACTGGTACAAGGCAAAGGCGGAATCGTAAAAATCCAGCTCCCTGCAAATAAAGAAGGCATTCATCAGTATGCAGGAATTATTGAAATGATTGATCCCAAAACCAATCAGAAAGCCAAATATTATTTCAAAGGAAAATATATGGTGGCTCCGCCATCGCTTACCGTGGCTCCGTTACGGATGAATGTATTTTACCTTGGGGTGGAAAACCCGGTTTCTATTACGGCTCCGGGAATCAGCTCCAACGCTATTCACCCGTCAATTACTGCAGGAAAACTTTACAAAAAAGGACGGAATTGGGTGGTCAAGATCAAAAAGCCGGTTCCCGGAAATAAAGTATATGTTTCGGCCACCGCCATGATTGACGGACGAAATGTGCTGCTGGGCCGGTCAGAATTCCGGATTAAACGGGTTCCGAGTCCGACTGCTGAAATTGCCGGCCGTTCTAACGGACAAATCGGTAAAAACACCCTGTTAGCTGCCCGGGCCATTATTCCGAATATGAAAGATTTCCTGTTCGACAATTACTATTTTAAAGTGGTTTCGTTTTCGTTTGCCACCATCTTGAACGGTGACTGGCTCCAGTACAACATCAAAGGAAATACCTTCACTCCGGAAGCCATGAAACTGATTAGAAGTGCTAAACACAAACAAAAATTCTTTTTTGAAAATATTCAGGCTGTGGGTCCGGATGGTTCTATCCGAACACTGAACCCCATTAGTTTAGAGATAAAATAAAGGCTATGAAAAAAATATTTTTATACGGTTTTCTGTTATTTGTTTTCGGCGTGCCCCTGATGGTAACCGGACAAATTACCGTAAACACTCCATCTGACGGCCTGTTTCAGGATCAGGGAGTAATCAAACGCATTCCTATGCCTCTTCCGACCGTACGAAAAGCAGATATCATGTGGTCGAAAAGAATCTGGCGCGAAATTGATTTTCGCCAGAAAATGAATAATGTGTTTTATTTCCCTACCACACCGCATCAAAACTGGAAATCTTTTATCACGGTCATTATGGATGCGCTGAAACAGGGGAAAATTACGGCGTATGACATCTCCTCCACCGACGAACTGCTGGTTCCTATTACATACAACGAAATCATTGCCCGGCAAACCGATACCACACATGAAACATTGCGCCGTTCCACTCCGCCTTATGATGAATACGACACGGTAATTATTAATACGTTTGATCCGACGCAGGTGATGCGTTTACGGCTGAAAGAAGACTGGTATTTCGATTCAAAGCGGTCGCAGATGCTGGTGCGTATTGAAGCTTTTTGTCCGGTAATGATCAAAGAACACAACGGACAACAAGTTTCTGTTCCGCTTTTCTGGGTATCTTATGCTGATGCTCGAAAAGTGTTGGCACAATCGCTGGCATTTAACCCCAACAATTCGGCCATGCGTCTTACTTTTGATGATATCTTCATTAAACGCCTGTTCCGGAGTTATATTTATAAAGAACAAAATATGTTTGACCGACGTATCAGTGAATATGCCACGGGAGTAGCCGCCATTAAAGAATCACAACGCATTCAACGCGAAATGTTCAACTTTGAACAGTATCTCTGGCAATATTAATTTTTAAACAACTAAAAAAAGCCGTTATCCGGATTTTGGATAGCGGCTTTTTTATATCCGCTTATCTTTTTCCTAGTTATTATATTCCTGACTCACCAGTATAGAAACGTTTTTCTCTTCTTTATCAAAAGATTCGGTTTTTGCACCTGGCTGTAGATGAGTGAACCGTTCCGTAACTTTAAAATCATATTCAGGATAAAGATACACTGCAGATAAAGATTCTGTTTCGCTTAAAGAATATCCCCATACCGACTGATATTCACGGATATTTTGCCCCATGGATTCCAGCTGACGAAGATATTTGGCAATGGATTTGGACTCAATGATAATCACTTCTTCGTTGTTTTTTACGATCGGGCTGTGCCGACGGTTTTTATCATATTTAAAACATAAAATTCTTCTCCCGTCAGCCGTGATTCCTATCGTTCTGAAGCCAAGACTTTTTCCCACGCCAGGAAGATTCATCAAATTACGATCTGTAGCCACAAAAGGAATCCCGGCTTGTTGCCGGATTTTATTGATCACCTCCGGGACACAGATTTCCTTTTCATGAACCGTTTTCAAAAGATTCTGCAAATTCTCCGGAATACGGCCGTACACTTTTTCTTCTGCCAGCTCTTGTACTGCGCGTGCATTAGGCGTAAAATTATAATGATTTTCCATGAATCCTTTGACAGAAAAGGTGTAATACGGCAAAATTCCAATATCATTCAACACCTGTCTCAGCCGTACAGTATGCCCGCGCAGGGAAGCTGCCGTAATAAAAACCTGCTGGTTGGTAACCACCCAGCCGGCGCGGATCAGTTTCTGTACCGCTTTTTGGGTTTCAGGAGTAATTTCCATAGCCGATTCAATGTGGGTTTGAACCACAAACTGCCGAATACCGGCTTCTCCTGCTTTCCGGCGAAAATCAGACAAAATCTGAATTAACGAATCGGTAACACGCTGTGGTAAATAAACCGGGATGCGTGTTCCAAGCCTTATTCTTACAATCTCAGCATATTTCTCCCCATCTTTCCTGTTTTTATTTTTTTCTTTTTTGCGAACCGCCATTGTCAAAACAGCATCCAAGATCTGTTTCAGCGATTCATCAGAATTCATGAAAGCATCGCCCCCGGTAATGAGTATATCACGCAACTGGGTGTCTTTTTCAAAGTAATCCATCAGCAAATGCATTTTCTCAGGCCAACTCATTCGCGGCTGTAACTTCTTCAGGTTAAAGTTAAAATGGCCATTCTGGAAATCGTACATCCGCTGACAGGAAGCACATAAACCGGCACAGGCCCTTCCGGTAGTATCCGGAATAAAAATGGCCACATCAGGATAACGACGATGAATATTGTGATATGCCGGCAACAGCCATCCCGCCGCATTCGGCTCGCCCGGCCGCATGATGTCTTCTTTTTCCCAGGCCACAATATGCCCGAAAGAATCAATTAATTTCTGGCTGGGAAAAACATAATCACGCAATACTTTGTCGGCCACCGGTGCTTGAAAATCGCAATTTTCAGATAACAGAGACAAATAATATGGATTGACAAAAAGAGGAATCCCTTTTTTCCGGGCTTCGTAAAGCCGTTTCATGGTTTTTTCCGACAACGAGTTCCCCAACATTTCATTTAACATATCCGGATGACGAATAGCAAAAGAGAGATGAAACCGATAGTCGTTCCACCAGGAAGAAACCATTCGATACTTTTCTTCAAAGTTCATTCCGGGCCGAAACTGAAATCGCCGGCTTTTCTGGAGACCCAAATCTATATTTTGGATGATCTTCCGGATAATCCGGTCCTTATTGTGTTTTCGCTCTTTCACCACTTTTTCATCCAACCCACTGGAATAACGGCTCATCCAACGTAACACCTTTTCTTTTGACGGTTTATTTTGCCCCAGTTTACCGTTGAACTGCCGGAACAAATAAAGCATATCCAGAAAAAAAGCTCTTTTGGCATTACCTTTTCCGTACCGAATAGCCAACCACAAATGTTTCACCGGCCAATTTGTTACCATAGCCCCGTTCAGGTTCGGATCTGTAAAAGATTTCCCTTCGTTTTCAACATAATCCATTAACCGGATAACAGCTATCTCCTGCCAGGATAACCGGTCTAAAGAACCGGAATTGCTATTACGCAAATAGGTAGCAATAGCCGGGTGTTGATCGGCATATTCCGTTATCCAGCGCCTTAACCGGTTTTTGGCTTCTTCGTAAGTATCCGCTTTTTTGAAAATTTGAACGAGAAAAGGATTCTCTTTGATAATCTTTTGTACAATCTGTAAAACATCAGGTTGAAGATTTATACTTTCCCAGTAAATCGAATGCGTCATACTTCCTCCTTTTTTTAATGATTACCCAAATCAGAGAAATATAACCTTTTTGAAGGAAACTACCAAATTTTAAAACAGGTTTTTGGAAGATGGGAAGATATTGTCGTCGATGAGGAGTATAGAATGTTGAATGAAGGTTTTGTGTTCTGCGTTTGAGATTCTTTTGCGATTTGATTTTTTGTTTTTTGGGGTTTCCAACTTTTGTTATTGGTCACTGGTCATTGGGAAGGATGAACGATAAATGTTGAGTGTAGAACGATAAATGCAGAGGAATGAGTTGTTGTGGTTAGTTATCTGTTGATTAGCGTTTTGCGTTTGAGATTTTTTTTGCGATTTGCCTTTTTGTTTTTTGGGATTTCAAATATTGATCATTGGTCACTGGTGATTGGTTGATTTTCAATATTTTATTTGCATTTCCATTGTCATCCCGAACGGAACGCAGCGTAGTGAAGGATCTAAAAAATAACCACGACTGTTCAAAGAGATGCTTCGCGCTGCTCAGCATGACAAAAGAAGTTGATTTTTTGAATTTGTCTTTTTGTCTTTTGTGATTTCCCACTTTAGGCACTTGAAGTATTTGAAGTACTTCAAATACTTCAGCGCACGTTAAACTTCTTTACTCACCGCCATGCCGCAGTTTATTTTTTCAATCGCTCCGGATGATCTTTTAAAAAGCTTTTCCAGCTGTGGTAACTGCCTGACGTACCGGTTGTATTTCCCTGAAAATAATGGCATACCGCAGCAGCCAGTCCATCGGTAGCATCCAGTTTTTGCGGAAGTTCGGGAAAATCTAAAATGTTCTTTAACATGCCGGCCACTTGCTCTTTGGAGGCGTTTCCGTTTCCGGTGATGGCCTGCTTAATTTTTTTCGGAGAATATTCAAAAATGGGAAGGTCTTTATACAAAGCCGCAGCCATGGCCACGCCCTGTGCCCGTCCCAGTTTCAACATGGATTGCACATTTTTGCCATAAAAAGGAGCTTCTATAGCCAATTCATCCGGATGATATTCCTCTACAAGCGCCAGTGTCCGTTCAAAAATCTTTTTTAATTTTAGCGCATGGTTGGCATACTGCGACAGTTTCAGGATTCCCATGGTGATCATCCTGATTTTATTGCCCGACTGATAAATCAGTCCGTAACCCATCACGTTGGTTCCCGGGTCAATACCTAATATGATTCTTTCGCTGGCCAACCAAAAACATTTATGGCAAAGTTAAGTAAAACATATAACATTCTGATCCGGTTCACCATTTTGGTGTTTACCTTTTACTTTCTTTACCGGCAACTTTTTTTTAAACACGATTTTTCCTCTTTTTTACGAAATACCGAAACGGTTACCCAAAACAAGCACTTTATTTCTCTGCTTTTGCTCACCCTCTTTTTCTTGCCGATCAATTTGCTGCTCGAAAGCCGGAAATGGCAGTTTCTGATGCAAAAGTTAGAAACCATTTCTTTGTTTGAAGCCTTTAAAGCGGTACTTGCAGGCATTTCGGTAAGTGTTTTCCTTCCCAACCGGATAGGCGATTATCTGGGCCGGGTTTTTGTGTTGAAAAAAGCCGATCGCCTTCAGGCGACACTGGCCACCATCCTGGGCAGTATGGCCCAGCT
Source organism: Candidatus Sulfidibacterium hydrothermale (assembly GCF_020149915.1). GTDB lineage: Bacteria > Bacteroidota > Bacteroidia > Bacteroidales > F082 > Sulfidibacterium > Sulfidibacterium hydrothermale. Next base: position 3,261,819 of record NZ_CP083760.1, read on the forward strand.
TTTGACCACGTTGGTTTTTGGTATGACCGGGTTGATTTTCTTCCTTCCCCAATGGATCAACACACAAACATCCACAGGACACTGGATGCTGGCCGGCCTGATATTCAGTATTCTTTTTGCCATGGCCTTGCTCATTTTTGCCTTTTTGAACTTTTCTGTCTTTTCTGATTTATTGAGACACTTAAGTGGCAAAGCGTACCAAAAAACAGCCCGCTATGCCGAAGTCTTTTCGTGGTACCATACCCGTGAACTACTGTATGTTTGGATACTCAGCATCCTCCGTTATCTGGTTTTCTCTCTGCAGTTTTACCTTCTTTTGCACTTATTTAGCGTACCGGTGAATTATCCGGAAGCCATGCTGATTATCAGCCTGATCTATTTGCTGATGAGCATTATTCCTACTATTGCATTATCTGAAATCGGTGTCCGGGGTTCGGTAAGTCTGTACGTTTTTGGTTTGTATTGGCAAAGCCCAATGAATGAAGCACTTAAAAGCCATATTGTGGCGGCTTCATCGGCTCTTTGGATGCTTAATCTGGTTATCCCTGCACTTATCGGATTATTGTTTATTTTTAAGCTGCGGTTTTTCCGAAACAACAAAGCATCATGACAGCCGGAATTCTTTTTCTTATTTATTTTGCTTCTGCTATCCTGTATATGTTTCTGATTTTTGCTTTTACTGAAGGATGGTATCGGCTGAGCCGTTTTTCCTTTTCGCATCGCGATTTATCGACTCCGCTTTCGGTTATAATCCCTTTCCGGAATGAAAAAGAAAACTTAACCCGTTTGTTAGAAACATTGCTGCAGCAGTCGTATCCGGCAGCATTTACAGAAATCATTTTTGTAAATGATCACTCCGAAGACGGAGGGGAAAACCTGCTAAACGATTTTATTCATCGGCAAAACATTCAAAATGTACAACTGATTTCTTCTCCGGGAACAGGAAAAAAAGCGGCTTTACAAACCGGCATTGCTTCTGCCAGCGGCAAATTAATTGTTATTACCGATGCAGATTGTTTACCCACCCGCAGTTGGCTTACCGAAATTGTTACTTTTTATGAACAAAATCATCCCCGGTTGATTTTAGGCCCGGTCATTTATGACGGAGAACGCACCTTGCAGGAAAAGCTTTTTTCTCTGGAATTTATGAGTCTGGTCGCTTCCGGAGCCGGTTCGGCAGGAATCGGTTTGCCTTTTATGGGAAATGCTGCCAACATGGCTTTTGAAAAAAAAATATATCTGGATGCCACTGATGATGCATTACAAAACGGTTTCGCTTCGGGCGATGATGTCTTTTTTATCCAATACATCAGCCGTAAATTTGGCCGGCGTGCCGTAACTTTTATCAAAAACGAAGAAACCATTGTCCGCACTTCTCCCCCATCTTCCGTGTCTTCTTTTTTACGGCAACGTATCCGCTGGGGATCAAAAGCACGGGGTTATACCCAGCCCTGGGCTATGCTGGTTTCTTACACCGTTTTTTTCTATAATCTGATGCTGACCATTTCTTTTATTACCGGATTCTTTTATCCCTGGGAGTGGATTATTTACGGATTATTCATCATCATTAAAACACTGATTGACTTTCCTTTACTTTATGCTTTCAGCCGGTTTGCCGGTAAACGGCGCTTATTGCCCCTGCTTTTCCCTTTCGAAATCATTTATCCTTTTTACATTACTTTTGTAGCCTTCCGGAGCTTGTTCCCCTATCAGTGGAAAAATCGTCAATGGAAGCAGTAATCAGCGAGTAATGAAAGAAAAACAGTATTTCAGCAACCCGGACTTTTGGAAAAGTCTGGATGAAATTATCCGTGAAAAAGACATTTTTATTGACCGCCCCAAAGGCTCTCGTCATCCGCGTTTTAAAGAATTTATTTATCCTTTTGACTACGGCTACATCAAAAATACCCGTTCTTCCGACGGAGAAGAGCTGGATGTATGGATCGGAACATCAAAACAAAAACAAGTTACCGGAATTTTAAACATTACGGATATGGACAAACAGGATACCGAATTGAAAATTCTATATGCCTGTACCCGTAAAGAAATGGAAGAAATCTATAAAATAAACAACGAGCTGATGATGAGTGCAGTCTTATTAATCCGTTAATTATCACTCTCATTCCGCTGAAAAAGGACGGCTTCCACATAACCCAAATCACCCGGCCGCGTAACTTTGATGTTATCCGGATTTCCATCTACAAGATGCACCATCTGTCCCGTACTTTCTATCACTCCTGCATCATCAGTAAAACTTTCGCGATAAGTTTGTCCGTATGCTTTTTTTAAAAGTTCCGAACGAAAAACCTGTGGTGTTTGCACCTGCCGGAACTGTTCACGGGAAACAGCTCGGCTTATTCCATTTTCCACCTGTCGCAACGAATCAGTCAAAGGAACCACCGGAACAGCAGTACCATGAATCCGCGCTACTTTTAAAGCTCCGGAAATGGTTTCTTCACTCACCAGCGGACGGACCGCATCATGAATAAAAACCAGACTTCTATCCTGAACAAAGTGTAATGCATTTTTAACCGAATGAAAACGGGTAGGACCACCTTCCACAATACGATGGGGCCACTGAAAATCATAATCCACACACAAATGTTTCCACCGGCCAATTTCCATTTCGGGAAGAACCAAAATGAACTCCGCTTTCCCTAACAACAGGTCAAAAGCCTCAAAAGTATGCATCAACAAAGGCTTTCCGGCTACCCGGTGAAATTGTTTTGGGGTTTCATCACCAAACCGTATTCCCTTTCCGCCGGCTACAATAACAACGTAAATTTCAGTTCTTGTCATACCGGACGAAAATACAGAGAATCTTTCAATTTTAATGGAGAAAAAATTTTTCGTTTTTCTATTTCACCGGTTCCACATCCGGCATCACAAAAGTCCGGTTGATAATGGATTCTTTGGCACCGTAAAACCGCAGGCCCGGCACAGGAACTTTTCCGCCGGTAGGAATCCAGTTGCTTTCCAGCCCTTTGGGTGCTTTAGGACCAAAATACAGCGTAACACTACCATCCGGATTCTTCTTCAGCCGGCTCATATCGTACGACGAAATGCCAACCTTTTTCTCTTTGGTATAAATAAAAGCCCAGGTAGCGCCGTCGTAAATGATCAATGACCAGAACTGTTTGACCGGCATGTGGGCCGGAATGGTTAGCTTGTACAGCTTCCCGGCTTCCAGCGGATGACCGTATTTATCCATTTTGGTAAACATGTAAATATTGGCCGGATGTTTGTAATAGGCCCGCGGGTAATAAGTAGCAAAGAAATAGCGCTCGGCGCGGGCATCCACATCAATACTGTTTTTGTACACAAACGAAAAATAGCCGTTTTTGTCGGGGGTAAGCACATCCTGCCAGTGCCGGTTAGGCCAGTAATACATGCTTTTTTTCTGATAGGTCAGCCGGTGTTGCATGTAATAGTAAAAGTCGGCAGCCGCCTGACGCATGGCTTTTTTAGTGGTTTCGTCCGGGTGATACGGCTTGCCTTTTTCAATGCCGAGATACGAAAGATATCCCATCATGATTTTATCCTGCGGTTTTACCGGTTCCACAGTAAAAATATCGTGAATATCGCGAAACATACTTTCGTCGTAATGCGGAAGTGTGGCAAAGCGTTTATCTGACGGATCGATATAGCGGGTGGGTTCGGGATGGTTCAGATAATACATTTTCAGCCGTTTGGAATAGTTGTAAGCATCCTGCAGGGTAGCTCCCGATCCTGGTTTTCGAATCGAGCGGAAAGCGAGATAAATCCGGTAACTCGGGCTTTTTTTCACGATATAACCTTCGGGGACAGGGCCTTTATAACCGGGCGGCAGGAAAAGATATTTACCGCCTTTGCCTTTATCAGCACCAACAGGTCCCACATCGGCAATGGCAAATTGCCACATGTCCACCACCTGGCCGTAAAGCACTGTTTTTTTTGTGGCAGGCGGCACTTCCAGCACCACCGGGCCTTTTTGCAGGTCGCTCATCGCTAAAATATAGGGTGTATTGTCGTTAGCCGTCAGCAGCTCGGCATTGGGGCCGGCCACTTTCGACCAGGCCAGAATGGTGTTGTCTTTTCCGCCAATGGCAAGTGTAGCCCGGCGAAAACCGTAAATACTCACCGCCGGCATGGCCCACACAGCCACTTCGAAAGCCCGCATATATTTCAGCTGATCGTTGTAATCTTTAATGGATGACTTTACGCCAGCCGGCGGTTTTCCACCCAGCGGCTCGTTGATAGTTTGTGCTTTTGTGTGCGGATAAAGCATG